>CACYQO010000036.1 GCA_902776545.1 uncultured Prevotellaceae bacterium | reverse complement strand
TTCATTTAAACCTTTTTTCGTAATTTTGCAGTCAAATCATTGATATTTTATGGAAATTAAACGACCTTTACTACTTATTTCCAATGATGACGGCTATCAGGCGAAGGGTATCCGTCAGCTGGTGGAGATGGTTTCCGACTATGGCGACATCATTGTCTGTGCCCCGGAAGACGCCCGCAGCGGGTTCTCCTGTGCCTTCTCCGCCACCACACCGCTTCGCCTCATACGCAGGGAAACTCTTACCTCTCACCTCTTACCTCTTACCTCTGTCCAAGTTTGGTCGTGCAACGGCACACCCGTCGACTGTGTGAAGATGGCCTTGGCTGAAATCTGCCCCCGGAGGCCTGATATGGTTATAGGCGGCATCAATCACGGCGACAACGCCTCCGTCAATGCTCATTACAGTGGTACGATGGGTGTCACCCTCGAAGGCTGTATGAAGTACATCCCCTCCGTAGCCTTCTCGCTCTGCGACCATCGCGACGATGCCGACTTCGAGCCCCTCCGTCCGCTCATCCGTGAGATTACGGCGAAGGTGCTGGCCGAGGGACTGCCCAAAGGCGTGTGCCTGAATGTCAACTTCCCGTTGTTAGGAGAAGGTATGGATTTTAGGGGTGTGAAGGTCTGTCGTATGGCCTATGGCACCTGGGGCAACGAGGTGACGAAGTGCCATCATCCCCGAGGCTACGACTACTGGTGGATGGTCGGCCACTACACCAACGATGAGCCCGATGCCGAGGATACCGACCGCTGGGCCCTCGATCACGGCTACGTCGCCATCACTCCCACCCAGATCGACCTCACCGCCCACTCCGCTCTTTCTCTCATCTCCGATTGGTTTTCAAGCCCCCTAAGTTAGGGGGCAACAGGGGTCTGAACAAGCGCAGATTCCTGATATGATGTTCAATATAAATGGTTTGATAAACGCTTGTTCAGACCCCATCCCCCTAACTTAGGGGGCTTGTTCAATGAAATACTACCTCATAGTCGGCGAAGCCTCTGGCGACCTCCACGCCTCCCATCTGATGCGCTCGTTGAAGGAAATTGACAACGAGGCGGACTTCCGTTTCTTCGGAGGCGACCTGATGACAGCCGTTGGCGGCACACGCGTGCGCCATTATCGTGACTTGGCCTATATGGGCTTGATTCCCGTGCTGCTGCACCTTCCGACCATCCTGAAGAACATGAAGTTCTGCAAGCAGGACATCCAATCCTGGCAGCCAGACTGTGTCATCTTGGTGGACTATCCGGGCTTCAACCTGAAGATTGCCGAGTATGTAAAATCTCGGACAAACATTCCCGTCTATTATTACATCTCCCCGAAGATCTGGGCTTGGAAGGAGCACCGCATCAAGAACATCCGTCGCGATGTCGATGAACTCTTCTCCATCCTGCCCTTCGAGGTAGATTTCTTCGAGAAAAAGCACCATTATCCCATCCACTACGTGGGTAATCCCACGGCTGATGAAGTCCGGAATTGGTTGAAGGAGGAGGGTGGAGGGTGGAGGGAGAATACTCCTGCCGCAGATTCTGCCTCAGACATATCTCCTTCCTCCTTCCTCTTTCCTCCTTCCTCGAAAAACATCATCGCCCTCCTCGCCGGTTCCCGTCGTCAGGAGATCAAAGACAACCTCCCGGCCATGATCGAGGCCGTGAAACCCTATATGAACGACTATCGTGTCATCCTTGCCGGAGCCCCGGGCATCGATGCCGACTATTATGCCACCTTCATCAAAGGGAGTGGGGTAGAGGTGGTCTATAACGAGACCTATCCGCTGCTGGCAAAGGCTCACGCCGCCCTCGTCACCAGTGGCACCGCCACCCTCGAGACGGCCCTTTTCAATGTACCGCAGGTGGTCTGCTACAAACTCCCCCTGCCCAAAATCGCCAGCATCGTGCGCCGTTATCTCATCAAGGTGCCTTACATCTCGCTCGTCAACCTCATTGCCGACCGCGAGGTTGTCACCGAACTCCTGGCAGACACCTTCACCGTCGACCATATCCGTCACGAACTGGAGCGTATCCTCTCTGGCCCAGACCGTGACCGCATGCTTGAAGGCTATGCCGAAGTCTCCCGCCGCCTCGGTACCCAGTGCGCCCCCGACAACGCCGCCCGGCTTATTTATGGTTTCTGCGCGCAGCATTTATGAACAATTATATGATAATTATATGTCAAATAATAATCGTCCCATATTTTTTATCGTCAAATAACTTCCAAAATAATATATGTATGAAAAAGATTTTATTGGTTTTATTCATTATTCATTGTCCGTTATTCATTAGCGTAGCCCAGAACATCCAGTTGCACTACGACTTCGGCCGTAACATCTATCCCGATCAGGAGCCTGATCGTCAGAAAGTCACCGTCACCCTCGAGCAGTTTAAAGCTGACCCCTGGGGTTCATGGTACTATTTTGTTGATCTCGACCTCACAAACAAGTTCTTCCGTAGCGCCTATACTGAGATCTCCCGTGAGTTCAAGCTCGGCAAGGAGTCTCCCTTTGCCGCTCACATCGAGTATGATGGTGGCCTGGGTCGCGATGACATCCGCAGTTTCCAGCACGCCGCCCTCCTCGGTGGCGCCTACAACGGTCATAACGAAGACTTCTCTAAGACCTGGTCGGTGCAGCTGCTCTACAAGCGCTTCTTCAAGAGCTACGACTACACCTGGGCCTATAACAGTTTCCAGCTGACGGGTGTGTGGGGCTTGACGTTTGCCAACAAGAAGTGTACCTTCTCGGGCTTCATCGATTTCTGGCGCGCTGAGAACAGCAAGCCGGACCGCTATGGCCACGGTATGCTCGTCATCCTCACCGAGCCGCAGTTCTGGTACAACTTCACACCGCACTTCAGCGTCGGTTCCGAGGTGGAGATCAGCAACAACTTCATCTACAACACCTACGATGACCAGACGTTCTTCGTCAATCCCACCCTCGCCCTGAAGTGGAACTTCTAAATAAAGCCACAGATTACACAGATTCTCACAGATAAAGAGATTATCACAGATTTTTTTCTGTGAGAATCTTCTGTGTCAATCGTATCATCTGTGAGAATCTGTGAAATCTGTGGCTATTTTCTTACGACAATCCCTCGATTTCGCCGTTCACGATGGTGATGCGCTCCGCCTGCGGACTCTTCGGCAGTCCAGGCATACGGAGCATGTCACCCGCGATGGCCACGATCATCTCCGAGCCGCAGTTCAGGATCACGTCGCGGATGCGGATAGTGAAGCCCTCTGGTGAGCCGTAACGGGTGGAGTCGGCAGAGAATGAGAACTGCGTCTTGGCGATGCAGACGGGATAGTGGGCGATGGCACCATCGTCGTCGGTAAACGATTTGCGCAGCGATTCTAATTTCTTGGTCACCGTCTTGCCGTATTCCACTGCCGATGCACCGTAGATACTCTTGCACACCTTCTCTATCTTGTCCTCCAGGCGGTCCGTCTCCTTATAGGTAAAGCGGATGGGCAGGGGCTGCTGCTTGTCGATCGTCTCAACCACAGTCTGTGCCAGTTCAATGGCACCCTCGCCACCCTTCAGGAAGGCTTCGTTCACGGCAAAGCCCACCTCCAAGTCCTCACAGTTCTTGCGCACAATAGCGATTTCCTCCTCCAGATCCGTATCGTGGCGGTTGAGAGTCACTACCACAGGCTGTCCGAAGCCCTGCATGTTGCGGATGTGGCGGTTCAGGTTTTTCAGGCCCTCGGTCAGTCCCTTGGCGTTCGGTTCCTTGATGTGATCCAGATCCACGCCTCCGTGCATCTTCAGACCCTGCGTGGTGGCTACGATGACCACCAGTCGCGGCAGCAGTCCGGCCTTGCGGCACTTGATGTCGAAGAACTTCTCTGCACCAAGGTCTGCACCGAAACCTGCCTCTGTCACCACATAGTCGCTGTAACTCATGGCCATCTTCGTGGCCACCACACTCGAACAGCCGTGGGCGATATTGGCAAACGGTCCGCCGTGGATGAAGGCCGGCGTGTGCTCCGTCGTCTGTACGAGGTTCGGGTTGAGGGCATCCCTGAGCAGTACGGTGATGGCTCCGGCCACACCGAGATCTTTCACCTTAAACAGCTTGCCGTCGGAGGTGACGCCTAAGACGATGTTCTCAATGCGGCGCTGCAGGTCTTCCTCGTTCGTTGCTAAGCAGAGGATGGCCATCAGTTCCGAAGCGGGGGTGATGTCGAAGCCCGTCTCATTCACCACGCCGTCGCCCCTCAGACCCGTCACCACGTTGCGCAGGCTTCGGTCGTTCACGTCGAGCACGCGCTTCCAGTAGATCTCCCGCAGCGAGAAGCCCTCCTTGCGGTGCTGGTAGATGTAGTTGTCGAGCAGCGCGCTGATGGTGTTATGTGCGGAGGTCACCGCGTGGAAGTCGCCCGTGAAGTGCAGGTTGATCTTCTCCATCGGCAGCACCTGGGCATAGCCGCCGCCGGCAGCACCGCCCTTGATGCCGAAGCACGGACCGAGTGAGGGCTCTCTGAGGGCCACTGCTGCCTTCTTGCCGATCTTGTTCAGTCCTAACGTGAGGCCGATGCTCACGGTGGTCTTGCCGATGCCCGCCTTCGTCGGACTGATGGCCGTCACCAGTATCAGCCGGCTCTTCTTCACTTTCTTCTCGTCGATCAGGCTCACCGGCACCTTGGCCATATAGCGTCCGTACGGCTCTATCTCTTCAGGGGCGATCCCCAACTGTGTGGCAATCTCCCCAATGGGCAGCAATTCACATTCCCGCGCAATCTGTATGTCAGTCTTCATCGTTTATAATTTTCTAATTTTTTAATTTTCTAATTTTTTAATTAATTGTCAGTTTCGCGTCGCAAAAGTAAGGATAATTCCTGAATTATCCGTCGTTTTGACTGTTGTTTTAAGTGATTTTAAAATATAAATAGGTAAAGATTATAAAAAGATGATGCGAAAAAGAATAACTATTGAAAACTTCTCGTTGGCTTATTTCCTGGTCAGCCAGTAATAGAGGAAATAATCATATATATAATATCTTCCGTTGTCGTTTGTTATAATGTCTTTATCTTGAAGAGAATATAGGCTTCTTTGCACAGCACTTGCAGAGGAAAGGTGATATTTCTTGATAAAATCTCCACTTGTAGGCTGAACGTTCTTTCCTGAACGAGCCAGAGCTATGAGCAAAGCCTTTTGCTTGGCGGACAATCTTGTCAGCAGGTCTTGATAGGTGTCATCCTTTTCTTCGACAGCATAGTTGATGGCAATATCAACCTCTTTGATACCACATGGACTATCAGGGCTGGCCATAGCATAGAGTTCATTGCATATTTTTTGTATGTACCACGTGGTGCCCTCGAATTTTTCATAGATATATCGAATGGCCTCTGGTTCTATTTGCAGTCCACCTTGCGCAAAATGGTATGTGATAAATGAAGAATAAGATTCAAGGGGAATCGGCTTTAACGACATCGTTGATGCGCTTTAGGTCAGAAATGGATTCTTTATCATCATACTTCTTTTTATTAATTCGGGTACAAAGATAATAAGATTTCTTTAATTATACAAATTTGCGTAACGCTTTTTTGTATAATTGTATTTTTTTTAGGTCTTGGGATGCCTTTTTTTCGTTAAAGAAGATAAAAACTTGGCTCGTAATTACACGAACCCTTTGTCCCGCCATTTGCCTGATATCGCCAGGATGGCGGAGCCGGTGAGGGTGATGATCATCGACCAGCGGAAGAAGTAGTTGCCTAAGACATAGGCCGCCTGGTAACCTTTTAGGACGCAAAGGTAGCAATAATTTACGATTTACGATTTACGATTTACGATTTTTTGTACGTCGGTAGCAAATTTTTCACTTTTCACTTTTCACTTTTCACTTCTTTTTCGTATCTTTGCAGCCTGAACTAAACAAAACCATTGCTGTATGACGAAAAAGAACTGTGCAATCATACTTCTTGCGGCTTCTCTGCTGACTGTGTCTTGCGGAGAGGGGAAGAAACCAGCGCAAGGATCAGCCCAATATCAGACGATGGTGGTGGGGAGCAAGGACATGACGCTCTCCCGGGAGTACAGCGCAAGGCTGACTGGACGGCAGATAGTGGAGGTGCGCCCTCAGGTGTCGGGATGCATCACGCAGATTCTCACCAACGAGGGCGAGACGGTGCGTAAGGGCCAGACGCTCTTCATCATCGACCAGGTGCCTTTCCGTGCCGCCTTGGAAGTGGCCGTCGCAGCCCGAAAGAGTGCGGAGGCCAGGCTCGCCACAGCGCGGATGAACTATCAGAACGAGCAGACGCTGCAACAGAACAATGTGGTGGGCGGTGTCAGCGTGGAGACGATGCACAACGCCCTGAAGGAGGCTGAGGCTGCCCTGGCACAGGCGCAGGCACAGGAGGTGAACGCCAGGAATAACCTGAGTTATACGGAAGTGAAGAGTCCGGTGAGCGGCGTGGCGTCGATGATCCCCTGGCATGTGGGCTCGCTCGTGAGCAGTAACATCAGTGAGCCGTTGGTCACCGTGGCCGACGACAGCGAGGCATACGCTTATTTCAGCATCACCGAGAACCAGGTGCTCGACCTCGTGGCACAGTACGGCTCTATCGCTGAGTTCATCAGCAAGGCTCCGTCTGTGAAACTGCGGCTGAGCAATGGTCAGAAGTACAGCGAGGAAGGGCGCATCAGTGCCATTAGTGGCACCGTCGACAGCCAGACAGGTGCTGTGACGCTGCGTGCCACGTTCCCCAATGGCGGTCATCTGCTGCACAACGGCGGCAGCGCGACCATCGTCGTGCCGACACATCGCACGAACTGTATCGTCATTCCGCAGGAGGCAACGTATGAGTTACAGAACCGCACGTTTGTGTATCGCGTCGTCGACGGCAAGACGAAAGCCACTGCCGTGACGCTCTTCAGACAGAACAATGGGAAAGAATATATCGTAGACGACGGCCTCGCAGTCGGTGATACCATCATTGCCGAGGGTGCCGGACTGCTCAGGGAAGGAATAGTCATTAGTAAAAAATGAACGTAAGGACATTCATTGACCGTCCGATTTTATCCGGGGTAATAAGCGTGCTGATGGTGCTGGTGGGCATCATCGGACTGAGCCGTCTGGCCTTGGAACAATTCCCTGAGATCGCCCCACCGACGGTGCGCGTGATGGCCAGCTATACCGGTGCCAATGCCGAGACGGTGCAGAAGAGCGTTATCGTGCCGCTTGAGGAGGCCATCAACGGTGTGGAGGGCATGATGTATATGACATCGACGGCCTCGAACAACGGTACTGCCTCCATCGGCATCTTCTTCCGTCAGGGCACAGACCCCGATATGGCAATGGTGAACGTGCAGAACCGTGCCGCCACTGTACAGGGCCGACTGCCGAGTGATGTGGTGAAGAGCGGTATCACCGTGCGTAAGCGACAGACGTCGAACATCAAGCAACTGTCGGTCTATAGTCCTGACAGCACGTTCGACCGCTCGTTCCTTGCCAACTATACGAAGATCAACATCGAGCCGCGCCTGAGCCGTATTCCCGGAGTGGGAGAGGTGAACGTGATGGGTGCCGACTACTCGATGCGCATCTGGCTCGACCCGCAGAAGATGGCACGTTACGGACTGACACCTGCCGATATCAATCAGGTACTGAGCGAACAGAACGTGGAGGTGGCGACGGGTACGCTGGGTGCCGAGAGCCAGAACACATTCCAGTATGTGTTGAAATATCGTGGCCGCTATGAGGACGAACAGGGGTATGAGCAGATGGTGGTGCGCTCGCAGCCTAATGGCGACGTGCTGCGCATTGGCGACATCGCCCGTGTGGAACTCGGTTCGCAGAACTATAATATAATAGGTGAAACGAATGGCCGCCCTGGTGTGAACATCAGCATCAATCAGGTGGCAGGGTCGAACGCCAATGAGATTATCAAACAGATAGACCGTGAGGTGGAGGAAATCCGCAAGTCACTGCCACCGGGCATCACCATCGAGGATATCGAGTCGAAGAAGGACTTCCTCGACGCCTCCATCATCAACGTGGTGGAGACGCTGCTTGAGGCGCTGGTGCTGGTTATACTTGTGGTGTTCCTCTTCCTGCAGAGTTGGCGGGCTACGATCATCCCTGCCATTGCCATCGTCGTGTCGCTCATAGCCACACTGGCCGTCATCTATGCCATCGGCTTCTCGCTGAATATGCTGACGCTCTTTGCCCTCGTGCTGGTCATCGGTACGGTGGTAGATGATGCCATCGTGGTGGTGGAGGCCGTGCAGGCCAAACTGGAGAGTGAAGAGTTAAGAGTGAAGAGTGAAGAATTTCCTTCCGGAGTCCCTACAGGATCTGGTGAGGGTATGGCGGTAGCAAATTCTTCACTCTTCACTCTTCACTCTTCACTTACAGAGGCGGCGATGCACGACATCACCTCCGCCCTCATCACCACGACGCTGGTGTTTATGGCAGTCTTCGTGCCCGTCTGCTTCATCAGCGGTGTCACGGGAACCTTCTATACGCAGTTCGGACTGACGATGGCCATCGCCGTGGGTATCTCGCTCTTTAATGCCCTGACGCTCTCACCGGCACTGAGTGCGCTCTCGCACCCCCGCACCCCCGCACCTTCGTACCTCCAAAGAAAATTCAACGCTGTCCTCAGCCACTATCAGCGTGCTGTGGCCACATTCATCCCCCACCGCTGGATAGGTCTGGCACTCGTTGTGCTGGCTGTCGGTGCCTTGGTGTGGATGATGCGCACGACGAAGACAGGTCTGGTGCCCAATGAGGATATGGGTACGGTGTTCATCAACGTGCAGGCCTCGCCTGGAAGCAGTCTGCAACAGACATACCATATATTAAAAGAGGTGGAATCACGTATCGAGGATCTGCCGCAGTTACGCATCTATTCACTCATTGCTGGCAACTCGAACAATTTCGAGCAGTCGTCGTCGAACGGTAACTTCACGCTGAAGCTGAAGAAGTGGGGTGAACGTAAGGGTAAGGGCGACGACGTGCAGAGTATTGTCGATGAGATCTATCGTCGTACGGCCGACATTGCCAACGCCAAGATTCAAGTGAACACGCAGAACATGCTGCCGGGTTTCGGACGTATCAACGGCTTTGAGATGCATGTGCAGGATAAGCACGGTGGTACCATCCAGGATCTGCTCACGCAGACAAACCGTTTGATTGCTGCATTGAACGAGCGTCCGGAGATCAGCCGTGCCTTCACCAACTTCTCACTGAAATATCCGCAGTATCGTGTCGAGGTCGATGCCGCCCTGTGCAAGCGTCGCGGTGTGTCGCCCAGTGATGTGCTGGCGGCACTCAGTGGCTATGTGGGCGGCTCGTATGCCTCGAACTTAGTGCGATTTACCAAACTCTACCGTGTGATGGTGCAGGCCTCGCCCGAGTATCGTCTCGACACGGAGTCGCTCAACAATATCTTCGTGCGTAACAATCAGGGTGATATGTCGCCCATCGGACAGTATATCAAGCTGACACGTATCTATGGCTCAGAGACGCTCTCGCGCTTCAACCTCTTTCCGTCGATACAGGTGGGTGGCACGGCTGCCGAGGGTTACAGCAGCGGACAGGCCATCGAGGCCATTCGCGAGACGGCCGCTGAAGTGTTGCCGGAGGGCTATGGTTATGAGTTTGGCGGTATGACGCGTGAGGAGGCCTCGGCACAGAACACCACCGCACTGGTCTTCGTCATCTGCATCATCTTTATTTATCTGATCCTCTGCGCCCTCTACGAGAGTCTGTTCATCCCGATGGCAGTCATCCTGAGTGTACCCTTCGGACTCGCGGGCTCGTTCCTTTTCGCACGGCTGTGGGGACTGGAGAATAACATCTATATGCAGACGGGACTGATTATGCTCATCGGTCTGCTTTCGAAGACAGCCATCCTGCTGACGGAGTATGCTTCTACGCGTCGCCGTCAGGGGATGGGGATTGTTGAGGCTGCCCTCGATGCTGCTGCCGTACGTCTGCGACCCATCCTGATGACCTCGCTGACGATGGTCTTCGGTCTGCTGCCACTGGCACTTGCCACAGGCGTAGGTGCCAACGGTAACCGTTCGTTGGGTGTGGGCGTCATCGGTGGTATGCTCATCGGCACCGTGGCGCTGCTCTTCATCGTGCCCACCCTCTTTGTCATCTTCCAAAGCATTGAGGAGAGGTTCAAGAAAAAGATTTGAAAATGTAATAACAACTTAAACAATGAATATGATTAGTGATACCATCAAGTACATCGGTGTCGATGATCTCGACATCGATCTCTTCGAGAGCCAGTATGTTGTGCCCGAGGGCATGAGTTATAACTCTTATCTGATCGACGACGACAAGATTGCCGTTTTGGATACTGCCGACCGTCGCAAAAGCGAAGCGTGGAAGGCAAACTTGAAGGCTGCGCTGGGCGACCGCCAGCCGGATTATCTGGTGGCCCACCACATGGAACCCGATCACGCTGCACTCATCGCTTGGATGCTGGAGACCTATCCTGGTTTGCAGCTCGTTTGCAGTGCTCAGGCCGTGAGGATGCTGCCCAACTTCTTCGAGGGCTTTAACTTCGAGGGACGTGTCATCACCGTCAAGGAAGGCGATACACTCTCGTTGGGCCATCATGAACTGAAGTTTATCACGGCAGCGATGGTGCATTGGCCTGAGGTGATTATGAGTTACGACAGTCAGGACAAGGTGCTGTTCTCAGCCGATGCTTTTGGTAAATTCGGTGCGCTTTCCAATAGTGACGGAGAAAAGGTCAATGTTCAATGGTCAATGTTCAATGAGACTTTCGATTGGGCTTGTGAGGCACGCCGCTATTATTTCAACATCTGCGGAAAGTATGGCATACAGGTGCAGAGCGTTCTGAAGAAGGCGGCTGCCCTCGACATTCAGACCATCTGTCCGCTGCATGGTCCTGTGCTGAATGGTGAGGCACTAACTGAGGCTGTGAAACTCTACGACACTTGGAGTAAGTATGAACCTGAGAGTGAGGGCGTGCTCATTGCCTATGCCAGCATTCATGGCGGTACAGCCAAGGTGGCCGAACGCCTGGGTGAGATACTCAGCCAGAAGGGTGCCAAGAAGGTCGTGGTCAGCGACCTGAGCCGTGAAGATATGGCAGAGGTAATCGAGGATGCTTTCCGTTATCCTACGGTCGTGGTGGCTGCATCGAGTTACGACGGCGGCGTGTTCCCCGTGATGCATGACTTCCTCTACCACCTCCAGATCAAGAACTACCAGAAGCGTCGTTTCGCCATCATTGAGAACGGCAGTTGGGCTCCCTCTGCAGGCAAGGTGATGCGCTCGATGATTGAGGCCATGAAGGACTGCGAGATCGTAGAACCCGTGATCACCATCCGCTCACGTATGAAGTCCGGCGACGAGGCCCTGTTGGAGCAGTTGGCAGAGACGCTGGTGTAAATGAAGGACTATCCTGACAGGATGTCGCCTGAGCAGGCACGGGTGTTTCGCGATGCCGTGCTGGATATCGTCAGCCAGATCCCTCGCGGACGGGTGACCACTTATGGCCATATTGCCGCCTTGGCAGGTTGGCCGAGCCATTCGCGGATGGTGGGTCGCACGCTCCGCTACACGCCAGGTGCAGAGTCACTTCCGTGTCACCGTGTGGTCAACAAAGAAGGTCGCACAGCGCCAGGTTGGAGCCGCCAGCGTACCCTGCTTGAGGAAGAGGGCGTCCGCTTCAAGCCCAATGGTCATGTGGATATGGCGCTGTATCTTTGGGAGCCACCGATAACATTGTGATATGAGATTAATGGTAATTTGTATATGAAGAAGATCATCGTTGCAATTGATTCGTTTAAGGGTTGTCTGACATCGGCTGAGGCTAATATCAATCCCCCCAACTTACCCCTCGAAATCGCCCTTCAACCCACAACCGCGAAGGAAAACATCAGGCAAACAATAGCTCAATCCTTTGATGAATTTTAAATGCAAAAATATTAGACTTATGAAACAAAAGATTGTATTGGTAACAGGTGCCAATAAAGGCATCGGATTTGGAATTGCGAAGTATCTCGGCCTCAGTGGCTGGAAAGTGATTATCGGTGCCCGCGATGAGCAGCGCGCCACAAAAGCCATCGGCGAACTGAAGGCTGCCGGCATCGACGTGCTTGGCTGGGTGAATATCGAACTGAAAGACCTTGCCAATGTCGGGCAGGCCGCCAAGGAGATCAACGGGAAATATCCGGAATTGACACTTTTGGTGAACAATGCCGGCATCCCTGGCGATATGAGCGTCGATAGCGAACATACGGAGATCAGCGTCATCCGTGAGACGCTCGACGTGAACTTCATCGGCACCTTCGCCCTCACTAAGGCCCTGATACCGCTGATAGCCAAAAACGAAGGCCGCATTGCCAACGTGACCGTGCCCTCAGAGATCAGTCCCTATTGGCATCCGCTGGCCTACGTCGCCAGTAAAGCAGCTCAGAATGCAATGATGGGCGTGATGGCCATCGAATTCCAGCAGAGCAACACGCCTGTGGAGATCTTCTCCGTCCACCCGGGTCCCACGACCACCGATTTGAACGGCAACATGTCGCTCCCAGGTTTCCACGACATCGAGACCGTAGGCCAGAAGTTTGCCGAACTGATCAATGACGGCCAGAACCATCAGGGCGAGTTCATCGAACTCTATCCGATTGTGAAGGAAGATTAGGTTTTACGACAGTTTGGTTCCGCAGTTCGGGCAGAAATGGTCGGTCTCACGCACCTCGGCATCGCACTGCGGACAATGCTTTTCCTCTCCATTCGTCTGTTCAGCTGTTTTCGTGTCATCAATGATATTAGCTGTGACGATACCTGTCGGCACGGCAATGATGGTGTAACCGAGCAGCATGACGAAGGCCGAGAGCAGTCGGCCTATGGGGGTTACTGGTGTGATGTCGCCATAACCCACCGTCGTCATGGTCACGATGGCCCAATAGACGGATGTGCCTAAGTCGGTGAATGCCGTCCCTGGCCTGCCAGTCTCAATCATGAACATCAATGTGCCCAGACAAGTAACCAGGATCAGTACGAACAGGAAATAGACGGTGATCTTGGTGAAACTCTTCCTGAGCGAGCGCAGCAGGAGGTGCCCTTCATTGATATAGTTGAACAGTTTGAAGATGCGGAAGATGCGTATGAACCTGAACGAACGGAGCAGGATCATATACCGTGCGTTGGGGAAGAAATAGGAGAGGTAAGGCGGCATGATGGCCAGCAGGTCAATGATGCCGAAGAAACTCAACACGTAGTCTTTGGGACGCGGCGAACAATAGACACGCGCTATATATTCTAAGGTGAAGAAGAACGTCAGAAGATATTCCAGCACCTCTAACGTCAGCTTGAAGGTGCGGGCCAACTCCGGTATCGTCTCAATAAACGAGATGATGATACTCAGCGAGATAGCTACAATCAACACCAAGTCAAAAACACGCCCCATGGGCACGTCCGACTCGAACATAATACTATACAGCTTTTCCTTCTCAAGCCATTTGGGTTTCTTCATAATCCATCACATTTTGAGTGCAAATTTACGAAAAAATTTCAAAATCTTCCTCAATTTCCAAAATATTCACTATCTTTGCAACGAATTCTACCGTCATAATAAGCCGAATTGGCGCAAAATCAGGCATACCCGTTTCGAAAGTGCCAGACAAGTTGTCGATACGCTTGCCGACGAGGTTAAGAAACATCGTGATGGTGCAGCATCCTCGGCTCTCCATATCCGTTCCTCATCATTGATCGGCTCACTATAGTACCGTCTCCGATACAGCGGTCCATAACTGGCTATTTCAAATCGCGCCAGTCCTCATCGCTAACGACGATTTCGCTAATGCTTTCGTTACTTCCTAATACGACATCAAACCGCTTGAACAAAGAGAAAGCCTCTTCGTAGCTCATATCATCTACCGGACATAAGTAAACATACTTATGCTCTTCTTTGTCAAGGCAAATAAACCGGATGCTGACAGTGGTGGATGTCTGTCCGGCAATATACAACCGACACCCGACACAGAAATAACGTTCCGTATCGTAGTTCTCAAAATGATCCGTCAGATATGTCTCCAGGGAATTCAGTGAGAAATCGGTAATGTCAGCCGCTGCGGTTCCCGTCAGATCATTGTATTGTACTTTTGCTTTCATGCTGCCACTTTTAAAAGATTCTTACCTATGTTCTCCTCGCGCTTCTTGATTTCTGCGTATAGTTCAGTTCTCATGAAGTCACCTTCTGAGAAAACGTTCTCCAGATATGGGCGAATGTCTATCTTGTATGACAATGCTTTGTTTAGCCGAATATTTAGCCACATGGCAATTGCTTGAAGCCAATCGTGACCATTAGTATATTGTCGCCAATCTACTCCTTCGGTAGATTCCATAAAGCTTGCAACTTGAGTCTTGTCAGGGATTTGTTTTCCCGCATTCTTCTTCTCGTTTGCAAGTTGGGCAATACAATCATCAATGCTCACATCACTCTGTCCGTCATACACCTTAGGCACCACACATTTTTTCTTGAACGCCAACTTACAGCCATTTGCCATATTGAACCATTTCGCTACAGACAATCCCCGTATAGCCATCGCAATGGACTTCACATCTATCGCAATCCCGTATTTACTTCCAAGTATAGCATCTACATCAAGTTCACTTAAGAACAACTCCCTGTCATGAAAGTCGGTGAGCATTTGGTTATCCACCTGTGCCGTCGCGAGAAGCCTGTCAAAGTCGGAGTCCTTGATCATAAAATAGCGGTTGGCATAGCCTTTTGCGTTGCATATAGAAGAGATGTCCTCATAACCATAACACGAGTTGTTGACTATGAAATCGCAATTGGTCATCTCCAAAAAACGTTCATAGAACTCCTCGTCATCATTACCTTCCACTACCACAACCTGCTTTTTATCCACGCTGTGTCCTTGAATGGCAAGTATGACAGCAGCAATCCGATCTTCCTCCGTGAGAGCCTTGTTGATACTATTCGCCATAGTTCTCTCCCCCCATTAGTTCGGTCAAATCACAACAATTCTCCCATCGGGTCCCTATTATCTGAGGGGAATGAGTGGCAACAATAACAAATAGGTTCTTCACCGCTGAAACCTCCTCTATGGTTCGCATAAACTTCTTTTGCCACAGCACATGAAGAGAGTTTTCCGGCTCGTCAATCAGTAGCATTGAATCGTCCCCAACACTGAAGACCAGCGAGTAAAGCATTACCACCTCGTTTTGCTCGCCACTGGAGAGAAGGCTCAGGTCGATGAACCCGTTACCGTCCGCACGGAATCGGAACCCATCCTTCACCGTGACCAACATGTTCTTGTTGACGAAACCCCTCTCCTCCACGAGTTTAGAGAAAAGGCGTATCTTGCTGAGCAAAGTGTTGTAGAAATCCATTTTCTCATTCTGTGCAACGATGTATGCAGTCAGCATCTTGGCATTAGCTTCATCATACGGTTTTACATCCATGTGAGGTATAAGTCCAAGAAGTTCCAGCTCTTTTGCTCGGGCAACAAGCTTCTCTATCTCTGCATCGTAGGTTTTCTGATCATATACCAGACTGGAAGATATCGCTTGGTTGATAAAGTCAGAATCTACTTGTTGTGAATATTTCACAAAGTTGGCATACTCATTATTCAGCATATAACGGAAATCAGATGCCAGATGGTCTATCAGATACCACTTCAAATCTCTGTGCTCCAAATCGGGCACCGTATTTTTCGGGCGAAGATAACGACACTCCACAGTCCGCTCCGCCTCGATATAAGGGGCTTTGAATGCGTCAAGCCTCATCATCATCTGCTCTGCATTCTCGCCGGTAGCCTGCATAATAGCATCCTGCAACCCCTCATCCTTCATCATTTGGTAGAACTCTTTCGACTCATAATCATCCTTCAGTCTGTTGTTGATAACAATATGCGAGAAGTGATAATTTGTTTTCATCACACGGGCAATAGTTGCAAAATCTATGCAAAATGAGCCTATTTCCTTGCCATCTGGTTCCCTCATGTCAAAAAGTAGTCTTCTGCCACTACTTACAGGCACATCTGCAGAGGTTGCATCTTCTACTCTGTTGGAGGACAATGACAATACAGAGCCATCCTCAAACCCAAAGTCAATAGATGTGAAAGGAATTGTGTAGAAATAATACAGATCTTTGTTGGCAAGCGAGCTGATCATATTCAGTATAGTTGTCTTGCCATAGCCGTTGACTCCTGTCAGGATGAGGTATCTGTCCTGGCTATCAAAATGGAGGTTGTATGTAAATGTATTGAAGAGTGCCTCAATATTCAGTGTTATAAGTTTCATTTTAAAATATTGTATTTCCGTTTTAAAAGTTCGTATAAATCACCGTTCACCCTGAATTGCACTTTCTTTTCTTCATTAGTGCGTTCGTTCGCAACCACAGCAGAGAAATAATATGGGAAATCGTCAGCCTTCGACAGATTGTTCTGCCACTGCAATGGCCTAAGGTTGATTTCCTCATCCCCTCCCCCCAGCAATCGCGGTAGCACATGGTCAATATCCCAACCATATTGACTTCTATGGTTTCCATATTCAGACCGTTGAATCCAAGCGCCACACGCATCCTTACGGAAGTGTTCCTTGTCATACCCTTCCACGATACGAGCCTTGTCCCATACTGTCTCTATTATGATATCCGTAAATGCCATATCGTTGAACTATAAGATTTCTGCAAAAATAGCGATTTCTCATCAAACCCATTGCATTTCCCTACATTTATTTCTCTTTTTTAACATAATTTGCAATCTGCTGTACTATACACCGAGAGCCGAGGATGCACACCCGCATCCTCGGCTCTCCATATCCGTGCAATCTGTGTAATCTGTGGCTGAAAACTCAGAGGTTCTGAATAATCCCCCGTCCTATTCCCGTCAGCTTCTCCATCTGCCTGATCGAAGCCCCGTTCTGTAGCAGTTGCTTGATCGTCTTCAGTTTCTCGTCCTTTGGAATCGCCTTAAACTCATCCCACGTCGTCGCAGTAGTCATCAGCCTGACCATGCTCAACACCTGAGTCTCTGTCGGCTTCGGTGCCCGGTACTCCTTCGGTTCCAGGCACTTCGTCCCCTCAGGCAGCGGCCTGCCCAACAACTCCCGCCACTGTTCCTCCGTCAAATCCTTACAAGCCTCAGGCTTCTCGCATACTATCGGCAAATCACTTCCTAACCCCACATACTCATGCCAACTGCTCCATTCCCACTCATCCAAATCATCTTTCTGTGCAATCTGTGTAATCTGTGGCTCCTTTATTATCCCCAGTCTCTGTGGCTCCAGTATGCTCATCTCTTTCCGTGCAATCTGTGTAATCTGTGGCTCTTTTATTATCCCCAGTCTCTGTGGCTCCTGATGCACGTACCGCATCACCACCTCCATCCGCTCCTCATCATTGATCGGCTCACTATAATACCGCCTCCGATACAGCGGCCCATAACTGTTGTACTTCCCCGAATAATACCTTGAGTACAACTGCGAAATACTCTGCATGATTGCACTCACCTGGTACTTCTCCTCCTTCACGATAAGTCTGAACTGCTTCGGTGTCAGGCAATACGCATACGTATGGAAATACAGCCTGTCCGGTTCGTCATCCTCCGCCCACGCCTCTTTCATCAACCTGCCCAGATACTCCACGAACACCTGATAATCCTCATCATCATGGAACAGCTCATGGTTACCAGCCCCCTGCGCTAACACATGGTACACCCCAATCCTCGACTTCTCCCGCCTAATTATTGACATATTACAAACCTTTTTAGGGTCACATCAACCGATGTGACCAACATTTTAAAATCAAATGCTTTTAGTTCTTCACCTTTTCTGTATTAAATCGGTGGCATAGATACGACTTTTTTCCGAATCCACAAGTATTTGTGGATAAAATTATGGTTATTATGCCAATTCGTTTCCCAACAAAAAATATTAACGACCAATTAACGGCCAATTAATGGAAATTCGTGTTTATAAAAATCCCGTGTTTCCCGAATCCACAATTTATTTGTGGAAAAAATTATGGTAATTATTCATATTCGTTTCCTCCATCCGAATCCACAACTAATTCATGGAAAATTAACGGCCAATTAATGGAAATTCGTGTTATAATTTCGAAACAATGGGAAGGAAATCTACCATTCTTACAAAGTTCAATTGTGGGAATGGTGTTCTTTCCAAAATTTTGAAGTGTTTGTCGTCAGAAATCATATCGGGCGATATGGGCTATGCAGGGAAATCATCTGTATGAGACAATTGGTGTCTATCACAACTTGCCGCATCAGGGGAATCATTTATATGGTGTACGAAAATGGGCATCCTGCAGGCTTTGGAGCTTTTGCTCGTTCCATTCTCCTGACTCCCATAGCTCTTCCATCTCCTCATCAACCTGACGGGCATAGAAATCTGCCAATTGGTCTTTCAGTTGGTCTAATGCATCCTCAGACTTAATATGCGACATCAATGTGACCAGATGCATCTGTGCGGGACTGAATAATACTGCCTCCATAATCTTCAATCTTTAGTATTTCCTGGTGCAAAGATACAACTTTTTTCCGAATCCACAACTAATTCATGGAAAATTAACGGCCAATTAATGGAAATTCGTGTTTAAGAAAATTCCGTGTTTCCCGAATCCACAATTTATTTGTGGATGAAATTATGGTAATTATTCATATTCGTTTCCCTCCTGCATCTTCCTTTTATTTCGTCTCCAGCGAAGCCAGGTACTCCTCATGCAGATGATAGTATTTCATCTTGAACAGCACATACGCCACGGCCAGCACTATTCCAGCGCCAATCAAATATATCCAGTGCGCCAGCACAGTATTCGGACACAGATAGATAAAACCTAACGACACTACAAGCTGCATAGCCATATACAGCAGGCTCACTGTCACGTGACTCATCTTCAACTCATTCGCCATCAGCTGGTACGCATGTTTGCGATGCGCCTGCCCCAAATTCTCATGCAGCATAATGCGATGGAAGATGGTCAAACTACCATCGATGCCATACACTAAGAAGAATACGATATAAGTCACATCCTGTGTAGCTAACATCAGCTTGCCCAATGCAAACAGAATGATGAATGCGATGCCTATCGACCCCACATCCCCCGCAAAGCACTTCGCTTTACCCTTGGGCCTGAAGTTAAACAGGCTGAACACCAACAAGCCAAGAATCGCTACTATCAAGTACGATTCCTCTACAAATCCCATGTTGCGGTTCAACAAGGCGATAGGCAACAGCATGGCCAGCCCATACCCGGCAGTAATGCCATTAATCCCATCCATAAAATTGATGATATTCGTGGCCCCGACACAAAAGAACAGCGCAATGACCACTATCAGTGCTCTCAACCACCAGCTCAGGTCTATCCCAAACAAGCCGATTGACCAAAACATCAGCAGTATCGAAGCTATCTGCACCACCATACGCAATGAATCAGGCAGCGAATGCACATCATCGATGAAGCTCACCCCTGCAATCAGAATCAGACCCAACATAAACGGCCAATACTCCGCTATCAGCATGATACTCCCCTCGCCCGTTGGAGAGGGGAAGGGAGTGAGGCTCCAGATCACCATTGATATGGCGAATATGATTCCTCCTCCACGCAACACTATCGTCGAGTGCGACGAGCGCTCATTCGGCTTATCAATGATGTTGAAATGGTCTGCTATCTTGAAATAACACAACTCCAGCGCAATCAGCAGCGCAAAGACAATAAAATAAGTCATCATATCTAAAGGCTAGTTTGAAGTTTTATAGTAAACTCCTATTTTCCGCCAAATTCTTTGAAGTGCCCGTGTTTGCAGGCATTTCTTGATTTTAGCAAAATGTAAGAATTTTCAAATTTGTTACAAAGGTAGGCATTATATTTCATTCCCAAACGCGGGAAAGAGAATGTTTACTAATGCCTTACTTGATTTCTGCTAACTCTTCTGCCGATGCCCTATAAACATCGTTCTGAAGAATATCTCTCAATTTGTCTTTATATCTCAAAAATCTAGGATGTTGGTTGTTACCTACTACCAACTCTCCGTCTATTTCAAAACGTATTTCAGCATGAAACGGCACATCCGATTCCGTAAAGATTACATCAATCTTGTCACCATCTTCATCCGCAACAGAGCGAATCTTACATGCTAAAGCCTTGGCGTATCCAAGAAATCTTTCTTCTTTTTCTGTTCCGTCCTTATCCTTCCTGCGGAAATGCAAGCCCCAAAGCAAAACGGTCTTATGGTCACATCTATCAATTATCTGACCTGAGATTCCCTTTTCTTTATTCCACTCTTTAAGGCTGACAAAGTTTTGCTTGAATACGCCTCGTTCGTCAATATAACGAGGTGCATACACCCATCTGGTGTATGTTTCGCCGTCTGAGATCTTGTCTTCTTGAAGGGGATGATTTTGAACACACATAATTCTTATCCAAGAGTGCCAGCCAATTTTTCTACAGCTGTCTGAGTATAGTGAAGGAATGGGAAATAAGTAGCCTTACCATCTTTCTCAATATAATACGACATCGTATCATCACCAAAGTCACTACTCAAGAGACTGCCGTCAGCAAGAATCTTCTTTATTTGCACACCTCCATATTCGGTAGGGAGCACCTCAATGCTGTCTGCCGACTGACGCGGTAACAGACGGATAATCTTATTGCAATTATCAATAGACTTCCTGCTAATGGCTGGTGCGCCATAGCCGTCCCAGTCATCGTCAAGATACAATAGTTTTTCGAGAGCAATTTCAGCCTTGGTAGGCAGGTTTTCTTCAGTCAAAACATATTCCATGACAGGCGAACCTTCCTCTGTTCCCTCAAAAGTGGTAACGGCTGACGCTTCTGTCAGTGAGAAAACCATTGCGGCTGCAACCGAAAACTGGCGAGCATAGGCAGTAAAGTCGTTAGCCAATTCACGTAAGAAATCTCTTAGAGAAGCAATAGCGTTCACCCCATCGAGGTTTACTTCTTCTACCATTTCAAAAGTCAACATGTCCTCTTCCATAACTATTACCCCTCCATCGATTTACGCACTTTCTCACTTACTGACTCATACCAGAAGTCGTACATCCGCTGATTTACAATTTCCAGCCTTTCCACAAATCCCTCGGTAGACTGCTCATAAAGTTTCATTGAACTGATAATAAGTTCAATAATGATGGTTTCTTCCTTGTCCTCGTACTTATATTGCGACGTATAGAAGTACTCGTTCTCCATAACCCCAACTGGCACATTGGCTTCAGTCAGTAGCGGTGTAAACAAAGTGCTCAAGACCTGTTCCTTGGTAAGTTCCATTTTGACCTTACCCTTGTTTATTTTATAAGAATTACTTTTCTGGAAGATACAAGTTGTGATAGTCTTTACGCCAGACATCGTTAGCAATGGTATCATTATCTCCGAAAGGAATACCTTATAATCATCAAAACCTCCGTAGTCAATTTTGTCGGTATTTATCATCATCCCCTTGTCTGTAAGTATCACCACAGTAGCATTCCTGATGCCCTGCACCATGGATAAGTCTCCTGTTGCTTTCAGATCAAATCCATTGCCCTTCAATAAGTCATTAGCTTTCTTCTTCAGTTCGTCTGTCCATTCTGTTTTTTCGAATGTCAGCACGCACTGAATCCTCTTCAGATAGCTTTTTTTAAAGGTCTGACGGTCGTGATGATTGACGGTTACCATACCAGTTGTAGCTTATATTTTGTGCAAAGATACAAAGATTTCCGAAACTATATCCGTTTTTTAACAAGATTTTTATGTCAACAAGCAATTTTATGCTGATTATAACATGAATGGCCTACTTTTCTGTCGTCAGCATTCATTTGCGATGCTTTTCATAAAATTCCAATCGTTGTTCAATCATAAACATTAGGAATCAGGTGAAGCAAAATCGGTATCCTCCATATTTTCTTCTAAACGTGAAAAGATTGACCAATAGTAGTTGGTCTTCGCTTTATCCGCACTCGCACTCGCTCGCTTTGGACCATTATTCCAGACACCGGTAGTATTAATATTACCTTGCAAGAACTCATATTCATAACAGGTTGGCTTTGTCATTGTAAACAACGATGCAAGTTCTTGGCAAATGCCCTTATCGCTGGTCTTTTGCACAGGCAACACAACATTATCCCATTCATGATCGAGTTCATAGAACTCATTATCTTTGAATGCCGAGGTGTAGTAAACACCGATGGCATTTATCTCCCTGCGCTTTTCTATCACCCACTCAAGAATCATCTGAGGGAGTAAATACTCTGGTTTAAAGACATCATCACTATTTAAAACGGGTATAGTACTTGCTATTATCAAAGGGATGAACTTCAAGTAGAACTCAGCATTGGCCAGATACTCTTGTAATGTGGGGATTCGCATGTCCACAACTCTAAAGGACTTACTGGTCTTAAACACCGAGAATAGCGTAGATTCGGTGTCTGGTCTTTGCATTTCTTCCCAGCAACCATAGAGGCTTTCGCCTAAATAGAGGCACGGATAGCCAGGGCTACTATATCGTTGTGTCTTTATTTTGCGAATTTTCTCAAATGGTATATGGAAGAGTTCCTTGCGTTTTATCTCCTTCCGCAAATCGCAGACACGCATCCTGTAAAAGATGGAATCGGAAGGAATCTCAGCAAAGATAGAATCTGTCTCATATCTTTTGAGCAAGTTCTTCAACTGTGTATAAGCTGTTGACCGCTTACTCTGATAGCAGTTTGTGATTAAACGCTCCAACATATCAACATTAGCAACAACTTCGGCAAAGAACAATGCATCATTACTATTGCTTTTCACCATTTCCACATAGCCTCCGAGAATTTCCGACAAGGTCTTACGGTAGTCACAGCCGTTTTCACGCTGTGCCTCCCTGCTATAATTATAGATAAAATCCACAATTTCATTATAGGTTTCTTCGTTTACCAAATCCCTTATCAAAACATTCTCCATAGATTCAATTATAGTAATGAGCTTAATGTTGCCCAAACATCAGGATTTGTCAGAATATTGGCTACAATGCTTGCTGAAACATTTGCGCCATATTCTTTCAACTTTTCCATTATACCCTTATGAGCCTCTTGCGGGTCTTTTGCTTCCTGCGCTATTGCAAGTAGTTCTTTACGCTGCTTGCCTGTCAATTCATCTTTTATGGCTTCCAACAATACCTTTACTATCACATTCTGCTCTTGGCTCTGAGATTGACTCTGACTGAGATTGTTTGTTATTTGGATGCCTTTAGAGGCTTTAGCTTTGGCCGTATTAGGTAAACCAATTGTGGCTATTTCGTCCTTGACAGCCTCGATTAAAGCTCTTAAATCCGCTGCTATATCCTTCGTGTTGCAGCGTGTATATAGTGGATAGTGGTCTTTCTTGCTCGACTGTAATGCGATAATGTACGAATGAAGAACTTCAGCATGCTTGACAAACGCATTATCCTTAGAATAATAGCGTTGCAAGATGTTTTGAACACCAATAATTATATTAGCCAAAGAATCTCTGTCTTCTTCAACAAAGCCTCTTTTCTGTTCAAGGATAGCTATAATATTATTCCTTTCTTCGTCCATGCTTCTTTATATATCAGTAGACAATAAACAACCTTCTCTTTGTCAAAAGTGATAAACACCATTTTTCAGAATCGTAATAGGGCAGAAAGCCTCTTTACGATTCTAAGCTTTGCTTATACCACTCAAACAACTTCTGAACGCCATCTTCAATCTCCACCTTATGCGTCCAGCCAAGGGAGTGAAGTTTTGATACATCGATGAGTTTGCGCATGGTGCCGTCGGGCTTGGTTGCATCGAACTCGACCGTTCCTTCAAAACCTACAGCCTTGACGACAAGTTCAGAAAGTTCACGGATGGTGAGTTCTTTGCCTGTACCTACATTGATGTGGCAGTTGCGGATTTCGCCTAATGACGGAATGGCGCCACCACGACCAGCCGAATGGTTACGATCTACAGCACCATCGGTCGAAGCTCCATAGTGTACTGACGAATACTTCTCAACACCAATGACGTCCTTAAAATCCACATTTAGCAGTACATGTACTGAGGCATCTGCCATATCCTCACTCCATAAGAATTCACGGAGCGGAGTGCCAGTACCCCAAAGGATGACACGGTTATCGTAGATTCCATACTTGCCGAGCACTGTCAGTATTTTTTCTTGTGATGCGGAACCAGTGACTCCCTCAACTGGACGCTTATTGAGGTCGATAGCAATCTTGTCCCAAGCGCCATCATGAATAAGTTTTGCCAGATACACCTTACGCATCATGGCAGGCATCACATGGCTGTTCTCCAGGTGGAAATTGTCATTGGGACCATAGAGGTTGGTAGGCATCACCGCAATGTAGTTCGTACCATATTGCAGATTGTAGCTCTCGCACATCTTCAGACCGGCAATCTTCGCGATGGCATATTCCTCATTGGTGTATTCCAAAGGTGAGGTCAAGAGGCAATCCTCTTTCATGGGCTGCGGTGCATTCTTCGGATAAATGCAGGTCGAACCAAGGAATAGCAATTTCTTCACTCCATGAGCATACGCTTCACTGATGACATTACACTGGATCTTCATGTTCATCATGATGAAGTCGGCGCGATACAGCGAATTAGCCATGATACCTCCAACGAATGCTGCTGCCAGCACCACTGCATCAGGCTGTTCCTCATCGAAGAACTTCTTAACAGCCACCTGGTCAGTCAAGTCCAGTTCCTTGTGAGAACGGCCTATAAGGTTATTATAACCTCTACTCTTCAGATTATTCCATATAGCAGACCCAACGAGTCCGTTGTGGCCTGCTACATAGATTTTTGAATTCTTATCTAACATCCTAATTCGTGAAAAATTAATGGATCATTAATGGTAATTCGTGTTCTATTTAACAATACCCTTTTCCAGGTATTCAGCGAGATTGGTGCGAACCTTAGCGGCAGCACCTTCGGCTGCAACCTTGGCGATGTCGTGTTCCACCATAAGCTTGACGAGTTCCTCGAACGAAGTCTTATTCGGGTTCCACTTCAGCTTCGCCTTGGCCTTGGTGGGATCACCCCAGAGGTTGACAACATCCGTAGGACGATAAAAGTCCTCGCTGACTGCTACGAGAGTCTTGCCAATGAGATTCTCGGGGCCTGCCACACAGATACCCTTCTCGTTGATACCCTCGCCCTCAAACTTCAGTTCGATACCAGCATGCTTGAATGCCAACTCTGTGAACTCACGGACACTGTGCTGCACACCCGTAGCTATCACGAAGTCCTCGGGCTTCTCCTGCTGGAGGATCAACCACATGCACTCCACATAATCCTTGGCATAGCCCCAGTCACGCAGAGAATCCATATTGCCCAAGTACAGGCAATCCTGCACACCCTGTGAAATACGTGCAGCTGCCAGCGTAATTTTACGAGTGACGAAAGTCTCGCCACGACGCTCTGACTCATGGTTAAACAGAATACCCGAGCAACAGTACATGTTGTATGCCTCACGGTACTCCTTCACTATCCAAAAGCCATACTGCTTCGCCACCGCATACGGACTATACGGATGGAACGGCGTGTTCTCATTCTGCGGCACCTCCTCCACCTTACCATACAGTTCCGATGTCGAAGCCTGATAGATACGACATTTCTCTGTCATACCTAATTGGCGAACAGCCTCCAGGATACGCAACACACCTACAGCATCCACATCAGCCGTAAACTCAGGACTATCGAAACTAACCTGCACATGACTCTGCGCTGCCAGGTTATATATCTCATCCGGCTTAACCTTTCCAATCACGCCCAGCACACTCATCGAGTCCCCCAAATCCGCATAGTGCAGATGAAAATGAGGTGTACCCTCCAAATGTGCTATTCTTTCACGGAAATCCACAGAACTACGTCTGATAGTCCCATGAACATCGTAACCTTTCTCCAATAAAAATTCAGCCAAGTAACTTCCATCTTGACCAGTAATACCAGTAATAAGTGCTGTCTTCATCTTTCGATTTTTATATTTTATTATTTGATTATCGCTAGTTCAACTCCATTCCATAGAAAGTGCCAGAAGAACTTAAGACTATCCATTGGAAATATCCTTGCATGCCTCCCAAAGTCTTTTGCTTTGTTCCATAACGAAACTATTTTCCTGCTCACATAATTCTCTGATACGGTTTGGCTTCGATTATGTCCAAAGTTTCCGACTTCCAACACAAACGCCAATATCTTATCTGCCTTACGAGACCACTTCTTTTCTGACGAATAAAGCGGCATTGCATCCGCAGGCATTCCGAGTAAATCCACCGCCAAAGCAGTAAAGGCCTTCCATTCCGACATCAGGCCTGCTTTCCGAATCCGTGACTCCAATAATTCGTGATTCAATGAATCCTTATAAGTCCATAGCAGCCTGCACCAGTCGCAAATCTGCCTGAGTCCTATCCCTTCTATATAGAAATGATGCAATATATGCGTAAAGATAAAAATGACATCATTATCAGGGGACGGCAAAAAGACTGTTATTCCATTGTTATTCCACGATCTTACTTTCCCTCCACAAAGCACATCATTCTGAAGCTCATCAATTACACTGTCAACCCGTTTTGAAAGGCGACTATGCAGCGTACCATGCAACTCGACCACATACGCTCCCTCCATAGTTATTCCAATGTGCTTGAAAGACTTATACTCCTGTTCTATATCCCTTGCCGATGGTATCAGTGATTTCTTTGCTTTTTCGTAGTTTTCATCACTCAGCAGCAAATCAACATCCCCTGAAGTTCTCCATAGCGGACGCTCATAACATGTAAACCACCATATGAACGTAACCCCGATTTTACGGGCAGTTCCGCTAACATGATTTTTTGAAAAATAATCTGATTTGTAATTGGGGCTGCTAAAGTGT
>CACYQO010000035.1 GCA_902776545.1 uncultured Prevotellaceae bacterium | reverse complement strand
ATTATTAATAATAATATGAATACGGTGATGCGTACGCTGACGTCGGTGTCGATCATGATGATGTGCCCCACGCTCATCGCCTCTTTGTTCGGCATGAACCTGGTGAACGGCATGGAGACAACAACGTGGGGATTTGTCTTCGCAATGGTGCTTTCGGTGGCTGTTTCTGTCGTTGCATGGCTTATATTCAGGCATAAACGGCTCGTGTAAAGGTGAAAGGGTTAAAAAATAAAAAAATTTCGTCTTTCACCTTTTCACTTTTTCACTTATTCACTTTTTATTAGTACCTTTGACGCCAAATGTGTTGATGCGATGCATCAGTAATACGAATTTGTGTCAGTAACTAACAGAAGTTAAATGATGGACTCTCAAGAGAATGCCCCCATTTTCGGCAATGCCGTTTCGCCAAGCGAAGAACCGGGCAACACGGAAGTGAAAAGTGAAGAAGTGAAAAGTGAAGTGGCCTCTCAGCTTGTGGAAGAGACAGCTGAAGAGGAGGCTTCTCAAGTGGAAACTCCCCGCAAGGTCTACGAGACCAAAGCAGAGATTCTGGAGCGTATCAGGGATATCGCCCATGGTGACGAGTCTCCCCAGAAGGAGGAGGTGGACTATCTGAAGACCGCCTTCTACAAACTGCATATTGCAGAGCGCGAAGCCAGTTTCAAGGCTTATCTCGACGGAGGCGGCGATCCGGAACAGTATCAAATCACTCCCGACGAGATGGAAGAGGCCTTCAAGGCCGAGATGGGCATTATCAAGGAGAAGCGTGCCAAGCTCTTCAAGGAACAGGAAGCCGAGAAACAGGCCAACCTGGCCAAGAAACTCGAGATCATCGAGAAGGTGAAGTCGATGATCACCACGCCTGAGGAGGCCAATAAAGGCTATCAGGAGTTCAAGGCCCTGCAGCAGCAGTGGCGTGAAATCAAGAACGTGCCTGCCGAGAAGGCCAATGAACTGTGGCGTAACTATCAGCTCTACGTGGAGCAGTTCTATGACATGCTCCGTCTGAACAGCGAAGCCCGCGAATACGACTTCCGCAAGAACAAGGAACAGAAGGAGCGTCTTTGCGAAGCTGCAGAGAAACTGGCCGACGAGTCCGATGTCATCAGCGCCTTCCATCAGTTGCAGAAGCTGCATCAGGAGTATCGTGAGATCGGTCCTGTGGCCAAGGAGGAGCGTGAAGAGATCTGGAACCGTTTCAAGGCAGCCAGCACTATCATCAACAAGCGCCACCAGCAGCACTTCGAGGGCATCCGTGCCAAAGAAGAGGAGAACCTGGCCCGTAAGACGGAACTCTGCGAGAAGGTGGAGGCTATCGCTGCCAAAGAGAACAAAGGTAGCGGCGACTGGGAGAAACATACCAAGCAGATCATCGAGTTGCAGACCGAATGGAAGACCATCGGCTTTGCCCCCCAGAAGATGAACGTCAAGATCTTTGAGCGTTTCCGTGCTGCCTGTGATGACTTCTTCGGACGTAAGGCCGAGTATTTTAAGACCCTGAAGGACGCCTTCAAGGAGAACGCAGACAAGAAACGTGCATTGATAGAGAAGGCCAAGGCACTGCAGGATTCTACGGAATGGAAATCCACTGCCGACAAGCTGATCGCCCTGCAGAAAGAGTGGAAGACCATCGGTACGGTGCCTAAGAAATTAGGCGACCAACTGTGGGAAGAGTTCCTCGGAGCCTGCAACAAGTTCTTCGAAGCCCGTAAGGCTGCCGGTGCCGGACAGCACAGCGAGGAATATGCCAATCTGGAAAAGAAGCGTGAGGTGGTTGAGAAACTGAAGGCCATCACGGAAGATACTGGTGAGGACATTCAGAAGGAAGTCCAGAAACTGGTGGAAGAGTACCAGTCTATCGGTCATGTTCCCTTCAAAGAGAAAGACAAGCTCTACGAAGAGTATCATGCAGCCCTGGATCGTCTTTACAAGGAGTTGAACATCTCCGTGGCCAAGCGCCGCCTGAACAATTTCAAGCAAAACCTCAAGCAGGTGGCCGAACGTGGGGAGAACGCCCTCGACACAGAGCGTGCCCGTCTGTTCCGTCAGTACGAGACCCTCAAACAGGAGATCCAGACTTACGAGAACAACCTCGGCTTCCTGAATGCCAGTTCGAAGAAGGGCAGCAGCCTCATCGATGAGATGAACCGCAAGGTGCAGAAGCTCAAGGACGACATGAACCTCGTCAAGGAGAAGATCAAGGCCATCGATGCAGAGAACAAGGCACAGCAAGGCTGACAAAACATCAACAAACTAGATAAGACACAATATGATTTGGAATGAAAGCGTAGAGTGCATGGATCGCGAACAGCTTCGTGAGATCCAGAGCCGTCGTCTGGTGAAGATGGCGGAGTATGTCTATCACAACACCCCCTTCTATCGGAAGAAATTCCAGGAGATGGGTTTGGAGCCAGGTGACATCAAGAGTATCGACGATATCGTCAAGTTGCCGTTTACCAACAAGCTCGATCTTCGTGACAACTATCCCTTCGGACTTGCGGCTGTGCCGATGAGTCAGATTGTCCGTATCCATGCCTCTTCAGGTACGACGGGAAAACCCGTTGTCGTACTCTATACCCGTAAGGATCTTGCCATGTGGGCAGAGGCCATCTCGCGTGCCTTTACTGCCTACGGTGCTGGTAAAGAGGATATCTTCCAAGTAGCATACGGCTACGGACTGTTCACCGGAGGACTGGGTGCCCACGACGGTGCCACGAACATCGGAGCTTCTGTAATCCCCATCTCATCCGGTAACACCCAGAAGCAGATGACGCTGATGCACGACTTCGGAACGACGATCCTCTGCTGCACACCGTCATACGCCATGTTCCTTGGTGAGGCCATGAAAGAATGTGAATGGCCCCGTGAGGAGTTCAAGCTGAAGATTGGCGTCTTCGGTGCAGAGCCTTGGACGGAGAAGATGCGCGTGAAACTGGAAGAGTCGTTAGGCATCAAGGCATACGATATCTACGGACTCTCAGAAGTCGCAGGTCCTGGTGTGGGTTATGAGTGTCAGTGTCAGAACGGTACTCACCTGAACGAGGACTATTTCTATCCCGAGATTCTTGATCCGAATACAGGTGAGCCCCTGCCGGAAGGAAGTTTCGGAGAACTGACCTTCACGCATCTGACGAAAGAGGGTATGCCGCTGTTGCGCTACCGTACCCACGACCTCACGGCTTTGCATTACGACAAGTGCGAATGTGGCCGTACGCTCGTCAGGATGGACCGTATCTTGGGACGCTGCGACGACATGTTGATCATCCGTGGTGTGAACGTCTTCCCGTCACAGATTGAGGACGTCATCCTGAAGCTGCCTGAGTACGAGCCGCACTTCCTGCTTACTGTTGACCGTGTGAACAATACCGACACCTCTGAACTGAAGGTCGAAGTGAAGGAAGAATACTTCACCGACGATATGGCGACGATGGTCGGCCTGCAGAAGAAGCTCGAAGCTGAACTGCGTAGTGTCATCGGCCTCGGATTCAAGGTGAAGCTGGTCGAGCCTAAGGGTATCGAGCGCTCTACGGGTAAGGCCAAGCGCGTGATTGACAATCGCCAGATTTAAGCCACAGATTTCACAGATTATCACAGAAGTTGAGATTGACACCGATATTATATATAATAAGGTATAAAGCATATGAAAGCAAAACAACTATCCGTATTTCTCGAGAACAAGTCAGGTCGTCTGACTGAGGTTACTGACGCCCTTGGTGCTGCAGGCATCAATCTGTCGGCCATGAGTATTGCAGACAACAGCGATTTCGGTATTCTGCGCTGCATCGTCTCTGATCCTGACAAGGCCTATCAGGTACTGAAGGAACAGCATTTCGCTGTGAAGATTACCGACGTCATCGGCTTCGTCTGTCCGAACACCAGCGGTTCTTTGGCTGTCGTATTACGTCACCTCTCCGACAACGGCGTATTCATTGAGTACATGTACTCATTTGCCAATGGCGACGTGGCCACTGTGGTCATCCGTCCTTCCGATCTGGATGCCTGCGAGGAGATCCTGGCAGCCAAGAAAGTGGAACTGATGGCAGCCAACGACCTCTATCAGCTATAAAGAAGTGAAAAGTGAAGAGTGAAAAGTGAAAAGTGAAGAGTGAAAAGTGAAAAGTGAAGAGTGAAGAGTGAAAAGTGAAAAGTGAAGAGTGAAAAGTGAAAAGTGAAGAGTGAAGAGTGAAAAGTGAAAAGTGAAGAGTGAAAAGTGAAGAATCGTCTGCACCTGAAAAGCATGCAAACGTTAAAAAAACACAATGCGGAAGCAAATTCTTCACTCTTCATTCTTCACTATTCACTTAAAATTAGTACCTTTGCACCCGCAAATGACGAGGGCGCTTAGCTCAGCTGGTTTAGAGCATCTGCCTTACAAGCAGAGGGTCGGCGGTTCGAATCCGTCAGCGCCCACAACACAAGAAAGGACCCGTCCGCAGCCGTGGAGGTTCTCGACGGGAGTCGAGCGGCAAAGCCGAGCGGCTGATTTAGGGTTTAAGTATAAGCGCTTATATTAATATTTGGATTAGAAAACATGGAATTAAATGCACTGACAGCCGTCTCGCCTATTGACGGCCGTTACAGAAGTAAAACCGAACCATTGGCAGGCTATTTCTCCGAATACGCCCTTATCCGTTATAGGGTGCGAGTTGAAATAGAATACTTCATCGCTTTGTGTGAACTCCCCCTGCCGCAACTGGAACAAGTCAACCATCAACTGTTTGAACCGCTCCGTGATGTTTATCGCCAGCTCACTCCTGCTGATGCCCAACGCGTCAAGGATATTGAGAAAGTGACCAACCACGACGTAAAGGCTGTGGAGTACTACATCAAGGAGCAGATCGACCAACAGCCGCAGCTCTCTGGATTGGTAGCCTTTAAGGAGTTCATCCATTTCGGACTGACCTCACAGGACATCAACAACACCAGCGTACCCCTGAGCATCAAGGAGGCACTCAATGAGGTGTACATTCCGCTGATTGAGGAACTGATAGAACAGCTCAACGACTATGCCGAGCAGTGGAAGAACATCCCGATGCTCGCGAAGACACATGGTCAGCCGGCATCTCCTACCAGACTTGGAAAGGAAGTGATGGTGTATGTCTATCGTCTGGAAGAGCAACTGCGCGGATTGAAGGAGATTCCCCTTACAGCCAAGTTCGGTGGCGCCACGGGTAATTTCAATGCCCATCATGTGGCCTATCCCCAGTATGACTGGCGGGAGTTCGGAAACAGTTTCGTCAGCGAGAAACTCGGACTGGAGCGTGAGCAGTTTACCACCCAAATCTCCAATTACGACTGGCTTGGCGGTCTGTTTGATGCCATGCGTCGTATCAACACCATCATCATTGATCTGGACCGTGACTTCTGGATGTATATCTCCATGGATTACTTCAAGCAGAAGATCAAGGCCGGTGAGGTGGGCAGCAGTGCCATGCCGCATAAGGTCAACCCCATTGACTATGAGAACTCCGAGGGTAACCTCGGCATCGCCAACGCCATCCTCCAGTTCCTCGCAGCGAAACTGCCGGTAAGCCGTTTGCAGCGGGATCTGACAGACTCCACGGTATTGCGTAATGTCGGTGTACCCATGGGACACGGCCTGATTGCTCTCCAGAGCACCTTGAAGGGACTTCGTAAGTTGATCCTTAATGAGGAGAAACTGCAGGAAGACCTTGACAACACATGGGCCGTGGTGGCAGAAGCCATCCAGACCATTCTGCGTCGCGAGGCCTACCCCAACCCCTACGAGACGCTGAAAGCACTCACAAGAACAAACGAGAAACTGACGGCAAAAAAGATTCAGGACTTCATTGAGACGCTGGAGGTCAGCGAGGATGTGAAGAATGAGCTCCGTGCCATCAGTCCTTCGACATATACAGGAATTTAATCATCTTCAACATAAAAACATTTAAGAAAATGGATATCGAGAATAACGAAAAGAAACAAGAGGAAACACAGCAGGAAAGTTCATGGCGGAGCCAAGCTTCAGAGCCGAGCGGTCAGAGAGAAGCAAGACGTACCCCACGTCCACGTATACATACAGCCCAGCGTCCTACTTTTGAACGTCAGGACTTCCGTCGTCATGACAATGATGAGGGGGGCTTCCGTCCGGAAGGCTTCGGTGCAGCCCTGTTTGAGGGCAATTCACAGCGTGAGGACTACCGTCCCCGTAACAACTATGGTAGCAGCAATTATCGTCCCCGTCAGAGTCAAGGTGGTTACCAGCAGCGTCAGGGAGGCTATCAGTCTCGCCAGAGTCAGGAAGGCGGTTATCAGTCACGTCAAGGTAGTTACCAGCAGCGTCAGGGACAAGGTGGTTACCAGCAGCGTCAAGGTGGCTATCAATCACGCCAGGGACAGGAGGGTGGCTATCAGCCACGTCAAGGTGGATACCAGCAGCGTCAGGGAGGCTACCAGCCCCGTCAGGGACAGGGCGGTGGATACCAGCAGCGCCAGGGTGGTTATCAGAAACCTTATGGCAAGCCAGCTAATCCCTATAAGAAAGGACCACGCCAGCATACGGCTGACTACGATCCGAATGCTAAGTATAGCATGAAGAAGCGTATCGAGTACAAGGAGGTCAACATTGATCCGAACGAGCCGCTTCGTCTGAACAAGTTCCTTGCCAATGCAGGTATTTGCAGTCGTCGTGAGGCTGATGAGTTCATCCAGGCTGGCGTTGTCACCGTCAATGGTGAGGTTGTGACGGAACTGGGAACCAAGGTACTGCGCACAGATACGGTGATGTTCCACGACCAGCCCGTCAAGATTGAGAAGAAGGTGTATGTCCTGCTGAACAAGCCGAAGGATTACGTGACGACGAGTGACGATCCTCAGCAGCGTAAGACCGTGATGGACCTCGTGAAGAATGCTTGTCCCGAGCGTATCTATCCCGTAGGACGCCTTGACCGCAACACAACGGGTGTGCTTTTGCTGACAAATGACGGTGATCTGGCTTCCAAGCTGACCCATCCGAAGTATCTGAAGAAGAAGATTTATCATGTATTCCTTGACAAGAATGTGACGGCCCATGACTTACAGCAGATTGCCGAAGGTATACAGCTCGAGGACGGTGAGATCAAAGCTGACGATGTGCAGTACGCCAGTCCGACAGATAAGAAACAGGTGGGCATAGAGATCCACAGCGGTAAGAACCGTATTGTGCGTCGTATCTTCGAATCATTGGGTTATCGTGTGCAGAAGTTGGATCGCGTTCAGTTTGCCGGTCTGACGAAGAAGAACCTGAAGCGTGGTGACTGGCGCTACCTCACTGAGGAAGAGGTCGACCGTCTGCGCATGGGAGCATATGAATAAAGGTAAAAAAGTGAAAAGGTAAAAAGGTAAAAAGGTAAAATAGTGAAGAGGACAAAGATTATTGATGTACTGCAAAGTACAGAATATGGTAAAGACATCTGCGTGAAGGGTTGGGTGCGCACGCACCGCTCTTCAAAGGCAGTTGACTTTATCGCCTTGAACGATGGTTCCACCATTAAGAATGTACAGGTCGTCGTTGATCCGACAAAGTTCGACGAGCAGCTCTTGAAGGATATTACCACGGGAGCCTGTATCTGTGCAGAAGGTGTACTGGTTGAGAGTCAGGGAGCCGGACAGAGCAGTGAGATCCAGGCCACGAAGCTGGAAATATACGGTCTCTGCGACAACACCTATCCCATGCAGAAGAAAGGACAGAGTTTCGAGGTGATGCGCAAGAACGCCCACATGCGTCTTCGCACCAATACTTTCGGAGCCGTCATGCGCATCCGTCACAATATGGCGATGGCCATCCACACCTATTTCCATGAGCATGGGTTCTTCTATTTCCATACCCCATTGATCACCGCTTCCGACTGTGAAGGAGCAGGAAACATGTTCCAGGTGACCACGAAGAACCTCTACGACCTGAAGAAGGACGAGCAGGGAAAGATCATCTATGACGATGATTTCTTCGGTGAGCAGACCTCGCTGACGGTGTCAGGCCAACTGGAGGGTGAACTTGGTGCTACTGCTTTGGGAGCCATCTATACATTTGGTCCGACTTTCCGTGCAGAGAACTCTAACACGCCTCGTCATCTCGCAGAGTTCTGGATGGTAGAACCAGAAGTGGCCTTCCTCGATCAGGAGGAGCTGATGGATCTGGAAGAGGACTTCATCAAATATTGTGTCCGTTGGGCATTGGACAACTGTAAGGATGATCTGGCATTCCTGAACCAGATGATTGACAAGACCCTTATCGCACGTCTGGAAGGTGTGCTGAAGGAGACCTTCGTCCGTCTGCCTTATACCGAGGGCATCAACATCCTGCAGGAAGCCATCAAGAAAGGCAAGAAATTTGAATTCCCCTGTAACTGGGGCGACGACCTGGCTTCTGAGCATGAGCGTTACCTCGTAGAGGAGCATTTCAAGAAGCCCGTGATCATGACGGACTATCCGCGTGAGTTCAAGTCGTTCTATATGAAGCAGAATACGGATACGGCAGATGGCGGTTCTGTGGGTTATAAGGGCGCCGTTGCTCCTGGACCCACGATGCAGGGCACCGATGTGTTGTTCCCGCAGATTGGTGAGATCATCGGTGGTTCTGTCCGTGAGGAGAGCTACGACAAGCTGATGGGTGAGGTGGAGCGTCGTAAGATGGACACCACGCATCTTTGGTGGTATCTTGACACCCGTCGTTGGGGTACTTGTCCTCATGCAGGTTTCGGACTCGGTTTCGAGCGTCTGATCCTGTTCGTAACGGGTATGCAGAACATCCGTGATGTCATCCCCTTCCCGAGGACGCCTAAATCCGCAGAATTCTAGAATATTATTCTATCATATATGTGTAATATGAAAAGGCTATACATGATTGTTTTGTTGACCATCTGTACCATAACGGTTGCTTTTGGTCAAAGGCTATCTGACTCAGAAGTGCTTAGCATCGCTATTCAAGAAAAGAAATCTGGCACGTCAGAAGCTGATATCGCTGCAAAGCTTATTCAGAAAGGCGCTACGGTGGAACAAATTCAGAGGATCCGCCAACAGTACGCAAAGCAGATTACGAATAAAGGCCTTGACAATTCTGTGGACAATGCCATTGGCAATGTTCAAGAACGGATGCGCGTTAACAATGAAGTTACAGATAATGAAATTGTAACTCGCGAAAATGCTAACGCCCCACGCTATGTTCCAGAGACGCTCTCTCCGTCTGGGAAAAGAGTGTTTGGACGTGATATTTTCAACAACAAGGCATTAACTTTCGAGCCGCAGATGAATATCGCTACGCCCCAAAACTATGTATTAGGCCCTGGCGATCTGTTGGTGATTGATGTCTATGGTGCTTCGCAAGATGCGCTGAAACTGACCGTCAGCCCGGATGGAGATATTACCGTTCCTGGTTTTGGCCCTATTCACGTCAGCGGTATTACTGTAGCAGCCGCACAAACAAAAATCCAACGGAAGTTGGGAGATTATTATGAAAATTCTTCCATAAAGACCACTTTAGGTCAAACGCGTACCATCATGGTAAATGTTATGGGAGAGGTTCGTACTCCAGGAACTTATACACTGAGTGCCTTTGCCACTGTCTTCCATGCGCTCTATATGGCTGGCGGTGTGAGCGATCTTGGTACACTCCGCAATATCAAGGTGTTCCGTCAGGGCAAACTCATCTCTACGGTCGATATCTATGAGTTTATTCTCAATGGCCGCTTGGCTGGCAATGTCCGTCTGGCAGACAACGATGTTATACAGGTAGGAACTTATGATTGTATTGTCGATATCACAGGACGTGTGAAGCGCCCGATGGCATACGAGATGCGTAAGGCCGAGAGCCTCTCCACCCTGCTGAAATATAGCGGTGGTTTCGCTGGTGATGCTTACAAGAAATCGCTGCGTGTCCTCCGTAAGAGTGGCCGCATGAAGAGCGTCTATAATGTTGAGGAGTTTGAACTGTCAGACTTTAAGATGGCTGACTGCGACTCTGTCATTGTCGACTCTATTATCGACCGTTTCGAGAACATGGTCGAGGTCAAAGGTGCAGTCTTCCGTCCTGGCATGTATAGACTTGGGGAAAAAGTCAATAGCATACGTTCCCTCATCGAATGTGCTGATGGTTTGACTGAGGAGGCTATGAAGTCGAGAGCAGTAATGCGTCGTATGAAACCGAACCGCACCCAAGAGGTCATTTCTGTAGACCTGGAAGGCATTATGAATGGCTCTGCGGCCGATGTTCCCCTTGAGAATGAGGACGTCCTCTTCATCCCCACCTTGGCAGAACATCAGAACCTCCGTACGTTGACGATCGATGGCGAGGTCATCTTCCCTGGTACATACGAATATGCTTCTGGCATGACCATAGGCGACCTGATTCTCCAGGCTGGAGGACTTACCGATGCAGCTTCCACAACAAAGATCGACGTATCACGTCGCATTTATGATCCTGAAGCAGACTGTGCCAACATGGAATTGGCAAAGACCTTCAGCTTCTCACTGAAGAAGGACTTCAGCACCAGTGATGACATCAGTTTCAAACTTGAGCCCTATGACATCGTTCAAGTGCGCAAAAGCCCTGTTTATCAGGATCCCATCCGCGTACGCGTTGAAGGCGAAGTGGCTTTCGAAGGCCGCTACACCATGGAAACCAAGAACCAGCGCCTTTCTGATGTTATTAAAGCAGCAGGAGGTGTTATTCCTGGCAGTTATGTCCGTGGTGCCCGTCTGATTAGAGTGATGAGTGATGACGAGAGAGCACGTATGCAGGCAGTTATAAAACTGGCCCGCCAGAGCGCTACCGGAAAGGATTCCATCAACCTTGAGCAATTGGCTTTGGAGAATACGTATAGTGTAGGTATCCATTTGGATGAGGCTTTGGCCAATCCGGGTTCCACGCAGGATATCGAGTTGATGGACGGTGATCGTCTGATAGTCCCACGCTTCAACCATACTGTCCGTATCAGCGGAAGTGTTAACGCTCCTAACACCGTGGCTTTTGCTGATGGTGAGGGATACAAATACTATATCCGTCAGGCTGGTGGTTTTGCTGAGCGTTCAAAGAAGAGCCATGCGTTTATTGTCTACCAGAATGGCACGATTGCAGTCGCCAAGAAAGGTAAGGTGGAGCCAGGCTGTGAAATTGTTGTACCGACCAAGGCACCACGTGATGCCAGTTCACTCCAACAATGGCTGAGCGTAGCAACAACAGCTGCTTCGCTCGGAACAATGGCTGCTTCAATAGCAAACCTCATCAAAAAATAAAGATTTGGAGCTGTTAGCAGACTAATTGAATACCCTCTTCAGAGATAACGATAAGCCGTCGACGATACAGATCACCGATGGCTTTTTTATAGTCTTTCTTTGAAATCTGAAAACGCTCATAGATCTGCTCAGCAGGCGACTTGTCACCAAGATCGCACTTACCGTCATGTTCATAGAGATAACGGAGCAGCACCTCTGCAAAATCAAGCACCCGCTGACGTCCATCATTCTTTTGATAGCGCTCGACCTTTGCTGTCGCCATCAGCCGATGGGTCTTTTCGTCTTCCATGATATAGACATAATAGGTCTTTCCGATTTCCATCCGCTTCTTCTGCTCACGGAATGGACAGAAAAGGTCCTTCATCAATCCCCATTTGAGGAAAGCACCGTACTCATTCGTCCAGGCGCACTCCAGATAAGCAAACTCACCCACCTTGGCTATCGGATGTTCCGTAGTGGCAATGGTCCGCTCATCTTGGTCAAGATAGATGAACACTTCAAGATTGTCACCAATATGCATATCAGGTGTGACATAACGATTCGGTAACAGGATATTCCCCTCGTCACCACCGTCCAGATACAGGCCGTAATCCGTACGTTTCTTTATTCTGAGGGTATTGTAGTCTCCAAGTTTAAGCATTCTTCCGTGATTTGTGGGGTGTCAATTGTTGGAATCTCAATAAGACCATCCCGCAGATGAATGGTTCTATCCGTAATAGCAGCGAGAGATTCATCGTGCGTGACGATGACAAACGTCTGTCCAAACTGGTCACGCAGATCAAAAAACAACTTGTGCAGGTCTTCCTTGTTGCGTGTGTCAAGGGAACCTGAAGGTTCGTCTGCCAAGATCACTGCCGGATTATTGACCAGCGCACGGGCTACGGCAATGCGCTGTTTCTCTCCACCAGACAGTTCATTTGGTTTATGTGAGGCACGATCACTCAAACCCATAAATTGTAGAAGTTCCTCAGCACGGGCCTTAGCCGTCTTCTGAGATTTCCCTGCTATATAGGCGGGAATCATAATATTCTCTATGGCCGTAAACTCCGGCAACAACTGATGAAACTGGAACACAAAGCCCAAATGCGTGTTCCTGAAATCAGAAAGACGCTTCGACGACAACGAAGTGACATCAATACCATCTACCTGCACCGTACCTGTGTCCGGACGATCCAATGTACCAATAATCTGCAATAGAGTAGTCTTTCCTGCTCCACTGGGACCGACGATGCTGACCACCTCGCCTTTGCCTATATGGAGGTCTATGCCTTTGAGCACCTGCAATGCCCCGAAACTCTTCGTTATATTGCTGATAGTAATCATAATTCCTAATTCCTAATTCTAAATTCCTAATTCCTAATTCCTAATTCTCTTGTCCAACCAGCGCAGAATGGTATCATAGATACTATGCTCCTCATGGTGCTGTGCTTCCGTGAAGCTCATGCGCTCATCCTTCGTGTTACCGAACTGGTCAGGGAAGATGATCATAAGGTTTTTGCCCGAGAAATGCTCCTGCAGTTCATCTGGCAGCCGTTCCAAGGCGTTCTTATACGAAATGGTTCCCTTACGGGCGGTCACCACCACGAACAAATGGTCTTCTGAGATGCCTGCTGCTAATCTTGGCAACTCGTTCCAATGCTCCATTGAAGTATATTCTGCCCTGACATTCGGATGGCGGTTGTTGATATATTCCGCTATCAGTGCCAACGACTCATGGCGTCCGTGAAACTGTATGCGACAGTCCAACTGTCCTGCCAACCGGCTCAGACGCTCCAGCCAACGGTGGAAACCTGGCTCAAACTCTGCTCTGGAAGGCACCACTACCTGGATGCGCCGCAGGGTGGACATCGGCTGTACGAAACGAGTAAGGATAATCTGACGGTTCAGACCGTTGTAGAGACTCTGAATGAATTCTCCCCAGAAGCGCGGGCTGATATCTGTATGCACGTGCATACCCATGATAATCTCCGAACAGGCAAACTCCCGGAAAGCATGTTTGATGCCGTTGGCAATATTCGTGGCGAGGCGCACCTGTGTCTGTACCTTGACATCAGAGGCGCTGGCGATCTGCTGTAACCGTTCAAGCAGAAGCAGTCCCTGTTGTCTGGCGGTATTACTGTTCTGGTCATCATAGACCACATTCAGCGCCACCAGTTCACGGTTCAGCCGTTGGTCACGCATCAGGATGGACAGGTAAAGCAGATGCGGGGCAATCTCCGGATATTTCACGCAGAGCAGAATCTTCTCATCGTTGGTCTGGGGGCCGTCGATATGGGGATGCCGCTTCTCTTGCAGGATAATCTGTTGGGCGGCATGCTCCGTCATCAGGGTGCTGATGATACAAGTGACGAGGATCATGATCACCACACCGTTGAGCATATCATCGTTCACTAAATACTGTCCGGGAGCCACCTCCATTCGCATACCTACCATCACCATGGCGATGGCACCTGCCGCATGGGCGGATGTCAGACCGAACATCATATTGCCATCAGCCTTCGGCAGACGGAAGAGGAGACTGGAGATATAGGCAGCTGCGGCCTTCCCGAATGTGCCGAAGAAGGCAATGAGAAACACGATCCACAGCATGTCGATACCTGTAAACAGGGTGCGCACGTTAATGAGCATACCCACACCTATCAGGAAATAGGGGATGAACAGGGCATTACCGATAAACTCGATACGGTTCATCAGGGGGGATACGTGTGGGATATATCTGTTGAGGATCAGTCCGGAGAAGAACGCACCGAAGATGCCTTCGATACCGATGAGCGAGGTAAGGGCTGCACTGAGGAACATGATGCCTAATACGAAAATGTACTGCATCACCGCATCACTATAGCGACGGAGGAAATAGCGCGTCAGTTTGGGTATCAGGATGATGCTGCCCGCACAGAAGGCGGCGAACTTCACCACGAAGAGTATCCAGAACAGCCAGCCGCTACCGCTCTCGAAGGAGCCGGAGAGGGCTGCCAGCATCACTAAGGCCATAAACAACGAAATCATCGACGAGCCCACGCTGAGCATCACACTCTGATGCCGCTGCAGACCGTAACGCCCGATGATAGGATAGGCTATCAAAGTGTTCGATGCCATGATACAGCCTAAAAGGAAGGAGGCCATCGAAGAGTATCCAAGCACGGTCATCGCCATCACATAGGTCAGGATCAATGGCACAAAACAGGTGAGCAGGCCGAAGATAATAAATGAACGGGTATGTTTCTTCACGCCCTCCATATCCATTTCCAGTCCGGCCAGGAACATGATGTAATAGAGTCCCACCCTGCCGAACAGTTCAAAGGAGTTGTCGCGCACCAGGATATTGAAACCATATTGACCAATCATCACGCCCGCCAGCACCATACCGATGATATGCGGAATACGCAGTTTACTCATCACAATAGGTGCAACGAGGATAATCATCAACACCACAAAGAAGATCAACGTGGGGTCTGTGATGGGCAAATATGACGTTAATAATGTCATTCTGTGTGCAAAGGTACGATTTTTTAGCCACAGATTTCACAGATTAAAAGAATTTTTGTAATTTTGCAGCCAAATTGTAACCATTTAAAGAAAAAGGTAGTATGAAAGTAGCAATTGTTGGTGCAAGTGGAGCCGTGGGACAGGAGTTTCTGCGGATTCTTGACGAGAGGAATTTCCCGATGGATGAACTGGTGCTGTTTGGCTCAGAGCGCAGCGCAGGCAGGAAATACACCTTCAAGGGAAAAGAGATTGAGGTGAAGTTGCTTCAGCATAACGATGATTTCAAGGATGTTGACATCGCCTTTACTTCTGCAGGTGCAGGCACATCGAAGGAGTTTGCCGAGACCATCACGAAGTATGGTGCCGTGATGATCGACAACTCCAGTGCTTTCCGTATGGACGACGATGTACCCCTCGTAGTGCCTGAGTGCAATGCTGAGGACGCCCTGAACCGTCCCCGTGGCATCATCGCCAACCCGAACTGCACGACGATCATGATGGTGGTCGTACTCCAGCCGCTGGAAAACATCTCTCATATCAAGCGCATCCACGTGGCCTCCTATCAGAGCGCCTCTGGTGCCGGTGCTGCCGCTATGGCTGAACTCCAGCAGCAGTACAAGGAGATGGTGGAGGAAGGCGAGGTGAAGACCGTCAAGAAGTTCGCCCACCAGCTGGCTTACAATGTGATTCCCCAGATTGATGTCTTCCAGCCCAATGGCTACACGAAGGAAGAGATGAAGATGTACAACGAGACGCGTAAGATCATGCATACCGATGCCAAGTGCTCTGCCATGTGTGTTCGCGTCAGCTCTCTCCGCTCCCACTCTGAGTCCGTTTGGATTGAGACGGAGAAGCCCATCAGTGTCGAAGAGGCTCAGAAGGCGATTGCCGCTGCTCCTGGTTGTACGCTGAAAGACGATCCCACCACGCTGACCTATCCCATGCCGCTCGAGACTGCCGGCAAGGATGATGTCTACGTAGGCCGTATCCGCAAGGATCTCACCGACGACTGCGGTCTGACCTTCTGGCTCTCTGGTGATCAGATCCGTAAGGGTGCAGCCCTCAATGCCGTGCAGATTGCGGAATACCTCGTAAAAGTGAAAAGTGTAAAGTGAAAAGTGAAAAGTGAAAAGTGGAAAGTGGAAAGAGAAATGTTTTATCGAGGAAAGAGAAATGTTTTATAGAGGAAAGAGGAAAGTGGAAAGTGGAAAGAGATATGACTGGAGACAGAAGGGGATAAGGTATTCTCTTTCCTCTTTCCTCTTTCCTCTTTCCACAATATTTCTTTTCACTTTTCACTTCTCATTTCTCACTACCTCCTGCGGTGGTGGCGATGACGACGGCCGACGGCTTGGTGAAGTCATCGTTGGCACTTGGCAGCGTGGCTGGGGTGAAGGCGATGTGGTGATTGAAGGTGATACGGATCTGAGGCCCGAGAACTTTGCCTACGATCAGTTTGTGTTCAACGACGATGGCAGCTACAACGGTATGGTGCGTGAAGGAACTTTCATCGCCTACGACACTTACGGTAACGTTATCTTCGAAGGCAAATACCAGTGTGACAATCACAACATGAGACTGGAGCCCGATGGCGAAGGGAAAATGCTGGCACAAGTGGTTTACTTCACTGACGACACCCTCCAGCTACGATATGAGAACGAACAATATAACGTCACCGTTACCTTCATCGTCCGCAAACTCTGATTATCTTGTTTATAGTTGAAAGTTTATAGTTTATAGATGAATACTTCTATAGGCAGAAGCTGGGCTTGCAAGGTTATCATCTATAAACTATAAACCATAAACTATAAACCATAAACTATAAACCATAAACCATAAGCTATAAACTACTACTCCTCCTCAACATCTGCCTCATGGTAGATATAGTTGATGGTCACCTGACTATAAGCTGAGAAATACCCCAGACACCCGCCAGTAAAGTTCGGGACAGGGTTGGTGTTGGTATTATCCATAATCTGCATGGAGTACAGATAGTCGTATGCCCGTTGGTCGATGGCACGCAGTTCTATCCGCAACTGATCTCCCTCTCTCAACAAATCCTTGTCATCACTGCCTTCTCTCGCGATGGAGTACAGTTGTTGCAATTCCTTGTTCGGATTCTGATCGTCTCGCTTCACGGCCCAACGGAAACCAAGTTGGTTGCGATAGATATGCGAGAAATACCAATTATCCTCGTTGGGGATATCCTGGAACAACAGTTCTCCCATCAAGAACCGATTGCCCATGATCTTCTTCCAGATGAAGTGGAACTTATTAATCTTCGGCATGCGCTGCATCGTCGAGGTCGAGGTAAAATGACGACCGTCCACCTCCACATCTATCTGATACGTCACGTCCACCTGTCCTTTTGCCGTCGCCTGATAGATGCCATTCTTCTTATGGACAAGCCTGGTCTCGCTGCCGTCACTGCCAGTCACGACAATGTTGGCGTCTGTTATATCGCTCGTCGTATTGTTGTCATCCATATCCTGCGTCATACTGACACGGGCCGTCATCCCATCATTCGAAACCGAGGCCTCCACCACGTAGATAGGCTCCACGCTGCGATAGTCGATGTCAATCTCTTTCTCGCATCCTACGAGAAGAAATATTGTGGAAAGAGGAAAGAGGAAAGAGGAAAGAGAATACCTCATTCCCTTCTGCCTCCAATCTATTTGGCTCCAATCTATTTGCCTCCAATCTATTCTCTTTCCACTTTCCACTATCCTCTTTCCTCTATAAAACATTTCCACTTTCCTCTTTCCTCTACAAAACATATCTCTTTCCTCTTTCCTCTAAAAAATTACATTAAACGCCACACTCGGAACGATGCCGAACAGCGAATACTGCTTGGCTTTGGTACGGGCTCCGTCAGCACTATCCTCAAAATTGATCAAATAGGGGTTATACCTATTATATATATTATAGATGCCAAACACCCACTCCTTCTCCACATTTCTCTTTCCACTTTCCACTTTCCTCTTTCCACTCTTAAATACAGCACTCACATCCAGACGATGATAGTCTGGTGCCCGATAGCCGTTGCGCTCAGCATAATAGTAGATCCAGTTGTCGATGATCTGATACTTGCCGCTGGGAGCCGTGAAGGCCTGCCCGCTGTTGAACACCCAGGCAGCATTGAAAGTCCAGCGATCGTTCAGTCGGAACATACCCACGATATTGATGTCGTGACGACGGTCGTTGTTGGCATCGTACCATTGTCCGCCATTGATGCCGTCGATGCGGGTCTTCGACCACGAGAGGGTATAGCCTATCCAACCCGTCAGCCTGCCACTGTTTTTACGGGCACAGAGTTCCACACCATAGCTCTTGCCGTCGCCAGCTAACGTCAGACGCTCTATCTCAATCTCACTGCTGAACGACTTGCCATCGCGATAGTCGAGCACATTCCGTATCTTCCTGTAATAACCCTCCACGCTGAAGTCATAGTCCTGCTCAGGCGTCATCATATAGAATCCCCCACTCCACTGGTCTGCTATCTCCGGCTCCACGATATTACTGCTGATGGTATAGCGGTCGAAGGGTGTCGATGTGCTCTGGTTCCTGAGGGCATGCAGATTCTGCGAGGTCCGTGCATAGCCTAATTTGATGCTGGTCAGTGCCGTGGGCTGCCAACTGATACTGGCTCTGGGTTCCAGCGTCAGGTGGGTCTTCACGATTTCGTTCTTGCCATAGTTGTAATACCAGCCGATCTCCCCGTTGTCCTCGATGTCGTAATAAAGTGAACCACCAAGGGGCGAGAAGGCATTAAGCCTCAGTCCGAGCGAGGCCTGCAGGTCTGGGCGCAGATTGAACGTGCCGTTTACCCAGCCAGTATTCTCCCAGGCACGACGCTCTTCCTTGTCGTATTTGGTCAGCACCTGCCACTCTGCCGACTTCACATTGTAGAGTGATGTCTGCAAGCCGGCCTTCAATATTAGAGGAAAGTGGAAAGAGGAAAGAGGAAGGTGGAAATCCTGGCGGAGGCTGGCCTGACGGATATGGCCTTTGTACCAGAGATTCATCCGCAGGAAGTCCACACCGTTGTCCGTCAGATAGTTGCTGTAGTAGGCCGTCGTCTGGGCGTATGAGTCTCCCTTGAAGTGATGCAGCCACTTCAGATTGGCCGTCATATTGCTCCAGCGGATGTCCGCCATCTTGTCCACAGCCGTACGGTCGTGGCTGGTGAAGAAGGTAAAGAACAGCTGGTTTTGCGGGTTGAGCATCCAGTCGAGCTTCACGTTGACATCGTAGAAATAGAGGGTGTTGTCCCTGAAATCCTTCGAGGCTTTCAGAAAGAGATCCATATACGTACGTCGGGCTGTCACTAACAGCGAGGCCTTATCCTTCGCGATAGGACCTTCGATGGTGCCTTTGGCTGACAAGATGCCAATGCTGGCGCCACCGTGCCAGTCGTGCCTGTTGCCCGTCTTGCCCGTGATGTCGAGTACAGCCGACGAGGCACCGCCATACTGGGCTGGCAGCAGACCTTTATAGAGAGTGGCCGAGGCCAGCGCATCGTCATTGAAAGCCGAGAATAGACCTGCCAGATGGCCTGAGTTATAGACGGGAGACAGATCAAAGAGCACCTGATTCTGTGCCGAAGTACCGCCACGCACCTGAAAGCTGCTCGAGGCGTCGCTCTCTGCCTTCACGCCAGGCAACAGCTGGATAGAGCGCATGATGTCCGTCTCGCCAAACAACTGGGGAGCCGATGTCAGGTCTTCCAACTGCAACACCTCGGCACCCGTCTGCACATTCTGGATACGCTGACGGGCTGAGTTGGAGGTCACGACAACCTCCTCCAACCGCTCCGTGCGGATGGTGTCTTCCTCTGCCAAAGGCAGGGCCAAAAACGTTGTAAGTAGGATACTAAGTCCAAACATGGGTGCAAAGGTACGATTTTTAAGTGAAAAGTGAAGAGTGAAAAGTGAATAATTTGCTGCCGCCACTGAAAATTATCCTTTTTCCATTGTCCATTATCCAATTTTTTCATACCTTTGCAGCAGAAATTTATAAATGAATATCGTTATGAAGAAATTATTAGTAGCATTTGTAGCATGTATCTTGATCGTTTCCTGCAGCAGTGAGAAGAAAGAATTCTCCTATCGTGGTCTCTCTATGGCCCTGCCCTTCCAGACATTTATCGACTCGCTCCAGCAGCGCGGCTATGCCGTTGACTCTGCCAAGACCGACTCTGCCTTTACCCGTGTGGTGATGGCCCGCACTGGTGATCACTACCGTCTGATGCTCGCCCAGCAGGACGGAAAGCTCCAGGCTCTGCAGGAGAACTACACCCTCTCCACCAACGACAGTACCCGCCGCACTTGGCAGCAACTGCGCGATGACTTTGAGAAGGAATTAGGTGCCTGGCCCAACATGCCCAAACACGGTGACGATCACAAGATCGCCAAGTTCGAGTCTGACGGCGGTTTCATCACCCTCACCCTCGAAAACACCTACAAGCCCACCCTCACTGTCCTTTACGAGGTGAAGTAATATAGTAGGGAAGTAGCCTTCGAAAGCAACGGCCGTCTTTGCATCCAACTGATCAATGGATGATGTGCAGGCTGGCCGCGTCTCTAATCTATAGCTCATCCCGATCTGAGATTGAATAAAGTACGGCTTAAACCTTCCTTAAGACTTATTTGGGGGCTCCATCCCAGAGTCTCCAATTTACTTGTATCAAGGGCAATTCGTCTATAGGCGCAGTAACCCTTAGAATTGGCTGCATCCTTTTTTCCATATACTTCTCGTGTCGAAGCGAACAGAACCCGCTTAGCGGCATGATGCCGAGCCATTTCCAACACATTGATAGTCCCCAGCAGATTACACTTCATAATACCAACAGGATCCGTATTGATGAAATGAGGACTGGCATTCCCTGCCAGATGGAATACATAGTCCACCTTTCCCTCATAGGTGATAGGCTCGCAGACATCCTGTATCAGCAGGCTGAAATAAGACTTCCCTACATACGAGCCAAAATATTGCTCTGCCCTCTGACGATTCCTGCAAAGTGCCACTACAGAGACACTGATACCCGCATGCTCATGCAGATGGAGCAACAGCCAAGTAACGTAAGAGGCCAACATACCTGTAGCCCCAGTAACGAGGACGGTCTTTCCGTCAAGTTCTCGCCAAGGCAGCCTGGCCTCACTCATCCTTCGTAAATCTTCTAAAATAATCACCCTCTAAAATAATCACCCTTTTCAATGTTCAATTTTCAATATTCAATAATTAAAATCCAAATACAGCACTTTCTTCCCTTGCTTCAATGATGGCCTTGAACAAAAAGTAGTCAGCAGGTGTCGTAATCTTTATGTTCTCAGCCGTACCTATCACCGTATGCAACTCATAACCATAATGGTTCATCATCGAACAAGTATCCACAAAATCATGTTTCCCCTCTGCTAATGCATAGAGACGTAGAAATGGGTGGAATCTGATCATCATCGTCCACTCACCACCAAATTTATTCGTCAGCGTCTTTTACAGACGCTGTATATCCAAATCATATACATTCATGTCGATGTGGTGTTCCTGAGTAAAACGAAGTCGCCAAGTAGGCGCATAGAGCAACATTTTCTGATCAGAAGGAATGCCTAAGTCCTTACGAGCCTTCATACCCTCCTCATGATTGTTCTGCACCAGCATATCGTTCTTTGGATAGCCACATTTCCAGATAGGCCCATGATATTTGAAAGCCCTGCGATAGATAACCGAGAGATGGTCTGAATTCGAGATAAAAACATCTGCCATGTCCGAAGCATTCTTCAAGAAGATAGTCTTTGTCCTAACTGCCGTGGCTTATGAAGCTCTTCCATGATATACTTCTGATTATCATCATAGCGTCTGCCATTTGACACACATGCCAAAACCTTATTCTTCTTAATAGGAAACACGCGCAACAGGTAGAACAAGACAATTATCATTGCCCCACCCAACGGCCTGACTACAGGCCTCACGAGTTTCCAGATCTTCTGCTTCATCATATACGATTCACATTATACAATATCGACATCCACTTATCGAGCCAGCCAACCAAGGGGGCTGGACTGCTTAACAAACCCTCATTATACTGGAGGTTTAACATGGAGAAGCGCATGCGGTAATGGGGTGCATAGGTCTTGAAATAGACAGAGAGACTGCTACCACTGATGTTTTCCTCAGCCTTCACTTCAATAGGAATAATCTCATCACCCCACTGTATGACGAACTCCACTTCTGCCGTTCCAGGCGATGTCCAATAATATGGTTTCTGAGCACCCTTCAATGACATAAAGGATTGCAAAACAGCATTTTCAGCCATGGCTCCCTTAAACTCTGTATAATTGGCTATTGGGTCAGTCACAACCGTTGAAGGCAGATGCGCCAATCGACGTAGCAAGCCACAATCGCAGGCATATACCTTGAATGCATCTGTCTCTTCATAAGCAGAAATAGGCATGCCTGGTTTGCTGATATTGTACACTCGATAAATAATTCCTGCATCCTCAAGCCACATCAGGGCATCTTCATAGTCCTTTGAACGAGCCCCCGTCTTAATGACTTTATAGATAAACTTGCGATTCTCCTTAGATAACTGGGCTGGTAATGAATGCCAGATGGCATGAATACGTGGAATCTCGCGCGGCTCAGCATATTTTGAGAAATCCAGTTCGTAAAGGTCGAGAATATCCTGGAGGGCTGATTCCACCTCACTTATACCCTGATTATCCAATAAAGCCACAACTGCTTCAGGCATTCCACCAGAAACCTGATAACGACGATATTCTGTTCGCAGCTTATTCAAAACAATCTCTGGCAGATGACTGATTTCTTCCAGTGACTCTATATATTCATAGGTACGCGCATCGCTTGCAAGAAGAAATTCCTTGAAGGATATGGGATACATGTCGATGATTTTCACCTTACCAACAGGTACCGTCATCTTTCGCTTCTTGACAGCAACACCCAAAAGCGATCCTGCTGCAATGATATGATACTCTGGCGCTTCTTCGCAGAAGTATTTCAGACTGTTAAGTGCTTCCTCACACTCTTGTATCTCGTCGAAAATCATCAACGTCTCACCAGCTATGATAGGCTGATCCTGATATAATGCCAGTTCTTTGACAAGTCGCTTGGGATCTTTGGTTACCTGAAAAACTGACTTCAGTTCCGGTTGTCTGTCGAAGTCAAACTTCACACAATACTTGAAGCACTCCTTACCAAATGTCTCCATCGCCCACGTCTTGCCAATCTGACGAGCGCCTTTCAGCAGAATCGGCTTCCTATTAGGAGCGTCTTTCCATGCTTTGAACTGATTGATGATTTCTCTTTCTATTCTCATAATTTACATTAGAAAGTTCGTTTTTATGTATATTTACCACACTTTTTCTAACTTTCTGGTGCAAAAATACAAATTAGTTAGCAAATATCCAAGAAAAAAACGCTTTTTTTTGCTATATTCCAAATTTCATGATAAAGAGAATATGATTTCTTATCGTAACCACATTACAGGACAAAATAAAAAATGTTCACCAGTTGGAATTACACCAAGTGGTGAACATTTTGTATATCAGTTCTTTGATAGAGCTCTTTAATCAGAGCATCTGAAGCGTGTAGAGGTAGACGACGGCAGCAGGGACAGCCATAAGGGTGGAGTCGAAGCGGTCGAGCATACCCCCGTGACCTGGCAGGATGTGGCCTGAGTCCTTGATGCCGAGAGTGCGCTTGAAGAGAGACTCGACAAGATCGCCCCAAGTGCCGAAGATGACGACTACGAGGCCGAGGCCGGCCCATTCTATAGTGGAAAGAGGAAAGTGGAAAGAGGAAAGAGATGTGATTGAGGGCAGAAGGTGGGAGATGAGGACGGCAGCGAGGATTACCAGGATGCCTCCGCCGATGCTTCCCTCCCATGATTTGCCTGGAGAGATGCGGGGGAAGAGTTTGTGCTTGCCCAAGAGCGAACCGCAGATATAGGCGCCTGCGTCGTTGATCCAAAGGAACACAAATACCGAAAGGGGGATAGCCCACACGAAGTGGATGCCTGAGGCATCAGACTGGAACGCTAACACGTTCAAGAGCGATAACGGCAAGGCGATATAGAGCTGGCTCATCATCGTGTAAGCCCAGTCGTGAACGGGATCTTCCTGCTTCAGATAGAGCTCCGCCACCATCAGATAGATCAGCGTGACCAGATAAGGCACGAAGACGGAAGGGGGCGTGATGCCGCTGCAGAAACCTGCCATCGCTAAGAAGAAATACACGCCTGCCACCGTGGAGATCATCTGATTGACAGACACACGGTTCCGATTGTTCACCAGACCCGTAAACTCCCAGATGGTCATACCCGTCACAAGTGCGAACAAGAATATCATCGCCTCCGGACGCAAAAAGCAACTCACAATTGCAGCAACGAAAAACACCGATGTGATCGTACGTACTATAAAATTATTCATATTTTTAGTGGAAAGTGGAAAGAGGAAAGTGGAAAGAGATTACTCTTCACCCCCTACATTATTGATTTTATTTTCTAATGATTTTCTAAGTCCAGACATCACCTTAGTTAATGTCGCAGCAAGAGATTCAGCATTCATCAGTTCTGTCTCACTGATATAGCCGAGAGAACAAGATATATCCAACTGGCAAATGACTTCCATAATAGAAGCATAGGATATTTCCAGAAAATGTATACGTTCCTTGACAGACATTCGTCCCATTCCTTCTGCTATATTCGAAGGTATAGAAACTGCTGCTCGACGCAATTGGTCACAGATGGCATATTGCTCGTAAGCAGGAAACTTATTTAATAAAGAATACACAAATATCGTGAATTCCTTTGCTTGTTTATAAGCCTCTAATTTCTTGTAGAAAAAATCACTCATCGCATCTGTCGTTTATCTACTATTCTCCTTCCTCTTTCCTCTTTCCACTTTCCTCTTCTTCAGAAGCAAGCTCCTTCGCCCACTCCTCGGCCATACGCTCGGCATCAGCCTTCATCTGGGCCTCGAGGAGTTCCTCGGCACGACTGGTCCAAGGACGCTTGCCGAAGATCTTCTCCACATCCTCTGCAAAGATGACCTCACGGTCGATGAGCAACTGAGCCAGCTGGGCGTGACCATCCTTATGCTCAGTCAGGATCTTCTTCGCACGTTCGTACTGCTCGTTGATCATCCGCAGCACCTCGTCATCCATAATCTTCGCCGTCGTCTCGGAATAAGGCTTCTGGAACTGATACTCGGCATTGTTGTAGTAACAGATATTGGGCAGTTTATCACTCATGCCGGCAAAGGCAATCATGCCGTATGCCTGCTTGGTGGTACGCTCCAGGTCGTTCATCGCACCAGTGGAGATATGCCCCACAAACAGTTCCTCAGCGGCACGGCCTCCCAAGAGCGAACACATCTCGTCGAGCATCGCCTCCTTGGTCTGAAGCACACGCTCCTCAGGCAGATACCAGGCGGCACCCAAGGCCTGACCACGCGGCACGATGCTGACCTTCACCAGCGGATCGGCAAACTCCGTGAACCACGATATCGTAGCATGACCAGCCTCGTGGATGGCAATCGAACGTTTCTCGGCCTCCGTCATCACCTTCGTCTTCTTCTCTAAGCCACCGATGATACGGTCAACGGCATCAAGGAAGTCCTGTTTCTTCACCGTCTGCGAGTTATGACGGGCAGCAATCAGGGCAGCCTCGTTACAGACGTTGGCGATATCGGCACCAGAGAAGCCTGGCGTCTGACGGGCGAGGAAGTCAATATCCACGCTTTCGTCCGTCTTCACAGGCTTCAGATGCACCTTGAACACCTCCTTACGCTCGTTCAGGTCGGGCAGATCTACATGAATCTGACGGTCAAATCGTCCTGCACGCAGCAGGGCCGAGTCGAGCATATCGGCACGGTTCGTGGCTGCAAGGATGATCACACCCGAGTTCGTGCCAAAGCCGTCCATCTCCGTCAACAGGGCATTCAGCGTGTTCTCGCGCTCATCGTTGCCACCCATGGCGGGATTCTTCGAACGGGCACGGCCTACGGCATCAATCTCGTCGATGAAGATGATACAGGGCGATTTCGTCTTCGCCTGCTGGAACAGGTCACGGACACGGGAGGCACCCACGCCCACGAACATCTCCACGAAGTCGGAACCCGACATCGAGAAGAACGGCACGCCAGCCTCTCCGGCCACAGCCTTCGCCAACAGCGTCTTACCCGTTCCCGGAGGACCTACCAACAGAGCACCCTTGGGAATCTTACCACCCAGTTCGGTATATTTCTGCGGATTCTTCAGGAAGTCCACAATCTCCTGTATCTCCTGCTTGGCGCCAGCCTGTCCGGCCACGTCCTTGAACGTGATACCTAAGTCGCCGCCCTTCTCATACATCTTCGCCTTCGACTTGCCGACGCTGAACACATTGCCGCCAGCGCCCATGCCTCCACCGCCCATACGGCGCATGAAGAACATCCACAGCGCAATCAGCAGGAGGATGGGGAACATGTTATAGAAGATCATGTTCAGGAAGTCGTTCTCCTTACGGTTCTCATAGGTGTAGTCACCCGTAAACGTCTTGGCCTCCTTGGCCTGATTGATATACTCCTCCACCTGATCTATCGAGCCGAATTCCACCTCGACGTACGGATCCTTGCCTGTCTGCTGGGCACTCTGGTGGAACACGTCGCGGATATGCTCCGGCTTCACGTACATCTTCAGATTGCCCTGCGTCTTGTTGATCACAATCTTCGAGGCATAGCCGTGGTCGATCATCGACTTGAAGTCAGAATAGGTAGCCGTACGGCTGACGCTGCTGTTCTGAGGTCCGCCACTTGAAAAATATAAGAGGCCCAGCGCCAGGATGGCGATGGCATAGATCCAGTTCATATTGAACTTGGGCATGTTCATCTTCGGCCCGTTTCCGTTCTTGTTTGGTGTCTTATTATCCATACTATATTTTTTGTTTATAGTTTAATGTTTATAGTTTATAGTTGATATCTTCTATAGGCAGAGACTTGGCAATTATTTCCATAATGGCTTTGCTTTGTAATCATCTCTAAACTATAAACTATAAACCATAAACTATCAAAATCCTCATTCCTCATTCCTCGTTCCTCGTTCCTCATTCCTCGTTCCTCATTCCTCGTTCCTCGTTCCTCTAATCCACATCCTCAATCCTCGTGAGTTCTGCATCCTCCCAGAGGTGCTCCAGGTCATAATACGCTCTCACGTCTGGCAGGAAGATATGTACCAGCGCGTCGCCATAGTCCATAGCCACCCACTGGGCATTCTCCAGTCCCACCACATGCATGGGTTTCTCTTTCAGTCGCTCACGGCACATGTCGCCCACCGACTCGCAGATGGCTTCCACCTGTGTGGGCGAGTTGCCTTCACAGATGACGAAATAGTTGCTGATGGTGCCACCGATCTTCGTCAGGTCAGCCACGACGATGCCGCTGCCTTTTTTCTCTTGTATCGCTTCTGTTATGGTTCTTACCAGTTCGTTCATATATATTAATAATGTATTGAGTGTGCAAAGGTACAATAAAAAAGTGGAAAGTGGAGAGAGGAAAGAGGAAAAAGTGGAAAAATTGCACTTTTTTATAAATTTTCCTCTTAAAATTTTGTCAATTCAAGAAAAAGTACTACCTTTGCACCCGCGTTCGAAGGAACAAGGGTGTTCCGGATGGCAATTGACATTGGGGTATGGTGTAATGGTAACACTACAGATTCTGGTCCTGTCATTCTTGGTTCGAGTCCGAGTACCCCAACAGAAGAAATCGCTAAGCTGCTCAAAATTAAGCACTTAGCGATTTTTCTATTTCACTTTTGGCGTGATTTTGGCGTAGGACACTGATGCCGCCAATAGTATCAACTAATGTTTACTACTTAAAGTTTTTAGTACTTTCAGTTGATATTTGAAGATTTCTTCGTACTTTTGTGCCAAGTTTAGAAAATTGCACAGAATGATGAAGAAGGTTTTAACTTGCTTTCTGGCTATCTTGGCAAACACAGCCTGCATTTGCCTGGCGCAAAATGCAGTAGTAAAGATGCTGCCAGAGAACGGGGCGACAGATGTGAATATCGACACACATCTGACGCTGACGATGAGTGATGATGCCATCGTCGGGCAGAAAGGGTTCGTGTCTGTATTTGACAAAAGAACAGGAAAGTTAGTAGATCGTCTGGATATGAGCATCCCGGCAGGACCTACTGAGGGACAAACGAAGAATCCTGCGGCACAATACACGCCTGTACCTTATATCTATAAGTCGCAACCTATCACAAACCGCAACACCAAGGCTGGTACTCCGTCTAGCGTGAATGCCTGGGACACGGGGCACTATCAACTCGACATCATCGGAGGTTTCTCTGACGGCTTCCATTTCTACCCCATCATCACCAAAGGCAAGCAAGTGACCATCTATCTGCACCACAACATGCTGGAGTACGGCCATGAGTATTATGTCACTATCGACAAGGATGTCATCAGCGGCTTCAATGGCATTAAGGAGAAACGCAATTGGACTTTCCGCACAAAAGAAAAGGCTCCAGACAGGAGCCAACGGCTGCTGACGGTATCGGCAGACGGCAAGGGTGACTTTTCTACCGTTCAGGGGGCGTTGGACTTTATTCCTGACTCCGTTGCCTCTGCACAGGACGGCTACCGGGTGCTGGTGAAGAATGGCGACTACGAGGAATTGGTGTACTTCCGCAACAAGCGGTTTATCACCATCGAGGGAGAGAGTCGCGACGGCGTGATGATCCACTACCCGAACAACGAAGTGTTCAATCCCCATCCTGCCGACATCAAGACCAATGAGGTCCGCGGCACGTTCCCCTCGCGACGCGCAGCCTTTGCTGTCGACAACTGCAGCGACCTGACATTTCGCAACCTGACTATCAAGACCGATTGCAAAGGACAGGCCGAGGGACTGCTGGTGAATGGCGAACGAAACTACTTTGAGAACATCCACATCATTGGTGACGGTGATGCCTTGCAGGCCAATGGAAGTTGCTATTGGATGAACTGTCACATCGACGGTGGTGGTGACACCATTTTAGGCCGCGGCCCGTCGTTCTTCAACCACTGCACCATCACCAGCTACGGTGCTTTCATGTGGATCCGCAATACGGAGGAGAATCATGGCAACATCTTCGTAGACTGTCATTTCAAAGGACTCAGTGACTATGCAGAGATTGGCCGACTGCCAGACAATCACGGCAAGAATTATCCCCATGCCGAATGCGTCCTGTTGAACTGCACATTGGAAAACATCCCAGCATTCGGCTGGGGCAGGATTGATGACAGTGCCAAAACCGCGACTATCCTTGAGTTCAACAGCCACGATACGGAGGGCAAGCCAGTAGACATTTCCAAGAGGAATCCGCTGATGCGTCAGCTCAACCCCATCCGCGATGCCGAACTCATCGGAAGATACTCTGACAGTCATTGGGTATTAGGCTGGTAGTCCATGTCGGCACCCGATGGAGGAGCTCCTCGACTATTTCAACGACACCAAAATCGACTGGACAGCAAAAGACGACAAGATGCACAACACCCTGCGCACCCTTTTCGCTCTGAAGCATGAGATTCCCGCATTAAGTGATTCAAAGCAGACAGACGGCAACCCTACGACAAACATTCTCACCGTCACCGGCAACACCAGCCTCTTTGCTTATACCCGCACATTGGGAGACAGTGAAGTACTCGTCTTGCTGAACATGGGCAACAGCCAGGCAACGGCAAGCTTCGAAGGCCTCACCTCAGGCCCATGGAGCCTCTGGCTCAACAGCGAAAACATCGCCCAGGGTACCAGCCGTCATCAGGAATCACTCAGCGCTACTCACACGTTCAGCCTCGAGGCCAAAGGCTACCGCGTCTATGTACGTGGTATCTATGAAGAGCAGGAAATCGCCCCTACAACCATTCATACCATACGACCTGTCAAAACCGAAGACAACCGTTGGTTTGACATGAACGGCCATAGCGTCAAAATACCCACCGTCCCAGGACTCTACATCCAGAATGGGGAAAAATATATTGTGAAGTAATCACCAACCGTCTGATATTCAGGCGGTTGGTTTTTATTTAACCTCACAAAGGGTCAGACCCTCTGTGAGGTTTACTTGTATTCTGCCTACCTTTGCAGCAGTATAACCATAAAATGCAAAAAAGGTATGGCAAAAGAATCAGGCAAAAAGATTGACAGAAGGCGGGCGACCAGGTTGCTCGCCTTCTTGGAGTTGGAGGTTGAGAGCCTCAACCGCAAGAACAAGTTAGGATTGGCAGAGAACTACAAGTACAGCGGCAACAGTTTCCGCGACTATCTCAGTACACTGCATAAGAAAGACGTCCCGCTGTCCCGTGTCAGCGAGGAACTGCTCATCGCCTATCAGCAGTGGCTGTGGGACAGGGGCATCAAACGCAACACGTCAGTATTCTACCTGCGTAACCTCCATGCCGTCTATAACAAGGCCGTCGGTCAAGGTCTGGTAACCGACAGGAAACCCTTTGGACTTGTCCAGACCAACATCACCCACACGGAAAAGCGTGCTGTGTCTCCGGAACTTATCAGAGACATCAGCACGCTTGACATTTCAGACGGTCTGGTTCGTCTTGGACAAGACCCTCGTAAGAAGCCCTTCCAGCGGATGCTCCGTGAACTCATCTTCGCACGCGACACGTTCATCTTCTGTTTCTGCGCCCGTGGACTCACCTTTGTTGATTTCGCCTACCTGAAGCGGGAGAACATCCGGCACGGCTGCATCGTCTATGAGCGACGCAAGACAGGACAATATATCGAGGTCGAGATCCAGCCCCAGATGCAGGCGTTCATCGACAAATACGCTGTGGCGGGAGGCCCCTATCTGTTTCCCGTTCTCACCAACACCGACATCAAGACAGCGCATAAGCAGTACAACTCAGCCATCCGCAGGTACAACAAGCACCTGAACCGTCTCTCCAAAATGCTTGGTTTGAATATATCCCTCACCTCCTACGTGTCCCGCCACTCCTGGGCTACGGCAGCCTATCATGCCGACTTTCCCGTGTCACATATTAGTGAAGGCATGGGCCACACGTCGGAGAAGACCACGCGCATCTATCTGAAATCGCTCGAAAGCAGCAAAATAGACAGAGAAAACAAACGATTATTAGACGGAATCTTTAAAGCGGCTCTCTTTTAGCATAAGAGGGCTACAATTTGGCTGCAAAGGTACAACAATTTTTCCAATACCTTATTATATTATAAAGAAAATAATGCAGATTTTACGTATTTTTATGATACATCAAGTATGTGCGCTTGTCTTGTTCTGACAAGCAAATAGTGATAGTTATGCAATATCGCGCTTGGCGTAACTATCAGAAAATCAGTATGAAACAAGCTATGGCTCTCTTATGCTAAAAGAGGGCCAGATTTGGATATAAAATCCGATATGAACGCGTTGTATAATGCTAATATCCAGGATGAAACCAGCACAGGACTTGCCTCCTTTGCCTTCCCCGAAGCCAAAAGCTCACAAACAGGGGTGTCGGTAAAATATGCGCCATGCGAAACGTAGTTTGCAAAAAAGATTGTAAAGATTGCTCTTTTATCAAATAAAAGTTGTATCTTTGCACCAGATTATTAATAGTTATGAAGGAAGCAAAGTTGTTTAAGCAGGATGTGGCCATTCAGGCGATACTGTATGTGCTGCAGAAGATGGGTGGCACGTGCGATATACATCGTTGTAACAAGATACTTTATTTTGCAGATAATGAACATCTGTCTAAATATGGTCGTTCGATAACGGGCGATGCTTACGTACGAATGGATTTCGGCCCTGTGCCGACTTGTATTTACGACTTGTTCAAGGCAGTGCGTGGCGACAGCTATTTCGCCTCACAGGTGGATGATGTGCGTGAGGGATATTTTCATTTCTTGAACAAAAAGGATATTACCGCCACCGCACTGCCAGACATGAGCTATCTTTCGGAGAGTGATGTGGAGATGTTGGATAAGTATATAGAACAGTTGAAAGACAAGGATTTTTCCACTATAACAGAGGCCTCTCATGGCTATGCCTGGTCTCACACGGCACAGAATAGTGTCATCAGTGTGCGTGACAGACTGACGGAGATGGGCGACAGCGACGAGTATATTCGCTATATTGAGGAGCAATTGAGGGCTGAGGAGGCCGTAGCGTAATGGAAATCCCTGTATCACTTGTTGAAGAGTCCATTAGTCGTGGAGACATTCTTCTCTCCGAGTTTGATGGTATCGACCATCGTAAGTTCTTCGTGGTGATGGGAGTGAGCGAGGACAAAGTGTGTGGATTCTTCTTTATCAACTCGAATATTCACCCGGCAATATTCAATAAGCAGGAACAGCTGAATCTTCAGTATCCTATGCTGCATCGTGATTACCCATTTCTGAAGTACGACTCATTCCTCTGCGCTTCCAGTGTCATAGAGCGTCGGATTGCCGATATAAGTGAGGGAATACGAAGTCGAACTACAGCGGTCATTGGTCGGATGAAAGATGAGCATATAGCAAACGTTATACATATGGTGCGAGCCTCTAAGGTAATAAGCGAGCGTCATAAGCAAATGTATTTTGGCGAAGAGTAGTCCGATTAGAGTATCATCATCTATCTTTTCACTCTTTTGAGTGCAATAGTCCTGGGCTCTGCCCCACACCCCGGTGTTTTCGCTCGGCTCTGCCGCTTATTCGAGCTTGCGAGTCTTAACGATGGTATAGATTATCAAGGTCAAGCTCTCTCCCTATGCGCCAGCCGATAAAAAAACATGGCGAACCCCGTAGGGGCACAGGCTTGAGAGCCATACCAAATCCCTGATAAATCGCCGGTTTCCGCGATTTTCAGTTAAGTCCTTCCATATAGGGAAGGATTTAGGATAGGTGGATGCTTCTTTGCTTCTTTCTTCGCGCCGAAGAAAGTAAGAAAGATGTTTCTTTGCTTCGTTCTCTGCGCCAGAGCGCTCGGCTTTGCCGCTTTCCACCGAAGGGACGAAAGAATGAATAATCCTATTTCATGGGCTGCAGATCCCAATACTCCTTGACCGCATCAAAGCACGGACAGTGCTTTTTCGGATTCAGGTCATGATGGCCGACGATGACGGCATCAGGGAAATACCCATGATACCGCTCCACGAGCTGACGCAGGGCTCGGACCTGCTCAGGAGTCCTCGTATCTTCGGGCTCTCCATGAGAATTCAGCCCACCCTCATAGCAGATGCCAATCGAATGGCTATTATGCCCCACGACATGAGCCCCCGGCTCCGCGATATTCCTGCCATGCTCGATGGTGCCGTCCCTGCGCACATATTCATGATAACCGACGCATTTCCAGCCCTTCTTTCGATGGTAGGCATCGATCTTGGCAATGGTATTATGCTGGTGAGGCATAATCCCGTCGCAGTGAATGACAATCATATTAATTTTACGCATAACTCTAATGTTTTGTGACTAAAGGGGAGCCACCCTCAAGGCTGCTACCGGAAGAGGGCGCTCCCCAACTAAGGAAATTAATGAACCACAGCGGCGCTTGCGCCCAGGGCCGTCAGGATGGCCGCCAGGATGTTGATCAGCGTCTGGATGATAAACTTCCAGAGCTTCTTCTTAGAAGAACCCTGAACAGTCACCTCGGGAATCTCAGAAACTTCTGGCACCTCCACCTCAGGCATTTCACCCGATGACTTGCCAGAAAACAACTTGATGATCTTTTTGATTAACTTAATCATAATTTTATAATTTTATAATTTTATAATTTTATAATTTTATAATTTTATAATTTTTTTATGATTTTATAATTTTATTATGATTTTATAATTTTTTTATGATTTTCTAATTTTTGAATTTAGAGACACAGGGAACACTGAGACTTTTACTGTGTCAGGAATGAAAAGCTCTGTGTCCTCTGTGTCTCTGTGTTGAGATAGAGAGATTAGCCGCCGACGCCGGGACGCTCGTCGTCATCACCAGATCCCGAATTGCTACCGCCACCGGTGTTGCCACCAGTGTTATCACCAGTATTCGTACCCTGGTTGGGGTCGGAGTTGCCAGGATCCTCAGTACCATCTGCGAGCGCCTTCGTGACGCGCTTGAACGTCGCCTTCTGCTGGAAGCGCTCGTTCCAGACCTTCGGCAGCTCGATGGAGATCTCGGCGGTGAGATCATCAATAGAGAGGTCACTCGTCTGCAGGGCGCGGTTCACGTCGATATCCAGCGTCGGGTCGGCCGCAAGCTTCGCCTCGAGCTTCTTCTTCAACTGACTCTGGGTGATCGATCCCGAGACCCTCGGACGGAAGACAAGACCTTCAGGCGAGCACACCACCTTGGCGTTCAGGCCCAGCACGAGAGGCAGGCGCGTCTCGATCTGTTTCATCACTGCCGCCACGTCGGCTGCTGTCACGGTAGAGCCGTCGGCGAGATAGTCACACATCGCGTTGAAGTCAAGCGACTGCTGATTCACCAGGCGAGGAACTACGATGTCCTCGTTGATCAGCGCATTGGTTACTTTGTAAAACTGTACGTTTAAAGCCATAAGAGAAAAATTTAAAAATTAAAGAATTAAAAAATTAAAATATTGGGGCGGTCCGCGAATGCAAAGTTACAACATCCCGAAAGGGCGTTGACCACTTTCGACCACTTACTCCTCAGAATAATCGATACAGTAGTCCTCCATGAGATATTTCGCGACGTAGCCCGGCAGTTTCTTCGCGCAGGGCGAGATCCCGAAGCGATCAAGCACATCGCGCCGCGAACGCAGGTAACGCTGAAACGTGGAATACGATACGTGAGCATGCCGGGCCAGCTCACGCTTACTGATAAACTGCTTCATAGGTAATCGACGAGATCAATTTTGCGATGCTTCTGATCGGCGGAGGCATGAAGTTCCAGGAAGTTAGAGACATAGATCCTGTTCCCTTTGGGCCAGAAGAAAGACTGCATCACACGCTGGGCGGCATCATACCACGTCTTGTAGGCGCGACCCTCAGGATCCGTATCAGGAAAGAGAATGACGCGATACCCGCGCAGGGGCCGGAACTTCTCCGGCTGCAGCTCGGACATCCCTCCCGCCGCTAACCAGATATACTCCGGAAACCGCTCGGACAGGATCACCGCCGACTTCTCCGCCTCAACGATACACACGGTATTCAATTGAAAATTGAGCAGATGACTTCCGAAGAAGCAATGCTGAGGCTGAAAGGCCTCCTGCGGAATACCGAAATGGCTCTTCAGACGACTCATCACCCACGAGGCATTACGCCGCTTCACCCGGTGACAGTCGGGTCCGTACCACATCAGCTTCCCATCGAGAACATGGCCCAGCTGGTCGATCTGCCAGTAGATGACGGCATCATCCTTCGAGCATCCTAACCGATACCTCAGTGCGGCATGCACCATCTGCCTCTTCGTGAGCAGACCCGATGCCACCACCGCCCTGCAGAAGCTGCTCTTAGCTGACAGCCGCCAGCTCCACATCGGCAGCGGCATGATCCGCTTCACCCGCAGCCGTCCGTCCACCATCCTGACGTCGAGCCCTAACCTCCGCCCGATCTCTCTAAATGATATCGTTGAAAATTTCATATATAGAAAATAAGTTGGTATAAATCTCACCACAGAGACACGGAGGACACTGAGCCTTTTGCTGTGTCAGGAAAGAAAGATTCTGTGTACTCAGTGCCTCTGTGGTGAATATCATTCGTCTGATCTTCGCCCCCTCTCTATATACCCCCCACCTCCTCTCTCTATAGAGAGGTGGGGGTATAGTAAGAGGGGCTACGAACAGACAGGAATCACCACCACGCGCTTCATCCGATCCATCGTGGTCTGAACCACGCGACGGTCGATGGCCATTCGGAACACTTTGTCGTAATATTTCGGCTGCTCGATGTGACTCAGTCTCATCACCTCGCGACGCAGGTCTTCCAGTCCCATCTCAGCCCTCGAACCCATGGCGTCGGAGAATAACCTCTTCAGGTCCCACTCCCAAGGCAGTCTTGCCCCAGGGCCGTTATGGATGATATAGTCCTGACAGAACGAACGGACCTTCTCCTCCAATACCTGGTAAGCCTCCGGCTTGTTGGATTGGTAGCGCCCCTGCTTGTCACGCCCCTGCACGTTAGGCTTCTCTGTCAGCTGCGGCAGCCCCTGGTCGTCGATAATGTAATAGAGTTCCTCCGCGATCTTGTACTTTCGCGTCAGAGCCTGCTCCACCATGAGCACGTCGGTTTCCTCCACCTGTTTGCAGCAGTACACCTCGAAGGCCTTGTGCAGAATCTCCGTGCCGAGCCATCCGCGCAGACTTCGCTTCTCGCCCGAGCGGTTCAGGTGGATCACCACCGAGATGTTACAGTTGTAGGTAGCAGCCAGTTGCATCAGCCTTTCGATGAGCTGGATACACTCGTCCGCCTCATTGATGTTCGATATCAAGTCGCAGACATTATCCACGATCACGATGTCCGGCTTATACGCCTTGATGCCCTCAGCTAAGCACTCCATCCGCTCCTGCCACGTCAGCGCCCTCACATTAAAAACTAAGAGATCTGTGTCATCTGTGTGTCCTGAAATTTCGGTGCTTTCTGTGCTTTCTGTGTGACGAATCATCTGCATGACCCTCTGTGTGATGATTCCCTTCGTCAGCGTCCTACACTGCTCCGTGTCATACCACATCACCCTGAGCCTCTCCTCTCTGCTGCGTTCCAGCTCCAGCACCTTTCCTTTTGCCGCTGTCGCAGCCATGATCATCGACGTGAAGACAGTCTTACCACATTTCTCTGCACCCGTGATGGCCGACAGATCGCCCCTGGGGAAACAAGGTCTGCCAAACATTTTCATCAGGAAATCCTCTTCCGGCACCACAGTGTCCGACATGATTCGATACCCGTCGAGTTTCGCCACCAATGGCGATACCGACTCAGCTGTGCCGCTTTCACCGCGCGTCAGCTCCTCTTGCAACAAATCTGATTTCATTTCTGTGTGACTTCAAATTTTGGTACCTGCGTGACTTAAAAATTCTCCGAGATCCTCCCAGTCTTTCCACCATTCCTCTTCAGTCTGGTAATGGGCTTTGATCATCAGGATCTTCACTAACTTCGAAAAGCGGATGTCATACGGTTCCTCCGGCAACAGCCACTTACCGTTCACCCCTTCTCGCTCAATAAAGCTCGTCAGGCCTCTCTGGTTTTTAATCTGTCTCAAAATCGCTACCATGGCCATCTTGGCCAGTCCCTCTCCTAACATTGGAGTCTTTTGTCTTAAAAATTCCATAATTACGCTGATTTAAAAATTAATACTAAAGGAGTTATTCGCTCCCCTTATTATTATTCAGCGAAGGTAACGTTTTCCCGGTCAGTGATCATGACGCATATATCCGTCATAATTGTTAATAACTTTAACCCTTTTAACACAACGACGATCAATGCTTTCGAGTTAACTCAAACGATTGATCCAGTTAATTCAACCGCCCCATCGAGTCGACTCAAATAAGAAGTAAAATCCTGGGGCTCTGCCCCACCCCCCGGTGTTTTCGCTCGGTTCTGCCGCTTGCTACCATCGGGACGCAAGAATGAATAAAAAAGATGTTACAATACAACAACTTCGTTGGAAACCCCCTGTTTTAGCTTTTTAGTGGCAGGTCCTCCGAAGAAAACATAAACATTTTAATAACAAAAAAGCTGCGATTAAGCAAGAGGAGAACCGAATGTATTCGAGTTATCCCGAGCGAGAGCAGGTTCGAACAAAATTCAAAGTCATGAGATTAATTATTGAACCCGACTACGACCGTATGTCAAAATGGGCTGCAAACTACGTAGCCAAGTGTATTAACGAAGCAAACCCAACGGCTGACAACCCCTTCAAGTTAGGCTGCCCTACCGGCAGTTCCCCCTTGGGAATCATGGACGAGTACGTGAACCTCCCCGAGGATCACCCCGAGAGCTACCATAGCTTCATGTGGAACAACTTCTTCAGCCACATTGACATTAAGAAAGAGAATGTCCACATCCTGAATGGCAATGCCAAGGATCTAAAGGCCGAGTGCGAGAATTACGAAAAAGCAATTCTGGCTGCAGGAGGCATCGACCTGTTCATGGGTGGTATTGGCCCCGACGGCCACATAGCTTTCAATGAGCCAGGCTCCAGCCTTCAGAGCCGTACTCGTCAGAAGACTTTGACCACAGATACTGTCATTGCAAACAGTCGTTTCTTTGACAACGACGTCAATAAAGTCCCAAAGACAGCCCTTACCGTTGGTGTCGGAACCGTGATGGATGCCAAAGAAGTGATGATCATGGTGAATGGCCACAACAAGGCTCGTGCCCTTCGTCATGGTGTTGAAGAACCAGTTAACCACATGTGGACTATCAGTTGCTTGCAGCAGCATCCCCATGCCATCATCGTTTGTGACGAGGATGCCACTGACGAGCTGAAACACGGCACTTATAAGTATTTCAAGGATATTGAGAAGGACAATCTCATTTAAGAAAAAGGCTTCTGACTGCACAGGTGGTCGCGCAGCGATGCAGTTCGATACTGCCAGTCAGAACAGATAAAAATAGGGCAGGCTCTTGCCTAAAACTCTTAGAGTTAAACGATACGATACCTTATAAGGTAATCCTGCCCTTTTTATAATAGCAAAATTTCATAAATAATAGTAATAGAATGTCAGTATTTAAAGACAAAACTCTCTTAATCACAGGGGGTACAGGTAGTTTTGGAAACGCTGTTTTAAGACGTTTCCTGGATAGTGATATCAAGGAAATCCGAATTCTGAGTCGTGATGAGAAGAAACAAGACGACATGCGTCATTTTCTTCAGGCTAATCGTTCTGATGTTGCACACAAGGTAAAGTTCTATATTGGTAATGTGCGCCAGCGAGAGGCTGTGGACTTTGCCATGGATGGTGTTGACTATGTTTTTAGTGCAGCCGCATTGAAGCAGGTTCCCTCTTGCGAGTTTTTCCCAATGGAGGCTGTACGCACGAATGTTGAGGGTACAAACAATGTACTTCTGAGCGCTATTGCCCACGGTGTTAAGAATATTGTGGTACTTAGTACCGACAAGGCTGCATATCCCATTAATGCCATGGGTATCTCCAAAGCTATGATGGAAAAGGTTGCCATTGCTCAAGGCCGTGCCCTGGGCGTTGGCGCTAAAACCACTATTTGCTGCACACGTTACGGTAATGTGATGGCAAGTCGTGGTTCTGTGATACCCCTTTGGGTGGAGCAGATGATGGAGGGTAAGCCTATTACCATCACTGATCCCAACATGACGCGCTTCATGATGACACTGGATGATGCAGTGGATTTGGTCATCTATGCTTTTACTCATGGAGAAAATGGTGATTTGTTTGTTCAAAAAGCACCTGCCGCTACACTCGATGTGTTGGCAGAGGCTTTGAAGCAGACATACGCAAAGATTGATCCTAAGTATGGTGAGACAGAGGTAAAGGTTATTGGCACACGTCATGGCGAAAAGCTCTATGAGACACTGGTAACTCGTGAAGAAATGGCTAAAGCCATTGATATGGGCGGTTACTACCGTATCCCTTGTGATAATCGTGACTTGAACTATGACAAATTCTTCACCGAGGGTGACCATAAAGTAGAGCAGGTTGAAGAGTATCATTCTCACAATACCAAACGTCTGGATGTAGATGGTATGAAGGAATTGCTGTTGAAACTAAACTTCATCCGTGAAGATCTTGGATTGCAGCCTCGTGCAAAGGCTCGTGACTATCGCAGTGAGTAGTTTTGAACACGAATTTCCATTAATTGAACATTAATTATTCATTAATATGAAGTTTTTCATTTGTGGCTGCAACGGTATGGCAGGTCATACCATCAGCTTATATCTTCAGGAGCAAGGTCATGAGGTTTATGGTTTTGACCTCAAGGAATCAAAATATATCAAGAGTTTTGCAGGAAATGCTTTCGATACAGAGACCATTGCCCGAGTGATTAAGGAAGGGAAGTATGACAGTGTGATCAACTGTATTGGTGTACTGAATCAGTTTGCTGAAAATAATCACGCACTGGCTGCTTTCTTAAATAGTTATTTCCCACACTTCTTGGCCAAGACTACAGAGGGGACTGATACGCAGGTGATCCACATGAGTACTGACTGCGTGTTCTCAGGCAAGAAAGGATCTTATACCGAAGATGATTTTCAGGACGGTACTACCTTCTATGATAGGAGCAAGGCCCTTGGTGAACTGAATGATGACAAGAACATAACCCTTCGTAACAGCATTGTAGGTCCCGACATTAACCCTAATGGTATTGGTCTGTTGAACTGGTTCCTGCATCAGAAAGGCCAGATTAATGGCTATACTAAGGCCATTTGGACAGGTCAGACAACACTCCAACTTGCTAAGACTATGGAACAGGCTGCCAAAGAAAAGGCTCATGGTCTTTTCAATACTGTACCGGATCATGGCATTAGCAAGTATGAACTTTGCAAATTGTTCAACCACTATTTCCGCGATGATAGTATCACTATCAATCCTGTTGAAGGTGTGAATGCGGATAAATCTCTAAAGAGAACCAAGTTTGAATTTAGTTACCTTATTCCTAATTATGAGCTAATGGTAGCAGAACTTGCTGAGTGGGTAAAGAAACACAAGGATATGTATCCTCACTATAATCTGTAAGACATGAGAAAGTTAAAACTGATGACCATCGTGGGCACGCGTCCCGAAATCATAAAGATGTCTGCCATTATTAAGAAAGCAGATAAGTATTTTGACCAGGTTTTGGTTCATACAGGCCAAAACTACGACTATACGCTGAATGAGGTTTTTTTTAAAGACCTTGGTCTGCGAGAGCCTGATTTCTATCTTGGTGTAGTAGGTGATAACCTTGGTCAGACCATGGGTAATGTCATATCCAAGAGCTATGAACTCATGGCAGAGGTGAAGCCAGATGCCGTTATCGTTCTTGGCGACACGAACAGCTGCCTATGCGTTATTTCTGCAAAACGTCTGAAGATACCCATTTTCCACATGGAAGCAGGAAATCGCTGCAAGGATGAGAATCTTCCTGAAGAGGTGATTCGTCGGGTGGTAGATGTAACTAGTGACATTAACCTATGCTATAGCGAACATGCACGCCGTTATATCCTTGATACAGGTGTTAAGCCAGAATACACATACGTTGTGGGGTCTCCTATGGCAGAAGTTTTGAAAGACGTGCTTCCTCAAATTGAAGCCAGCACAGTTCTGGAAGATCTTGGACTGGAGAAGGGCAAATACATCCTGCTCTCTGCTCACCGAGAGGAGAACATTGACATAGAAGCTAATTTCTTCTCTTTGATGAATGCTGTGAACACAATGGCTGAGACCTACAATATGCCAGTACTTTACAGTTGCCATCCCCGTAGTCAGAAGATGATTGAGAAGCGTGGTTTCAAATTCAACGAGAAGGTTATTCAGCACAAACCGTTGGGGTTCTTTGATTACAATAAGCTTCAGCAAAATGCCTTCTGTGTGGTGAGTGATAGTGGTACTGTTCCTGAGGAGGGCGCTTTCTTTGGATTCCCTGCTGTAAGTATCCGAACATCAACTGAGCGTCCGGAGGCAATGGATAAGGGCGTATTCACCATTGGTTCTATTACCTCGGAGGCTGTTTGTCAGGCTGTCGAATTAGCCGTAGCTATGCACGTTAATGGTGACGATGCTTGCCCTGTTCCTGCATACGTGGATGAGAATGTATCAACTAAGGTTATCAAATTGATTCAGAGTTATATAGGAATCATCAACAAGATGGTGTGGAGGAAATAGGATTAATTTTGTAATAGGACCTATAATGATAGGTGCTCTGGATAATTGTATCGTTATAGATGACCATACAGTATTTTATAAATATGATTTTTAAGTATATCTAAGACCGATAATTAAGTTATAGATTAATGACCAGAGTAATTACATACGGCACTTACGATTTGCTGCATCAAGGACACATCAATTTACTACACCGAGCGAAAGAGCTGGGTGATTATCTTATTGTGGGTGTCACCAGTGACAGCTATGACAGAGGAAGAGGGAAATTGAACGTTCGCAACAACGTGCTGGAACGTGTTGAAGCGGTAAAAGCTACAGGGTATGCAGATGAGGTAATCATTGAAGACTATCTAGGTCAGAAGATTGATGATATCCAGAAATACGATGTGGATATTTTTGCAATTGGAAGTGATTGGGTTGGGAAGTTCGACTATTTAAATGAGTATTGTAAGGTGGTATATCTTCCCAGAACAGAGGGTATATCTTCTACAATGTTGCGAGCAGAAAGTCAAGACACTTATAAGATAGGAGTCATAGGTAGTGGGCGTATAGCCAATCGATTTGTACCAGAAACAAAAGTGGTGAATGGTGCAGAAGCTGTAGCGGTTCTGAATCCAGGTAGAGATGAGGCAGAAGTGTTTGCATTGAAACACAAGATGGAAGCATATACTGATTTTGATGCTTTTGCCGAAAAGGTTGATGTTGTTTATATAGCCTCTCCTCATTTAACACACTATGACTATATCAAACGAAGTCTTCTTGCAGGGAAGCATGTCCTTTGTGAGATTCCGTTTACGCTGAAGAAAGATGAGACAGTTGAACTATACCGTTTGGCAGAAGAAAAGGATCTTGTATTGATGGAGGCAAACAAGACAGCTTTCTGCCCAGCTTTTGGTCACATAGTTACACTGATTAAGAGTGGTATTATTGGTGATGTGGTTGATGTAAAAGCATCGCTGAGTAAGATGGTAGCAGCTCCAACGCGAGAGTTGGACGCAGAACAAGCAGGTGGAGCTATGACTGAACATGCTTCTCTTACTGTTATGGCTATCGTCAAGCTTCTTGGCTTAGATTGGAAGGATATAAACTTCCATACAAAACGAGAGAATGGTGTTGATATTTATACCAAAGGTGTTATTAACTATCCTCATGCTACTTCTTCTTTTACGCTTGGTATTGGAGTGAAGACAGAAGGTAACCTTGTTATCTCTGGAACGAAAGGGTATGTATATGTTCCTGCTCCTTGGTGGCTCACCAGTTATTTTGAGGTTCGTTATGAGGATCAGACCAAAAACAAAAAATACTTCTATAGCTATGATGGAGAAGGTCTTCGCTATGAGATACAAGAATTCCTCTCTATGATTGTGAATGACCGTCGCAGTTGCTACAAATTCCGAAGACGAGAAAGCGTAGCTATAGCTGAGATAATTGAAAAATTTCGTAATGGTGAAAGCGTAACTGAATTATAATGTTGATTTTATGAAATTTGCAGTAGTAACTGGTGGAACATCTGGAATGGGGCTGAGTGTGGCCAAAATGTTGGTTGAGAAAGGCTACTATGTATTTGCTACCTATGTTGGCCCTGAGTTTACAGATAAGATAGAGAACTACGAGGCTCACCTTGTGGATCAAACCAAACGAGATGAGGTATATGCTTTCATTAACTATGTGATGAGCCAAAACAACCATCTTGATTGCCTTTTTTGCAATGCAGGTATGAGCATCCGCAAGTCTTTCACTAAAACGACTGATGCAGATTGGGACAAACAGATGGAGATGGTCGTTAACTCACACTACATACGGGAGTTCTATCCAATTATTCCAGCTGGGAGTCGTATTCTCTTTACTGGTTCACAAATGGCTGTGCATCCTCATGCGACAGTGCTTTCATACGGTGTCACAAAGTCAGCTGTATGTGCTTTGGCAAAGAACCTCGTCAAGGAGTTTGAGGGGACAGGTAAATGCAATTATTCCTGGATTTGTTGCCACTCCTTGGCAGAACGAAAAACCAGAATATACCAAACAGAATATCTACAAGAAAACGGCAACTCTTCGTTTTGCAACCATTTATGAAATTGTTGATGCTTTCCGTTTCTGTATTGGCAATCCTTTTGTTAATGGTAGACTGATAGATATTAATGGTGGTTATTGTTATAAATAGTCATTATGTAATCTTGGGACGTTTTTAAATATAAACAAATGTGACAGTTATGAAAAGGATGACAAAAAATGAAAGAAAGTTATGTAATTTAAGTATTCTCGGTTATATTGACGAAGTCTGTAGTCGTAATAACCTCCGTTATTACTTGTCTGCTGGCACATTGCTTGGTGCAATTCGTCATAAGGGTTTTATTCCATGGGATGACGATATTGATGTTATGATGCCACGTGAAGACTACGAACGTTTGTTTAAAGTTTGGCCACAAAATGGCATATATAAAGCCCTATGTAATAATAATACAGCTCATTTTCCCTATGCATTTGGTAAGGTTATTGATAATAGGACATTAAAACTTGAGCCTTTTAGAAAACAATTTCAAGTTATTGGAGTGGATGTTGATGTATTTCCCTTAGATAATTTCCCTGATGATGAAACCGAATCTATTCGGTATTTGAATGAAATAGCTCGTATTCAAAAGAAGCTTAATAAACATATTATATCATACTCTAAAGCATCTACACCATTAAGAACGATTGTGCATAATCTTATCATTTTAATGTATCGTTTTCAAGAATGGTTGGGGATTACATCTGTAGAAAAAATTGTACACCAATTATCTGAATGTGCTCAAAGGTACAATAATCAAGATACCGAACATTGTGGTATAACTACACTTTATCATTATGGTCTTGGGGAGAGATATCAGAAAAGTTGGTTTGATGAATCCTATAACGTAACATTCGAAGGAAAAAACTACCCTGCTCCCGTGGGATATGATGAGTACTTGCGGAACATGTATGGCTCAGACTATATGCAGTTGCCACCTGAAGAAAAGAGGAAATCACATCACACGTTCATAGCCTATTGGACATAACAGTTTTTGTTCGTCTAAAATTATTAAAGAAATATGTCTACCTCCTCAAGAGTAATAAAAAATACTGGATACCTCTATGTCAGGATGGGTATATCGATGTTTGTATCGTTATACTCAATTCGCTTGATATTGGCATCGCTGGGGGCTGCCGACTTTGGTATCTTTAATGTCGTTGGCAGTGCTATAGCCATGATGGGTTTTTTGAATGCGACGATGGCCAATGCTACCCAGCGCTTTATGTCATACGCTGAGGGTGAGGGGCAAATGCTGAAGAAGCGTACTGTTTTCAATGTAAGTATAGTTCTGCACATATTCATTGCTATTGCTACTGTTATATTACTCTTAGCCGTCATGTACCCATTGTTTCATGGCATTTTAAATATTGAGCCAGACCGACTATCTGCGGCTATTGTTGTTTACCTCTGTCTTATTTTCAGCACAGTGTTGACTGTCATCAACGTTCCTTACGATGCGGTGATGAATGCCCACGAGAATATGCTGTATTATTCAGTCGTTGGAATATTCGAGGCCTTATTGAGGTTGGGTATTGCTTTCATTTGCGTTTATACCTCAAAAGACAAATTAATCATATATGGGATTTTGATGGCTTGTGTTCCTTTTATAACACTCAGTATCATGAAAGTGTACTGCCACCGTCATTATGACGAATGTATCATTGACCCGCGAAAGTATTGGGATAGTTCAGTGGTGAAACAGATTGCAGGCTTCTTTGGGTGGAATTTTCTGACAGCAATCACGAGCATGGTTTCAGTTCAAGGTATTAGTATCGTTCTGAATCATTTCTTTGGAACAGTTTTAAATGCAGCCCATGGTGTGGCAACACAGATTAATGGAGCTTTGTCACATTTCTCCGAGAGCATGAAAAAAGCCCTGAATCCAGTAATCACGAAAAATGCCGGGTCAAAGAATATTGCTGCAATGAATCGCGCGACTATTGCAGGTTGCAAATTTTCCTCATTGATTACTCTGTTTTTTGGGGTTCCTCTTTGTCTTGAGGTTAATTATGTTTTGGGTATTTGGCTAGAAGAAGTTCCCGACTGGTCAGCCATATTTGTTGTGTTACAATTGGTGCAGGTCATAATCGTACAAATGGGAAGTAGTGCTGCGACGGCTGTTTATGCACAAGGCGACATCAAGCACTATGCTATTTGGAAGAGTGTAATGAATATCATGCCCATTTTACTGACTTGGATTGCTTTTCAGATTGGAGGTGGGCCAGTATGGCTTTATATTCCTATGATTGTTTTTTGGGGTATAGCAGGTGATGTAGTGATTATATATTATGCCAAAAAAAAGTGCGGGATGGAGGTAAAAGAATTTGTCATAAATGTAATATTACCCATTATAGGTACAACCCTTGTCATGCTTCTTTTCGGAGTTTCGATGGTCTTGTTTGCGAAAGAAGGTTTTATTCGTTTAATGCTCACTTGTGTGGCTACCTCGATAGGAATGGTTATAGCAGGATTTCTATTTGCTGTGACTACTGAAGAAAAAAAGACACTAATAGGATTTGTTAGTTGTTTGAAGAACAAACGTTACCGAGATGATATAATATAGGTGCGGCTGGTTGAATAGTATGAAGAGAATCTCAGAACTCAATAATATAATCATTATATATTATGATGTAATGAGATAAATTATTGACTCTATTTCTGTAATAAAATATAACAGTTTATTAAAACAATTCATGTATCAACTCTTAATTATGGAGCTTTCAAACATATCATATTCTCCAATATCTTCTCAACGTAAGAGCATCTTAATGTTTAATCTATTGATGCTCATTTCGTTGAGGCCATGGTTTGTATATTTCTATGTAGACCAGCATGTTTTGATCGCATTAGATATAGTATTATCCACACTATCTTATGCTTTTTCTCCTAGGTCTTTTTGTTTCAAAGCAAGGGACTTCGGCATTTTTTTAGTATTGATGGTTGCCGCCATGTTGGGAACAGTGGGTAATTTCAATGCATTCTTGACCACCTTCATTTGCTGTGTACCCTTCTTTGTATTTATGTGCGCTAGCCAGGAATTACGAATCGCTACCTTGGCATCATTTAATAAAATGTTTTACTGGATTTTGGGTATTTCATTGCTTTTTTGGTATTTACATCTTGCAGGAATGCCATTGCCTCATGTTCATTTGGATGCACCTGGAGAAACGACATATGAATTTGATAATTATTTTGTTTTTATTAGGAATACTCATATTACGGCGAGTCTCGTTCCTCGCTTTTGTTCAATCTTTCTAGAGCCAGGTTATATTGCTTGCTTGTGTGTCATAATGCTCTTTCTATATAGGTTTAACTTGCGTAAGTTTCATAACAAGATATATCTCGTTTCTCTATTTGCTTCTTTTTCATTGGCTGGCTGGCTTTTCTTTTTTATTGCTCTCATTCCATATATGGCGCAGAAAGGACGTGGTAAATGGTATTATTTATTACTTGTGGTGAGTTTTGTGGGGTTATTTTTATATCTAAATACAGAATCAGATAATGTAGTGAATACGATGATAGGTAGTCGTCTAAGTATTGAAGACGGAAGATTGTCAGGTTATAACAGAGCAAATGATGAATTGAGGAAAGTATGGAGTACTGATTTTTGGAATTCGGATAATGTTCTTTTTGGATATCGAGAAGATTTTATTAGTCGATTTGATTTTGGTGCATCGGTCGATTCACGGGCATATATTATGCGCTATGGTCTTCTGGCGTTTATAGCGTATGTGTGGTTCTTGGTCAGAGGGCTTAAAATTAAATACTCATATCTAGGGCTTTGGCTTTTTATTATTGTCGCTCTTTTTGTATACCGTGGTTATTCTGTTATGTTTCTTCATGCACTTCTTTTTTTATATATATCCTCTTTGGAGTTTCTAAAACGAGAATCATCATTTTCAAAAACAAGTACGCTATCAAATAATGGATGGAAATCTTCTTAATATTATCTTATGAAAATACTGATAGTTAATTGGGTATATAATTGGGGTAGTACAGGCTTTATTGCCCGCGATTTAAAAAATGAATTCGAGCGGCAAGGGCATACAGCCTGCGTTGCGGCAGGCAAAAGCTATGGTTCCGATAAAGTTATGGTTTTTTGTAAGCCCTCTGAGCAGAAGTTTTATTGGCGACTTCACAGATTTGGAGTATCTCGTTTCCGTGGAAGTACAAAAGCCGCCATGCGTTTGATTCAATTTATTGAAAAAGAAAAGCCGGATATAGTAAATTTACATTTACTCCATTGCAATTACATTAACTTATATTATTTGCTGCGGTGGTTAGGTCAAAACAGAATTAAAACAATAATTACCAATCATGCAGAGTTGTATTTCACGGGTTCCTGTGGTTACGCTTACGACTGTATGAACTGGCAGACAAATCAATGTCGCAATTGTCCCAACAAATTTTATGCAACAGGTGGCGCTTATGTGTGCGGGAATACTCATAGGAATTGGAAGCTTATGCAAAAGGCATTCTCCTATTTCAAACCGGAGAATCTTGCTTTTACAGCAGTTTCTCCATGGACGCGAGACAGGTTCTACCAGTCACCAATCACGAAGGGATTTGACTGTAGTGTTACACTTAATGGACTTGATGTCAATACATTTTACAGGCACGAAGAAGTAGCTGTAGTCAAGGAACGTTTGGGTGACAAACCATATATCGTTTGGGTGACAGCTGCTTTTAATCCTTTGAATAAGGGTGATGTAAAAGGAGGGTGGTATATGGTAGAGTTGGCAAAAATGATGCCTAAACAGCAATTTGTTGTTGTTTCCACAAGTTCTTCCAATACAGAAGACTTACCAGCAAATATTTATTTGTGGGGCAAGGCAAAAGATCAGAATGAGTTGGCACAATTATATTCGGGGGCTAATCTAACGGTTCTGGTTTCACGCAAGGAAACATTCTCTATGGTCACGGCAGAGTCTCTTTGTTGTGGAACCCCGGTGGTGGGGTTTAAGGCTGGTGGCCCTGAATCAATATCCATTCCCGAGTACTCTCGCTTTGTTGAACAGGCTGACACGCCAGCTTTGGCAAAAGCCCTTGAGGAAATGCTGACCATTGACTTTAACCATCGAAAAATATCTGACAAGGCGAAGGAAAAATATAGTCCTAAATTAATGGCTATGCAATACATTGATGCTTACGAGAAACTGTTAAAACAATAATTTTTAGAGTACAATAATGCAAGAACGATATCCTCTTTTTACTGTAATTATTCCGCAGAAAAATCGTGCGGAATACTTGATACATACCCTTCGGACCTGTATGATACAGGACTATCCTAATTGTGAGTTTATTGTGGCTGATGACTGCTCGGACGACAACTCTGTGGAAATGATTCGGGAGTTACAGAAGAAAGATCCTCGTATTAAGTTGATAGCACACGAGAAACATGTTGGAATGCGAGAAAATTTTGAGAGTGCGTTATCCGCCGTACGCCCTGGTTTTGTGATGGCATTGGGGGGTGACGATGGACTGGTTCCTGGATGCTTTTGGCGAATGAATGAAATCATTAAAGAAACGGGGACCCAACTGATGTGTTGGCGTACGCCTTTGTTTACCTATGCAATGGACGATAAGGATACATCTCGCTTTATTATTCCAAAAGTCAAGGGGAAAGGGTATCGCTGGGTAAAGTCAGAGGATTTTCTGAACAAGATTGCCCAAACGTTTAGTTACCAAATACCTGAGTGCCCGATGTTCTATATGCAGGGGGTTGCCTCTACTGAGCTTGTTGACAGGGTGAAGAGCCGTACACCAGATGGCTATTTCTATTATTGTCCTACGCCAGACGGTTTTAGTGGTGTGGTGTTGGCTGGTGAAGTAGAGAAGTATATCTTCACTGACGAACCTCTAGCTATTGCTGGAAACAGCAAGAAGTCGCAAGGACTGAACTACCAGCGTAAGGACGAGCAGTCAAAGAAAGAGGCACAGGAGTTCTTTAATGACAATATCCGTAGGACGATGCATAAAGAACTCGCGTCGCAACCATACAGTCCACTCCAGACGTTGATGACAGCAGATTACCTGCTGACCGCCCGCGACCTGCCAGGATGGCCGGGTAAATTTGCGATGTTTAAATGGGAAGACCTTTTGCGTGTTACATTCTCGATATTTGTGAAAGGACAATGGGAGAACGAGGTACTGATTCGTGAACTAAAAATACTTCGTGAAATAGCCAAGCAACACGACTTGTTGTCGCTCTATGATGAATTGTATAAGAAAACAAAGCGTAAGGTGGTTCGTACCAGTGCTTTTTCTGGCTTTATTGTAACGAAGCGTTCAGTGATGTTCGCGGGTAAAGAAGTGGGGATGGAGAATATCTATGATGCATCGTTAGCTTGTAACTTCGCATACAGGGTCTATAATATGTTATCTGTAAAGGAGTTGTTCCGTGTTATGAAACGGTCGTTCAATACAGTGATGAATACGAGGAACTATAAGGTGGAAAGTTTACCAGAGATTGACTGAAGGAGTTTAGTCGGTTGATAGTTTCGTCGTTTAGTTGCCAAGTATACATGTTCATTCTATGCGTTTTAATACAGCTCTTTGTAGTAGGATTCTGTTATGGTCAGGAATCTACACACATCATCACCGTGAAGATGCAGGCAGAGTTTGTCGTGATGAATGATGCAATAACTAAAGCGATAACGGCTGGAAAATATTCGCGTAAAGATTGCGGGTAGTATCTAACTATCTCATCAAGAACCGGTAGTTAAAAAAATGATTAAAATTTTACTGAAAATAATATGATTAACGTTGGAATTATTGGATGTGGTTTCGTCGGTGGAGCCCTCAAAGATTGGTTGGAACACAACAACCCAGAGTGTAAACTGTTCATCAGCGACCCTTACAAGGGATACAATGATGACCTAAGTAACATAGACATTGCTTTCCTGCAGATCCATGTTCCTACAGAGGATGATGGCACACAGGATTTGACATTGATGAAAGAATTGATTACAAACCTGCCTGATGTGCCAGTGTTCGTTCGTACTACCATTCTGCCTGGCACCAGTGACAGACTTTCTAAGGAAACTGGCCATAAGGTACACTACATGCCCGAGTTCCTGACAGAACGTACCCACATCGAGGACTTTAAAAAGCAGACTATGGTGTTCACTGGTGCTCACGAACTGCTAACCAAGATTTTTGTGGGTAAGAAGTTCACAGTGATGACTCCATTAGAGGCTGAGTTGACTAAGTATATGCACAATGTTTTCGGAGCCTATAAAGTGACCTATTTTAATGCCTGCCGTGAGTACTGCGAGCAGATGGGTGCAGACTGGCGCAAGGTGCATACAGGTATCCTCCTTTCTGGCTATATCAATGACACCCATACCTACGTACCTGGTCCCGATGGCAAGTACGGTTATGGTGGCAAGTGCTTCCCAAAGGACGTGAATGCCTTTTCAGAGATGACAAAGGGTACACCTCTTGGAACTTTGTTGGAGCACCTCCATGAACTGAATGTGCATTTCCGTGGAGTGGAAGAGCATATATAAAAAACAGTCGTTGCTTTATTATTTAATCGCTTTTGTGATTATGTACAAGAAAACAATTGATTTTATAAAAGACCTCTATGGATTACAGAATGTACCGTTGAGTGTTCCAAAGTTCATTGGTAATGAGAAGAAATATCTCAACGAGTGTATTGATACAACGTTCGTAAGTTCTGTAGGTAAGTTTGTTGACCGCTTTGAAGAGGACATGGCTGCATATACAGGCGCAAAGCGCGCCGTTGTATGTGTAAGCGGTACCAATGCGCTCCATATGAGTTTAATGCTCGTGGGTGTAAAACGTGATGATGAGGTTCTAACGCAGGCATTGACTTTCATTGCTACTTGTAATGCTTTGAGTTACATTGGCGCTTATCCAGTATTCCTTGATGTTGACCGTTCAACAATGGGCTTGTCTCCTGATGCTATGAAGGAGTGGCTACAAAAGAATGCAGAGGTGCGTAAGAACTCCCGTATCAATGAATTGGATAAGAGCCACGATTTTGCTTTCCAAGAGGATGAGTATGCCTGCTACAACAAGAATACAGGTCGTAGAATCAAAGCATGTGTACCCATGCATACCTTTGGTCATCCTGTACGCATTGAGGGAATTGCGGAACTCTGCAAAGAGTGGTATATTGAATTGGTAGAAGATGCAGCTGAAAGCATTGGTTCCAAATACAAAGGCAAACACACCGGTACTTTTGGTAAGATAGGAGCAATCAGCTTCAATGGCAATAAGACCATCACCACTGGTGGTGGCGGTATGATGCTTTTCAATGATGAAGAACTGGGCGCATACGCCAAGCATATCACGACACAGGCAAAGATACCTCACCGCTGGGAGTTCCACCACGACCATATTGGCTATAACTACCGTATGCCCAATATCAATGCAGCCCTTGGCTGTGCTCAGTTGGAGAACCTTGATGCTTATGTGGCAGATAAGCGTGCTACTGCTGCTGCATACGCAGAATATTTCAAGAATATGGATGGTATTGAATTCTTTACAGAACCTGAGAATTGCTTCTCTAACTATTGGCTAAATGTAGTTATCCTGCCAGACCATGACAAACAGTTGGAGTTCTTACAGGAAACCAACGATAATGGCGTGATGACTCGACCTATATGGGAACTCATGAACAGGCTCCCCATGTTTGAGAATTGTGAAAATGACGGGTTGGAGAATACCATCTTCTTTGCTGACCGTGTTGTTAACATTCCAAGTAGTGTACGTAGTCTATAATTTTGATTTATGATAGGCGGCGAGTTTCCAATAGCAGTCACGGACATTCTGAATGCTGAAAACTGGCATTTAGAGAGTCCTGATGTATATGCTTATTCATCAGGACGTGCTGCTTTGTTCCAGATATTGAAGTATCAGAAACAAGAAAAAGGTGTAACCTCAGTTCTACTGCCAGATTATTTGTGCAGTTCTGTTCTTGTACCTGTGCAAAAACTTGGACTTGATTATTCCTTTTATACAATTGATGAACAGTTGGAATTGGAGGAGAAAAGTTTCTCGGAATTGTATAAGAAAGGTTCTGTCGTACTGCTGATCAACTATTATGGGCTGAAAGATTTAAGTTCGCAGATAAATACGATTCGTAGTATAGACGAGAAGGCCATTGTCATAGAGGACGATGTACAGGCCTATTACGAGTTTAAGAAACCTCTTGGTGATGTGGATTTTAAATTCACAAGTTTGCGTAAGACCTTTGCCGTACCTGATGGTGGGTTGGTTAAGACAAAGCACAATCTGCCTAAAGTTGAGAGACCAAATATGTTTGGACAATATAAGGCAGCTGCAGCACTGTTGAAATCAATGAGAGAGGGTAACTTCAATGATAACATTTATTTAGAGATGTTTGAGAAAGGAGAATCTCTTATAGATGATGAATTAGAGTGCGGCATGAGCCTTATTGCAGAGAAGTTATATTCTTACGTTGATGAAGAGAGGGTAAAAGTTCGAAGAGTCAATAATGCACAGTATCTAATAGAGCAATTAAAGAAAATAGGTATAAGCCCACTACTATCTCTTACAGAAAATCATGTTCCACTTTTCATACCTATCGTATTGAAGAACCGAGACGCTGTTCGTAAGGCGATGTTCAAGCAAGAAATATTCTGTCCTGTTCATTGGCCTTTAGATGGATTGAATATAAAACGAGGTGATCAAATGTATAGAGAGGAACTCTCCCTAATAATTGACCAACGATATGGTAGAAAAGAAATGGATGAAATAATAAAATTGTTACAATAATGAAAGAAAAAATAATTATGATTGGCGGCAAAGGAACCGCCGTGGTCATTGCTGAGCAGCTGATTCATGCTATAGAGAAATGTAATTACGATGCAGAGTTTCTTGGTTTTGCATTTTGGGATCCTTCTATGACAGAAGTCTTGGGTCGCCCCATCTTGTTCCAGGACTATGAGGAAATGAAAAAGAAGTATCTGAAGTACGATGATGTAAAGTTCATTTTCCAGTTGTACCGCCCGGATGCAATAGCAGAGCGTTGTGGTTGGAGGGATAGAATAGACCTCCCTTTGGAGAAATACACAAACTTCATCCATCCCTTTGCTTATATGGCAGGTAGTGCCAAGATGGGCTATGGTAACGTTGTGTTAGCTAATGGTGTCATCAATAGCAATGCGGTAATTGGTAACTTTAACACCTTCAATTCTGGCACATTGATAGGACACGACACAACCTTAGGCAATAGCAATTTCTTTGCAGCGCAGGTATGTGTAGGAAGCGGCTTGCATATTGGTGATAGGAATTTTGTGGGTCTTAACAGTTGCTTGCGCAACGAGTTGACTATTGGCAATGACTGTATCGTTGGTATGGCTTCCAATGTTACAAAGAGCCTGCATGATGGTGCCATTGCCTTTGGCAATCCTGCTAAAGAGAAGGAACAACTTAATCATGTAGTAAGGTAATATGAATCAGTCTGTATTAGGATTATATTTTGAAGAGTTTGAAGAGGGAGAAGAGATAAAACATGCTCTTTCCAAGACCATTTTCGAGAGTGATAATAATTTTTTCTCGCTCTTGACGATGAACCATCACCCTGTACATACTAATGTGGACTATGCCAGTCATAACCAACATGGTCAGCCACTTGTGGTAGGTACATTAGTGTTTTCGTTGGTAGTAGGTATGACAGTGCCTGATATTAGCGGTAAGGCTATTGCCAACCTTGGTTATGAGGACGTTAAGCATCTGGCTCCAACCTTTATTGGGGATACTATCTATGCACGTACTCGTATCATCAGCAAACGCGAGTCAAAATCAAAACCAGACCGTGGTATTATTTATGTTGAGACCATTGGTTATAATCAGCGCGGCGAGGATGTCATCTCCTTCCGTCGTAATGTTCTTGTTAAGAAAAGAGACATAAAAATAAAATAATGGAAAAAAATTATTTGATGCGCAGTTTGATGTTTGTTCCTGCGCATAATCAGAAATTGTTGGATAGTTCACTTCGCAGGGATGCTGATGTGTTATTGCTAGATATTGAAGATTCTGTGCCTGTAGTAGACAAGCAACAGGCTCGCAATAATATTAAGGAGTTTGTAAATAGGCCTGAAGTTCAAGGTAAATTGATATTCCCTCGTGTTAATGACCGCGAGAGCGGTGAGCTTCTGAAAGACCTCTATCAGCTCACTATTCCTGGTATTACTGGATTCATGTATCCTAAGAGCACAAAGGAGGAAGACGTATATTTCGTTGGTAAGCTCCTTGAGACTATTGAGTATGAAAAGAATATACCTGTTGGAACGTTTAAGTTGATTCCGCTCATTGAGACTGCTGGTGCAATTGTGGAGATCAAGGAAATCTGCACCGCATGCACCCGAGTAGTTGCTGTTGCCTTTGGTTGTGAGGATTATGTGACAGACCTTGGCGGTAAGCACGATCCTGAAGGTCAGAGCATATTCTATGCACGCAACGCTATTGTAAATGCTGCCCGTGCAACAGGTGTACTTCCAATAGATACAGTTCATATCAAGGTACATGACCTGGAAGATTTGGAGAAGAATCTTATTCTTTCCAAGAATCTTGGATTTGAGGGTATGTTGGTGCTCAATCCTAAAGAATTACCATTAGTAAATCAGTATTTTTCACCATCCGAAGAAGAAATTGCATGGGCAGAAGAAATGGTACAACTAACCGAAGAGGCAAAAGCAGAGGGTAAGGGTGTCGCTGTTAAGGACGGTAAGTTTATTGGCCCGCCCATGTTGAAGATGGCTGAGAAAATTTTGGGTAAACGTGATCAAGCAGAGTCAAAGAAGTAATGTTTATTAGGATGGAGTACCGCGTTGTTTGTAACAAGTAGAATATGGTAACAAAGAACTTGACACTTAAAGAATCCGAGGAATGGAGCCGCCTGTTGTCTGTGCTACCAGCAGACCAACAGGATGTTTACTTCTCTCCTGAATACTATGCCCTCTATGAGCAGAATGGAGATGGCAAAGCATGTTGCTTTGTCTATGAGGAGGATGGCAAGGTTGTACTCTATCCATTCCTGCTTAATTCTATCAACCAGCTTGGCTATGAGTTGGATGATGAATACTATGACATCCAGGGAGCATACGGCTATAATGGCATCGTGACATCCTCAAAGGATAATGAATTCCTTGCTCGATTTCACGATACATTTGACCAGTATTGTCAGGAGCAACATATTGTTGCAGAGTTCTCCCGATTCCATCCTCTACTAGACAATCAAACGTTGGCATCTCCGAAAATGCAGACGTTCTATAGTCGAAAGACCGTGAAACTCGATTTGACAATCTCTGGAGAAGAGATATGGATGAACCAGTTCTCTTCAAAAAACCGTAATGTCATACGAAAGGCAGAAAAGGAAGGATTGACCATCGTGGAGAGTCAAGACTATAATTTCTTCCGCGAGATGTACGACCAGACGATGCGAAATGTGAATGCAGAAGGTTTCTATTTTTTCCCTCCCAAGTATTATGACACATTCAAGGAAACCTTTGGTGACAACCTGACGCTGTGTTTTGCCATATACGAAGGTAAACCCATCGCAGGCTCTATGTTCATGTTTAGTAAGGACTATGCGCATTACCATCTTTCTGGGCGTGACAAAAATTACTATAAAATAGCAGCAAACAATGCCGTGCTTTGGTACGGTATTCAAAAAGCTAAGGAGCGTGGATGTAAGTGGTTCCATTTCGGTGGTGGAACGACAGGTGCTGAAGATGATCTGCTTCTTCACTTCAAACAAAACTTCTCCAAGGAGAATGGTGAGTTTTGGATTGGAAAGCGGGTATATAGTCTGGGGGTGTTTGAGCAGATTGTAGATCAATGGAAATCGAAATATCCTGAGAGTTATGAGCATAATAGGGTAAAACTATTGGGCTATAGGGAAATATAATAAACAGACATGGAATTTTCAGACAGAATACGTAAAAAAATAGTCCAAGCCAATACGACCATCATTCAGGCCATGCGCAAGATGGATGAAGGCTTAACGAAATTGTTTCTTGTGTTTGATGAGGAACGGTTTGTTGGTATTATCACTAATGGTGACCTACAACGAGCTATTATCGCACATAAGCCTTTTGATACCCCCATAAGGGACGTTATTAACAATAAAACGAAACGGTATGCACGCGAAGGCGATGATCGCAATAAAATAAAGGGCTGGATGCTAGAGAAACGTGCAGAATTAATGCCAATAGTTGATGCAAATGGCCAGCTTGTGGATGTAATATTCTGGGATGAACTATTACCTGAAAAGCCCGAAGATGCAAATCGCCCAAAGATAGACTTGCCTGTCGTAATAATGGCAGGTGGTAAGGGTACTCGACTTAAGCCTATTACCAATGTTATCCCCAAACCTCTGGTACCAGTGGGCGACAAGACAATTCTTGAGGTCATTATGGATCAGTTTGAGAGTATAGGTTGTCATAGGTTCTATATGTCTGTCAACTACAAGGCAGACATGATGAAATACTATCTCAGCCAGCTTGATCATAAGTATAACATTAAGTTTTTTATGGAGGATAAGCCTCTTGGTACTATTGGTAGTGTTTCACTTCTTAAAGGAAAGATTACTACTCCTTTCTTTGTCAGCAACTGCGATAGTATCAACGAACAGGATTACCGTGATGTGTGGGATTATCATGTGAACAATCACAACGATATGACCATTGTGACTATGGTGAAGAGTTTCAAGATTCCATACGGTGTGATAGAGACTGGTGAAGATGGATTAATGACAGCCTTGAAGGAAAAGCCAGAACAGACGTATCAGGTGAATACTGGTGTGTATATTCTGAATTCCGAATTGATTGATGAGATTCCTGAAGGAGAGTTCTTCCATATTACACACTTGATGGAGAAGGTTCAGTCTCGTGGAGGCCGTGTAGGCTGTTTCCCCGTAAGTGAACATTCGTGGAAAGACATGGGTGAATGGCCAGAATATTTACGAATGATAAAGGTATTATAAAATTATGGAAAAACCATTAGTATCTGTAATAACGGTTACTCGAAACAGAGGGAAACTATTGGGCAGATGTATAGATAGCGTCTTAAATCAGTCCTACAGGAGTATTGAGCATATTATTGTGGATGGCGCATCCGATGATGAAACAGATGATGTGATTAATGGGTATGATGATATCAGACTGAGATTTATTAAACTAGATACTAATTGGCCTGTAGTAAAATCATTTCACTATGGTGTTTCCCTTTCAAAGGGGAAATATGTTACTTTCTTGGATAGCGATGATGAATACTTACCGGCAAAGGTTGAAAAACAGGTCGCATTGATTGAATCTTTATCAGAAGAGTACGGAATGGTATATTGTTGGATGACATATTTCAACAGCGCAAATAATAATAGTGTTATCAGAATTCATGACCCAAAACTTAGGGGGTTCGTCCCTGTAGAGGCAGCAGAGAAACCATCCGTATCGGGTACGCCCACTTTCTTATTCAGAAAAACAGTTTTTGAAGAATTAGGTGGCTGGAATGTTAATAGTCCTTTAGCAACAGATTGGGAATTGGGCGCAAGATATTGTCAAAAATGGAAAGTGGACTATGTACCTGAGTCACTTGTAAATGTATATGTTAATCACATCTATGAGCGAACATCAACACATATGCGTTATGATAAGCAATGGCTCGGAAGAAGAATTGCTGGCCATGAGTATTATTTGAATGAGTTTAAGGATGCTTTTGACCAACGAATGGGCTCTCGGTGGTATAACTATAAGTCATTGGCTTTCTTCTGTATGAAAAAGCATGACATCATAAAAACATTGAAGTATTCATCTTTATTCGTTACAAATTTAATTGAGCATAAAATATATGAAAGATTTATCAAACCCCGAAAATAGAGAATTATTCGCCATAGTATCAATAGGATATAATAGGCTTGACTCTCAGAGTCGATTATTGGAGAATCTAACAAAGGCAGATTACTCAGGCTATAACAATGTCCCTTTGATTATTAGTATAGACTGTAGTGGTGATGAAGGGTTGTACAACTATGCCCGCATCTTCGAATGGCCTTACGGTGATAAGTATGTTATTATACGTGAGGAAAGGATGGGGCTGAAAAATCACATTCTGGCTTGTGGAGATTTGACGCAATATTTCAAGGGGGTTATCCTTTTGGAAGATGACCTTTATTTAAACAAGTACTTCTATCATTATGTGATGCATATGATGGATGTATATGGAAATTGTAAGAAGGTGGCCTGCATCGGGATGTATAAAAATGAAATGAATGGCTTTTGTTGGTTGCCAAGTGATGGCCTAACTAACGGGGCGGACGTTAGAGCTTGTCAAACGGTCTGTACCTCTGGTGAGGCATTCAGTTCCAATATGTGGAACGCTTTCAAAAAATGGTATGACAAAACTGAAATTGACTGGGATAATCTTGATGTCCCTGAAAAAGAGAAACAATGGGGGAAGGCGTGGTCTAAATTCTATGATGCCTATATGGTATTGAATGATAAATATACCATATATCCCAACATCGCTCTCTCAACGAATTTCGGAGATGCGGGTGAGCATGGTTTGTCAAGTGACGAAAGTCTTAGGTTCCAAGCAACTTTATTATATGGAAAACGCGATTATCAAACATTGCCTTTTGAGGAGTTGATGAAATATGATTCTCATGGTGATAGTCTGAATCTATTTGATGTGCTTGGTGTCAGTCGTGAGGATACATGTATTGATTTATATGGTAACCGTGATAATAAATACAACAAAAGGTATTATTTGAGTGTCAATCCTAAGCCGTACAAAGTTATAAAGAGCTTCGGCTTATGGTTACGTCCTCTGGAATTGAATATTATTAATGGACTTTCGGGTAATGATATATTCTTGTATGATACCACTATGCCTTCAAAAAAACCAAAGCATGGTGGACTAACTCGTAGAGTCATGTACTATCAGAAAGGCTTCAATAGTAAGTTTCTTTGGTATTTGGTAAAAGGTAATATTAGTTTCATGGTCATGATTGCCAGAAACAGACTGAAGCGAAAACTTAAGATAAAATGATTAACAATTTGAAACATTATCTTGATATTGTTATATATCTAATACATCGGTCTTTTTGGAACATAATGTCTCATTTTGGCCGTGTTCATGGCATTGTGTTAATGTACCATTATATAACAAATGAAAAGGTAGCCACTATGGCCAGTTGTCAACATAAACCTGCGGTATTTGAATCAACAATCTTTAGGTTAAGGAAAGAAGGGTATACTTTTGTCTCTGTCGAAAGGATGTTAGAGATTATCCGAACAAAGGATAAAACAAAGTTTGCTGTTGTAACCTTCGATGATATAATGGACGATGTTTATACAAATGCATATCCAATACTGAAGCAACTCGGAATACCGTATACGTTGTTTGTAGCCTCTGGTCTTATTGGAACAAAAGAATATATAAAAAAGGAGCATTTAAAGGAAATGTCAAGAGACCCTTTATGCACGATTGGGTCGCATACTGTGTCACATTGCCATCTCAGTAAAGTGGGGAATTCAATGGAAGAACTAGTTGATTCCCGAAAAGTGTTATCGGAGTTGATAGGCCGAGATGTTGATTACTTGGCATATCCTTATGGATGGCATTGTGATGTGTCTAAAAACGAAATGAAGCAAGCTCAAATAGCAGGTTACAAATGTGCTTTTGGCACTATCCAGTCACCTGTTTCTGAGATATCATCTAAAAACTTGTTTTACTTGCCGAGAATGGTTTTGATGAGATAGTAAATAATAAAATATAAGTATGTTTAATCTAGAAAAGTTCATTTCGGATAGCGTAACCTTTCGCCCAGTCAGTATGTTCGCTCCAGATATTGAGGCGAACAAAGAAAAACTGATTGCTGAGATAAAGGGAAAGAAGATATGTGTTATAGGTGGAGCAGGATCAATAGGTTCCAGTTTCATCAAGGCGGTGCTGCGGTTTGAACCCAAGAGCGTTGTGGTGGTTGACCTGAATGAGAACGGATTGGCAGAACTGGTACGTGATGTGCGAAGCACAAACGGACTATTTGTACCCAATGAGTTTCGCTGCTATACGTTGAATTTTGCAGACCCAATCTTCGAGCGCATCTTCCATGAGGAGAAGGGATTTGATATAGTTGCAAATTTCTCTGCACATAAGCATGTACGTTCCGAGAAAGACCGCTACAGCGTGCAGGCACTGATTGAGAACAATGACATCAAGGCGAAGAAACTGATGGACCTGTTGACGGTGTATCCACCGAAGCACTTCTTCTGTGTTTCAACGGATAAGGCTGCAAACCCTGTGAATATCATGGGCGCATCAAAGCGTATCATGGAGGATTTGGTGATGGCTTATAATAAGTACTTCAAGGTCACAACTGCTCGCTTCGCAAATGTGGCATTTAGTAATGGATCCCTGCCTGATGGTTGGATTCATCGTTTACAAAAGAAACAGCCACTGGCCGCACCTTCTGATGTTAAGCGCTATTTCGTTAGCCCTGAGGAATCTGGTCAGATATGTATGTTGGCCTGTATCCTTGGTAATGGCGGTGAAGTGTTTTTCCCAAAACTGGGTGAAGACCAGATGCTCACTTTCAGTAGCATTTGTGATGAGTTCGTTACAGCGAATGGTCTTGTGAAGGATCCTTGCAACAGTGATGATGAAGCCAAGCGCAAGGCCGCTGCACTGGGATGGAATGATAATAAATATCCTACAGTGTACTTTGGCTCAGATACCACAGGCGAGAAAGCCTACGAAGAGTTCTATGTGCCTGGTGAGAAGATCGATATGCAACGTTTCGCAGCGTTAGGTGTTGTCTGCCAGACTACTCGCCATGAAATGGCAGAGGTGAATGGTTTCTTTGATAAATTGGAAAGTATCTTTGCCAAAGAGAACTTCACAAAGGCTCAGGTGGTGGAGGCCATTAAGGAGTTTATCCCAAACTTTGAGCACGAGGAGAAGGGGAAAAATTTGGACCAGAAAATGTAATGGACTTCCAAAAACTCACGACACGTTTTAAACAATTTGGAGGATTAAAACTAGTCTGGCAGTATGCTAAACTGGGTGTACTGCCAGTTGTGGTGAGGAGTTTCTTTCGTTGCTTACATAAGCGGCAGTCTTTCAAGACTATTTATCCAGAGGTGCTCCGCAAAATAGAACCAGTATTGGTTATGAGATATGAGTCTATTTTGCGATGTAAGAAGAAAAAAGTAAGGAGTAAGAAACTGAAACATGAGCATCCGAAGGTTATATGGTGGTGCTGGCTACAAGGATTGGAGAAGGCTCCAAATATCGTTAAGGCTTGTCATAGGTCACTACTGAAGTATCTGAAAGATTATGAGATAAGAATTATCGATTCTGAGAATTGGAATCAATATATACAACTTCCAGATTACATTGTAGAGCGTTGGAATAAAAAACAAATCCCACCGGCTCTGTTCCCTGACCTACTGAGACTACAATTACTTATAGAATATGGAGGCTCATGGATTGATTCGACAGTTCTTTGCACTGGGTTCAGCACACAGGAAACACAAATAGCACAGAAATATCTTGAGGCGCCGCTATTTATATTCCAATATACGCCAGAGGGTACTACGACGAATATAAGTATCAGTAATTGGTTCATTTCTGCTTATAGCAATAATGAAGTGCTGATGGCGGTAAGGGATATGCTTTTTGCTTATTGGAAAGATTATAATTGTACATTGGACTATTACATATTCCATTTGTTCTTTGCAATGGTGGCACAAGAATATCCGGAAGAGATAGCTGCCATGCCATATGGTTATAGTATGCGGAGTTTGACGCTTCTCCATCATTGGAATGAGACGTTTGATCAGGAGAAATGGAATAAATTGACTTCGAGGGTGAGTTTTCATAAGTTGGCATTTAGAATAGACCAGAAAACGAAAGAGAACAAGAATAATTTTTATCACTATATTTTAAACACGAATAAAGAGAATGGACGTATTTAATATCCATATTGAATTCGACTCAGAAGTGCTTAAGAGCACTGTTGAGAAACATATCCAAGAGAAGAAGAAGGCTTACGTGTGTGTGGTGGATGCTAATGTTATCACTATTGCGCAGAAGGACTTGAAGTACCGTGAAATAGTGAAGAATGCTACCATCAATACCTGCGATGGAAGTTCTATCGCAAAGATGGTAAATAAGATATATGGTACCAACTATCATGCATATAATGGTCCGGAGCTATTTGAGTATTATATAGAGAGGCCTTATAAACATTTGCTCGTGGGTAACACGAAGGCTAAAGTGGAACAAATTAAGACCTTTGTTAAGGGGAAAGGTATAGAAGTGGATTTGCAGCATCTTGACGTGCCGTTTGTACCTGTAGATCAGTTTGACTATGAGGGTATTGCCAAGCAGATTAACGAGATAAAACCAGATATAGTTTGGGTTAGTCTTGGTGCTCCAAAACAGGAAACGTTTATTTCGAAAATATTCCCATACGTGAATCAAGGAGTTCTCTTTGGTATTGGCGCTGCATTTAACTTCTATACTGGCGACTTGCATAACAATAAGAAAGAGATTGGCGGGCTTCGCTTTATTTGGTTAGAGCGCATTTTTAAGGAGCCAAAGAAGCAATTGAAACGTGTAGGCGGGTATCTTATGATGGTACCGAAGATGTATTTCGAGGAGAAACGGAAAGCAAAAAAGTCAAGAATTTGAGCATTAAAGAAAAGCAATATGAAGATTCTGATTACAGGTGTTCACGGGTTTGTGGGCAGTAACTTGGTGAAATATTTGGCTGATAAGAACGAATTATTTGGTCTTGATATTATTGCCCCAGAAAAGGATGGCGTAATTAAGACATATTCTTGGTCTGAATTAGAAACTGGTAAAATAACAGATGTTGACGCCATTATTCACTTAGCAGGTAAAGCACATGATACAAAGAATAAGAATGCTGCTGATGTGTATTTTAAGGTGAACACTGAGCTGACCAAGAAGATCTTTGATTATTTCCTGGCGCATGATCGCATTAAGAAGTTTGTGTTCTTTAGTACAGCTAAGGCTGCGGCTGATAAAGTGGATGGCGTACTGACTGAGGACGTTGTGCCTGCACCTGTAGGGCCTTACGGTGAATCGAAGATTGCTGCGGAAAAGTATATCTTAAATAAGATGGAAGATGTAAGAAGTAAGAGTAAAGACATTTATATCTTCCGTCCTTGCATGATACATGGGCCAGGTAATAAAGGCAACTTGAATTTGTTGTATGGTGTAGTAAAGAAGGGTATTCCCTGGCCACTTGGTGCATTTGAGAATCGAAGAACATTCACCTCCATAGAGAATATCTGTTTTGCTGTAAATGGTGTATTGACAAAGGAAGTGCCTTCCGGTATCTATAATATGGGTGATGACGAGGCACTGAGTACCAATGAATTGATAGAAGAAATCTGTAAGTCATTAGGCAAGAAAGCTCATATCTGGAAACTGCCCAAAGGCTTGATGAATGGCGTGGCCAAGATTGGCGGCCTGTTGCACTTACCTTTAGATCCAGAAAGACTGCGCAAGTTGACGGAAGATTACGTCTCGTCCAATGCCAAAATAAAGAAGGCATTAGGTGTGGATAAGATGCCTGTCGATGCCCGTGAGGGATTGAAGGTAACTCTGGAGAGCTTTAGATAAGGCTGATGAAGCTTGATAATAACCTGCAGGCTTTTTTTGCATTGGTTAGAGCCGGACTTTGGGAAGGAGAGGTTCGGCTCGCAACGTTTGAAAAGATAGATTACCAGGAGGTCTATCGTTTGGCAGAGGAACAATCTGTTCTCGGGCTGGTAACAGCGGGTATCGAACATATCGTAGATGCTAAGGCTCCACAAGACGATGTGTTACAGTTTGTAGGAAGTGCATTAGAGTTAGAACAACAAAACATGGCCATGAATGATTTCGTGGCAAAACTGATTGAAAGACTTCGTAAGGAGGACGTCTATGCTGTTTTAGTGAAAGGGCAAGGAATTGCTCAATGTTATGAGTAACCCACCATATGAACGTAAGGCGTTGTTAGGATAAGTTAGTACCTTTGCCTCCGTTAAAACTTTTATTGTATGGAAACAAAGGAATATTTCGAGAAAGTGATGCAGGACTTCAACCAGCATCGAAGCGGGCGCAGCCTCCGCAAGTACTGCCAGGATGAAGGCATCGACTACAAA
>CACYQO010000034.1 GCA_902776545.1 uncultured Prevotellaceae bacterium | reverse complement strand
AATAACAAGTTTTTATCCTTTCATGCTATTGTTTCAGGAAAAATATATAACTTTGCATCCAATTAAAAAAATCATTCGATGAAAAGAGTCATACCATTCTTGCCGTGGATCGGAGCTTTGCTGCTCATCGCTGTAGCGCTACTCTGTTTCGAGTCTGATCTTCTGTGGAAGGTTCAGCAGTACAACCTATTTCTTGACACCCCTCACTTTTTCCGTGAGCAGATGGTGGTGTCAGGAGGTTTCCTTTCGTATGTCAGTTGTTATTTCACGCAGTTCTTTTTCTATCCTTGGATAGGTGTGCTGATGTTGTGTGGCTGGTGGTTACTGCTGATGTGGCTTACTAAGCGCACCTTCCGTATTGCAGATAATTGGGCGATACTGGCGTTGATACCTGTGGCCATCCTGCTCGTTACCAATATGAGTCTTGGCTACTGGCATTACTTCATGAGATTTCGCGGCTATTTCTTTGTGCCTACTATTGGTACCACTGCTGCTGTCGCTATGCTGTGGACATTCCGTTCATTGCCTAAAAAACTGTGGCTTCAAATCGTTGCCATCGTTGTAGCGTCGGTTTTCGGTTATCCGCTTATGGGTGTCTATGGTTTGGCTGCCGTCCTGCTCATGGGCATTTGGGTATGGCGTCTCTCTGACAACCGCACGCAGAATGTCATTCTGACTGCCATAGCTCTGCTCTGCATCGTCGCCGTTCCGTTGTTCTGTTATCGTTACGTCTATTACCAGACCTTTATCGACGATATCTGGAAAACTGGCATGCCGGCTTTTATTGTGAAGGAGTCTTATCCGATCTATTATACACCTTATTTTATATTAGGCGGTTTCTTCCTGTTGCTGGTTTTGTTCTATCGGAAAGCATTACCTGCCAAATTGCAAAAGCCTCTTTACAATTGGAGTCTGCAGGGGCTATTGGTAGTTGCTATTGCAGCAGGTGTCTGGCACTTTTGGTATAAGGATGCCAATTTCCACCATGAACTCGCCATGCAGCGTTCAATAGAAGACGCCGACTGGGAGGGCGTGATCCGCGAAAGTGTGAAGCAGGGCGAAGAAGAGCCTACGCGCCCCATCGTTCTGATGCACGACATCGCCCTTTGGAGATTAGGGCGTCAGCTTGATGAAATGTACAATTTCCCCAGAGGGAACAAACTGGGAAACACCCCGATGCCTTTCAATCTGGTATATCACGTCTTTGGGCGCATGATTTACTATCAGTATGGAATGCTCAACGATTGCCACCGCATGTGTATGGAAGATGGCGTGGAGTACGGTTGGCGTGTGGAGGTACAGAAGTATCTGGCCCGATGTTTCATACTTAATGGCGAAAAGCAGGCTGCACGCAAAATACTGTATGAGCTCCGCCATACCAAGTATCATGACAAGTGGGCTGATGATATGTTACAGTTGCTGGATCAACCTAAACAGCTGGCAGAAGACCGTGAGATGGGGCCTATTACCCACATGCTGCACTATTCCAATTCATTAGGCTTCGATAGCGGTAATGTGGAGAATTATGTGAGAATTGTACTCTCACGTCAGGACTCCAGCGATCCCTATTTCCAGGAGCAGGCTGTTATTGCGACTCTCTGGAAGAAGGATCACAAGAAGTTTTGGCCACGTTTTATCCATTATGCAAGACAGCATCCTCATAGTCCCATCCCCCGTGTCTTTCAAGAGGCGGCTTATTTCTTTGGGATGACAGGGAAGGGGCCTAATATCGATAGTTTGCCTATTGATGAGAGTGTCAAGAAATCCTACGACGCCTTTATGAAAGAGGTGGCGCAGTATAAGGGCCGGCCCGTTGATTTAGGCCGTGTTGCTCTCTATCCCTTCTTTGGAAATACCTATTTCTACAACTATTATTTCCAATAATAAGAGCGTTTGATATTTTGTTTATAGTTTAAAGTTTATAGTTTATAGATGATTACCAAGATATACAGAAGACATCTGATAAGTTTTTCATTTATCAGTTATCATTTAGCATTTAGCATCGCGTTATTAATGCTATGCGCTTGCAGCCAATCGTTACCCACGGACTACACGGAATCTGACCAACTGCCGAAGATCTATCCCGATTATGTGAATGTGACCGTTCCTGTCAATATCGCCCCGTTGACTTTCGAGATGGATGACCCGTCGGAGGAGATGGCGGTACGCTATTCTTTCGGAGACGAGGAGATTATCTGCCGAGGTGACAAGGCACAGCCCGATATCGACGATTGGAAGGAGCTTACGGCCGCAGCTAAGGGTAAGGCCATACAGGTGGAGACCTACGCCTGCAACGATGGCCAGTGGACACGCTTCAAGCCCTTCAATATCCAGGTGTCACCTGATTCCATTGATGCTTACATCAGCTATCGTCTCATATCTCCGTCTTATACCAATTATGAGGAGTTGACCATCAATCAGCGCTGTCTGGAAAACTTTGATGAGAGTGTTATTTATGATAATATGCTTTGTACGGATGGAGCTGCCGGACAGTGTATCAACTGCCACAACTATCAGCAATACAATCCAGACAGGATGCTGTTTCATGCCCGTCACAACCTTGGAGGCACTGTCACAGCCTACGACGGCAAAATCCGTAAGATCAACATGCGAAATGACTCTGTCCTCTCAGCCGGTGTTTATCCTTCATGGCATCCTACCTTGCCAATAGTCGTCTTCTCCACGAATATGACGCTTCAGGCTTTCCACGTCTCCCATCGCAATAAGATTGAGGTTTATGATTTTGGCAGTGACCTGATTGCCTACGATGTGGAGAAAAATGAGGTGACAAATATCGAGAACGCTCCAGATGAAATGGAGGTTTTCCCGTTCTGGGCCCCAGACGGAAAGTACGTTTACTATTGTAGTGCGCATTTCGAGTTCCCGGATTCGGCTACAAACCATAATGTGGAATTTGTCAAGCGATATGATACGGCTAAATACGACCTCTATCGCAAGAGCTTCGATCCTGTCACCATGGAGTTCGGACCCCGTGAACTGGTGTTCAATGCTTCTTCGAAAGGTATGAGTGCCACGCTCCCACGTATTTCTCCGGACGGGCGCTTCCTGATGTTCACGATAGCGAAATACGGTGTGTTCCATATCTGGCATCATGATGCAAATTTGTGGATGCTCAACTTGCAGGAGAAAACGGCACGTCCGGCTTCCGAACTTAACTCACGGGATACAGAGAGCTATCACTCTTGGTCCAGCAATGGCCGCTGGGTGGTGTTCAGCAGTCGCAGAGACGACGGAAATTATACCCGTCCCTTCATTGCGCATATCGACGAGAATGGAAAAGGCTCAAAACCTTTCGAGTTACCTTGTGCCGATCCTGATTTCCATCGTCAGTTCTTGAAATGCTACAATATTCCCGAGTTCATGCATGGTCCTGTCACCATCAAACCGCAGGCTTTTGCTGATGTGCTGAAAGGCGACGGCGAAGCTGTGAAATACGTGCAGAAACTCAGCAAGTAAGAGCTTTTGGGCACGGATTACACGGCCTTATATAATAAGGACACGGCTTTCTACAGGGATAGGAAGCCGTGTCTTTGTTAAAAGCCGTGTTAATCCGTGCCAGAATACTATCTCACCCCAAAGACGAAACCGCCTCGCGGTCGGCAGGTGACTGTTGCGGGAAGTTGCGTGACGGTCTGTATCTGCCACTGGTGCTCTCCTGCATCGAGGAAAGCGGTGATGTGAGGCTGATCAGACCACCCCTGAACCCTCCCGCTCAGGAGGGGAAGATCCTTCTCCTCATCTGTGCCGTTGATGCCTGCAATGTACCAGGTATTGCCGCTGCGGCGGGCGATGACGACACACTCACCTGGATAGCCGCTTACGAAACGTGTCTCATCCCAGACACTGGGCAGATGGCTGAGGAAATCCTGCACCTCCTGCGGCTGTGCCAGAAAACTCTCGGGCTTGTCTGCCAGATGCTGTAGACCACTCTCAAAGAGTACGGTCAGTGCCAGTTCGTGGGCATGAGTCGTGATGTGCGGATGCTGTGAGTCGCTAAAGGCACAAGGCGTATAGTCCATCGGCCCGATGACGTTACGGGTGAAGGGCAGGGTGGCATTGTGTGCTGCTGCCTTCGCCGTGAAGGTAGGCACGTTGTTATACCACTCGGCACCATACACGCCCTCCGTACTCATTAGGTTCGGCCATGTGCGCTGCCAGCCTCTGGGGATGGTGGCCCCGTGGAAGTTCACAAGCAGGTGATGACGAGCTGCACTTTCCAGCAAATCCAGACAATAGTCCATATTCATCTGATTATCGCCTGAGAAGAAATCAATTTTCACACCTGCGACACCGAGTTTCTCACACCACGCGAACTCCTTCTCACGATCCTCGGGCTTGTTCAGACGATACTTGGGTGTGGGTGCTCCGTCCACCCATCCCACACTGGAGTTATACCAGATCATCGGCTTCACACCTTTCTCCTTTGCGTAAGCAACGGCGTCCTCGATGGTTTTCCCCTCATTACTTGCCAGCTGGTCCATCTGATCCCACTCGGCATCGATGAGCACGTAAGGCAGATGCAGCGTGGCAGCCATATCCACATACTTCTTGATGATGCTGTAGTCGTTGGAGCCATGATTATAGGCCCAGTACACCCACGACACCACACCAGGCTGTATCCAATTCGTGTCTGCGATCTGACAAGGATTGCTGACATCCGTGATAAGTGTCGATTCCACCACCTCAGCAAGACTCCCGATAATCGCCACGCGCCAAGGGGTGTTTCGCACAATAGGGACTGTCCCTTTTGTGAGATCTGCAGGCACGACCTTGAAGAGTTCTTTATCGTTGTAGAGGCACGACGCACTTTGTCCATGTTCGATGTTGGCCTCGGAGAGAAGCACGAACAGTCCGTCTTGTGGTTCCAGCAGGGCAGGGTAGCCCCAACGGTTGTTATAGCCCTCCTCGCTCTTCGAGATACCACTGAATGAAGGTACAGGCTCCACCTTATAGGTCGTTGACAGTGGGAAGAATCCCTCGTAGGAATCTGTCCACTGCTGCATCCAACGGCGTGTTCCTTCAAGGATGCGGAAGACGGTGGGATCACTGCCCGTCCATGCCTCAGGATAGTCGTAGCGGAAGGCGATGCCGTCGTTATAGAGTCGCAGCACCATCTTGATGCCCTCTCCTAACGTAGCCACATATTCCTTGCCCTCGTTACTGCAGCCAAGCCGCTTGCCCGTCAGCATCCGATAGTCTTCCTTCACGTTGTGGACGAAAGAGAAATCGGTATTGGTGAAAGGCAGCTCCTCCATCTGCAAGGCCTTCTTTCCTTCGTAGCTGATGACCAGTGTCTTGCCCTCCGCCTGGGCAGAGATCCTACCATTCGGCGATGACATCTGCTGAGCAGAAGTGAAAAGTGAAAAGTGAAAAGTGAAAAGTGCTGCGCACAAACACTTCCACCCATGAACGCTTGATGTAATCATCTATAAACTATAAACATTAAACTATAAACAATCACTTTCCGTTTGTTTCCAAAGTCCAGTCCTTACGGTTCTTCAGTTCTCCGTTCTTAAACAGCTTCGCAGCCTCCTTGTCACCCTTCAGCTGCCAGTTCAGCCAAGCCAGGGCCACCACGGTAAACTCTCCACCGTGAGGCTCGCGATAGGTGCCGCCATGTCCCACGGGGAAGTTGGCAGCGTAGGCAGGCACGTGGTTGATACGGTGGAAGTCGTCCATACCGTTTCCGTATGCGATATCGGTCTCACCGCCTAATATATATATAATAGGTGTATGGATCTCCTTCAGCTTCTCCTTCGGGGGCATGGGCATGCCACCCACGGCTTGACCGGCATTCTCCTGGTTGAAGAGTCCGCTGTTGCAGATCATCAGCGTCTTAATACGGGGATCGGCACAGTTGAAGAGCGTCTGCAGACCACCACACGACATACCGGCTACGCAGATGTTCTTGACATCTACCTTATTATAGTAAGGTGAAGCGGGGTCGGCGTTCTGCTTGATGATCCAGTCGATGCTCTCAATCTGCTGTTCAGTACGTGACATCGGACCCTTGTACCACTCATCGGTCATGGGGATGATACCTGTGGCGAGCACGATATAGCCCTGCGAGGCAATCTCGTTGAGGAAATTCATGTGCTCCCAGGGAGAATTGGCGCAGGCACCGTTACCCCATACGAGTACGGGCAGCAGCTTCTTACCGCCGAAGACGGATAGATCCTGCGGCACGAACACGGTATGCTCGGGCAGGGTGGTCTCTTCCTTCATGATGGCCTTGTAGGCACCCGTTCCACCGTCCTCGACAATGCGCGACTTGCCTTCCTTGCAACATTTATCCTTGCAGCAGGCACCCTTCTGACGCACACAGTCCAGGAACTTCACCATCTTCTGCAGGTTCTCCTCGGTGTACATCTGGGGACCACCGTGACTGCCCTCAGCAGGGAATGTGGCCTCCGTCTTCACACCGGCAGCCTTCAACAGTTCATAGAACATCTTACCCTGACAGTTAGGCACCACCCTGTCTTGATCACCGTGGAAGATGATCACTGGCGGGTCGTTGGGATCGACATAGTTGGTGGCACTCAGACTGAGATATTTGTCCGGCTCCTGGGCGAGTTTCGAATTCAGCAGCACGTCCTCAGGCGAATTCTCACCCATCTTCATGCCCTCGCCGCAGTCCATCGCCGTGAGATCCACGGGACCGCTCCAGTCGCAGGCAGCATTCACGGCACTGCTCTCCTGGAGATAGTTACCCAGATTGCCCTCAAGGTCGATGTCCACGGTACCCACCTTGGTCTGCTTCGTGCCACTGGTGGTGGCAGCTATCGAGGCGAGATGGCCTCCAGAAGAGAAGCCGCTGGTGGCGATGAACGAGGTGTCGAACTTATACTTCTTTGCCTCACCACGCACGAAACGGATGACGGCACGGATGTCGTGGATCTGTGCAGGCCACTTGGCATCCATGCTTGAACGGTGGTTCGGACATACCACGGCATAACCAGCCTCCAACAGGCTCTTCACAATAGTGCCGAGGTCAGCCATACCCTTACTGCTGTTGCTGAACCACGCACTGCCGTAGATGTGGATCACCACGGGATAGCTCTCTGCCTCCTTCTTGGGCAGATAGATGTCGCAGGTGTGATAGGCCTGGTCGTCACCGGCATAGTTCACGTCCTTCCACTCCTGCGAGGTTTCGAGTTTCACTTGCGGCGCCTGGAATCCTCCGAAGCCGCCAGCTGGCTGTGCCATGCCCACCATGGCCATGCACAGCATGATAGATGATAATAATGTTTTCTTCATAGAAACTTATAAACATAAAAACATATAAACTTAAAAACTATTTCACGACTTTCTTTCCGTTCTGAATCACGATGCCTTTATATCGACTGTTCACCTTCTGACCGGCGAGGTTGTATTCTCGTACCCCCGTACTCCCGTGCCCCCGTACCTCGGTAATCGCCGTCTCAGTGCTCTTGATCTCAATCTTGTCGATGTTGGCGTAGGCACCTTCGATGGTGATGCGCAGGGTCTGCTCTCCGGCTTCGAGGGGTTTGCTCAGCTTACCCGTCACCGTCTTGTACTTGCTCCAGTCGTTGTCACCCGTCTTGGGCACTTTGACCTTGGCGAGCTGTATCATTTGGCCGTCCTTGATCACAGAGATACTGAAGGCAGAATTATCATTGCCAGAGGATACAGTTGCCTCGTATTCGTACTCACCGGCCTGGCTGACATTGACGGCGTATTCGAGCCACTCGCCCTGAGCCGTATAGCCGATGACCGTACTACCGTTACCCTTCACGAGATCCACGCCACCGCTGTCCGTACGGTAGTTCTTCACGTCACCCTCGTTCACGTTGTCCGAGTCATGGAAGCTCATGCCCTCAGCACCACCGTCGAAGTCCTCACATTCGATGATGCCCGGAATCTCCTTCACACCGTTGAAGGGCGTACGTGGCGGATAGACGGTAAAGCCGGCATAACGCTCATACTGCGTACCGTCATCGGCAGTGATCACAGCCTTGATCGTATAGTATCCCTCTTCCGTGGGCGTATATTCTGCCTCATACCAATTCCTCGCCCCTGGCTCAAGAACGATACATTCTGCGAAAAGGGTTGTGTTCTTCTCTCCATTGACAAAGAGCTCAACGTCATGGAGCGTCTTCGTCTTCAGACGGGCATCGACGGTGATGTTCACCTTTTCACCTTTCTCCACACTCAGGGCCGAAGCCCCCACATACACCGAGGCCTCCTTCACCATGCCTGGGAACGGGCTTTTCGCCGTCTTGGCGGCATCCGTCTGCATATACTCGCGCAGCCACTCCAGGGCAGGGCGCTCATTCTTGTTCTTGATGAGTCCAGAGTTGCCGTCGGTAGTCCAGGTCTTGCCGTAGATCCATCCCCAGAGGGTGACGCCTGCGCAGTAGTCGGCTTCCCACAACAGGGGGATCTGTGCCTTGTAGTCACGTAGCTGGTCATTGTCGTTGGAGGTGCCTATATCATATTCAGTCACGTACATCGGCATCTTCAGTGCGTCCTGAAGCTTTTTCATCGAGGCTTTCAGCGTGCTGGCGCTGCAGCCCGTCAGGTCGTGACTCTGACAGCCGTAGGCATCGACAGGGGCACCCGCATCGCGGATGGTACGCACGAGGTCGATGAACTGATCGGTATTCCACTGGAACGTGTTATAGTCGTTGTAAACGAGAACTGCATCCGGCCAGCGCTCATGCGCCATCTCGAAGGCCTTGATGATCCAGTCGTAGCCCGTCTTGCCGTCGCCGCCGAGGGCTGCCTTATAGGGGGCAGGGGCATGACCGCTGATAGCCTCGTTCACCACGTCAATCACGGGAAGGTCAGGATAGTGCTTCTTGGCTTCGTCCATCCACTCCACGATGGCTTCATACTGTTTCTCTGTCGATAGGTTGTTCATCCAGTTGGGATACTGCGAACCCCATACGAGGGTGTGGAACTTGAAGGGGAAACCGTGTTCCTTGGCATACTTGGCAGCCTTGTCGGCACCTCCCCAATTGAACTTTCCCTGTCTGTCACCCTCTACACTGCCCCATTTCGTGGCATTCTCGGGGGTCACCTGGTTCCAGTAGTCCGCGAAGATGAACCCGTCGGTGTCCATGTCGCTGTTCCATCCCGTGGTGATGTTTCCTAAAAACTTGTCTGGGTTTGTCGACAGCTGTGCGCCTGCTCCCACCGAGAACATGCACATCCCCGCTGCCACTAAGCATCCTTTAATCATTTGCTTCATTTGATATTATTTACTAATTCTTTATTATTTTATCTCACACAGATCTCACAGATCTCACAGATTTTCTTTTGGGTCATTGATTTTACGGATTAAACTGATCTTCACAGATATTTGCAGCATAAATGCTGCGGCTGCGCCAAGAGATCTGTGTAATCTGTGAGATCTGTGTGACCTTATTTAATTATCTAATTCTGGATTTCTCTTAAAAACTGGGATGTATGTTTTGTCCACGGGTGTCGTGACATACTGTCCGCCGTCGAAGTGCTCATTCGTGTGGATCTCCGTCCAGCCGCCCTTTTGCTTGGGCAGATACGTCTTCCACTCCGTCACTCCCGGTTCCGTCACAGGACTCACAAGCAGCTCTGGTCCGAACATATACTCGCACGACTGCCACAGTGCCGTCTCGTCATCAGCAAAGTCAAACACTAATGGCCGCATCAGCGTATATCCCTCCTTTGCCACGCGCTCGGCACACTTCTCGATATACGGCCTGAGCTGTTCGCGCTCCTTCAGACACTTGGCGAAAATCTCCTTTGCTTCGTCGCCATAGTTCCACGGCTCCGTATTGCTCATATAGCCGTGTACTCGCATCAGCGGCAGATACACGCTCGTCTCTATCCAGCGCAGCATCCTTTCGATATAGTCCTGGTTGGTGTATTGGTCACGGGGACGGAAGAATCCGCCTGCGTCGTATGTCCACCAGGGATGGCCTGCCGCCTGCACACCCAGGCCAGCCACAATCTGCCTCCTGAACGTGTTCCAGTCGTTGCCCACGTCACCGCTCCACAGCGCCGTTCCATATCTCTGAATCCCTGGGAATCCGCAACGGGTTAAAATGAAGACCTCTCCTGCTCTGGAGTAATCAGACACCCCTCCCTTGGGGAGGGGCTGGGGGTGGGTCAAACCCTCATACACCGTCTTGTTCACCAGCAGCGGATACACGTTCCTCACCTGCTCGCCACTCCAGCGTCCGTTGTTCACGCGACGACCTGCGAGGTCATCGTTCTCAGGCTCCGTGGCGTCCTGCCACCAGGCGTCGATGCCCGTGGGCACAAGCCGCTCGTTGAAGTTCTTCCAATAGGAGGCTGCAGCATCGGGATTGAAGAAGTCTATCCAGTCCGTTCCAGGGATATAATAGCCGTCGCGCTCCATCTGCTTGCCCACCTCCGAGTTCTTGTCGATCTTCGACCATACGCTGAGCATCAGTCGTATATCCATCTTGTGCAGACTGTCTGTCAGCGCCTTGGGGTCAGGATAGTATGTCTCGTCGAACTGCATGGCGTTCCATCCGTACTTGCCCCACCACTGCCAGTCCTGCACCAGCATGCTCACGGGCATCTGCTTTGCCTTGAAGCGGTTGGCCGTCTCGAGGATCTCCTGCGACGAGTGGAACCTTTCGCGGCAGTGGATATAGCCTAATGCCCACTTCGGCATCTCCGGACACGGACCCGTCAGTTCCCTAAACGTGGCGATGATCTCATCGGGCGAGCCCACAAACACCGTATAGTCTACGGCTGTGGCTACGGGCGAACGGAACACCGTCTCGTCCTTGACTAGATGATAATACACCGTCGGCTGGTCGTCCTTCGTCAGTTCCGCCGTCAGCTTATGGCGTCCCTCGTCTAAGAACACGATCTTCGACGCCGTCGGAGGCAGCCAGAGGTTCTGCATCTCTATCACCGGCACGCCGTCGATGCAGAGGTTATGCCGCCTGGCCATCTTCTGACCCACATCCAGCAGCAGGGCATAATTACCTGCCTCCTCGATGTTAAGCTCTGCCTCGAAGATATGCCGCTCGCGCACCTCTTTCTTATTTCCCTCCGTACTCGTCACATCAACCACCTCTTTCTCCGCCTCCGGTCTATTCTCCTGACTCCTGTCTCCTGACTCCTGACTCCTCTCCAATCTCACACTCTGCTCGCTTGGATTAAACTCCGTCAGCCCATAATTATTCCACAGCACGCCATAACCCTTGCTCGACAGCACCATCGGCATCGAGATCTGCGTGTTCACCTGCGTCAGCCTACGGGAGAGTCCACGCACATTGCTATAGCCGTCCTGGAACTGTCCCAGTCCGAACAGAAACTCATCCTCCGACGAATCAAAAGCTAACGTAGCCTGTCCGTCTGCGAACTCATGCCTGATGGCCTTGAAGACCGGCTTGCCGTTCTTATCCTTGATGGTGATTGTCTGCTGTTCCGCATCAATCTGTGTGCTGATATCTTGGTTCTCCACTTCGTCGTGTTTCACATATAGCCAATCCGGCAGATCGCTTTTCACTTCCGTCTCCGAATACTGAATGCGCACGGCATTCCGTGCCACCTTACTCACTTTCACTCGTCCCTTTCCGAAGGGCGTCTGCGCCATCATCATCACACCGATGCACAGCAGAATAGTTGATAATATAGTTCTTTTCATTATGCTGATTGTTGATTTGCGTTGCAAAGGTACGAATAAGTGAGAAGAAAACCAAAACTTTTTTGAGTTTTCTCGAGCGAGAGTACATTCGATGAAGTCAGAGATAGTGCAAATCGAACGAAATACCAAAGAAAAAGCCAAAAAAAACAAAGAGAGCCGACAGCTTTTGCTGTCAGTTCCCTCCTTCCCCTCCTTTGAGGGGTCAGGGGTAGTCTGAAGAAGCGAACAGTCTCACCTTCCTTTCTACAGAAGTAAACATTATTTACCAATACCTCGGCCAGCCTTGAGTTGCCTTTTTTTCGTTTTGCAACGTGAAACGCGATATAGAAATTGAGAAATACTTGAGGTGAAATTTATTTTTCACAAAAAAGTGAGGTTGTTTTCTGATTTTATTCGTATATTTGCATCGTAATTTATAAACAGACCGAAAAATTTTAAGAAGATATGATGAAAAAGTATTTGATGACGCTGGCAGCCGTCCTTTGCTGCGCAATGACAATGGCGGTGTTCACCGCATGTACAGACAATATCGACAATCCAACCGTTCCTGCCGAAGAACCAGAGGCAGTGGATAATGGGAAGTGGCATGTCACGGAGGAAATCATGGACAAGAGCGTCCGTCCGGGCGACGATTTTTTCATGTACTGCGTCGGCGGCTACTGGAATAATACCGTGCTGGATGAGACAAACCCGATGAAGCTGCTGTTCTTGCAACAGATCATTGACGAGATGCAAAGGCTCGAGGCCACCTTGACGCTTCCCTCAAAAGAGAAGACTATGGCCGATGCTGACAAGAATGACGCTGCTGCGATAAAGGCTCAGAAGGCGGTGCTACAGAGTGCTATCGACCGTGTGGACGCCCTCACTACCAAGGAGGAGGCATGGAAACTGATGGCAGAACTGTATATGGAAGGCTATCGTATCCCTCTGCAACCGGTTCTCTTCTCCAAAAACGGAAAAATGGCGGTTGTGCTGGATTTTGGTTCTGGCTGTGACTTTGTAAAACATCAGGACTGGTCGAAGAATAGCCTGCCCTGGCAACTGGCCAACAATCCTGAAGTGCTGGCACGGGTAGAGCCTTTGAAAGATGCCTCTACGCGTGGCTTCGACAACGACAAATGGCCCATGCTCGTCACATTCTTCAATACGCTTGGCATTGCGCTCGACGATGCCTATGCCATCAATGACTATCCCTCAGCGATTGATAATGGCGCAGAACAGCAGGAAATAAGTATGTTATATTGGCAGGAAAAAAGCGTAGAGGAATGGAAATCGTCTTTGACCTCTGCCGTGGAGGAAAATGCTGTATTCTTTGACGAAGAAGCAGCCGCCACCTTCGCCACGACATGCAAAGATGCCGTCAACGGTTTCCTCAACAAAAACCTCTGGTATGAGTTGTCGCGTGCGTTTGCTAAAGCCTACGTCACTGCCGACCTGAAGCAGCGCATGACGGAATATGCCGAGGAGTTGCGCCAGACCTTCCGCGAACGTATCCGGCAGAGCGAGTGGCTGAGCGAGGGCTCCAAGCAGAATGCCATCGAAAAGCTCAATATGATGGGATTCAACATCGGTGCCCCTGACGAGTGGTTCGAAGAGGGTTTTGCAGACCTTTCTCAGGAGCAGACGCTGTTGGACGACATCCGTGCATTGCGCCGAGCTAAAATGAACCTGCTCCGCAAACTGTCGGGCATGCCCACACAAAGAGCCGGTTTCCACCAGGCTATTCTGGAACTATTGCCTCTGACAACCGTCAATGCATGTTATATGGCATCTGGTAACTACATGAACATCATGCCGGCATTCATGTTGGCTCCTACCGTTGATCCGCAACAGAACTCTGCCCACAACTATGCCAACATGATGATCTGGGGACACGAAATTACTCACGGCTTCGATACCAGAGGGTCAAATTATAATAAGGTGGGCGATTTGGGTTCACTATGGGCTACTGAAGCCGACAGTCAGGAGTTCCAGCGTCGCGCTCAGCTGCTTATCGACTGCTACAACGCTTTTGATGTGATGCCCTTTGAGACAGGTCTGAAGGCCGACGGTGCCTACACTGTATCAGAGAATGTGGCAGACCTTGGCGGATTCTTCCTGGCTTACGACAGTTACATCAAGTACTTGGACAAGCAGGGATTCAAGGGTGAGCAGCGTCGTTTACAGATGCAGCGATTCTACGAGGCATGCGGCTATCTCTGGGGAGGCAAGTGGACAGCCGATTATGCCCTCATGCGTACTGGAGATGCGTCAAGACCTGAAGAACAAGATGTCCACTCCCTGTTCCGCGAGCGCGTCAACGGTATCGTATCCAACACTGACGACTGGTATGATCTCTTCGACGTCAAAGCTGGCGACAAACTCTATCTCGCTCCTGAGAAACGAGCCAGAATCTGGTAAATGGCGTATTATAGTGACACGAGGCTCTCGGAGAAGTAATGATCGCGCAAGGGTTTGGTGACTGCGGAGCCGCGTAGGATGAGCTGTTGCTGCAGACGGATGTCGGCAGAGGAGGCACCCACCTTGAGGGTGTATGTTCCTGGCTCGATGTTCCACTGGCGCACGCTACCATTGTGGCTGTAGAAGCCTAATTGCTCCACATAGACGCGTGTGGTGACGGTCTTGGTCTGTCCGGGTTCCAAGGCGACGCGGACGAAGCCCTGCAGCTGGATGGGACGAATGTTCGAGGAATGAGGAATGAGGAATGAGGAATGAGTGCTGTCGGTGGGTGAGAGATAGATCTGTGCGATCTCCGTGGCAGCGACGTTACCCGTGTTCTTCACCTGGAAGGTCAGCTCCACAAAGTCGTCGCTGGTCTGTGCCTCGCTGTTCACCTGCAGGTTCGCATATTCAAAGGTGGTGTAGGTGAGGCCGTAGCCGAAGGGCCATTGGATTTTCGAGGAAGGAGGAAGGAGGAGGGAGGAGTGAGAAGTGTCTGAGGTGGAAGTCTCGAGGGAGTTATAGCAGATGGGTTCGTAGAGCTCGGTGTTGGGGTAGGAGACGGAGAGTTTTGCTGAGGGTGACACCTTGCCATAGAGGATATCGGCCACAGCGTTGCCACCTTCCTCACCTGGATACCAGGCCTGGATGACGGCTGCACACTTCTCGGCGATACCAGAGATGACCTGGGCACGGCCTCCGAAGACCACGAGTACCACGGGTTTGCCGGTCTTAATGAGTTCTTCTACATACTGTTCCTGTTTGCCTGGCAGACGGAGTCCCTGACGGTCGCGGTTCTCACCACAGAGCATCACGTTCTCACCCATAGCGGCAATGATGACATCGGCGTCCTTCGCCATCGCAAGGGCCTCGGCCTTGTCTGCCTTTTCACCAGAGTCTACCTTACGGTGCAGGATATCATACTCCCAGGCACGCTCGTCGCCTAGTTCGCTGAACTTGGTTTCAATCTCTTCTGTCCAGTCGCAGCCACGGGAGTACATGAGGTTCACGTCCTCAGGCTTGCCGGCCTTCATACCCTCTAAGAGGGTGATGGTGTGAGGATGGTCGAGATCGTTCTCCACCTTCTTCCAGAAGTAGGACATGGCGGGGAAGGAATAGTCGCCCAGCATGGCCCACATGGAGTTGGCATTGGGACCGGTCAGCAGCACCGTCTTGGTTTCGGGGGTGCGATGGTGCGTGGGTGCGGTGGTGCGAGATGTGTCAGAGGCAGAAGTATTCTCGTGCCCTCGTGCCTCCGTGCCCCCGTACCCCCGAACAAGAGGCAGGATGCCGTTATTTTCGAGGAGGACGACGGATTGGGTGGCGATGTCGTAGGCGGTCTGGCGCTCCTCAGGGGTGTCGAGGGTGATGGGTTCGGTGCTGTAGAGATAGGCATCGCTGTCGAAGAGGCCTGCACGGAACTTGACACGCAGGACGTTCTTCACGGCACGCTCGAGCGTCTCGGGCTTCACCAGTCCCTCGTCGATGGCCTGTTGTAGATACTGGTAGTTGGCACCGAAGGGGAAGTCCACATCGTTGCCGTTGTTGATGGCAGCGGCAGCCTTCTGTACGACGCTGTCGAGACCTGGGATCTGGTCGATAGCGGTGTAGTCGCTCACGACCATGCCGTCGAAGCCTACATAGCCACGCAGGATGTCCTGCAGGATCTCGCTGTTGCAGACGCAGCGCGTGCCGTGCACATCGTGGTAGCCTGGCATGACGGCCACACTGCCCGTTGTACGGATCATCGTCTCGTGAGGCAGGAGAATCTCTTCCATAAGTTCCTTCTCCTCAGCATCGCCACCTCCGCCATAGCCGAGGTAGTGCTTCGTACAGGCTCCGACACCCGTCTTCAGGTTGCCTTGTTGCAGACCTTTCACGAAGGCCACACCCATGGCGGCAGACAGATAGGCATCTTCGCCATACGACTCCTCCAGACGGTTGAAACTCGGTGTGCGGCAGACGTCGACCATCGGTGAGAGGGCCAGGATACCACCCATCTTACGCATGGTGGTACTCGTCTGACGCGTCTTCAACTCTGCCAGTTCGGTGTTGAACGAACAGGCCTGTCCGATCTGCTGGGGATAGATGGTAGAGCCCTTGGTGTTGATGCCCGAGAGCACCTCCTCGTGGAAGAGGGCAGGGATGCCGTTGGGGGTATTGTTCTTCAGCCAGTCCTGCACGGCTACTACCATATCGCGGATGGTATTCGGATCACGTGGCTTCTGGAGGGCAAACTGCGAGAAGTGGCCGATGCCGTAGGGGATCAGTTCGCGACATTTCGTGGTGTCGAGTTGTCCCTCGTCGTTGAAGAGTTCATCCATATACATGCTCTTCAGTTGGGCGATGCGCTCTTCCTGCGGCATCTTGGCATAGAGCTCATCAATCTGCTGTTCCATATCGACGGCTGAATTACAGCCTGCTAATAGTGCTGTCATACAAATCATTTTAAGTCCCTTCAATTTCATATCTCGCCTACTAATCTTTTAATTTTCTAATTTTCTAATTTTCTAATTTTCTAATTTTTTAATTTTTCAATTTTACCTAAATTGCCACCAGTCGAGATGGGTGTCGCCCGTAGTGCCACTGAAGCAGAGATAGAGGTCGTGGACGCCCGAGGCGTTGCTGACCTTCGTGCTGAAGGTGCGGTATTTCTCGATGGAGCCCGTTCTGGGGATGAGGGCTGTGCCGATGACGGGGCCGTTCTGGCTGTCGATGCGCAGGGTGACAGTGCAGGAACCGGTAGATGAGCCAGAGATGCTGAAACGTGTGGCACCCTGACCGAAGTCCACGCCACGGAGCTTGATGAACTCACCGTCGTTGATGTCGTAGATATACATATTCTTCTTACCCGTCGAGGTGGGCATATCGGCAACGACGCCTGTGTTGGGGATACCCATTTTGGCCGATTTCAGACCGTAGCCCCAAGCCATGGTCTCTGCCTCCACACGCTCATAGGGATTGAGCCAGTTGAGCTGTTTCAGCGGCTCCTGATCCAGCCAGTAGGGCACGTCCTGAATGGTGCCGTCCTCGTTGTAGGTGATTTCTGCGGCAGACACCGAACGACGCTCGTGGTGTGTGAACGTGTCGAGGTGCATCAGGTCGTAGCTTTGTCCGAAGATATACGAGTGGCCCTTGAAGTCGCAGATGCCGGGATGGTTACCACGGTCGCGGAGGGTGGGGCGCATGATGTAGTTCTTCCACTCCCAGGGACCTGTGGGGGAGTCGCTCATGGCGTAGCCCAGTGCCTCAGGACAACAAGTGCTGGCATAAGCCAGATAATACAGACTCCTGTCTCCTGACTCCAGTCTCCTCTTATAGAACCACGGACCTTCCTGATAGTGCTTGATATGCGGCAGTTTCGTCACCTCACCCTTGAGCGAGATCATATCCTCGTTGAGGGGGGCATAAAACGTGTGCGGATTTCCCCAGTAGAGCCACGCCTGTCCATCGTCGTCGATATAGACGGAGGGGTCGATGTCGAACCAGTTGCTCTCATCCCACACCAGCGGCTTTCCTAAGGGATCATGAAAAGGACCGTAGGGCGAGTCTGCCACGAGCACGCCGATGCCGTGGCCGTGGAGTGGGGCATAGAGGTAGTATTTGCCGTTGCGCTCCACCGTCTGGATGGCCCAGCCGCCGTTTTCACGTGAGCGCCATGTGAAGTCCTTCAAAGAGGCAACGGCACCGTGCTCCGTCCAGTTCACCATATCGGTGGTGGACCACAACAGCCAGTCGTACATGAAGAAGCCTGCAGAACTCTTCTCGTTCACGTCGGGGATATCCTCGGGCGAGGCATCATGGGAAGTGAAGAGGAACAGACGGTCGCCCACCACGATGGGTGAGGGATCGGCTGTGTATTTCGTCTGGAAGAGGGGCAGATTGATCTCTATCTCACCTTTTGCAGCGGCCTGCAGCAGGAGCGAGTCGAGGATGGACTCCAGGGCATGACGACGCTCAGGCCAGTTAGGATAGTCATCGGCTTTGAGGGTATAGACCTTCTTGTCACACTTCTGATTCTTACCCTGACAGCAAGCGCCTTTGCCTTCGTTGCCTGACATGATGCAGAACGGCGGGAGTTTCTTCAGTCCGATAAGCTTGTCGGCCATTACATCGGCACCACCGATTTTAAACCAACTCTCGATGGTATCGTCCTTGCCGGGGATGAGCTGGATGCAGAAGGCAGGCTCTACTCCTGACTCCTGACTCCTGACTCCTGACTCCTGATTCCTGACTCCTGACTCCTGACTCCTGACTCCTGCAGGCATATAACGTGCCACCTGATTGTTCAGGTCGTAGCTCACCACACCGTGCTCGATGTTGTCAGCCATATTGCCGTAGTTGAATGTGGCAGCTGGATTGTTGCAGATGCTGGGCTTGAAGCCTTTCGAGGGGGCGAGGTACATGTTCTGCGGGTCTGCCACAGGGGTACCGTCCACGAGGAAATAATAGGTGAAGACCTCGTAGATATGCTCGTCAACCTCCGCACTCCACACACCGTCGCTGTCGCGCTGCATGGCGATGGGCTTGCCGAAGATCTCTCCCGCGAGCTTCACTTCCTGGGCATCAGGAGCCTTCATGCGGAAGATCACGCTGTCGTACTTGTATTCCGGTGAGAGGATGGGCTTCGGGAAGAGACGGGCCATCACACCAGGCGTGAACTGCTGTTCCTGGCCAGTGGCAGCGAGGGTGGGCTGTGCGTTCTTCATCGCCTCCTCAGCGGCAGTGGGGTTGAAGAGCAACGGCAAGGTCTTGCTCAGGAAATACTTGGCGTTCATCCAGGTATGTCCGAACTTGTCGTTGGTGTACTCCTTCACACTGCGGATGCCGTGCTTGTCGAGGAACTCCATATAGTCGCGGGCATTGCCATAGAGGAAATCGTCCGTGCCTACACCGAGCCAGAACAGACGGATCTTGCTGTTCGTGTCAGCAGCATTGTCGTAGACACCGGGGATATCCGTCGAGGTGAATGAACTGTAGCTGCAGAGATAAGCGAACTTGTCCAAATGGCTCAGACCGTTGAAGAGTGCCTGGTTACCACCACGCGAGAAACCGCCGATGGCGCGATGGTCGGCATCGTTGATGGTACGGTAGTGGCTCTCGATATAGGGCATCAAGTCGTTGTTCAGGTCTTGGCTGAACACATCGCTTCCGAAGCGCGATCCCGGTGCTCCGAACATGCCCGTCTGGGGTGTGGGCAGCAGCTTATTGGGATTGCCGTAGGGCAGCACCACGATCATCTCCTTAGCCTTACCCTCAGCTAAAAGGTTGTCGAGGATGTAATTCACACGACCTACCTTATAATACACCTCTTCGGTATCGGTGGTACCGCTGATGCAGTAGAACACAGGGTATTTCTTGTCAGGGTTCTCCTTGTACTTCGGTGGCAGATAGACCACGGCCTGATTGGTGGCACCGAGACTCTTGGAGTAGTAGTGGATATAGTCCATCTGTCCGTGGGGCACGTTCTTGATGTCGTGTGCTAAGCTGCCTTTTGGGGCAGGAATCTCCAAGAGGCTGTTCTTGAAGCCCTCATTGGGGAAATACTGCGGATTCTCGGGATCCATCACACTCACACCGTCGACGATGAAGCAATAGGGATACATGTCGGGGGCAGCAGGACCGAGGGTGACAGTCCAGACTCCCTGGTCATCGCGCTGCATGGCATTGCGACCTGCGAACTGCACGTCTACCGATACTTCCTTGGCTTTGTCGTTATGATACCGGAAGGTCACTGTGCCGTCAGCGTTGATACTTGTTTGCGCTACACTAAATGATACATGAGAAATGATCAATGATAAAGCTATCAACAGTCTTTTCATAAGTCTTATGCTTTTAATTTTATAATTTTTCAATTCTTCAATTTTTAATTTTATAATCTTTTAATTTTTCAATTTTTTAATTTTCCATAGTACTCCTCGTACCAGTCCATGCAGGCCTTGCCGCAGGCTTCGGGCTCACCGCCGAAGGCAGGCACCACCGAACCGTCTTTCAACAGCTGATCCACATCGATGAGGCAGCTTGTGCCTGAGAGTGTCATGGAGATATTGCCGAAGTTGTCGATATTTGCCTTATAGCATGCACCCCATTTCGAGGTGGAACCTGTGGACCATGTACCGTAATTGGACTCTACCCAGTCGCCGTGCTCGTTATAATGGCCTGTGCCGGGCTTCATCGGACTCCAGTCCACCTCTGTGATGATGACGGGTGCGAAGTCCACCACGGGCACTGAGTTATGGAACTCCTTGATCTTCTTCTCCTGACTCTTCTTGATGTCATTGTCGCGATCCACACTCTCGTCGCTGCAGCCATACCAGCCCGTATAGTCGTGAACGGCATAGCCGATGTTGTCACCCTCGATGGGATGGGTCTTATAACTCTTATAGTTCGACTGCCAGCCGGTGCCTGGTGCCCAGATGATGCCTGTGAAACCGTTGGCACGGATCTTGTCCACGATGGGCTGGAAGTAGTCGTGCAGCGCCTTTGCGTCTTCTTTGTTCTGGGCGTTCTTCAGGTTCACAGGCTCGTTGGCGAGCTCGATGCTGATGTGTCCTGCATGCTCCTTCACGAAACTCTGCTGCGAGAAGATATCCCATACGGTCGTCAGATACTGCTGGTAGTAGTCACCCACCTTCAGGTTGCCAGGACAGACACCCGGGGGACGTACCACGACGTACATGCCGTGCTTCATCGCCTTCTCTGCGAGGTTCAGGTAGAGGGTGTCTAAGAAATGCGTCAGACGCTCGGGGTTGAATTTGCTGATGTCTGCCTCGCCACTGGCGTCAGCAGCCTGGCCTGCAGAGCCTTCATACACATAGCTGTTGCTGGGATCGTTCGTCCAGGCAGGGTCGAGGTGCAGACGGAAGACCGTACACTTTGCCTTCTCCAGTCCCGTGAAGATCTTCTCGAAATAGTCCAGGCACTTCTTCGCACCGGCATCGTTATAATTGGTGTTGTCGGTCCAGGGCGAACCCCATCGCCAGCCGTTGAAATACATGTTCGGCGTGTCCATCACACCGTGCAGCACCACTTGGTTGCCTTGCGTGTCAACCAGCCACTGCCCTTCCACATGGAGCGAGGGCAATAGTTCGGGTTCTGGTATCGGCTCCGGGTCCGGCTGTTCTGGATTGGGGTCTACTGGGATACCATTGTCTACAACATTTGTTGTACACGAAGTCATTATTCCGATGAGGAAAATGAAGAAAAATAATAGTCGTTTCATAATCTCTTTAAATTTTGGGTACAAAGTTACGAATAATTTTGCAGAGTCCGACTATCCGGCCTTGTCATTTTATAACAGAAACTTTACGAAATGTTACATTTGAGCCTCCTGTGGGCAATTTTATTTGGAAGATATGGGGAAAAAGGCTATATTTGCAGTTCAAAAACTTAAATTCTTAAATGTAACTTCATGATAAGATGAAAAAGAACTTAATTTCATTACTCTTGGGTGTGCCACTTCTTTTGTCGGCACAGAACCCCGTCATCCGCGACCAGTTCACGGCTGACCCCACCGCGCGTGTGTTTAATAACAAGGTGTACCTCTACCCCTCGCACGACATCATGCCCCCCGCAGGACAGCGGCAGGACTGGTTCTGCATGGAGGACTACCATGTGTTCTCATCCGAGAATCTCACCGACTGGACAGACCACGGTGTGATTGTCACCCAGAACAAAGTGCCCTGGGTGCGTCCCAACTCCTATTCGATGTGGGCTCCCGACTGCGTCGAGCGTAACGGCAAGTACTATTTCTACTTCCCCTCCACACCGTCTAATGGCTTCGGCTTCGGTGTCGGCGTGGCCATCGCTGACAGTCCTGAGGGTCCGTTCATTCCTGAGCCGGAACCCATCAAGGGCATCAACGGCATCGACCCCTGTGTGCTCCTGGCTTCCGACGGCAATGCATACATCTTCTGGGGCAACGGCCGCTGTGCCAAGCTCAAGGACAACATGAAGGAGTTGGCCGACGACACCCCGAAAGAGACCGTCAAGTGGCGCGACCGTGAGATGGAGATGATGGGTGTACACTGTCTCAAGGATCTGCCCAACCGTCAGGCTGAAGGTCCCTTCGCCTTCGAGTACAACGGCAACTACTACCTCACCTATCCTTATGTGCGTGAGAATACCGAGGTTCTCGGCTATGCCATGAGTAAGAACCCCATGGGTCCCTACGAATATAAGGGTCTGATTATGGCCGAGCACGCCAATGGCTGCTGGACCAACCACCACAGCATCGTCAATTACAAGGGCCAGTGGTATCTGTTCTATCACCAGAACGCTTTCTCGCCCCGTGATGACAAGCGCCGTTCCGTACAGATTGAGGAGCTGTTCTTCAATCCCGACGGTACCATCCAGGAGGTGAAGCCCACCATGCGTGGCGTAGGTATCAACAAGGCTACGGAGAAGATCGAGATCGACCGTTACAGCGGTGCCAGCAGCGATGTGATCACAGAACTCATCGACACTGTCAACACCTTCCGTGGCTACGAAGCCATCCTTCCCAACAAGGGCAGCTGGATCCGTTACAACGATATCGACTTCAACTGTCTCACCGACGCTTATATCCTCGTCAGCGCCAAGGCTGCTGAGAATACCTCTTTCTATGTCCGCGAGAAGACTGCCGACGGAAAGATCCTGGCAAAGATTGATATGACCGTCAAGCCCGAGTCGCCTGCTGGCGCTCCTGCTATGTTCCGTCGCGACTTCAGCAACCAGTGGCTTACGATGACCGCTCCTCTGGCCTACGTGCCGAAGGGTGTCAGCGACTTGGTGATCACCAGTGAGGGTGAACCTGGCGTCAGCGTGGACTGGGTACAGTTCAAGAACCGTCCCAAGTACTTCTCACCTGTCACCACCGCTTCTGCACAGCCCGACGATGACGGCTTCATCCGTCGCTGGCTCATCCTCGAGCCTCTCGACAAGCCCAACAGCGGCAACACCGTCTTCACCGACAGCTATCTGCGTGAGAACTTTGCCATTGAATACTTCAAAGGCCAGCAGACCATCGTACCGAAGGATGGCCAGAAGGTAAAGGCTGTCTATCAGAAGACAGAAGTGGCTCCCGGCTTCGGACGTGGCTTCGGACAGGAACCCACAGAGCCTAAGGTCACGACCGTCAATCAGACGCTTACCTGGCACGCCCTCGACAGCGAGAACTACAACGTGAAGCTCTTCCGTTTCGCTGAGAAATGGGGCCAGCAGGTCTATGGCGTCCTTTTCTGGACCGTTACGATCATCGACTGTGAGGAGGATATCGACAACGTACGCCTCGCCGTCGGCTCCAACTCCGCCTCTATGTGGTGGCTCAACGGTGAGGAGGCCCTCTTGCTCTCCGGCGACCGCCGTATGGTGAAGGACGATGCCATGTCGCCCCGTCTCACCCTCAAGAAGGGTCGTAACATCCTCCGTGGTGCCATCATCAACGGCCCCGGCATGAGCGACTTCTGTGTCCGCTTCCTCGACGAGAAAGGAAATCCCGTTAAGAACTTCAAGGTAACAACAAATTCAGGAAACAAATAAAAAGAATACTGATATGAAAAGATATTTGTTAAGTGCAACATTAGCTGTTTCAGCTCATTTGTTTTGCGTAGCGCAGATTGGCGCACCCTATATCCACGACCCCTCGACTCTGGCCGAGTGCGACGGTAAGTATTACACCTTCGGCACCGGTGGTGGAGGCCTGATCTCTGAAGACGGCTGGAGCTGGAACTCCGGCGCAGACCGTCCCGGTGGCGGTGCAGCCCCCGACGTGCTGAAGATCGGCGACCGTTACCTCTGCATCTATGGCGCCACCGGTGGTGGCCTCGGCGGTGGTCACGCTGGCCGCATCCTCACCATGTGGAACAAGACTCTCGATCCGAAGTCACCCGACTTCAAGTGGTCTGAGGCTGTCGAGGTGTGCTACTCCGACGGTATGGAGGATCAGGACGCCATCGACCCCGGTCTGCTGCTCGATCCCACCACAGGTCGTCTGTGGGTGAGCTACGGCACTTACTTCGGCACCATCCGCCTCATTGAGCTCGATCCCAAGACGGGCTTCCGCAAGGCTGGCAACAAGGAGAAGGACATCGCCATCGACTGCGAGGCTTCCGACCTTATGTATCGCGACGGCTGGTACTATTTGCTCGGCACCCACGGCACCTGCTGCGACGGTGTCAACTCCACCTATAACATCGTCGTCGGCCGTTCCAAGAGCGTCGAAGGCCCTTACCTCGACAATGTAGGCCGCGACATGTTCCATGGAGGTGGTAAGATGGTCATCGCTGCCGAGAAGCGCGCCTGCGGTGCAGGTCACTTCGGACGTTTCATCGTCGATGAGGGCGTCGAGGTGATGTCGTTCCACTGGGAGGCTGACTTCGAACTCAGCGGCCGTTCCACGCTCGCCGTCCGTCCTCTGGTTTGGAAGAATGGCTGGCCTGTGGCTGGCGACAACTTCAAGGGTGGCAACTTCGCCATCTTGTCTGAGCGTCGCGGCTATGCCCTTGAGCTCACCGTCGACTTCGTCCGCATGCAGCAGCAGCGTCAGGGCTGGTTCAACCGCAACCAGATGCAGGAGCCTGCCAAGCCCATTGCCAACCAGACACTCGACGAGGTGAAGGCCACATGGGCTGAGGGTGATATTCCCGCCCGTATCGGCGACTACATGTACCGTCCCCACCAGCGCTGGACCATTACACCCGTCGATGAGGCTGGTGGCTACCTGAGCAACCCCTACTTCAAGATCACCATCGAGGGTACCGATCGCGCACTCGCCGCTACCGCCGACAAGGAGGTGACCACCGTCCCTGCCTACACCGGTGCTGACGAACAGCTCTGGCGCATCGAGCAGCTCACCGACGGCACCTACCGCATCATGCCGAAGGCTATCCCCGGCATCGAGGGTACCAACACTACGTATTGCCTCTACTCTGCCGGTGACTCCACGCCGACGCTCGCTGTCTACGATTTCAACAGCGACAACTCCAAGTGGAACTTCTTCAACCGTTAAACACAGAGGCCTAATCACAATAGAGGGTGTGTCAGAACGACACACCCTCTTCTTATATCCAGGTTATCTGGTTATATCCTGATTATAATCCTTTGAGCGGATTCAACTCTTTAAACTCCTGAAGCTTCTTACTGAAAGCCTGGAACAATTTGTCGAATTGGCGAAGCGGTGCATCGAAGCTCTTCAGCATCGACTGGAAGTTTGTGCGATCTTCACTCGACATTCTGTCGTACATCACCTGGAAGTCGCTTTCGCCAGCGAAACGCAGTGCCAATTTCGTCCATCAATAGTATAGGCGGCGACTCTTAAAATCCACAAAACAGTCTTAAAAATCACAAAATCTGATGCGCTAAGCAATCAGAGCTGTTTTTGTTGGGAGAAATTGCTTACCTTTGCAAAACTTCTAATCTTTTAAACAAACAATAGTGAAATGAAACATTGCATTTAAATAAATAAATAATGAAAAGATTAATTTTAGCCTTAGTCCTCGCCTTCGTGAGTATGGCAGGTATGGCACAGAACTTTAGAGCGAATCTTGATGAGAGTGTGAAACCCGGTGACGACTTCTGGCAGTATGCCGTGGGTTCGTGGCTGAAGAACAATCCGCTGGACAAAGAGCACCCTTCGAATGGGGCATTCGTCGATCTGGAGGAACTGAACAAGAAGCGCATCAACGCGCTGATCATGAAGTATGCCGACCAGAAAGATCTGCCACAGGGCAACGACGGACAGAAGATCGGTGCGCTCTATCGCCTCTACATGGACAGCGTGGGCCGCAACAAGATGGGCTATGAGCCAATTCTGCCCTATCTGAAGCAGGTACGCGCCATCAAGACCCGCGAGGAGGCACTGAAGGTAATGGCTGAGCTTGATGCCAAGGGATTCAACACCGCTCCTTATGGCCTGAGCCTGGGCATAAACACCTTTAACACATCTGAGTATATGATAAGCGCAGGTCATGGTGGCGCCTCGCTGCCTCAGGAATACTATGCTGAGCCCAACGAGCAGCAGAAGGCCCTCGTTGACGCGTTGAAGAGCCTGAACAAGGATTACCTGAAGATGGTGGGCAACAGCGAGGCCGATGCCGAGCGCATCATGCAGGCAGCATGGGCCATTGAGCACAGGATTGGCGTCAAGAAGCTGAACCAGGTGGATCAGCGCGACCCGCAGAAGACCACCCACATCATGCCGTGGGAGCAGCTGCTGCAGGATTTCAAGGGTATTGACTGGATAGGCTATCGCGATGCCCTCGACATGCCTAAGGATATCGACACGGTGGATGTGGCTCAGCTGGAACCACTTCACGAGGTGGAGAAGGTGCTGGCAGAGACGAGCGTCGAGGACTTGAAGGCCTATATGGAGCTGAAGGTCGTCAGGGCTTACCGCAGCTACCTCAGCGATGCTTTTGAAGACCGCTTTTTCGAGTTTATGAAGGCCGTCGCCGGCGTTGAAGAGCAGAAGCCCCGTTGGAAGCGTGCCGTCGATGTTATCAGCGAAAACCTGGGTGAGACCATCGGTAAACTCTACGTGGCAGAATATTTCCCCGAGACCAGCAAGCAGCGTGTCTATCGTATGGTGAAAGACCTGCAGCAGGCCTTTGAGGACCGGTTGAAGGAGAACACCTGGATGAGCGACGCCACCAAGGCCAAGGCATTGGAGAAGCTGCACGCCATGCACATCAACATAGGTTATCCCGACAAGTGGGAGGATCTGGAGAAGTTCATCGACATCCGCGAGGATCAGAACCTCGTAGAGAACTTTATCCGCATCGAGCAGGAGATGCGTGCTGCCAACTTCCGTAAGCATTGGCGCAAGCCGGTAGATAAGACCATGATGGCAGGTACGCCTCAGACGGTGAATGCCTTCTACCACCCGCTGTTCAACAGCATTAACTTCCCTGCAGCTATTCTTCAGCCCCCGTTCTTCGATCCGGAGTCTGATTATGCCTGCAACTACGGTGCCGTCGGAACGGTCATCGGCCATGAGATGAGCCACGGCTTCGACGACGAAGGTTGCCAGTACGACAAGGACGGCAATCTCGTCAACTGGTGGACCGCCGAAGACAAGGCTAAATTCGATGAGCGCACCAAGGTGCTTGCCGACTGGTTCTCAAAGCAGGAGGCACTGCCCGGACTCTTTGTGAACGGTGAGAAGACCCTGGGCGAGAATATCGGTGACAACGGTGGCATTCAGGTGGCCTACCGTGCTTTCGAGAACCGCATGAAGCAGGAGTCGCTCGGCACGACCGATGGCTTCACCCCTGCCCAGCGCTTCTATTTGGCATACGCCCGTGTCTGGGCCAGCAACATGACGCCTGAGATCCTCGCTTACCTCGTGAATAGTGACACCCATTCGCCTAATATCTTCCGTGTGAACGCCGCCCTGCCGATGATCAACAGCTGGTATGACGCCTTCAACATCCAGCCCGCCGACAAGATGTTCATCCCAAAGGACAAAAGGGCATTGGTGTGGTAACGAGCGGCAGACAGTAAAAGAACAACCTGACAGAACGCTACTAATTGATAATCCCCCGCCGTTAGGCGAGGGATTGCTGTTCAGTTTCAGCCCCTTTAGAATGGGCCACGTCCCATGCAACTGGTCGTTCCGATCGCTGTCAAAAATGCCGTGAGCGCGGCTACTATCACCTTCACCGCCAGCTCAATCACACGCTGCTTCTTCATAATTCATCGTAACTTCTGCGCTTTTTTTCTCCCCCTAAGTTAGGGGGAGCCAGAGGGGGTCTGAAGAAGCGCAAATTCATCGCATCTTACCGCACTGTCTGAGGCGTTCTTGCGTCCCTTCGGTAGCAAGCGTCCTTCGGCCGAGCGCAGACCACCCCTAACCCCTCCTGACTCAGGAGGGGAAGAGATTACCCGCCTGCTCCGGGACGCTCGTCGTCGTCATCACCGCTGCCACCAGTGTTCGTACCGCCGCCCTGGT
>CACYQO010000033.1 GCA_902776545.1 uncultured Prevotellaceae bacterium | reverse complement strand
GAGGAATAATGCAGAAGATGAGTACATGCCTCAGTACCTCATGGCTGCAGATCCATTACTTCCCCCAGATCCGGATTGAAGTGTTACGAAGCCTCGTAGCAAAATTTCCGTAGGGGTGGTATTTCAAAACCCTGCCTTATTGCGCAATAAGGCAGGGTTATTGGAAAATAAGGCTGGGTTATCAGATATAACAAAACGATGTTTATTCAAAAGTGACATCAAAACAAATCGCCCGTCCTCAGGCATTTCGCTGGAGACGGGCGATTAATTTGATGGTTGGTACTTAGAAAGCACATGAATAAAGGGTATTACTTCGAATCAGCCTCGGCCTGCTGAGTTTCTGGGGCATTGGGGCCATAATAATTATAGTAAGCATTGTAACGGTTGTAGCCCCAATTGCTATTCTGACGATAGGGGTCAAGTTGTTTCGCTTTGTCATAATAATATATAGCCTCTTTATAAAGAGCATTCTTTTTTATATTGTCTGTGGTGTTTTGCGCCAGAATGCTTAGGGCAGTCCCAGTATAGGTTTGGAGAGCAGCATTATCACTCTTTAATTGTGTAGCCTTCTTTAGATATATTGCAGCCTCATCTGGGTTATTGTTCAGCAAGCTTAGACCCTTATCTGCAAGAGCAACAAAATTGTTTGGATTTTCTGATAAAGCATCATCAAGGAGTTTATTAGCAGCTACCACTTCACCTAATCCAGAATACATATTATACAATTTCTCCATGACTCCGTCAGTTTTGTGCTTAGCATAGATGTCCTTCAGTTGATTGATAAACTTAATTGAATCTGCTTTTGTATGAAGTTCTGAACTTAGAATCTCAAGCTTGAGGTTCAGACAACCTTCGTATTCTTCTGGATCTTGCATAGCAATATCGCAGAGTTGGACAGCTTTATCCATGTCTTTATCTTGGTATGCGAATACTGCTGCAAATCGTGCAACTTGTCCGAAATATGGCTTTTGGGGTTCACGGTTACAGTTCTTGAATAAAGGATATTGATCAGATTCCGCAAAAAGTTGCCAATACTTTCGAGCTGTGGCGTTATCTTTATTCTGAACAGCCTCTTGACCAGCATTTACGAGTTGGTTGCGGGGTCCCATCCAGAGACGCTGGGCATTTCTTTCTGCAAACTTCGGGGCTACTTTGCCTTTTTCATTGGGTTGCTGGTCATAAAAATCGCATTCTCTTGCAGCGATCAGTGCATTATACGCCATTTCAGTCATAGTTTTTTTATCAACATATTTTTCTGCCTTACCCATCTGCTTAGCGAGCTGGTTCTCGGTCTCGATGGTGCTCTGTTTGTTGAATGCGTCAAAAGCAAGGTCAACTAATTTATTATATGCAGCAGCTCGATCACTAACACTCAATTGATGAACAGACTCGTTGACTAATTTCTGAGCATTATAATAGTTATTAGAATTTAAGATTTTCTTCATTGTTTTAGCATCACTCTTTAATGGGTATTGCTCCGTACTGGTTATATTGGTCGATTCCTGTGAAATGGCTTCTTTCTTTTTCTGAATCTCTTTTAATTGGAAAGACATGTTTTTTATCTCACCTTCTTCAATTTTTATTGAAGAATATTCTTTTTCATACCCCTCTTTAACAAGTGTTATTCTGTGTTCTCCTACTAAGATGTTTGATATTAATTGCGGCGTTTGTCCTACTTTTTCTCCGTCAATATAAATATCTGCCATACCAGGGGAGCTATTTATGTCAGCTTCTCCATATATAGGAGTTGGAGCCTGTAAGCTAATGGTTTGAGGTTCAGGGGTCACCTCAATGTCTTTAGTCAATAAGGTGCTACGATGACCGGCTTTCTTAGCTTCAATCTCATAAGTTCCTGCTCCAAGATTGCCAGACCATGATCCTTCTCCTTTCTTATTTCCATTTATCCAAATTTCTGCGTTATTATCGACTTTAATATTTACTTGCGCGAAATTGGGTTTGAGAGATATGTTCACAATCTTCTTATTATCAGGGTCATCAATAGTAACCGATCCTGCCTCCAACAAATAATCTGGAGCTTGAACTCGATAGTTATATGTGCCAAACTTCATCATCTTGGAAGCAACGCCTCCTTCTGTTTTGAGCAACTCACCATTTAACTCAACAACAGCCTCTGGAGGGACAAGTTGGAAGACCACATATTGTGAAGTGCGGGCTTGCTTAACTATGGTTTGAACTTCTCCAGCAACCAAAACCATTTCATAGGTTCGTGCTGCTTCAATTGGAATATTAAGGTAATAATCCCTTAGTATGCCCAATTGTGGGTGTGAGATAGTAAGCTTTTTAAGACCTCTTGGGACATAGACCCATATCTCTGATGGCTTTTGTACAGTCTTCACAATACCCAATGCCCCACCATCAAATGTGAAGCCAGTTTGAGTAGTCACCACTTTTATCAATGCAGCTGTCTCACCATTCTGATCTGTTTCCATTGTGCCAGCGGTATTTGCAGTCAGATCCATATCCAACAATTTGAAACTACTAACAGAAATAGTTTGAGCAAAACAATTTAACGAGAATAAAAGTACAAAAAAAGAAAATACTCTTCTATTTATAACCATAAGTATAAATATATTTATAAAAACTCATTTCACATTATCTAGTGCAAGACGTAAACCTAAATTATCTCTTTTGGTATCTGGTCTTGCATATTCTCGGTTGACAACCGTACAAAAATCACTTAACAAATTCCATCCTCCACCTCGAAAAACGCGCAGAACGCCTTCTTTTGGCCCTTTTGGGTTCTTTACTGATTTCGCAGAATAATGCTCAAACCAATCTTGACACCATTCTTGTACATTGCCTGACATATCATAAACTCCCAATTCATTTGGTTTCTTCCGTTTCACATCACACGTAGATCTTCCTGTTGTACTAACAAACCATGCAACTTCATTAATATTATTACTACCACTAAATACATACCCCATACTTCTATTACCTCCTTGAGCAGCATACTCCCATTCTGCTTCTGTAGGCAAACGGAATTTCAAATTTGTTAGCTGGTTCAATTTCTTTATAAATAATTGACATTCATCCCAACTAACTTTTTCAACAGGGGAATTTTTACTCTTAAACTCAGAGGGGTTATATCCCATAACATATTCCCAAAGTTCCTGTGTTACTTCAGTCTCACCTATATAAAATGATGAGAGTGATACTTTGTGCTCTTTTTCTCGGTCATCGTTGAAATTTTGCTTGACTATTTTTCCCATCCTAAAAGATCCTTCTTCAACAAATACCATATTTATACTTTGAGTACCTGCTTTTATTGTAATTGTATTCTCTGAGTTACTCGATTTTATTTCGATAGAATTATTAAGGGCATCTGTCTTTACTATTGAAGAAGGTACTTCTTCTCTTGTCATATTGAGATAATTATTTGTCATTTCACCTTCTTCAATTGTTATTGTCCTTTTTATTTTATTATATCCTCCTAATTGCAATTCAACATCATGTTCACCAACGAGAAGATTATTTATTATCATTGGAGTCTTTCCATATTCTTTGCCATCAATGATTATTTTGGCATTTATGGGTTCAGAATTAATATTAAGACTTCCTGTTATTGGCATTGGTTCGGGCAAATCCATTGATAGTGTTTGTCCAACTTTCATTTCTATCCTCATTGGATTTGAACGATGTGATGGACAACGAGCTTCTATTATATGTACACCTTCCCCTAATCTTCCGTTCCATTCACTAACATCTTTTGCTTCATCATCAACATAAAGAACACAACCATTGGGTATCGCCGCTTTAAGTATTCCAAAATTTTGCTTCATCGATATGGAAAGTTGTTGTATTGATCCATCTCCAATAACATTATATTTCTCTACTTGCGAAAGATAACCATTCTTCTGTACTTTAAAACTGTGCTCTCCCTGAGATAGCTTTCTGGTATTCATTGGAGTAATGCCAATAGGCTCAATATCGTTGTCAAGGAAAACTGACGCACCCTCTTCTGGGGTTGTTGATATCGCAACAATTCCATAGTTCGGTTTTAGCTTGATATTCATCTCACACTTATTCGAGCTAATTTCAAACACACCAGCTTCTGTATGATAAAGAGGCGCAGAAATTGTATAAGTATGCTTGCCGTAATCAAATAGTTTTGATATTACACCATTGTTTGGGGCTATTTCTTTATCGTCTATATGCACCAAAGCATTGGCAGGCTCAATAGTCATAACTAAATATTGTGCTCCTAAATCCTGCTTTATTATTGTCTTTACTTCTCCTGTTACCAACACCATCTCGTATGTCCGGGCTGCTTCTATTGCTATCGGAAAATAATAATCGCGAAGGACACCAAGTTGTGGATGCTTAATGGAAATCTTCTTTGATCCTTTAGGAATATATACCCATACTTCTCCTGGAGTCTGTTTCGTTTTAACAATGCCCAAAGCGCCGCCATCGAATGTGAAGCCTGTCTGAGTAGTCACCACTTTGATAAGTGCTGCCGTCTCGCCATTCTGATCCTTTTCTATTGTGCCAGCGGTATTAGCTGTCAGATCCGTTTCCAATAATTTGAAACTACTTATAGAAATACTCTGAGCAAATGAATTCGCAAAGATCAGTATTGTAAGTATTATAAAACTACTTCTTTTCATGACTGTCAATTTTAAATGTGGAAGGGTAGCAATTAGGATTTAATCCATAGCAAAATTGTCCAAATTCCTCTGCCAATTCTATGTAGTCAGATTCATAATTAGGATTAGAGTATATACCCATTATCGTACTTTCAAACTTTTCAGTACTATTTTTTTTATTGGGATATCTTCTTATATAGTTAAGAAGAAGCATACAATCAACTTTAATTTGACGCTCATAATATGAATTATGATCATCTAAAATGTCATTCTTATTACTTTGCCTTTTCAGTAATTCGAAGGATTCTTCTATTCTAAAATAAATAGCGATTATTACTTTAAAATCTTCATCTGCTCTTTTTTCTGTAGAAGATAGTTTGTATATTAAATATGATAAAGCCAAAGTCCCAATTGCTGAAATTGGCGCAAATACCCCAGATAAAAAGACTCCAAAGTCGGACACATTCATTATGTTATAATAAAGAATAGTCATAAAGATTAGATAAAAGACAATAACAACTGAGAACCACAATATTATGTTATTACTTTTCATGAATTTTCTTCTAATTGTTGTTTGAATGAACTTAGTATCCATTCTCTTTTATGAACTTACATAATTCTTTCGTATTGCATGCAAAAGTCTTTTGGCAGGTGTTGTCATCTAACCTTGATGTATCTGCTATTCCATCTATAAGTGGAAGATTGATATATCCATCTAATTCAACAGTTCCTAACGATAGTCTACCATCTTGCTCTTCAATTATAATATCTCTCATAACTTACTATTTTACTAATTCAACTTCTGGCCTTGTATTTTTGAAATCTGGCATACACATGCCAATAGAGGCCCCGATGTAAGTGGGATCGCAGATGACATATTGTTTACCTTGATACATATAGTAGTCTGCATTCAGTTTCTGGGAGAAGTTCACGGCATTACATTCATGATTGGGATAATGTACCAAATGTACGTCGTTTCTTAACAGATTTGACACCAAGAAATGGTAGAAGATGGCACGATCCTCACAGTCGCATTTGGGATAATAGAGTGTTTCTTCGATAAAGAACGGCTTTTCATAACCAAACTGCTCATCGTCTGTGGCATAGTCATAAGACTGTATGAACTGCAGAATAAAATTGGCAGCTTCCAATTCCGACATACCAGAGATGAATTTACCCATCTGATTGAGAACTTGTTGCCTGGCTTTGCTGTCACCTTCAGAAAGGACATAGGCAGGAATAGGCATCTGCGGGAAATTCGCCATCACTTTGATCAGGTTCTCATTGACCTCTCCGGAGAGTGTCTTTCCTGAGAATGTGTGAGAGAACCTTTTGGCTTTATAAGGTATATCCAATGGCCTTGTCATAACTAAGTTCACATACTCTCCTGCGTCCTCAGGCATAGGTGGCGAGTATAATCCGATGTTCTCATCAAGTTTACCCTCACCCCAAACATAATAAGGCATCTCATTTATAAGGATATAGGTATGGGAGAAGACTTTCTGCTTGAAAGGAATCAGATAGAACAGATTATTACCATTGAAGGACAGCCTGACATCGAAACCAAATTGGGCCATCATATACCAGCAGATAAAGTTACGGGTATTGGTATCTGCATTGGCTTTCAATCCTTTGACATAACTCTGTATCAGAAGGCAGAGGCACCAGTCATTGAAATTTGCTCCATTTGCCAGATTGGCGATTTGAGAAAGAACATCCTTGCTAATACGTGAATTCTCCAGAATCTCGAAATACTCCACAAGGCTCTCCTTGTCTATCCCTTTCAGATTCGCACTGATATCAGCATTAGGAAGTCTCATCGTCATTCCGCACCAGTCAAAGGTAACAGACTGTGAAGGACTCGGAGCAACAGGTTTTGGCGTAGTTGGCTTATCTGGTGCTTTAGGTTCTGCTGGTTTTACCTTCTCTGGTATGACCTCCTTAGGCTTGGGCGCTGGTTCTTCCTTTTTCTTTTCGGGCTGAACTTTGGGCTTGGGAAGTGGATAAGGTTCATCCCCTCTAAAGGTCTTGTACCTCTCCCAGACTCCAGTTAGGAATTTAGTGTAGTCATCCAAAACTGACTTGCGGAACTTCTGGAAGCCCGACATGATTCCTTCGCGCTGGGATTTGAAATCGTCCTTTTTGTCTTGTGCCTCAGTACATAAGAAAGGAGCCACTACCAATATGCCTAATAGAAATAGTCTCTTCATACTTAGAAATTAGATAGTCCGTAAATACCAAATTCGGGATCCTTCTCTGGCTGCCATGTGCGAACCTTGATAATCGGGTTATCAGGATTGTTCACATCAACCATCAGGAACAGATAGCCAGTATCACCGTATGTACTCGAATAATAATCCTGTTTGATCTGTATGCCGTATGTCTCGCCGCCTTTTCCTGCCTTCACCACGTCGTTGTTGGCAAAGCGGATGTTGATAAACTCATTACCGGCAAAGCAATGTTCCAGATTCCGAAGATATTCATTCTTTGTCTGACGGTTGTATTTGATGATTTTCGAATCTATATACTGGGAACGCTCTAATGTGTTCTTGGGCCTGTTCGCAACACGACCCGTAATAATGACGGCATTGTCATCAAAGACATTCTTTACAAAATCCAGATCCTTCAGAGCATAAGCGGTCTTGTACTCTTCAAGGAAGTTTGCCAATATCAGACGTGCATCCATATTCCAAACGCCTTTCATCATAATGTCGTTATAGGCTTCCTTTCCTAAGCCAAAGAGCACTTCGTCAATCTTGTTCTTGTCATTAAAGGTAAAGACCACATTCTCCACAAACTTCCTGTTGTTGTTCTTAAAGGAGAAAGACATCGTTAGACCACGGCAGATCACCTTGTCACCCAAAGTATTGAATTGGATGTCAGAGTTTTCAATCAATGTAGCACGCCCATAATGGATGAGTTTCTGAAATTGGTTCCATCCTTTAGAGGTGAAATATTTTTCTAATGTGTCATAGCCTTTCTGAGAAATGGCCTTTGATATGTCATTCAGCACAGCGACCTGCTTACCATAGTCAGCCTTGGCACTGGCTGTATTTGTGGCAGATTTGAAGTCTTTAATATCAAGAGATGGCTGTTTGTTGTCCTGCGGGATAGAAGACACGTTTATATAGGCGTTCTTGAATGAGAGACCCCCAGTAAGAACCATCACATTTTCTATTTCCCTGTCTATATGACTTTCCCCTGCAAACTCGTATTCACACTTTATCCTGATGTTGTCTGCTATCTGTCCAGGGCGTAGATCAATCACTCCCTGTCCGTCTTTGGCACTATAGATATTGCTCCAGTCCATACCATCAAAATAGGTATAGTCGAAGCTGTTAATAGGTTTGCCTTTATATTTGAAAGAAAAGACAATCTCGTTATTCAGCTTATTGATGGGAGATACGCTTATTCCAGAAAAGATCTCGTTCATCCTTTCTGGGATCCATGTTGCAAGCAGTCTTTCCTTGCCGTCAGGACTGGAGAACTTGACTTCGTTCGCATATTGCAGACTTTTCAGAAGACACAATGACCAGTAATAGTACCTGAGGGCATCGTCTATCTTTCCCTTTTGCTCAGCACGTCCCGCACTCTCCACCATATCAAAGACCTTTGCCTTCCGACCTTCAAAGATTCGATCCAGCTCTGCCACTTTCACATAACGAAGCACATGGGCATCCGGCTCGTTCTCTATCACGATACGCTGTGTATTGGTGAGAGTGGCTTGTGAATAGGTGTTGATGATAGAGCGGTAGGTGGAAACATCATTGATGGTCCCGTTTTGGTTTGTTTCTTCCTCTACACTGGTGAATGAACTCCTGACATTAACGGAAATCTTGCTGATGAGATCCTGCAAAGCGGCATCATCAGCCTGTTTCAGAGTATTGCCCCACCCTTCGCCTGACAGATAGTTTGCATCTGCCTTTATCTCAGATACGCTTTGCGAGAAGAGCGCAGAGCATCCAAGAAGAAACAGGAAAGATAATATTATCCTTTTCATTTAGATATCCCTTCCAACAGTTCCTTGATTAGGCTCGCCTTGTGGTTGCCCTTCACCCGGGTCTACTCTCTCTTGGATAAACTTGGAGATGATATCTGCATACTTCTGGGCAGCGATGGATTCTTTGGCTGCATTCTCAAATGCCTTTATCCTGGCATTCAGGGCAGCATCTTCATCATAGAGGAAGTAAGACTGCATCTCGTATGAGCCATCCTTGTTCTGGCGGATGATACTGAAACTCTCCTTCATCTCTCCTCTGATTTCTTTCTCTACAGCTCTTTCATAGGCAGCATAGAAATGATCGAACTCAACAGTCAGATTGTCAACGTCTGCACCCATATCGCTTACCACACGGCCTTTAACCGTAGAACCAGCTTGAGAGGCATAAATGGTACATGCGTTGTTAATAGCCATCTGTCTGCCGATGTTTTTGGATTTGAAGGCGCTGGCAATACCAACTATCTCATAGACCCTGCCATCTCCTTTGTTCAATTTGTCGTAGTGATTGAGCAAGGCCACTTCCATGCTTCTGGAACTGCCGAAGATCTCCCAACCTCCTTTATTCAGCTCTTTGATCTTGGTTTTATACTCCTTCTTTAATGCCTTATTCAAAATATCGCTTTGAGCAAACGAGACAGTTGAACATGTGAAAGCAAACACCATCAAAAATAAATAAATCTTCTTCATAAAGGTAATATTTGTTTAAACTTCGTTATAATTATGGGGCAAAGATACAATCATTTTTTCAAAAGAAAAAGAAAAAACGGGAAAAACTTAAGAAAAAAATTTTTTAGAGAGAAACAATTGCAAAATAAATAAAGAGAGCCACAATATTAAAGTGACTCTCTTCGATTCTGTTAGATAGTTCAGGGGAGTTTAGAACCAGATAGGTCCATGTCCAATGCAACTGGTGGTGCCGAGTGCCGTCAGGGCGGCAGTTGCGGCGGCGATGACGATGCGGAGGATGACCTCCCAGAGGTTCTTCTTCATAGATCACCTCCTTTCTTTAACCGTTTCCACCACCACCGTTGTTGTCGGCCTCAGGAGCCAGGACGTAGGTGATCGGGGTCTTCTTCTGGAAGCGACGCTTCTTGCCGTTGATAGTACGGATCTCGCTCTGAACCACGTAGCCATACTCGAAGATGCACTGCTCCTTGAAGGCACGGCTGGTGAGCTTCTCGCCCTTCGTGTTCTCGGGGACGAAGTTGATCTTGATGCCGTTGATCATGGCGTCGGCACCGGCTGCGACGGCAGACTCAATGTCGTTTTTGCCATTACCCTGACCTTCCACGGCGGGAGAAAACGTGCCCAGTCCGTCGAGCTTCACGGGCTGTCCCTGAGCAAGCAGTTCGCTCATGCACTCAACCACCTGACCCAGTACCAAAACACACATCTGGTAGTCGGCGATCTTGCCGTGACTCGTCATGTGCTTGGCGAATCCCTTCAGGTTAAGGGGCTCTTTTGAATCTACCTCGGCAAACCACTTGCCGAATGCGGTGCTGTCGTCGTTAGTGTTCTGACGCAGGTTAATCACCATTGGAATGTTTGATCTTGCCATACATTTTTTGAATTTGAAATCTTTCGCACATCCTTCGTCCCTCTTCCTTTATTCTAAGATACTGCAAAGTTACGAATATTTTTGAAAATATGCAAGCAATATAACGCTTGCAATCACCTTACATAAAGTTATATGAACTTATTTGAATTTTTACCAAAATATTTGCGCTTTTGTTTGGTAATCTCGCCGATTTTTCGTACATTTGTATCGTTAAACCATCATTCATCACACATCTATGTTACAAAGTAATCAAAATCCTCAAAGCATCGGCCGGATGGAGCTGGCCCAAATGTATTTCCCCAACATCCAGCTACGATCTGCCTGGCTGAAACTCAAATCATTATTGAGTGAAGACCCAAGCTTAGAGTACCTCACGAAACTGAAACGGCGTAGGTTTCTACCGATGGAAGTAAACATTATTTACCAACACCTCGGACAGCCATAAACCGCCTTTTCAGGCCATTTTCGAGTGCTTTCAGTTTCCTTAGCCCAAACTCCGACTTTCCTTACTTGAAACTCCGACTTTCAAGCAAGGAAAGTTCCGTTTTGAAGAAGGGTGTTTTGAGCCCCATTCCGCAGATGTTCAAATGTAAACAATTTTGTCACAAAACCAACTTATTCAGTTATTCACTTATTCAATTATGACATTTACATTCTGGCATTCCAGAATTCTAAGCATACTTTTATATTATAATATATATTATTATAATAATATATATTATAATATAAAAGTTTAGATAAGGTTTTTCAAAATCAAAAACCTAAATGTCATAATTGAATAACTGAATAAGTGAATAACCTCCTTCAATGGTTGCATCAATGACCAACAATAACTTTTCGAGCATTTTTCTACGATAAAGGGCAACAATCTCAATAATTATTTGTACTTTTGCATCGCCCTTATCCCTGCCTACGGGCAAATGAATGGGAACAATAGTAACAAAACATATCTGGAACATGGACAGACAACAGTAGTCATAGAGAGCGTGAAGTACGGACTCTATAAGAAACTGGTTTCCGAACTGCCGTAATCATCAGAACTTATTCAGTTATTCACTTATTCAATTATGACATTTAGTATTTTAAAATCATGAATCAAGTAAGTATTAACAAATCTATCCACCTCTCCGAGCACATTACGCTCGGGGAGGTTACCAAGAGTAGACATTCGGAGGTGTATAATATCCCCAGTCATGTGGCTATCGAGAATCTGAAAAGAGTTTGCGAGTGGTTAGAAGTATTAAGAGCGAGGTATAATCAGCAGTATGTCTGCGTTTCTTCAGACCACCCCGCCCATCCGGGCACCCCTCCTAACTTAGGAGGGGAAATAAATACCGATACCCCAATCATTATTAACAGCGGATATCGGAGTCCGGAGCTGAATAAGAAGGTGGGTGGCTCGCCGACAAGTAATCATTTGACGGGGTGCGCCGTGGATATCAGGGTGTATGGTATCGAGCAGGCGATGAGGTATGCGGTGATCCTGATGGACTATGCGGACGAGACGAAGCAGGACTATGACGAAATTCTCATCGAGAAGAATCATAGTGGTGGTTATTGGTTGCACTTCGCCGTGAGACCGAAGGACAATAGAAGAAAAACAATGTTTATTCAAAAGTAACATCAAAGAGAATCGCCCGTCTCCAGCGTAAAGCTTTGAGACGGGCGATTGGTTTGATATATGGATAAAGGGATTTATTTCGAATCAGCTTCGGCCTGTTTGGTCTCTGGAGCATCCTCTCCATAGTAATTATAATAAGCTTGATAACGATTATATCCCCATCTTGATTGCATCATATCAGGATCAAGCTCTTTACATTTATCAAATTGATCAATTGCCAGTTTGAATATTTCCTTTGCTTTTGCAGGATCTGTTTCTGAGGTAGTACTAGCCTTAGCATTATAGCATATTCCTAAGTACATACGTACAACTGAGTTTTCTGGCTGAATATCGACAGCTTTGGACAAATAATTGATGGCTTCATCAGCATTATTATCCTCCATTGCCATTAAACCTTTATTTGCTAATGCCATATAATTGTTAGGATCTTTCTCAAGACGTGCATCAAGCAGGCTGCGCATGCTATCCTTATCCTTCAATTCACTATACATGACATAAATTGCATTCATCAACAAATCGTCATCTGGTTTCTGAGAATACATTTGCTTGTATTCTTCCAAAACACGTAAGGTATCTGCCTTATCCTTTAGACCTTCTCTCATCAGTGTAAGAACACTATTATGAGCTGCATTTCTTATTTCCTCATCGACAAACTGATTGTCAGCAGCGATTTCGTAATATTCACGAGCTTTTGCAACAAGACCAGTCTTTTGTGAATGGCTACCTGCAAAATAAGCAACTTGTCCGAGTAAATTTAACTGATCTTTTTTGACATTTTCATCAAGTTTGTCAAATGCACTTCTCTCTGCTGCAAAGAAGGGATTATTGAACGTATCAACGAAAGTACCCCAATACTTTATTATACCTGCATCATCATGCTGTTGAGCAGCAGCCTGACCTGCATTAATAAAGGTGTTACGAGCAACCCAGAGACGCTGAGCATTTTTAGCGGCAAATTTGGGGGCTACCTTTCCCTTCTCGTTGGGCTGTTGGTCGTACTTGTCACACTCAAGCGCCATCATAATGGCATTGTAAGCTGATTCGGTCATTAATGCCTCGTCAACAGGTTTTTCTGTACCACCAATCTGTTTCATAGCCTGATTTTCTGTCATAATGGTACTCTGCTTGTTGAAAGCATCATAGGCGAGATCGACGAGCAAAGCGTCACTGTCACCGGCAAAGGCAGTAGCACTGGCTACAACCATCATTGCCATCATCATGATTTTTTTCATAATTGTTTGGATTTGTTAGAAATGTTATTGTTCGTTATTGTTGTTCTCTGTATCGGGTGTATCGATGGTGGTCTCGGCGCTCTCGGCGGGGATCTCCTCGTTGAGTACTTCAGCCTCCTCGAACTCTTCCTCTTCCTCGGAGTGCTGCACCTTGCAGACGCTGGCGATGGTGTCGTTCTTCTTGGCGAGGTTGATGAGACGCACACCTTGTGTGGCACGACCCATGACACGGACATCAGCTACCTTCAGACGGATGAGGATGCCGGACTTGTTGATGATCATGAGGTCGTTCTCATCAGTGACCACCTTGATAGCTACCAGACGGCCGGTCTTCTCGGTGATGGCGAGGGTCTTCACACCCTTCGCACCACGGGCGGTCTTACGGTAGTCTTCCACCTCGGAGCGCTTGCCGTAACCGTTCTCAGAGACAACCATGATGGTCTCCTCGTTGGGATCGTTGACGCAGACCATGCCCACGACCTCATCGTCGCCGCCGTCGAGGCGCATGCCGATGACACCGGTAGAGACACGGCCCATCGTGCGGACGTCGTTCTCGTCGAAGCGGACGGCACGACCGTTGCGGTTGGCGAGCAGGATCTCGTTCTTGCCATTGGTGAGACGGACGCCTACCACCTCATCGCCCTCGTTGATGTTGATGGCGATGACGCCGGCGGCGCGTACATTCTTATAAGCATCGAGGCGGGTCTTCTTGATGATACCCTGCTTGGTGGCGAACATCACGTAGTGCGACTTCAGGAACTCCTCGTCGTTGAAGTTCTTGATGCGCAGCACGGCGTTGATGGAGTCGTCGGGATCGATGTTGAGCATGTTCTGGATGGCACGGCCCTTCGAGTTCTTGTCGCCCTCGGGGATCTCGTAGCACTTCTGCCAGTAGCAGCGGCCCTTCTGAGTGAAGAAGAGCAGCGTGTTGTGCATCGTGGCGGGATAAATATATTCGGTGAAGTCGTTGTCGCGATGACGGGCGGCCTTGGCACCGACGCCTCCCCTGCCCTGCTCGTGGAAGTCGGCCAGCGGGGTGCGCTTGATGTAACCCATGTGGGAAATGGTGATGACCACGGGATCGTCGGGATAGAAGTCCTCGGCGTTGAATTCGTGGTCGAAGGGGATGATCTCCGTACGACGCTCGTCGCCGTATTTCTCCTTCACCTCCAGCAGATCGTCCTTCATCACCTGCTTGCAGCGCTCGGGGTTGTCGAGAATCTCCTGCAGGTCGGCAATGAGTTTCATGAGGTCGTCGTACTCCTGATGGAGCTGATCGACACGCAGGCCGGTAAGCTGAGAGAGACGCATATCGACGATGGCCTTTGACTGGAGTTCGTCGAGTTCGAAGCGCTTCTCGAGGTTGCGCTGTGCGTCGGAGGGCGTCTGGCTGTTGCGGATGATACGCACCACCTCGTCGATGTTGTTCACGGCGATGATCAAACCTTCGAGGATGTGGGCACGCTCCTGGGCCTTACGCAGGTCGTACTGCGTGCGGCGGATGGTGACATCGTGACGGTGCTCGACGAAGTATTTGACACATTCCTTCAGTGAGAGCAGACGTGGACGGCCTTTCACCAAAGCGATGTTATTCACTGAGAATGAGCTCTGTAAGGCGGTCATCTTAAAGAGTTTATTCAAGAGCACGTTGGCGTTGGCGTCGCGCTTGCAGTCGACGACGATACGCATGCCCTGACGGCCTGACTCATCGTTCACATTGGCCACACCCTCGATCTTGTGCTGGTTGGCGAGGTCGGCGATATAGGCCACGAGATCGGCCTTGTTGACACCGTAGGGAATCTCGGTGACGACGATCTTGTCGTGGGTCTCACCGGTCTCAATCTCTGCCTTGGCACGCATCACGATACGGCCACGGCCTGTCTCGTATGCGTCACGTACTCCCGAGAGACCATAGATATAGGCTCCCGTGGGGAAGTCGGGACCGGGGATATACTGCATCAGGCCGTCGGTGTCGATGTCGGGATTATCGATATAGGCACAACAGCCGTCGATGACCTCAGCGAGGTTATGGGTAGGCATGTTGGTAGCCATACCTACGGCGATACCGTTACCACCATTGACGAGCAGATTGGGAATCTTCGTCGGCATGACGGTGGGCTCCACGAGTGAGTCGTCAAAGTTTGGTGTCATATCGACGGTCTCCTTGTCGAGGTCGTCCATGATGTGCTCACCCATCTTCGAGAGTCGGCACTCGGTGTATCGCATGGCTGCGGGAGAGTCGCCGTCGACAGAGCCGAAGTTACCCTGACCGTCAACCAGTGTGTAGCGCATGTTCCAGTCCTGTGCCATACGTACGAGGGCACCATAGACAGAGCCGTCGCCATGGGGGTGATACTTACCGAGCACCTCACCGACGACGCGCGCGCATTTTTGGGCTTGAAACCGTCGCGCACATCGGGAAGGGCACGCGCCACAATGACTGACATGGAGTAGTCGATGTAGCTGGACTTCATTTCCTCCTCGATGTTGATCTTAATGATTCTGTCGTTGTCGAATGTTTGATCCATCTCTTATTTTTTTACCTTTTTACCTTTTTACTTTTACAAGATTTCGCGTTTAAGGCACTTTTTAAGCCCGCTGACGCGTTTTTAACCGTGCAAAGGTAGGTATTTTTTTCCATCTGACCAAACTTTTAAGTCTTTTTATAAGGTTATCCCTGACTTTTTTGCGGGGTTTGCATTACTTTTTTTCTGAAAAATGGCACGATGTTTGCAAGAAATGTTGTAACTTTGCACAAAAATAGATAAAATCGTAAATCGTAAATAGGTAAATCGTAAATATAGATGACGAGTCAATTTTCGCCAAAAGTATCAGAGATACTCGCTTTCTCCCGTGAAGAAGCTGCACGTCTGGCCAGCCGTAGTGTGGGTCCGGAGCATCTGCTCTTAGGCATCCTGCGCTCGAACGACGGCCCCGTGTTGGATCTGTTCCATCGGCTGAACCTGAACCTGCAGTCGGTAAAGACCGAACTGGAGATGCGTGTCAGGGAGGACGAACTCGGAATGCCCATACATACCACCGACCTGGTGCTCAACGAGAAGGCAAGCAATATCTTGAAACTGGCCGTGTTGGAGGCCCGTATCCAACGATCAAACAAAATAGAAGAACAACACCTGCTGCTGGCAATCCTGCATGATCTCGCCAACAACGGTGCTAAACAAGTATTAGAATTGAACAACATGAATTACGAAGACGCAATGGCCATGCTCTATGCGCCTAAAAATAATGGTTTTAGAAACGGTATCGGCCTGCCCGATGAAGACGAGGAGGAATTCGAGGAGACCTCTAATTCCTCCGGAAACACTGGCAGTTCAAGAGGTTCCGGAACAGCGACAACCACCGCCCAGAAGAAACCTGCCTCGAAGACGCCTGTGCTCGACACCTTCGGCACAGACCTCACCAACGCCGCCGCTGAGGGTAGGCTCGATCCTTGTGTGGGCCGTGAGAAGGAAATCCAGCGTATCATCGAGATTCTGGGACGACGGAAGAAGAATAATCCTATCCTGATAGGTGAGCCCGGTGTGGGAAAGAGTGCCATCGTCGAAGGACTGGCACAGCTTATCACTGACCACCATACATCGCCGATGCTCTTCGGCAAGCGCATCTATACCCTCGATATGACGGGTGTAGTGGCCGGTACGAAGTATCGCGGACAGTTTGAGGAGCGCCTGAAGGCCCTGATGAAGGAACTAGAGGCAAATCCCGACGTGATCGTGTTTATCGACGAGATTCACACCATCATCGGTGCGGGTTCCACTCCCGGTTCAATGGATGCCGCCAACATCATGAAACCCGCGCTGGCACGAGGCACCATCCAGTGTATCGGTGCTACGACACTCGACGAATACCGTAACTCCATCGAAAAGGACGGTGCGCTGGAACGTCGTTTCCAGAAGGTACAGGTGGAGCCGACCTCCAACGAGGAGACTCTGCAGATCCTGCGGAACATCAAGGATCGCTACGAGCACCATCACCACGTGACCTATACTGACGAGGCGCTGATAGCATGTGTCAAATTGACAGACCGTTATGTCACAGACCGTTTCATGCCCGACAAGGCCATCGATGCCCTCGACGAAACAGGATCGCGTGTACATCTCGGCAATACCCAGATACCACCAGAGATTGCGGAGAAGGAGAAGGAGATCGCCAGCATCAAGGAGAAGAAGCAGTTGGCGGTGAAGAACCAGAACTTCGAACTGGCTGCCAGCTACCGTGACCGTCAGACGGTGCTTGAGACAGAATTGAAGATCCTGAACGAACGCTGGAGTTCCGGCGAAGGCGAGGAGCGTCAAGTAGTCGATGCTGAACAGGTGGCTGAAGTCGTTTCGATGATGACGGGTGTGCCTGCCCAGCGGATGGCAGAACAGGAAGGTATCCGTCTGAAAGGTATGGCTGTTTCGCTGAAGAATGCCGTCATCGCCCAGGATGCCGCCATCGACAAGATGGTGAAGGCCATCCAGCGCAACCGTGTCGGACTGAAAGATCCCAACCATCCCATAGGTGTGTTTATGTTCCTCGGTCCTACGGGTGTGGGTAAGACCTATCTCGCGAAGAAACTGGCAGAGTTTATGTTCGGCAGTGCCGATGCACTGATCCGTATCGATATGAGTGAATACACGGAGAGTTTCAACACTTCGAGACTCATCGGTGCACCTCCGGGATACGTGGGCTATGAAGAGGGCGGACAATTGACGGAGCGCGTGCGTCGTCACCCCTACTCCATCGTGCTGCTCGACGAGATCGAGAAAGCCCACGGTAATGTGTTCAACCTCCTGTTGCAGGTGCTCGACGAGGGACGTCTGACAGATGGTAACGGACGATTCGTGGACTTCCGCAACACAGTGATCATCATGACCTCGAATGCTGGTACACGACAGTTGAAGGACTTTGGTCGCGGTGTGGGATTCAGTGCAGGCAGTACGAGTGCCCTCGCTCTCAACGAACAGGATAAGCAGCACGCCAGGGATATTGTGCAGAAGGCACTCTCGAAGCAGTTCTCGCCAGAGTTCCTGAACCGTCTCGACGAGATTATCACCTTCGACCAACTCGACCTGGAAGCCATCAAGCGCATCATCGACGTGGAACTGAAGGGACTCTACCAGCGTATTGAGCAGATTGGTTATAAGATCGACCTGTCGGAGGAGGCGAAGGAGTTTGTGGCGACGAAGGGTTACGACGTGCAGTTCGGTGCCCGTCCGCTGAAGCGTGCCATACAGAATTACATCGAAGATGGCATCAGCGACCTGATTGTGAATGGCAGCCTGCCGCTGGGATCGGTGATACACATCACACTGAAAGAAGACAAAAATGAGTTAGCGTTCTGCTAACTCATTCCCCTCCTAAGTTCTTTGCAGAGCAAAGCGGCAAAGCCGAGCGAGGATGGGTCAGGGGTGGTCTGAACAGCCTCAATATCTGCCTCAGGATCAGTGCTTGTTCAGACCCCCTCTTGCTCCCCCTAATTTAGGGGGAGAAATAAATACCTATAATCCCTCACATTCCTTGACCCACGGAGCAAAGGAGGCATCACTCGGCATGCGCCAGTCACCACGTGGCGAGAGACTCACACTACCCACCTTCGGACCGTCAGGCATACAGGAGCGCTTGAACTGCTGGGTGAAGAAACGGCGACAGAACACCGTCAGCCATTTCTTGACGGTTGCCTCTTCGTAGAGTGCACCACGGCCTTCGACGGGCGAGGCGGTGCAGAAGGCTTTCTTCGCCAACATGAAGATCTTCGACGGCGAGAAGCCATAGCGCAGGAAGTAGTAGATGAAAAAGTCGTGCAACTCGTAGGGACCTACGAGATCTTCGGTCTTCTGCTTGATCTGTCCGTTCTCATCGGCAGGAATCAGTTCGGGTGATATCGGTGTATCTATGATGTCGAGCAGTGTATCGGTAGCCATCTCCCCGGCGACATAACTCACGAGATGACGGATGAGTGTCTTTGGCACACCGGCATTCACACCGTACATCGACATATGGTCGCCATTGTACGTGGCCCAGCCCAAAGCAAGTTCCGAGAGGTCACCCGTACCCACGACGATCGCATTCTCCTTGTTTGCTACGTCCATCAATATCTGTGTACGTTCGCGGGCCTGAGCATTCTCATAGGTAGTATCGTGAATCTTCGAGTTGTGGCCGATATCCTCGAAATGCTGGGTGACAGCCTTGGCGATGGAAATCTCACGGACGGTCACACCGAGTGTCTCCATCAAATTCACGGCATTGTTATGCGTACGGTCGGTCGTACCGAAGCCCGGCATCGTAATACCGATGATACCTTTGCGGTCGAGGCCGAGCTTGTCGAAAGCCTTCACCGTCACGAGCAGGGCCAGTGTAGAGTCGAGTCCACCACTGATGCCAATAACTGCCTTTTCGGCACTGACATGATAGAGGCGTTTGGCGAGACCAGCCACTTGAATATTCAGAATCTCCTCACAGCTTTCGGACATATTCTCTGTCTTGGGAATGAACGGATGCGGATCGATCTCACGCAGCAGTTCAAACTCCTTCGGTGCCACAGCCTTGCACACGTTCTCATGGGCGTGAGCATGACGCTGGGCATTGATGAATGTGGTGTTTACCCGACGTTCGGAGCGCAGTTTCTCCACGTCGATCTGATTCACCTGCAACTGGGGCTGGAACGAGAAACGAGAGCCTTCCAAGATCAGATGACCGTTCTCAAAGATCAGGGCATTGCCACCATAGACTGCATCCTGCGAAGACTCACCGAAACCACAACTGGCATAGACATAGCCACTAATAGTACGGGCACTCTGCTGGGCGAGTAAGGATTTCAAATAGGTATGCTTACCGATCAGCTCGTCGCTGGCAGAGAGGTTCAGGATGATGTCAGCACCTGCCAGTGCCAGGTTGTTGCTGGGTGGGATAGGAGCCCACACGTCCTCACAGATTTCACAACCGAACTTTACACCGTCGGCAGTGACGAAGAGCTGTGGCTCAGGTGTCACATGCACAGGACTGCCTGCGAAGTAGATATCCGACGGATTCAGGTCCTGAGCCGAGGCAAACCAACGCTTCTCATAGAACTCGCCGTAGTTAGGCAGATAGGTCTTCGGCACGATGCCAAGCAACGCACCACTCTGGATGACGGCGGCACAGTTGTAAAGCAGGCCGTTGATCACCACTGGCAATCCAAACACCGTGATGATGTCGAGCTTGCGGGTGAAGTCGAGAAGTAGCATCACACCCTGTTCAGCACGGTCGAGGAGGGCCTGCTGTTTGAAGAGGTCTTGACAGGAATAGCCCGTCAGACACAGCTCGGGCAGTACCATCAACTCTACTCCCCGACCCTCGGCCTGGGCGATGAGACTCTCTATCTGTTGTACATTGTACTCTACGTCGGCTACCTTCACCGCCGGAACGGCAGCAGCCACCTTAACAAATCCGTATTTCATAACTTTATCTTTTGGACGTCGTTTTCAATAATCGTATAGATCAGCGCAGGCTGTTCGAAGAAATCGTTCTCACGGAAAGCGTGGAGCTTGTAGAACTTCACCGTGTCCACATTGATCTGTGCATTCACCGTCGGTTTCAGCAGGAAGGTCTTGTCACGCTTGTAGGCGATGAGCTGCACACAACAGTGCTCCAATGTATTCAAGTCCTCACGGCCGAACTCCTCAAGATACTCCTTCGTGTTCGGTTCCAACTCTCCTTCAGCACGTACGGTCCAGGCATTGTTTTCGCCTGTCATATAAATGTAGCGCATGTAGTAGTTTGAGTCGTTCACGAGATAGCTCTCGAATCGCGTCTGCGTCAGTTCTTTCATATCCATCGGCACAAAGGCCAGGTAGGCACTCAGCCGTTCTCCACCCTTGCGCTCCACAGGCTTCGCCTTGAAAGTGACGGGTTTGTCTTCGGGTTCCGGTTCCTCGTCAGAGGACTGGGGAGAATGGGTGGATTGGGCAGATTGCGCCTTCACTTCCACCATGTGTCCCGTGCCATAATCTTCATCGCCTACGACCACGACTTCCGTCGTCAGCATCGGCACTTGGAAACCGTCTTCGTCCTCTACAAGCACAATGTTCTTCCCCTGGAATCCGGCCACGCGGCCACCTCCAATTTCATTCAGAAATCTGACCTGATCACCAATCTTCATCTCTTTTCGTTTCTTTTTCTGGGGACAAAGGTAAATAAAATTGCCCGAACCACCAAAGATTCGGGCAATTTTATTTTATCAAGGGAATTATCAGATGAGTCCGAAGAGGTTTTTGAGGCCGCCGTCGACACCTGAGAAGCCCATGAAAGCGAGGCTCAGGAGACCTGCGGAAAGCATCACAATGGCCATGCCCTGCATACTCTTGGGAATCTTTACAAGCTCGAGTTGTTCACGCATACCGGCGAAGACTGTCAGCGCCACACCAAAGCCAATAGCAGTGGAGAAGGCATAGACCACAGACTGCAAGAGATCATAATCCTTCTGAATGCAGAGAATGGCAACACCGAGCACGGCACAGTTGGTCGTAATGAGTGGCAGGAAGATGCCCAGGGCCTGATAGAGGGCTGGTGACACCTTCTTGAGGACGATCTCCACCATCTGCACCAGAGAGGCGATGACAAGGATGAAGGCGATAGTCTGTAGATATTGCAGGCCGAAGGCGTCGAGCACGTATTTCTGAACGAGCCATGTAACGATGGTGGCCAGTGTCAGCACGAAGGCGACAGCAGCCGACATACCCAGCGAGGTGTCAATCTTCTTCGATACGCCAAGGAACGGACAAATGCCGAGGAATTGTGCCAACACAATGTTGTTCACAAAAATGGCGCTAATGAAAATCAAAATATACTCCATATTCTTATTTATTTAAACCACGAATTTCACGAATTAAACGAATTTTGCTGCGCATGAAGAATTAGTGAAATTAGCGTAATTAGTGGTCGTTAATTCCTTATTTTGTTGACGATCGCGATGAGGAAGCCGAGGGTGATGAATGCGCCTGGAGGCAATACGAAGAGCAGGATGTTGTAGGTCTCTGGCAGTAGTGTCAGTCCAAAGATGGAGCCATTGCCGAGGAATTCACGACAGATGCCCAGAAGAGTCAGTCCGAGGGTGAAGCCAAGGCCTATTCCGATGCCATCGAAGAGGGAGGCCACAGGCGACTGCTTGGAGGCAAAGCCCTCTGCACGACCAAGGATAACACAGTTCACAACAATCAGCGGGATGAAAAGTCCGAGGGCCGAGTCGATGTCAGGCAGGAAGGCTTTGATAACCAATTGCAGGATAGTGACAAAGGCGGCAATCACGACAATGAACACAGGGATGCGCACCTTGTCGGGGGTGACAGACTTCAGGCAAGAAATCACAACGTTGGTACAGATGAGCACTGCCATCGTAGCCAGGCCCATCGACATACCATTCATGGCAGAGGTGGTCGTGGCCAGCGTAGGACACATTCCGAGCATCAGGACGAACGTGGGGTTCTCCTTGACGATACCATTCTTTACGATATTAATATAACTCATATTCTATTTCTCTTGTTTTGTCGCTCCGGTTTCGCCGTCGGTGGCGGGAGTGGCCTTGTAAGCGTTATAAGCACTGTTCACTGCGAAGAGGAAGGCACGGCTGGTGATGGTAGAGGCCGTGATGGCATCCACTTGTCCACCGTCCTTCGAGACGGTCAGAGGTTCTGCGGGCGTCTTTCCGATGATGTCACCTTTCTCGCCCTTCTGGAACCACTTGTCAGCCTTGGCACCGAGCCCCGGTGTCTCAGCATGTTCGAGCAGGGTATAACCGAGAATCTTGCCATCTGGGGCGAAACCCACAAGCAGTTTCAGCTCGCCACCGAAACCGTTGGCAATAGTCTCCACAGCCGCACCGAGATCTTTTCCCTGTGCGTCTTTCGTCTGATAGATGATAAAGGTGACATCCTTGCCCTTGGGACCTTTTGTCTGCACGGTATCGGTCTTGTTGACAGTCAGGTTGTCAACACACATCACTGTCTTGATACCATCGGCAAGGGCTTTTGCCTTTTGGGCATTGATGGGACCTTCAGTCAGGTGGTTCACGTAAGCGAGGATACCACCCATGATGACTGCCACACCTGTGAGTGCCAGCACCATATTCGTCAATGTAGATTCAAGCTTCTTCATAATGTCATTTACGATTTACTGATTTACGATTTACGATTTGGCAGGCACTTCACCGAAGCGCTTGGGTTTCACATAATTGTTGATGAGGGGCGTGAACGCATTCATGATGAGAATGGCGAACGACATACCCTCAGGATAGGCACCCCAGTTACGAATGACAATGGTAAGGAAGCCGATGCAGACACCATAGATGAGTTGTCCCTTCGGCGTCATCGGCGAAGTCACATAGTCTGTAGCCATGAAGATAGCACCGAGCATCAGACCACCGGAAAGAATCACCACGCCAGGGTCAGCATAAACGGGATTAGCCAAATGAAGCAGACCACTGAGCACAAACACCGTACCAATAATCGAGACAGGGATGTGCCATGTGATGATCTTACGCCAGAGCATGAATACCAAACCGGCAATCAGTGCCAGGTCGCAGACCTCACCAATGGTACCGGCACCTCCATTGAGCGAGAGATCAGCAAAGAGCAGCGAGAACGAGTCTGGCAACTGTGCAAGCAAATCCATATTGCCACTCTTGACGGCTTGTTGCATCAGTTCAAGTGGTGTAGCGCCTGTCTCAGCATCAGTATAACTGAGCCACTGACCAGGCAACGGCCACGATGTCATCTGTGCGGGGAAAGCCACGAGCAAAGCACAACGACCTACCAATGCAGGGTTGAAGATGTTATTACCAAGTCCGCCGAAAGTCATCTTAGCCACACCGATGGCGAAGAGCGCACCGATGATGATGATCCAGACGGGAAGGTTCGACGGAAGGTTCATGCCCAACAACAGACCTGTCAGAGCAGCCGAGCCGTCGAGGATGGTATTCCTCTCGTTTTTGAGGATGTATTTGTTGATAGCCCACTCAAAGAAAACGCAGGCTGCCACACTCGTCAGACACACGATGACGGAACCCAGACCAAAGAAGTAGAACGACACGAGCAGTGCAGGCATCAGGGCGATGATCACACCGTACATGTTGCGCTCCACTGTATCAGTGCCGTGGGCATGTGGCGATAATGAAACAATTAATTTACTCATCGTTATATTTACGATTTACAAATTTACGATTTACGATTTATTTCTTAGCAGCACGGCTACGGATGATACCCATGACGGTGGCTTTGCCCTGACGGATATTGTCGAGCAACGGACGATGGGCTGGACAGGTAAACTGGCACGAGCCACACTCGATGCAGCTGACAATATCCTCATGCTCACAGCGATCCCAGTTCTTCACCTCGGAGAGTTTTGCAAGGAGATAGGGTTCCAAGCCCATCGGACACACACCGACACATTTAGCACAACGGATGCAAGGCTGGGGCTCCTTGCGACGGGCCTCATCGTCGGAGATGATTGTCACAGAATTAGTTCCCTTGCAGATGGGCACCTCGACGGATGTCAGAGCCTTACCCATCATCGGACCACCAGCCAACAGTTTGTTGTCGCCCTCAGGCATACCGCCACAGGCATCGATGAGATCCTTCATCGGCGTTCCCATACGTACGAGGAAATTGCCGGGATGGGCTAGACGCTTACCTGTGACAGTGGTGTAACGTTCGAAGAGAGGCTTACGCTTCATCACAGCCTCATAGACTGCAAAAGCAGTACCCACGTTCTGCACAATAGCACCAACGTTCACAGGGATAGCAGGAGGTGCAGGCACCTGACGCTGGATGACGGCATCGACGAGCTGTTTCTCACCACCTTGTGGATAGCGCTGCTTCAGAGGGACTACCTCAACGTGATACGTTGAGCCACTGAACTTTTCGGCACATTTCTTCGTAAGGAGTTCGATGGCGGCAGGTTTGTTAGTCTCGATGCCGATATATCCGGTAGTGACCTTGGCTGCCTTCATCAGAAGTTCGAGACCGACAAGGATCTCGTCGGCATGTTCCATCATCAGACGGAAGTCAGCAGTGATATAAGGCTCACACTCCACGGCATTGATAATCACACACTCAGCCTTGGCTGTAGGTGGAGGTGTGAGTTTGATGAATGTGGGGAAACAGGCACCACCCATTCCTACGACACCAGCATTCTTAATACGATTGACAATCTCCTCAGGAGTGAGTTCGGGATGAGCCTCGACGGTCTCCAACTTGTCAGAACGGTCGATGGTATCTTCCCACTCATCACCATTCACCGTGATAATGATAGCAGGCTTGCGATAGCCTGTTGCGTCGATGACGGAATCTATTTTGGCAACAGTTCCGCTGACAGATGAGAAAATGGGAGCAGAAACGAAACCACCAGCCTCAGCAATCATTGTACCAACCTTCACTCTGTCACCTTTCTGGACGACAGGCTTTGCTGGGGCTCCGATGTGTTGCGAGAGCGGGAAAATGGCCTGCTTGGGCAAGGCTGCTTTCTGCGTCACAGCCTCGTGAGTGAGTTTATTCTCCTCTGGGTGTATTCCACCTATACTAAAAGTTCTAATATTCATAATGTTTCTTTTTATTTGATGGAAATACTGGAATCTGTATCAAGAATAGCACCACGGGAAACCTTCGGCTTTGTAGGTTTCTTCTCAACAGGAGTTTCTACCTTTGGCGCCTCGGGCTTAGGTGCTTCAGGCTTTAGCGCCTCGGGCTTAGGTGCTGCGGGCTTAGGTTCAGCAGGCTCTTTGGGCTTCGGTGCAGGAGGCGGTGTGGGGAAGTTGACATCACGGATGGCTTTCTTCGGACAAACCGTCACACACTTACGGCAGAGCCGGCATTTCGTAAAGTCGATGTAAGCCAAGTTGTTCTCAACGGTAATAGCACCGAATGGGCATTCCTTCTCACACTTGCCACAACCGATACAACTGACGGCACAGGCCTTCATCGCTGCAGGACCCTTGTCCTTGTTAACGCAGGAGACATAGACTCTCCTACCCTTAGGACCCTTCTTGCGGAGTTCGATGATACCACGCGGACAAGCCTTCACACAGGCACCACAAGAAGTACACTTCTCTTCGTCGACCTCAGGAACACCTGTCTCAGGGTTGACCTTGATGGCATCAAACTGACAGGCCTCGGCACAGTCGCCACAGCCCAAGCAGCCAAAGCCACAAGCCGTTTCACCAGCACCACAAGCATGCATCGCAGCACAGGTACGCAGTCCGGCGTACTCGGCAATCTTTGCCCGATGCTCACAGGTGCCATTACATCTCACCACGGCCACCATCGGCTCAGAATTAGCTATCGCCATCCCCAACAGATCGGCCACCTTTCCCATGGTCTCCGCACCACCGACAGGACAGGACAGTCCTTCGATGCTGCCGGCGTCAGCCCCTTTCACGAGAGCATCGGCCATACCGCTACAGCCTGGGAATCCACATCCGCCACAGTTCGCGCCAGGCAGTAACTCACTGACCTGTGCAATGCGGGGATCTTCATAGACAGCAAACTTCTTGGAGGCGGCAAACAGGACGATAGCGGCTATCAGTCCGATGGCTCCCAAGACAATTACTGCAATCAAGATGAAATTCATAAAGTTTTCTTATTTGTTTTAGTTTGTTATGATTATTCCAGATAGAACGTCAACTGCCTGCTGATACGATCACGGCAGAGATAGAGGATACCATAATATGGCACGAGAGCTGCCAAGCCACAGAGGGCCGAGAGACCATCGTTGCCCGTCAACAGCAAAACTATCACCAGTACACCCACCAGCACCAGGAACGGAATCCCAAATCCTAACAGTAGTGCCCGGCTTGCAACAGCTCCCGAAGTGGAGACTATCACTTCCTGGCCCGTCGTGTACGCTGCTGTATCACAGCAGCAAACCTCAACGATTTTCTCCTTAGATTCTGCCGCATGGCAATGCCCCGCCACCTTACAGGCTCCACATGCTGAAGCTTGAAGAATGCGCACCTTGACACATCCGTCAGCGACTGACTCTACGATTCCTGAATGACTGATCTTATTATGCACCTTGCAAAGGTACGAAAAAAATAAAAACCTTAGGTCAGAAATTAAGTATTTTTTAGGAAAATAGTCGTAATCGTTTGCGAACCACAGCCTATTCCGCCCTACTCGAAGCAAGGGCAAACCTGCGGGATTCGTCGACATGATACACCTCTTCCAGACGAGCCCGATACTGTTTTTTTGTGTAGTCCATCAGACGGATTTCATAGTCGCTCGTGATGGAAAAATACTGCACGAACTGTTCCTCGCCGAAGTCGACTACATCTTCGGGGTCCATATCATCGACGGCATAGAGGCACAGTTTATCCACAGGCACATAATCATCGTCGAGCGAATAAAGCCAGAGGGAATAATGCCCATCGGTCTCGTCGGCAGCCATGATCATAAGTCTGGCTCCCACACTCTCAGGCAGGGCCACAGCCTTCGGATGTTTGCATTCTATGAGTTCCATATAAGAGACGATCTCTGGTGTGACATCCTTGAAGGCCGGCAGGAAGTTGACATAGTCCTCGTTATAACTGATGGGCAGCGACTGAATCTCAAGACTGTCGTAGAAGAGTTTCAGAGGATTGTCCGACGCCTCAAGGTTCACCCCTTGCAAGGCAAGCCTCTCCTTGATCTCCAAAGCTTTGACACTGTCCAGCTTATGCTGGAGTTCTTCGGGCGACAATCTCCGTCCACCACCGCAGGCCGCCAATAAGAGTACGGCCATCATCAGTCCGACGATCTGTCTCATCACTATCTGTTTTTAAAGGGACACTTTCTTCTTCACAGCCTTGCTCTCGTTCTGCAGACGGTCGAGGGCAGTGACGGCATACACCCATTTCTGGGAACCGTTCATATAGGGCAACTTAATAAAAGGTTGCTGGGTAATAGCGAAGATTTTGGCAGGATTCTCGAAGTCCTGACGCTCACCCTTGCGGAAACGATAGACCACATACTTCACGGCCTTGTCGTTCCAGTTCTCTCCTTTCGGAGCCTTCCAGAAGAGCACATAGCCATCTTCTGTCCATATGGGTTTCAGCTTTCTGACTTTCTTGGGAGCCTTGTTGTCGATGAATGGCATCTCAGGCTGGAGAGCAGGATATTTCCAATAGACATTACGCAGATTGCCACCATAGTTGCCGATATTGTCGACAGCCGCCTTGGCATACCAAAGCACCGTTCCTTGCACATTGTTCATCTGACGGTGGAGAGCCATTTTTGCAGCCTGCTGATGAACCTGCGGATTCCTCAGATCACGGGCCTTGGCCGTGCGCTCCACATCTTCACCGATGATCAGCGGACGGGCTGAAGCATACTGGTTCCACCATTTAATCAATGTATCATAGTCTGCTGCCCTGTTACCGATCTCCCAATAAATCTGGGGCACGCAGTAGTCAAGCCAGCCATTGTTCACCCACATCAGCACGTCGGCATAGAGGTCATCGTAATTTTGGGTGCCACTGGTATTACTGCCGACATACGAGGTGCTTCTGTTGCGATAGATGCCGAAAGGCGAGATACCCACCTTCACCCAGGGCTTTGTCTCGTGGATGGTCTTATAGACCTGTTCGATAAAGAGGTTCACGTTATATCTGCGCCAGTCTCCTTGATCCTTGATACCATTGGAGTACTTCCAAAACAACTCGTCGTCGGGAATACTTTCACCCTTGACAGGATAGGGATAGAAATAGTCGTCCATGTGTAGACCGTCAACATCATAACGGCTGACGATATCCTTCACTACCTTACAGATATAGTCACGGTTCTCAGGAATGCCCGGATTTAGGAGGAACATCTCGTCGTAGGCAAAACAGTTCATGGGTTGGCGAACAGCAATATGGTTGGCAGCCAACTGCTTCGTGCCCTTGGTCTTCGCACGGTAAGGATTGATCCAGGCGTGGAGTTCCATGCCACGCCTATGACACTCATCTACCATCCACTGCAAAGGATCCCAATAAGGCGAAGGTGCCACACCCTGCTTGCCTGTCAGAAAACGGCTCCACGGCTCAATTCTACTCTCATAGAGAGCATCGCATTCAGGACGAACCTGGAAGATGATGACGTTCACACCGTCTTTCTTCAACTCATCGAGCTGGTAGGTCAGTGTCTGCTGCATCCGTTGTTTGCCCATGCCTTGGAACTGTCCATTGACGCACTGTATCCATGCACCACGCATTTCCCTTTTCTGGGCTTCTGCCACTATGGCCATCATACAGGCCATCACCATTAATACTATCTTCTTCATATCTTTAATCAAACAAATTCAATTTCTGTTTCCTGGCTTCCTCGAGTGACAGGAGTTCATCCTGAGACTGCTGATAGTCGTCACGCAGTTTCTGATATTTTTCTATCAGCTCGTGTTCCATCTGTTTACCGTCGTTCAACAACCTTGCAGCCACAAGGGCATTCTGCGAGGCATCCTTCAGCCACACCACCGGTCCTGCATAGACAGGTGCAATCTTCAAGGCCACATGCAGCTCACTTGTTGTGGCACCACCGATCATGATGGGAATATCCATGCCTGCGCGTTGCAGTTCACGAGCTACATTGACCATCTCTTCCAGACTGGGAGTGATCAGACCACTGAGTCCGATGATATCCACCTGTTCTTCTTTGGCCTTACGCACAATCTGTTCTGCAGGCACCATCACTCCCATGTCGATGATTTCGTAATTATTGCACGACATCACCACACCGACGATGTTCTTACCGATATCATGCACGTCGCCTTTGACAGTAGCCAATAAGACTTTTCCTGCACGTTTTCCGCCTTCCGCCTTGTCTGCTTCGATATAGGGCTGGAGAATACTCACAGCCTGCTTCATCGTTCGGGCGGTTTTCACAACCTGTGGCAGGAACATCTTACCTTCACCGAAGAGTTGTCCTACGGTGTTCATGCCTGCCATCAGAGGACCTTCGATGATATTCACGGCCTTGGGATATTTCTCAAGTGCTTCTTTCAAGTCTTCTTCCAGATGGTCGCCGATACCTTTCACCAATGCCTGTGAGAGGCGTTCCTCAATAGATAATGAGGAATGAGGAATGAGAGATGAGGAATGTTGGTTACCTTGCATGCCGTTCTTTCCGCCTTGAGTGTAATCATCATTACTCATTCCTAATTTCTCATTACTCATTAATTCGTCCGCCAATTGCGTCAGACGATCAGCTGCATCCTTCTTTCTATTCAGAATAACATCCTCGATGATTTCAAGCTGATCTTGAGGGATATCATTGTATGTAACTTTTGATGAAGGATTTACAATACCAAAGTCCATGCCTTTCCCTATGGCGTGATAGAGGAAAACGGCATGCATTGCCTCGCGGATGTAGTTGTTGCCACGGAAAGAGAATGAGAGGTTACTGATGCCACCACTGATATGCGCACCAGGCAAATTCTCGTGAATCCATGCCGTCGCCCTAATGAAGTCGGCAGCATAGGCATCATGTTCCTCCATACCTGTAGCCACAGCCAACACATTCGGATCAAAGATGATATCCTGCGGTAGCATTTCTACTCTTTCCGTCAGGAGCTTATAAGCTCGCTGGGCAATCTCAATACGACGCTCATAGGTGGTGGCCTGTCCCTGTTCGTCGAAACACATCACCACCACAGCAGCACCCAGCCGCTTCACATCCTGCGCATGGGCGATGAATCGTTCTTCACCTTCTTTGAGTGAGATGGAATTGACGATGGCCTTGCCCTGCACGCATTTCAAACCTGCCAAAATGACTTCCCAGTCAGAGGAGTCAATCATCACAGGCACCTTGGCGATATCAGGCTCTGCAGAAATACGATTGAGGAAATTCACCATCTCCGCCTTGGCATCCAACAAGCCGTCATCCATATTGATATCGATGACGAGGGCACCGTTTTCCACTTGTTTACGGGCGATACTCAATGCCTCGTCGTAGTTTTTTTCTTTAATGAGACGCAGGAACTTCCGTGATCCAGCCACATTACAGCGTTCGCCGACATTCACGAAATGCACTTCGGGACTAACCTCCAACAGTTCCAGTCCTGAGAGCCACATATAGTCGCTCCGCCTAACAGGCACATGGGGCTGCTTGCCTTGAACCAACGGCACATACTTGGCGATGAACGTTTCATCAGTACCACAACAGCCACCGATGACATTCACTAATCCTTCGTCAATGATCTCACCGATCTTGGGAGCCATCGTCTCTGCCGTTTCGTCATAGAGTCCCATGGAATTTGGCAGTCCTGCGTTGGGATGACTGGTAATATAATAAGGAGCCTTCCGGGCAAGTTCTCGCAGATAAGGTTTCATCTGATCGGCACCAAACGAACAGTTCAGACCGACGGAGAATATCGGATAGCTGCTGACACTGGCCAGGAATGCATCGAGCGTTTGACCGCTGAGCGTACGTCCCGCCAGATCGCTGATGGTCACGGAGAGCATGATAGGCACCTCCCTGCCCTGTTTCACCATCGCCTGCATCGCAGCATCGACAGCTGCCTTGGCATTCAGTGTATCGAAGATGGTCTCTATCAGCAGGGCATCCACGCCACCGGCAATCAGACCATTCATCTGTTCGAGATAAGCCTTAACCAGCTCATCGTAGGTAAGATCTCTGGCAGCGGGGTCATTCACATCGGGCGACATCGAACAAGTCTTATTCGTCGGGCCCGCAGAGCCTGCCACAAATCGAGGTTTCTCCGGAGTTGAGAATTCATCTGCCACCCGACGGGCAATCCTCGCACCCTCGTAGGCCATCTCATAGGCATAGTCGCCCAGATGATAGTCGGCCTGAGAGATGCGTTGGCTGCTGAAGGTGTTGGTCGAGATAATGTCGGCACCCACTTCAAGATACTGACGATGAATGTCTGCGATGACGTCAGGACGAGTCAGGGAGAGCACGTCGTTGTTGCCTTTCAGCAACCCAGGCACATCCTGAAAACGGTCTCCCCTGAAATCCTGTTCAGTGAGACCATAGCCCTGTATCTTCGTTCCCATCGCTCCGTCGAGAACAAGGATCCGCTCTTTTACTATGTCGTTAAGTCTTTTCACTAATCTGTGTAATCTGTGAAATCTGTGGTTATTTATACACCTTCATCGCCCTGTCGATCTCACGGCGATCTTCTTTCTCTTTCAGCGTCTGACGCTTGTCAAACTCCTTCTTACCTTTACACAGGGCGATATCCATCTTTGCACGTCCTTTCTCATCAATGAACACCAGCAGAGGTACGATAGTATAGCCTGTCTGCTTCGTGGCACTCGCCAACTGTCGAATCTCACGCTTAGTAAGCAACAGCTTACGGTCACGTTTCATCTCATGGTTGTTATACGAGCCATAGAAATACGGACTGATGCTCATACCCTTCACCCACAGTTCCCCATTGATGACAGTGCAATAGGTATCCACCAGACTGGCCTTGCCGAGACGGATGCTCTTGATCTCCGTACCTGTGAGCACGATGCCGGCTGTGAAGGTCTCGATGAAGAAGTATTCAAACGACGCCTTCTTGTTCTTTATCTGTACAGGACTCTTCTTCCTGATCTGTTCTTCTGTTTTATTCATATGATAGTCGCAAAGCGATCGAGATGATCGTCAATATAGTGTGCAATGTCTTCTGTCCATTCCTCCTCATGCTCTACAAACTGATCGTCGAGGTCGTCGAAGTCGGGGAACTGCTCGAAGAGAGCCATAAACTCCTCTTCGGTCATCTCCTTCTCTATCTCCTCACGATGCTTGAGCCATAGGGTATGTGCATCATAAATCAGCTTAGACAACTCACGCATACCCCACAGCTTATTGAGAGCCTTGGCCAGCGGATTCTTGAAGATGAATGTGCCATAGCCGTTATGGATCAGCTGCACAAACCCGCCGTCCATCACTTCCTCGTGCAAGGTGTTCCAGGCCAGCAATGTCATCTGGTCTGCATTCAGTTCCTGCATAGTCTCTGGCGTCAGTTCACCGCCGATACTGTCGTAGATGGCTTTCACAAACACACCGATGAAGGCATCCATGCCCTCCATCGCTGCCTGTTGCAGATCCGCATCCTTTACAATCACCTCTTTCATCACTTTTCACTTCTCACTTTTCACTTCTCTCTCCAACTCATAAACTCCTGTTGGCAAATGACGGCGCAGCACCTCGAGCTCCACATCCTTGCCAGGCACGATGCCATAGCTGCGAAGGATGGTCTCAACGGTCTTGCGGGCCAGTTCAGGATGGTTGTTCTCCTCGCTGAGATGACAGAGCCACACGTGACGTAGATTCTCTGTCATATTCTCCGCGATCACCATGCCGCACTCTTTGTTCGACAGATGACCACTGGGACTGAGGATACGTTTCTTGAGAAACTCCGGATAAGGTCCGCTATTCACCATCTCCACATCGTGGTTTGCCTCGATGATGAGGTAGTTGGCACGCGAGATGATTTCTTTCATCTCCTCAGTCACCGACCCGGCATCAGTCATAATCACCAAGGTCATTCCCTCCACCTGCATCTCATATCCCACATTCTCGCTGGCATCATGAGGCACGGCAAAGGGCCTTACATGAAACTCTCCTACGGTGAACGGCTGACCGATCTCGACATAACGTCTCATATCGTCGGCCACCTTCCGAGAGATACAGTAGTTGTTGTCGATGCCTTTGTGGACGGCCTTTGTGGCATAGACGGGCACATGATACTCAAAGCTGAACGCCCCTACCGACTTGATATGATCAGCATGGTCGTGGGTAATCAGCAAGTGCTTCACAGACTGCAGCTGGATGCCGTAGTCCTTGCAGTACTTCTTCAGGGTGCGTATGCCTACGCCTATATCTATCATCAGTCCGTCTGTGGCAGTACCGAAGTAATAGCAGTTTCCGCTGCTGCCACTTCCAAACGATATAAATCTCAACATGTCTGTTTATATTTTCGTGCAAAGGTACAACAAAGAAGTGAAAAGTGAAGAGTGAAAAGTGAAAAATTTGCTACCGCCTTGTTATTTTTTAACTATTCAGCCAATACTTCCCACTTTTCACTTCTCTCTTTTCACTTCTCAGAACGGCATCCCGACGGCAAAATGGAAGGCAAAATCCCTGCTCAGGCGTGGATTGGTGATGGGATAATGCGTCTCTTCTTCCTCAAAAGCTGGATTGATGGCTTTCATACCAAAGTCGAAACGCAGGATGAAAAAGTCGAAGTTCAGCCGCAGACCCATGCCGTAACCCACAGCCAGGTCGTCGAGCAGTCTGGAGAACTTGAACTGTCCTCCAGGCTGATCCTTATAGTCGCGCAGAGTCCAGATGTTACCCGCATCGACGAACATCGCCCAGGCGAACTTCCAGAACAAGTGCGAACGGTATTCAAGGTTCAGGTCGAGTTTCATGTCGCCTGTCTGGGTGATGAAGTTGATCTTGCCGTCCTTGTCCTTATATCTGCCTGGGCCCAGACTGCGCACACTCCATCCGCGCACACTGTTGGCACCACCGGCAAAGTATCGCTTTTCAAACGGCAGTACCTCGCTGTTGCCATAGGGATAGGCAATGCCGAAGCCCGTATGGAACACCAGCTGACTGTTTTCCCACTCGAAGAGCCGGTGGACGAATTCGATGTCAAACTTCGCATACTGGGCATAGGCGATGTTGAAGGTCATGTACTGTCCCAGTTCGTTCTTCGGCGTGTTGAAGGTATGAGCGTAGAGGTCGAGCAGATTGCCAGCCGTCTCGACGTTCGTCTTCACGGCAGTCCGTCCGTTGCTATAGGCATAGCCGAAGCCGATCTTCATGATGAACAGATCCTCGTAGTTGTATTTCAGGATGGCGTTCGAGTTAGAATCGTCCGACAGATACTCATCGCGGAAGGTCTGGCTGATCCAGGGCATGAACACATAGTTCAGATCTATGAGATCCAGACGATAGCTGTTCATGCTGTTCTCCTGTTTCCACTGATAGTGCCAGCCGGCAGAGAGCAAACGACGGTGGAACTCCGGACGGTCTTGAGAGTCAAAGAGCAACGACACATCACTGGTGGCGATGATGCTCCTGCGGTAACCGGGACTCAGGAAGGGGAAGATGAAACGTGGGAACGACAGGCGGCTCTCCAGACTGTATTCGAAGAAGTCCTGATTGTCGTAGCCTTCCAGTCCTTGTATCGCCTCATACGCACCGCGCAACTGCACACTTAGCACCTCCGACCCACGGAAAAGATTACGGTTCTGATAGGTCAGCGAGAGCGCAGCACCCAGATCGCCCGAGGTGTTCGTGCCTTCGGGCTGGAAACTGATGCTCGACGGCTTGTTCGTCTGCACAAAGACCTTCGCGTCCAGGAGTGCAGAGTCGGGCACCAGTTCGTAGTTGATGTTTGTGAACTTCACGGCGTTCAGACGCCCGAAGTGGTTGTAGGTCTTACGCAGTGCTGCAGCAGAATAAGGCTGTCCTGCCTCGATGAAGGTGTTCTCCTCCAGCACATGACGGCGCAGGTGGATCGTCGAGTCGGGCATGCCGCTGACAAAACTCACGTCGCGGATGAAATACTGCGTGTGCAGCGTACTGCTGTCTTCTGCCGAACGATAATAAGGATGCAGCACAAGCGTCAGATCGACTTCTTTCTCTTTATCATGCCTCTTGGCTCGATAGGTGATGAACTCTTTATGGAAACGGTAGTAGCCTCGGTCTTGCAGATATGAGGTAATCCCATTGCGCTCTTCGTTCAGCGCCTCGGCACTGAACTGCTTGCCGGCATAGAGCGAACCGTTGCGACGCATCAGTAGCTTGTCGATCACTGAGTCCTGGATGACTGTCTCATATTGGCGGATCTTGTACGGCGTGCCGGGACGCAGCACATACATGGCATTGCACTTCCGCTTCTTATAGTCCACATACAGTGCCACCTCCGCATCGAGATAGCCTTTGTTCTCCAGCGCCTGTTTCAGGTCTTCGCAACTCTGTCGGGCCAGCAGCGTGTCGAACACCACAGGTGCCTCGCCCATCGACCACAGGGCGCGGTTCAGCCAAGTGCTGTCACGTCCTGCCAACGAATAGATGCCCAACGGCACCTTCACCGTCGACAGCCAGCGCGTGTTACTCTTCTGCCTCACGTAGTCCTTCAATGCCAGCGGGTCGATGTCCTTGTACTTATCGTCGGCCACCACACGGACCTTATTCAACATATAGGAGCCTTCAGGCAGATGCCGGGTAGCCGAACAGCCGCACAGGATCAACGCTCCTGCGACCATCGCCAAACACTGTTTCAACATCGGAATTTTCATCTGCCTGTCTTAATTTATCTGCAAAATTACAAAAAAATCCGTGTAATCCGTATAATCTCTGCTTTTTTTTGTACCTTTGCACAGGATAATCCGTATAATCCGTAAAATCCGTTGGTATAATCATTGGCAATCAGTAAGAATCAGATCAAATTCGTCCGTCAGCTGGAACAGAAGAAGTTCCGCCGTCGTGAAGGTCTCTTCGTGGCAGAAGGCACGAAGGTGGTCGGCGATCTTCTCGCCCACTACCAGCCACACGCCGTCTTCGCCACCGACGACTGGCTGAAAGACCACGCATCTGGAAACTGTCATCTGTCATCTGTCATCACAGAGGTCACCGATGAGGAACTCCGCCGCTTGAGCTTCCTCCAGCACCCGCAGCAAGTCCTCGCCCTCTTCCCCATCCCCTCCACGGCACCAGCCAACTTTTCACTTTTCACTTCTCACTTTTCACTTGCCCTTGCTCTCGATGGCATTCAGGATCCCGGCAATCTCGGCACCATCATCCGCATTGCCGACTGGTTCGGCATCGAACAGATCTTCTGTAGCGAAGACACCGTCGACGCCTGGAACCCGAAGGTCGTTCAGGCCACCATGGGCAGCATCGCGCGCGTGAACATTATATATTTTAATCTTTTAGAGTTCCTCGACACCCTGCCTGCAGACTATCCCGTCTATGGCACCCTGCTCGACGGCGACAACATCTACACCCAGCCGCTCACTCCTCACGGACTCATCGTCATGGGCAACGAGGGCAATGGCATCTCGCCAGAGATTCGCCAAAGGGTGAACCGTCGCCTGCTCATTCCCAGCTACCGCACCGACGACACCGCCGAGAGCCTCAATGTAGCCATCGCCACTGCCGTCACCTGTGCCGAATTCCGTCGACGCCAAGCTGTCTGATGATCAGAATCATATTATCAACATCTATATTTATATGACAATGAAAAAGTATTTTATTTACATGCTGGCCGCCTCGCTGACACTGAGCGGCCTCACAGTGACCTCATGCACCGGCATCGAGGACAATCCCACCGTTCCCGAGCCGACTCCAGATCCGGAGCCCGATCCCGAACCTGTGGCTAAGGAAAAGTTCCAATTGGGCAAGCCCGACGATGACAACTACCGTTACCTCGATGACTTCAAGGCACTCAAGGAGTACATCGACTACACGAAGTATCCCAACTTCAAGCTGGGTGCCGGAACCACCGTCAATGACTATCTCAACAATTCCCTGGTCAGAAACCTGACCAACAAGAACTTCTCAGAAACCGTTGCAGGCAATGCCATGAAGATGGCAAGTTGCGTTGACGGCAACGGTAACATGAACTTCACCACCGTGAAGAAATATGTGGATGCCGCCACCGATGCTGGTCTCGGCGTCTATGGTCACACACTCGCCTGGCACTCCCAGCAGCCCAAGGGCTGGTTGCTGAAGCTTCTGGCCGACAAGCAAGATCCCAATGGCGGCGAAGAAGTATGGACAACAATCGCCAGCAAGGATTTCCGCAAAGACAAGTCCGTAGGCTGGAAATCTGATGAGACCACTTATGGCTATACGCTCAATTTCGACAACACCAATGGTCTCAACATCCATACCACCAAGATGAATACCAACTCTTGGGATGTGCAGTTCCTGGCTATGACCGACATTCCCACGCAGACTGACAAGACCTACAAGATGACCATGACCGTGAAAGGCTCAGAGGCAGGCTATCTTCACAGCAAGCTGGGCGACTGGACCAGCGGCGAATATCCTGACATTCCTTTCACAACAGAATGGCAGGAGGTGGAGGTCAGCTATAAGGCTGCCGTCGATAACAGTTTCTTCATGCTCCAGTGTGGTGACTTCGTGGGCGACATCTATGTCAAGGACATCAAGTTCGAAGGTTATGTAGGCGCTACCATTCCCCAGACACCACAGGAGATGCACGACACGCTCGTCTATGCTATGGACTTGTGGATCAAGGGCATGATGGAGGCTTGCGACGGTAAGGTGAAGGCATTCGACCTCGTCAACGAGGCCATCTCTGGCGGTGGCAACGACGGTGAAGGCAACTACCTCTTGCAACACTCTGAGGCCTATAGTCCCGACGGCAATCCCGATGCCACATGGGATGTCGGCGGCGACGCCTTCTACTGGCAAGACTACATGGGCGACCTTGAATACGTGCGTCAGGCCTGTCGTCTGGCCCGCAAATATGGTCCCGATGATGTAAAACTCTTCATCAACGACTACAACCTGGAGTCCGACTGGGACGACAACAAGAAGGTGAAGAGCCTTGTCGGCTGGATTAAGAAATGGGAGGCTGACGGTGTGACTAAGATTGACGGCATCGGCACGCAGATGCACATCAGCTGCTTTGAAGACGATAATATTCTCGACGGTATCAAGAAGCATATCACCAAGATGTTTGAGGTGATCGCCGCCAGCGGAAAGCTCTGCCGTGTCAGCGAGATGGATATGGGCTACGTGCGCGGTTCAAACAGATGGGGAAGCTCTATCAAGACCAAGGAAGTGACCGAGGCTGAGCACCAGAAGATGGCCGATTTCTACGAGTGGATTATCAAGGAGTACTTCCGCATTATTCCGCCAGAGCAGCAGTGGGGCATCTGCCAGTGGTGTACCAACGACGCACCTGCACAGAGCGGATGGCGCGGTGGCGAGCCTGTAGGCATCTGGGATCAAAACTTCTATCGTAAGCATGTCTATGCCGGCTTCGTCCGCGGACTGAGCACAGAATAATCCCGCCGCCAACAATGAACTGCAAATTAAGAGCCACCGCAACTCGCGGTGGCTCTTTTTTAGAACGGGCTGAGCGAGGGAGAGCCACAACTCTGCACCAACTCTCCACCATCCTCCCACCAGAAAAACTTCCTCAATTATTTGGAACATTCAGATATTCTTCTTACATTTGCACTCGAAAACAAATATTGCTGCCTATTTGTACCAAAATAATGATGTATGAAACATAAGCCTATTCATTGCCAGTCCCTGTTGGCCGTAGCCCTTATCTTGCTGCTGGCCGTCATCCCCATGTCGTGCCAGCAGGGCGCGAAAGTGGACAATGCCCAAAAGACTGCCGACATCAATTGGGGAGACTCTGCAAAGAAACTGCATGATCTTGTGAACGACTATTACAACGACAACAAGCATGACTCCCTCGTTATGATGGTCGGTGTCAATATGGACTTATGCCGCGAACACCAGCTTTGGCACCAGTATTTCGAGACATGGATGAAACTGGGCGATGAATACGTCTGTACGGGACAGCCCGATAGCGCCTTGATGGAAGCCCAGCAGATGCACACGGAGGCCATGAGCCTGAACGATGACTATGGGCTGGCGGCTGCCAACTATATCAAGGCATTGGTTTACAGTACTCAGAGAAATCCGAAGGAATGTGCCCGTCTGCTCCGTGAAGTTCTTGACAAATTGAAAGGCATGGATGAGCCTCGCTTTCTGAATAAGGTCTATACACAATATACGGGCCAACTAAGGCAATTGGACGATCATCCGACGATGGAGCTGACGCTGAAAGAATGGAGGCACACGCTCGACTCATTGGTCAGACATCATACAGATACGGTCAAGATTACCAAGAGAAATCTGCTGTCATTTCTTTATATGTACCAGCGTTCGTGCTACAGTTACTATTATATCACGAAGGCATACCGTGAGGCAGCCCTGGCGATTGACTCCATAGCCTACTATAATGAGATGATGGGATGGACAGATGTAGCCCGCAACGAAGTGGTAGACAAACGTATCATGTTGGCCCGGGCCCAAAAGCATTATGAGGAAGCCCTGAAATTGAGTGACGAACAACTCAACGGGGCATCAAAAGTGAGCTTCACCGGCTATCTGAATGCATTAGAACTACGTCATCAGCTATTGGCCAACATGGGCAGGTGGAACGAGGCCTACGATGTCTTGTTAAAATGGAATAAAGGTACAGACTCTATCAGGAATCAGCAGACAACCGACCAACTGAACGAGCTAAGCAAACGCTTCGAAGTGGACGAAGTGAAGATGCAGGGCGAACGCGAGAAGATGCAGGCAGAGCGCAGGCAGCTGTATCTGGTACTGACCTTTATATTGCTGGTGGCGGTTGGCGTCACACTCTTTATCTTCCAGCGCTACCGTTCGGCCAAGCGTATGGCAAAGATGAAGGCTGAACAGGAGCGCATTGAGGGCGAGCTGAATATCGCCCGCGACATTCAGATGTCGATGGTGCCCAGCACGTTCCCCGAACATGAAGGTCTCGATATTTACGCCTCGATGACGCCTGCCAGGGAAGTGGGTGGCGACCTCTACGGCTGCATCATCAACGGCACGAAGCTATACTTCGCCGTGGGTGACGTCTCTGGCAAAGGTGTGCCTGCCTCGCTCTTCATGGCGCAGGTCACCAGACTTTTCAGCACGATGGCCCATCAGGGTTTGGAGCCTGCCGCCATCTGCAACCGCATGAACAGCGAACTGTCGGGCGAGGACAACGTCAACGGCATGTTTGTCACGATGTTCATCGGTATGCTCGACATGCAGACGGGCCACCTCGCTTTCTGCAATGCCGGCCATAATCCGCCCGTCATCGGCGGCGGCAAGCACCAGGGCGACTTCCTCAAGATGATCCCCAACGTGCCCATCGGTCTGTGGCCCAACTATGAGTTTCAGGGCGAGGAGATGGATAGCGTGAAGGGTCGTGCCCTCTTCATCTACACCGACGGCCTGAACGAGGCCGAGAATCCGGAGCAGGAGCAGTTTGGCGACAAACGGCTGTTGGACATCCTCCGTGATACCCAGTTCGACACCGCCCGCCAAGTGGTTGAGGCCCTTGAGGCCGAAGTGGCTCAGCACCGCAACGGCGCCGAACCCAACGATGATCTCACAATGATGTGCCTCCGTGTGCAGTAATATTCCAGTTCAGGCGGTAAGATACTAAAACTCATTTTTTGCCCAAAAGCTTGTAAGTTTCAGATTTTCTTTTTACATTCGCACCGTGATTGAATAATAAAAGTATGTAAACCCTAAAAACAAATCGCTTATGGTGACATAGCTAAGACAAAATAAAGACAAAAGACTGGAACGTCCACTTGTACACAACGTTCCTGTCCCTGTACATAAATAGACAAATATTTCATTCAAATACTAACCGATATGAAAAAGATTACTGCAATCGCATGGATCATCACGATGATGATGACGTTGGTAGCCAGTCCTGCTTTTGCTACCGACTGGGGGTCAGAGAATGTAACGATGCAAGTTGGTGAGACAAAGACACTGTACTTGCCAAGTTACATCATATCTAAGTCCTTGAAATCTGTGAATTTCTACTCTGCCAGTTATAATGTGGTAGAGGTTGTCTCTCACACCAATTATTCTGTTAGGGTAAAGGCTTTGAAAGCAACATCTACACCCGTTTTTGTCCGTTGTGACTATTATTATTATATTAACAATGGCGGTTACATATATCAAAATGGTGGAGCGTATGACTTCAAGATAACTGTTGAAGGCGAGACAATAGTCAAACCCACTAAGATTACATTACCATCATACATTTCATTGGAAGTTGGAGAAACGCAGGATATAGTTCCAACGGTAACTCCTTCGAATGCAGAGTACACATTGACTTGGTCTATCAGTGATGCATCTATTGCCACCATATATAATAATGGTATGATTACCGGCAAGTCTGTCGGTTATGCAGATCTTAAAGTTAAGGCAGACAATGGCGTTTATGCAATGTCGCGTGTTTCTGTTTATAAGCCAACACCGTCAAGTATAAGCATAAAATCCTCTCATTCAATGAGTGTGGGTGACACTTATACGCTTAGTCCTACTGTTTATCCGACGAATTCACGATATACTCTGACTTGGACCTCAAGTGATACGAGTGTAGCCACAGTATCCAGTTCAGGCATGGTTACAGCTAAGAGTACTGGTAAAGCCAATATCACGGTGAAGACAGATAACGGCAAGAGTGCAACTTGTTCAGTGACTGTATCTGCAAAGGAGGTTACCAGTGTCAGCATTAAGTCCAGTCTGTCTCTTGATGTCGGTGACAGCTATACCCTGACTCCTACGGTTACTCCGTCCGATGCCAAGACCTCATATACCTGGTCGTCTGACAACAGTGGTGTTGCAGCCGTGTCTCAGTACGGTGTCGTAACAGCGAAGAGTGCAGGTATTGCGAATATCACTGTAAAGACCACCAACGGCAAGAGTGCAACATGTTTAGTGACTGTGTCTGCAAAGGTAAAACTCAGCAAGACCAAGGCTATCATTGAGAAGGGCAAGACACTGACGCTGAAGGCCACGGTCACCCCCTCAAACTTGCCAGACAAGAGCGTGACCTGGAAGAGCTCGAACACAAAGGTGGCCACAGTGACAAGCGCAGGTAAGGTGAAGGGCGTAAAAACAGGCACGGTTACTATCACCTGTACCTCCAATTCGACAGGGGCGAAGGCAACCTGTAAAGTGACTGTCGGTTCAGTCAAACTTGACAAGACGGAGGCTACCATTCTGAAGGGCAAGACAACGACGCTGACCGCTACCGTCTATCCATCGTCATTGACAGATAAGAGTGTGACTTGGAAGAGCTCGAACACGAAGATTGCAACTGTGACGAGTGCTGGCAAGGTGAAAGGCGTAAAGGCTGGTACGGCTACCATTACGTGTACCTCTAATGCAACGGGGCTAAAGGCCACCTGCACAGTGACTATTGTAAAGGGCTTTGTAACTCTCAACAAGACGGAAACTTATGTTCAGAAGGGCAAAACATTGACACTGAAAGCCACAGTCACGCCGGAGACACTGGATGACAAGAGCGTGACTTGGGAGAGCTCTGATACGAAGATTGCCACAGTGACGAGTGCTGGCAAGGTGAAGGGAGTGAAGTATGGTACGGCCACCATCACCTGTACTTCTGTTGCAACTGGTGCGAAGGCCACCTGCCAAGTGACTGTTGGTAATGTGGTTATCAGCATGTCTGAGTTCGCCATTCAGAAGGGTAGCACGGTAACATTGAGTGCTACAGTCTATCCCACAACCTTGACAGACAAGAGCGTGATATGGGAGAGTTCTGACACGAAGGTCGCTACGGTGACAAGCAAGGGCAAAGTGAAAGGTGTCAAGGCTGGTTCTGCTACCATTACCTGCACCTCAGTTGCTACAGGTCTGAAAGGCACTTGCAAAGTGACGGTATTATCAACCTCGGAAGCACGTTCAATGATCGGAGATGATGACGAGTTGACGGGCATCGAAGAGAATGTGGTTGCCGTAGAGCCGTTCGATGTCTATGACCTGAGTGGCCGCAAGGTGCGTCATCAGGTGACTTCACTCGATGGCCTGCCTGATGGATTTGTCGTTTGAGTTAACTCGATGGATGTTTTGAGTTAACTCACGGTTTTTGAGGGCACGTCTTTTGACATCATTTGGCTCGAGCCAAAACCCCATTTAGCTCGAGCTAAAACCCCTTCTGGCTCGAGCCAACTCCCAAATTGGCTCTAATACACATCACGGCGATAAATAATTAGCGAAAAACTTGCAAGATTCAGAAATTGTTCGTATCTTTGCGCCATTGATTATTATAAATATTAGGTTTAACAACAAAACAAGGACAAACAAGAACCAGACAGTACACAAGGCATCGGGGAGTTGAAACGCGACACAACAGCCGCCCTCCCCAAAGGGAAAGAGACAGATACATTTTTATTACTAACATCAGGGTAAGGAATGTGCGTCGCGCTCCCGTTCGTACTTTATTAGATACATGAGCTTTCTGCTCTTGTCTCTCTCCTTATGAATACCGGCAAAATATTCAGACATGAGAGCAAGCAGTTCAGAAGGTTCACGCCCGATTGGGGGCGTGAGCTGTTCTTGCTTGTTTATGTCGTGGTCACTTGCCGGTAACCAATAAGGAGAATAAGCATCGGATGGTTGCACGCCTTTTCTTATTCTCAAAAACAAACAAAAACAATGAAGAAACTATTTACTTTTATGCTCCTGCTCCTCGGAGTGGTGCAGAGCACGTATGCCCAGGAACTAAAAGCCTACGCCATCCTGAGCAAAGACAAAACAACACTAACATTCTACTATGATAGTAAAATGGAATACAGAGAAAAACAGGAAAAGGAAGATGTCCGCTGCCATTTTTATGATGGAATGATGAGTACGTCGCTTGATTCGGATGAAGAAAGAAATCTCACAACGATGACGTTCGACCATACCTTTGCCAACTATACTGGCCTTACTAACACAGCCTCTTGGTTCTCTTATTATCGAAATTTAACAACCATAAATGGCTTTGAAAATTTCAATACTGTTAACGTAACTGATATGAATTGTATGTTCGAAGGATGCTCTCGATTAACAAGTCTGGACTTGAGCAACTTCAATACAGAGAACGTGACAAACATGAGTAGTATGTTCTCTAACTGCTCTAGCCTGACGAGCCTCAACCTGAGCAATTTCAATACGGCGAACGTAACTAACATGGGTTCTATGTTCCACGAATGCTCCAGCCTGAGGAGCCTTAACTTAAGCAATTTCAATACGGCTAAAGTGACAAACATGCAGGGTATGTTCTATAAATGTTCAGACCTGACGAGTCTCAATCTGAGCAATTTCAATACGGCTAAAGTGACCAGTATGAGATGGATGTTTTGGGACTGCTCAAGCCTGACGAGTCTCAACCTAAGCAACTTCAATACGGAGAACGTAACAAATATGACGTGCATGTTCGAAGGTTGCTCTAGTCTGACGAGTCTTGATGTGAGCAACTTCAATACAAAAAACGTGACAGATATGAGCAATATGTTCGAAGGTTGCTCTAGTCTGACGAGTCTCAACCTAAGCATCTTCAATACAGCTAATGTGACAGACATGTACTGTATGTTCGATGGATGCTCAGGTCTGACAAGTCTTGACTTAAGCATCTTCAATACAGCTAATGTGACAGACATGAGGTATATGTTCAGGGACTGCTCTGGTCTGACAAATCTTGATGTGAGCAATTTTAATACGGAGAACATAACAAATATGACGTATATGTTCTATAACTGCTCAGGCTTGACATCCCTTAATGTGAGTAACTTCAATACAGAGAACGTGACTGATATGTTCAGTATGTTCTCTTTATGTTCTAGCCTGATAAGTCTTGATGTGAGCAATTTTAATACGGAGAACGTAACAGATATGACGTATATGTTCTATAACTGCTCAGGCTTGACATCCCTTAATGTGAGTAACTTCAATACAGAGAACGTGACTGATATGTTCAGTATGTTCCAAAACTGCTCCAAACTGACGAGCTTTGACGTGAGCAACTTCGATACGAAGAATGTTAAGTATATGTTTGATATGTTTAACGGCTGCTCCGATCTTACCACCATCTATTGCAACGACACTTGGAGTTGTTCTTCTTCTGCAAATATGTTTAAGGACTGTACATCCCTCAAGGGTGCCATCAGCTACGATGAAAACAAGACCGATGTCACTTATGCCAATCCGACAACAGGCTACTTTACCAAGAAGGCAGGGGGTGAGGGCAAAGTAATACTCAGTAAGACCAAGGCTGCCATTGAGAAAGGTAAGACATTGACACTGAAGGCCACGGTCACGCCTTCTGACTTAGCAGACAAGACTGTAACTTGGGAGAGTTCAGATACGAAGATTGCTACGGTATCAAGCGCAGGCAAGGTGAAGGGCGTGAAGACTGGCACTGCTACTATCACCTGTACCTCCAACTCAACGGGTGCAAAAGCCACCTGCGAGGTGACCGTCGGCAGTGTGAAGCTCGACCAGACGGAAATTGTTGTTGAGAAGGCCAAGACCAAGACGCTGACGGCTACTGTCTACCCCTCGACGCTGACGGATAAGAGCGTAACTTGGACGAGCTCAGATACGAAGATAGCTACAGTGTCGAGCAAGGGCAAGGTGAAGGGCGTGAAGACCGGAACTGCTACCATCACCTGTACCTCCAATGCTACGGGGCTGAGTACAACCTGCAAAGTGACCGTCGGTTCCGTCAAGCTCGACCAGACCGAGGCTTTTGTTGAGAAGGGCAAGACTGTGACACTGAAGGCTACGGCCTATCCCTCTACGTTGGAAGACAAGACTGTGACCTGGACGAGCTCGAATACAGCTGTGGCTACAGTGTCGAGCAAGGGCAAGGTGAAAGGTGTCAGGACTGGAACTGCTACCATCACCTGTACCTCCAATGCTACGGGTCTGAGCGCCACCTGCGAGGTGACGGTCGGCAGCGTGAAGCTCGACCAGACGGAGGTAGCCGTCAATAAAGGCGAGACGGTGACACTGAAGGCTACTGTCTATCCCTCTACATTGGAAGACAAGACTGTGACCTGGACGAGTTCGAATACAGCTGTGGCTACAGTGTCAAGCAAGGGTAAGGTGAAAGGCGTGAGGACTGGAACTGCTACCATCACCTGTACCTCCAATGCTACGGGTCTGAGTACTACCTGCGAGGTGACGGTCGGCAGTGTGATTCTTGACCAGACGGAGGTAACTGTCAAGAAGGATAAGACGGTGACACTGAAGGCTACAGTCTATCCTTCGACCTTGGCCGACAAGAGCGTAACCTGGAAGAGTTCTAATACGTCGATAGCAACGGTGACTGCAGAAGGAAAGGTGAAAGGTATCAAGGCTGGTACAGCCACTATCACATGCACCTCTGTAGCTACAGGCCTGAGCGCCACCTGCACAGTGACTGTCACATCAACCTCAGGCTCACGTTCGATGGAGGGTGATGATGACGAGTTGACAGGCATCGAAGAGAATGTGGTTGCCGCAGAGCCGTTCGACGTCTATGACCTGAGTGGTCGCAAGGTGCTTCATCAGGTGACTTCACTCGATGGTCTGCCAGATGGTATCTACATCGTCAATGGCAAGAAGATCTTGAAGAAGAAATAGTGATTTGATATCAATCTAACGAAACAGGCTGGACTCACAAGAACGTGGGTCCAGCCTTGTATGAAGGAAAAGCAGTGAATCGATCCACAATTTTTGTTTTTTAACTTTATCTTTTAGTCAGTTTGATTCTTTTTTTGTATATTTGCGCCATAATTGCAGATTTATTAACAAAGAAAGTATTTGATTCTATAACTTAAGTATTTGATTTTATGAAGAAATTTTTACTGTCATTATGCTGCTTCGTTTATGCATTCATTGTATATGCGGGACCAGTGTCTGAGCAACAGGCATTGGCAAAGGCCTCACAATTCATGCCGGGAAAAGGATTCGTATTGGCAAAACCTTCTGCTAAAAAAGAATCTGACGGTAGCACACCTTATTACGTTTTCAATGCAAAAGGCAATGCCGGTTTTGTGATCGTTTCTGGTGATGATCGTACAAAACCGATTCTTGGCTATTCTGAGAACGGAACTCTTAATGAAAATGCAGTACCAGAAAATGTGCAGTGGTGGCTAAATTATTATGCCAAAGCTATATCTTCTCTTGAGGACAGTCCCACTAAAGCACAGCACGAAAGCGTAACTGCGAATGCAAGAAGCAATATTAGTCCTCTTGTCAAGACACAATGGGATCAAGGTTTCCCTTATAATAATATGTGCTATTTTGACGGATTGGGACAATGCCTGACAGGCTGTGTGGCTACTGCGATGGCACAAGTTGTGAATTTTCACAAATATCCCAAAAAGCTTCCGGAAATAGGCGCCTATACAGCTACTTGGAGTGGGAACTATTTTAATGCTCTTCCTGCTACAACTCTGAATTGGAAGAATATGACCGATGAGGATATAGCAAGGCTTTGCCGTTATTGTGGACAATCTGTCGAAATGGATTATGGTACAGATTGTTCTAGTGCGACATCAGAATTTGTGTCAGTAGCTCTTGTAAAATACTTTGGATATAACAAAAGTGCTCATGCGATATATAGTAAAGGTTATTCTGCTGAGGAATGGGAGAACGAAATCTATCAGGAACTGGCAGCAGGCTATCCAGTATTTTACTCCGGTCGTACAATATCCAATAGTGGACATGCTTTTGTCGTTGATGGTTATAAGGATGGCCTTTATCACGTAAACTGGGGTTGGGGTGGCTGGTGTGACACTTATTTTGTACTGACCGTGATGGATTCAATGGGTCCAAACAATCCAGATTGGACTTTTAGCGAGGACCAGTCTGCCATCGTAGGCGTCAGACCTACTAAAGGCGGGACTTTGGATTATCCTTTGATAACGATTTCCCAATTGGAGCTGGCACAAGGTCAGGACAGAGAAGTGACACGTGGATCTGCAGATGATGATTTTTATGTTCCTATTTCCTATACATTTGACAACTCTGTAAATTCGGAAGATGACTTGGTTGGTGGGGGGCTTGCTTTGTACAAAGGAAAGGAACATGTGCAGAGATTGTTGCAATGGGGGCCCTCTCAACAACGCCCAGGTTGGTATTGGTATGGTACGTATGGATTTCAGTTTGGAGCCGGTCTTGCTGACGGTAAATATCGGATAGAAGGTGTTTATGTGGATGGAGACAATAATCTCCATCAGGCTCAGGGATTCAGTTATCGTTACATTGAAGCCGTGATAAAGGGTAACAAAATGACATTAACCAACTATCCGTTGCCTGGCACGGTTAAACTTAACAAGTCTAAGGTTACCATTCAGATGGGCAAGACTGTGACGTTAAAAGCAACAGTATCTCCATCAACAGCGGATGAGAGCTTAACGTGGGAGAGCTCGAATACGAAGGTGGCCACAGTGACGAGTGCTGGCAAGGTAAAAGGCGTTAAAGCTGGAACGGCGACCATCACGTGTACATCCAACTCAACGGGAGCGAAGGCAACCTGTAAAGTGACTGTCGGCTATGTTGAACTTGACAAGACAGAGGCTACCATTCTGAAGGGCAAGACAACGACGCTGACCGCTACGGTTTATCCGTCGTCGTTGACAGATAAGAGTGTGACGTGGGAGAGTTCGAACACGAAGATTGCCACGGTGACAAGTGCTGGCAAAGTGAAAGGCGTGAAGGTCGGTACGGCGACCATTACGTGTACCTCTAATGCAACGGGCCTGAAGGCTACCTGCACGGTGAATGTCGTAAAGGGCTTTGTGACCCTTAACAAGACTGAGGCTTGCGTTCAGAAAGGCAAGACGATGACACTGAAAGCTACGGTCACTCCCGAGACGTTGGCAGACAAGAGCGTGACTTGGGAGAGCTCAGATACGAAGATTGCCACAGTGACGAGCGCAGGTAAGGTGAAGGGTGTGAAGTATGGTACAGCTACCATCACCTGTACCTCAGTAGCGACGGGTGTGAAGGCCACCTGCCAAGTGACTGTCGGTAAAGTGGTCATTGGTACGTCTGAGGTTACTATCAAGAAGAGCAGATCGGTGATGCTATACGCCACGATCTATCCTACAGACTTGGCAGACAAGAGCGTAACCTGGAAGAGCTCTGATACGAAGGTTGCTACGGTGAACGCAGAAGGCATCGTGAAAGGTATCAAGGCTGGTACTGTTACCATTACCTGTACCTCGGTTGCCACTGGCCTGAAGGGCACCTGCACAGTGACGGTATTATCAAACTCTGAAGCACGTTCAATGATCGGAGATGAAGACGAATTGACAGGTCTCAAGGAGCTTGAAAGTCCTGCCGTCGAAGAGCCGTTCGACGTCTATGACCTGAGTGGCCGCAAGGTGCTTCACCAGGTGACTTCACTCGATGGCCTGTCTGATGGTATCTACATTGTCAACGGCAAGAAGATTTTGAAGAAGAAATAGTGATCTTATATTGATCTAATGAAACAGGCTGGACTCACAAGAACGTGGGTCCAGCCTTATTTGTGGTTATTCCTGAATCTCAGCCCAGTAGAGGTAGGGATCACGAGGTACGGGGAGCGACTGGATGTAGGCGGCGGCCTTGTCCTTGGCGAAAGGTTTGCCGTCGAAGGTACACTCGTCGAGCTCACCATAGACCTCAAGGGCGGTCATGCGGTGGACGACTTGGCTGTTCTTGAGCTCGAAGATCTGCGAGAAGACTGCTGGCCCTCCGGCACTGCCTGAGATGCACAGCCAGCCCTTGCCGTCGCGCACCTGCGTGAACGAGGGATGCAGCTTGTCTGTCTCGACGCCAATGAGTTGGATATGGTCGTCCTTCACGGTGAAGAATGCACCATGCTTATCGTCCTTGTCACGCATCCACAGTTCTTCGTTGAAGTCGTCGTCGATATCGATCCAGCGGTATTTGGTCAGCTGGTAGTTCTTGTTTTCGTGCGGATCGTTGTCGAGGTAGAGCTTGCGCAGAGTGGCGATGTCCTTCTTCCAGAGGGGACGCGATTCGTCTACCAGCTGGTGATAGACTTCTAACGTCTCACGCTCGAGCTTACCGTCGCGGAGACGGAACATACCGACGGTAGCACTCTCTGGGGCACGGTGCTCGAAGGTGAACTCGAGACCGTCAGGACCCTCGAAGGCGGCGCCAATGCCGCTGGAGGCGTATTCTCCACCGTCATCCACATTCCACGTGGAGTTCATGTCCTGTTCGTCGTACTGGCCTTCGACGGGGATAGAATAGACCTTATCGCCATCGGTGACCACCTCGAGCGCAAAGACTTTCTTGCCCTTAGGTTTGAACTGGAGGATGCCGTACTTGTAACGGTCGCCGATGGTATAGGTGAGCTCCGAGCGCTGTGTCTTCATGTCATACTGCTCTTCAAGCTCTTTGATGACGGCGGCAGGCAGGGGCTTTCCAGCATCGAAGGGGGATTCGAGCTTCGTAGCGAGGCGCTTGTGCGTCTTCATATAGTCGTCGTGGACGATGACGTAGAGGTCGGCAAAATATTCGCCACGGAGGGAGTCCTTCAGATTGACGAGGGCGTATTTCATGCCCGGCGACGGGATGGTCTTACGACTGTGCAACTCGCCCGGGAAGAGATCTTCACCGTCAGGATTCTTCAACTGTTCGCCGATGCAGCGGATAGGCACAGACTTCATGTCGTTCACGAGCATCTGCGTATAGCCTGCGGCATTGCGGCGATAAGCGTCGAACTGTTCCCACGTCTTGTGGGCATCGGCGAAATACTCCGACATGCCATTCTTATCGTACCAGTCACGGTCTGGTTCCTTCGCGTCTGTCCAATATACAACCTGCATGTGCTCAGGGTCGAAATAATAGAGGAATACAGGCTGTGGCGTGATGTCACGCATCTCGGCCACAGCACCGTTAAGACTGTCGACAGCGAGAGAGTCGTTGTCGGCTCCACCCGCTGTCTGACCTTTATTCGTGCATCCAGCCATCACGGCCAGCACACTAACAACAATGAAAGAAAGATTTCGTCTCATCACTCTGCCTTCTGAGGTGCAGGCTGTGTCTGATTGTTCTTACCCTTAGAGGCGAGCTCCTTCAGCTTGTCCTTGCCCTTGAAGGCGAAGACCCAGATGAGGAAGCCTGCGATGGCGAGGAGGCAGATAGCAAGCACGGGACGGTAGAAGAGCCATGCGAGGGCGATGACGATGAGCGACCATACGATACCCACGACCGTGCAGACGATACCCACGCCCCAGCCGAAGATGTTGGCTATGAACGGCACCACCTTGAGGATGGTCTCGAGGAATCCGAAAATACCCTTCAGACCGCCGATGATGATCATGATGCCAAGGATACGGAGGGCCCAAAGGATCATGTTGTTGGCCTCTTTTTCACCCTCGATGATCTCGTCGCCGCTCTTTTTGCCCATCACGAGTGTCTGGAAGCGCTTGCCGTTCTTAGCCTTGTAGGGCTTGAAGCTGTCGCCATCGACCACAGCCATCACTGTAACCTTGGCAGGCACCACCTTCTCGAAGGTCACACGCACGTCACCCACCTCGGGAGAACCAGGCACGCGACCGAAATATAGCACGTTGCTGGCTTGATGGACGTACTGCAGGTCCTTCTTGTTCTCGGCATTGGCCATCTGCTTGTTCAGCGAGTCAGTGACGGCCTGGATGGAGTCGAGCTTGGCGCGGACGGAGTCGGGCAGCAGGGCCTTGATGGAATCAGGGATGGCCACTGAGGCAGGCTGCTGCACGGGCTGTGAGGGCTGGGAGACGGCCTGCGAGATCTTATTGATAGTGGTATTCACCAGACCGTGGGCACGCTCGTAGGCGGCCTGTGTCGATTTGTCGAACTGCTTCAGCAAATCCTCGGAGATGGCGAGGTCGATGCCCTCACGGGAGGAGATGCGGTGGAAGAGGCCCTCGGGGAGCGTGTAGGCACCCCACTTCACGGTCTCTGCCCACTGGTCGGCGTCCTCGATGGTGGTCAACACAGAGTTTTTGTTCTGATAGGCGGGATCGTGGAAATCCGATGACTGGATAGGACTCGACACCCACTCCTTGGTGTAGGTGTAGGTGGTCGTGGTCACTTCCTTGCCGCCGAGCTTGTCCTCGCGCTTGGTTTGTGAGTGCTCCACCCACTGGTAGTATTCCACGTTGCGACGGATGGAGATGGCCTTCGCGCCGATGCCGAACTGGGCATCTACTAAAGAGTCCTCAGTAGTAGCCATAGCGGTACCACAGATGAGTTCACCCTCGAGTGATGCGTCTTTCTTGTTGGGGTTCTCCATCTCGACGTAGTTGTTGCCTGCCTCGTCGAGCATCTTCTCTGTCTTCACGGCACGACCTTCATTCCACCACAGCAGCGCCGTTCCCAGGACAAACATCAGGAATCCGCTGCCAATAGCCTTGAATGAGTTGCCTACTCGGGTACCATAACCCGTCGTTGTTACTTCTTGATAAGCCATTTTGATTTTTGATTTAATGATTTACTATTTATTTGTTGATTTTAGTGATTCACGGTGCAAAGATATACATAATTTCTGAAATATCGAACAATTATGGACTAATTTCTGTGGCACTGTAGTTGATTTTCAGGGCGTAGGCCTGTTGCAGGGCCTGTTTCACGTCGCTGACGAGTCCCATGGGCGCATGACGATCTGCACGAAAACTTACCGTCAGACGCTCGGCATTCTCCGGCGAGAGCTTGCTGCGGATGGTACTGATACGTGCAGAAATCTCTGAGGGACTGACGAGGTCGCCATTCAACTGCACCAACCAGGTATTGTTCTGACTCCTGACTCCTGACTCCTGTCTCCTGACTCCTGACTCCTGACTCCTGACTCCTGACTCCTGACTCCTGACTCCTGACTCCTGACTCCCTATATATATATTAATGATCGCGGGATGGCCCGTGAGCTTCTTCACCTCTGAGCCGGCAGGCACTTCGAGGCGCACTTTCACCTCGTCGCTGCGCATGTGGGTGACGATCATGAAGAAGAACAGCACGGTAAAGATCAAATCGGGCATCGACGCGACATTCAGCGAGGGCACCCCATGCCGGCGACGGTCATGAAACATGCTGCGCATGGGTCTCATTGCCCACCTCCTTTCTCTTGGAGAGATTCGCTGATGCGCTGGGGGTAGTATTCGTTGACGAGGGAACGCTCCTCAGATGTCAGCTGGCGATAGGCCTTGCCATAACGCTTCTGCGAATACTGCTCGCGCAACTGGTGATAGGCGGCGACGATGGCATCCTGCATGCGGAAATAGGCCTCGTAGGTGGTTTCACGGTCTGCCTGGATGGCAACGATATGTTCCGTTCTGTTTACTGTAGCCATAGAGACTACGGCCGCTGAGAGTTCCTGAAGCGTTGCAGGTTTTCCGTCGCAGGTAAGCTGATCGTTGGCATCGAGTTCTACACGCATCACGAGGTCTTTGTTCACATCCTGCGGCTGGGAGTTCTCCATGGGCGGTGGTGCCATCTGGCGCAAGAGTCCCTTGTCCGTGTCCATCGACGATGTCACGAGGAAGAAGATCAGCAACATAAACGAGATGTCTGCCGTCGACGTGGTGTTCAGCTCCGGAATCTGCTGACGAAAGCGCTTACGAAACATCCGATGATCAGGAGGATGGAAGTATAGATAAACATATCCGTGGCCTTCAGCCAGAACACGCTGGTGAAAGGCTGTCCGTTGGTCATGACGGGCTTGGAGGAACCCAGAAAGAACGTGACGACGAGGCAGAGTAGCAGGCCGAAGAGTACGCACCACCCTATTCTACCCGCTGGCACGCGGTTGACGATATCGTCGCCCTTACGACGAGTACGCATGCCGTGCCAAACGCTGTACGCCGTCACACAGAGCGCAACAGCGAGCACGATGTACATCAGCACGAGCATCACATCAACAAAGAAGGGCGGCAGCAAATTTTTCACTTTTCACTATTCACTTTTAACTTATACTCTGTGATCATGTCGAGGAGCGTGATGGCACTCTCTTCCATCTGGGCGGTGAGACGCTCGATCTTCGAGAGGATGTAACTATAGAACAACTGCAGTATCAAGGCCACCACGATACCGAAGATAGTCGTGATAAGGGCCACCTTCATACCACGCGCCACGATGGTAGGTCCGATGTCGCCTGCCTGCTGGATCTGGTCGAAAGCCATCACCATACCGATGACCGTGCCGAGGAATCCCAACGACGGTGCCATCGCAATAAAGAGCTTGATCCACGAACAGCCTTTCTCAAGGTTCGCAGCCTGCAGACCACCGTAGTTCGTAATGGAACGCTCGATAGCATCCATTGACTGGTGTATATGCAACAGACCCTGATAACACACGGAGGCGACAGGTCCACGGGTGTTGCGGCAGATGGTCTTCGCACCCTCCACATCGTCCTGCTTCAGACGGTTCTCAATATCCTCCATCAGTTTGTGTGTCTTGATCTCCGAGAGTGTCAGATAGATGATGCGCTCGATGCAGAAGGCCAGTCCCAGCACGAGGGCGAGGGCTACGAGTGACATAAAGCCTGCGTTGCCATCGATGAACTTCGTCTTCAACTGTTTGTGAAAACCACCCTCCTCGTCAGCGTCTGCCTCTGGATCATCCATCACCATCGCCTCTGCTGCCAGGGAATCTGCCATGGCCAAAGAGTCATCAGCAACCGAAACGGTCGCAACTACACTGTCTTGGGGGGAAGAATTTTGTGCTTGTATCGTTTGCGCAGAAAATAGCAAACAGGTCAGTGCAATCAGAATTGTTGCGAGCCAGTTTTGCCGGCTACACGCTTTCCAGGCGTGCCTCTTCAACCACTCGAGCACCTCTCCTTGTTGATTTGCGGATGCAAAGGTAATCATTTTCTTTGAACTTTGAACTTTGAACTTTGAACTTTATGATTTGTTAACTATCAATGGAAATACTCGCTCTACGTTGGCGGTAGTTACAGCGGCCACAGTCTCTTCATCGACGCCATAGATTTCAGCGAGCTTGCGAAGCACATATGCCACGAAGGCGGGTTCGTTGCGCTGGCCACGCATAGGCACAGGCGCCATGTAGGGGGCATCCGTCTCGAGCACGATACGATCCAGGGGCACTGCCTCTTTGAGCGTCTCTGGGAGTTTGGACTTCTTGAACGTCAACACGCCTCCGATGCCGAGTACGAAGCGTTCGAAACTCAACAACTCCTGCGCCTCGATGGCATTGCCCGTGAAGCAATGGAACACGCCACCAGGCAGATCGTCCTTATACCTCTTTAATATATTTACCATCTCGTTCTGCGCTTTCCGACAATGAATCATCAGTGGCAACTGCAATTCTATAGACCATCGCACCTGTTCCTCAAATGCCTGTAACTGAGCCTCTTCAAACTCACGGCTCCAGTAAAAGTCGAGACCAATCTCGCCGATGGCAGAGACTTTGAACTTTGCGCTTTGAACATTGAACTTTATGATATGTTTAATGGCAGACAAGACATCTTTCCAATCTGTACGAACTTCCTCTGGATGCAAACCCAACATAGGGAAGCAGAAGCCAGAATATTTCTCACAAAGAGCAATGACAGTCTCGCAGGATTTCAAGTCGATACCTGGCACACCTATGGCCATCACCCCAGCCTCCTTGGCTCTGGCAATCACAGCCTCAAGATCATCTTTGAATTCTTCTCCGTCTAAATGACAATGGGTATCAACAAAGCTCTTGGTAATCATAAAACTCAAAGTTCAAAGCTCAAAGTTCAAAGTTTCAACTCTGTCTCTTCATCATCGCAGCGGCATAGGCCTTCAAGATGGCCTTGCGCTCCTCACTGACACTAACCTTATCCACAAATGTCTGAGCGCGGGCGTAACATTCCTCGATCTTCTGCTCGCACAACTGACGGATGCCGATCTCATCGTAGAGTGCCGTCACAGCCTTCACCTTCTCATCGCGGTCGAACGTCTTGGCGTCGATCCAGCGCATCAGTTCTTGGCGTTGTGCATCATTCGCACGGTTTACGGCATTGATAAGCATATAGGTTTTCTTGTTCGAGGTGATGTCACCGCCGATGTCCTTGCCAAACACCTTCGGATCGCCATACACATCAAGCAGGTCATCCTGCAATTGGAACGCGAGTCCTATCTGTTCACCAAAGCCGTAGAGGTTCTCCTGATCCTCCTTCGGGGCGTCAGCGAGGATGGCACCGATCTTCAGCGCACAGGCCAGAAGCACACTTGTCTTCAGGCGAATCATCTCGATATACTCCTCCTCTTTCACATCATCACGCGTCTCAAACTCCACGTCGAGCTGCTGTCCCTCATCAATCTCGAAGGTAGTCTGCATAAATGTGGTGAACACGTCCTTCAGATACTTCACCTCACAAGCTTCCACACGCTCGAAAGCTTGCAACAGCATAGTGTCGCCAGAGAGAATGGCCTGGTTGGCGTTCCATTTCTTATGCACCGTCTCATGACCACGACGCATTTCGGCATTGTCCATCACGTCGTCGTGCAACAAGGTGAAGTTATGATAGGTTTCCAGTCCGATGGCCTGCGTGATGATACGCTCAGGATCGTCCTTAAAGAGGTTATAGCCCATGAGCATCAGCACAGGGCGCACACGCTTGCCACCCAGCGACAGCACGTACTTGATAGGTTCATACAGCGAGGCAGGCTTGCGGTCGTATGCCAGACCGTCGATTGCCTCATTCACCAACTTCAATAATTCTTCTGCTTTATACATATTGTAATTTTTTAATTCTTTAATTCTTCAATTTTTTAATTCTTCACAGATTGAATACAACGGGGATGCAGACTTTCGTGCGGCAGGGCTTGGCATCCATCAGTCCAGGCTGCCACTTCGGCATCATTCTGAGCACACGCAATACCTCATTGTCGCAGGCATGGTTCAGATGTTCCGTCACCTCAAGGTCTGTCACACTGCCGTCGCGATTGATGATAAACTGAGCCACTACCCTGCCCTTCACCTGCTGCGACTGGGCAGAGGCAGGATAGCGCAGGTTCTTCGTGAGCCACTTCATAAACTCTGCGGCACCACCGGGGAACTGTGGCAGATCCTCCACCACGCGGATATCCACAGGCTCGTCGTACATATCAACCACCTCGGGCTGCTCCTTCTGATCCGGATTCTCAGGCGGTTCAGGAATCTCCACATTCTCTGGCGTGAGCTCTGGGGCTATCTCCACATCGTCCTCCACCAATCGTAACTCTTCCGTCTTGGGCGGCTCAGGCGTCGCTTCCTGCGGCAGCATCATGGGAATCTCGTCCTTATCGCGCTTCAGAGGTTCCAGTTCGAGTTCGGCCTCCAGATCGTCGTCATCTTCGAAGAAAGCCCAGCCCGAGTCGCCGCTGTTCCATTCCAGCGCCACAAAGAGCAATGCGAGCACAAGGATGAGTCCCAAAAGGAACCCCTGCACGCGTTTGCCTTCCAGATCGGCCTGACGACTTTTCTTCTCTTCCATAATAAATCCGGTTTTCTTCCGTTTATTAAATGAATGGTTATGCAAAGGTAACAAAAAAGTGAAAAGGTAAAACAGTAAAAAGGTAAAATATCAGTGAAATTAAGAATTATTTTGTATCTTTGCAGCGATTTTAGAAAAAGGACGTGACAAAGAGGTCAGTAAATCATAGGAATCAGCGCGCTTGGTGGCAGAAAATCCTGCTACTACTTTTCACTTTTCACTTTTCACTTCTCACTGCTGTCTCGCAAGAGAGCCAGACCGCCTACAACTTCCTCCGTCTGCCTGTCAGTGCCCATATCGCTGCCCTGGGTGGCGAGAACATCACCATCACCGACGACGATGCGACGGTGGTCTTCCACAACCCTGCTCTTATCAACGGTGTCAGCGACCGCACCATCAACCTCAACTACATGACCTACATGGAGGGTGCCAAGACCGCCAGCGCCGCCTTTATCAGAGGCATCGGCGAACGGGGCACATGGGCTGTCACTGGCCAGTACATGGACTACGGCAAGATGAAGGAGACCACAGCCGACGACGAAGACCTGGGAACCTTCTCTGCCCGTGACATCGCCCTTGCAGGCTCTTTTGCCTACGCCCTCACGGAGAGGCTCAACGGCGGCATCACCGCCAAGATCATCTCCTCGCACATTGCAGGTTACAGCTCGCTGGCCGTGGGCGTAGACCTCGGACTGAATTACTTCGACGAAGAGCGCGACCTCAGTCTCTCTGCCGTCGCCAAGAACCTCGGCGGACAGGTGAAGGCCTACGACGACACGTTCGACAAGATTCCCCTCGACTTGCAGGTGGGAATCACCAAAGGTCTGGGCAATGCGCCCTTGCGCTTCTCGCTCACCCTCAGCCGGCTCAACAACTGGGACGAAGCCTTCGGCCGTCATATCGCCATCGGCGCCGACGTGCAGCTCTCCCAGCAGATCTATGTGGCGGTAGGCTACAACTTCCGTCGTGCCAGTCAGATGAAGATCAGCGAAGCCGACAGCTCGTCATCCCACGGCGCAGGCCTCTCCGTAGGCGGCGGTCTCTCGCTGGAACGCTTCAAACTCCACGTTGCCTATGGCAAATACCACGTCAGCGCATCATCATTATTATTTAACGTATCATACACATTATGAAGAAGATTACCATTGCCATCGACGGCCACTCCTCGTGCGGCAAGAGCACGATGGCCAAAGACCTCGCCCGTGAGGTGGGTTACGTCTATGTCGACACAGGCGCGATGTATCGCTCCGTCACCCTCTATGCCCTCCGTCACGGATTGTTCCGTGAAGACGGCAGCGTCAAGACAGATGCCCTCGAACAGCAGATGCCAGACATCCGCATCTCGTTCAAGTTCAACCCTGAGACGGGACGTCCTGACACCTATCTCAACGGCGAGTGCGTCGAACAGGAGATCCGCTCGCTCGAAGTTTCCAACCATGTGAGCCCCGTGGCCGCCATACCCTTCGTACGCACGGCGATGGTTGCCCAGCAACAGCAGATGGGTAAGGACAAGGGTGTAGTGATGGACGGCCGCGACATCGGCACCACTGTCTTCCCTGATGCAGAACTGAAGATCTTCGTCACGGCCTCTGCCAAGGTGCGTGCCCAGCGCCGCTACGACGAGCTGAAGGCCAAGGGCATGCCCGCCGACTTCGACGATATCCTGAAGAACGTCGAGGAGCGCGACTATATCGACTCCCACCGCGAGGTCTCTCCCCTCCGCAAGGCCGACGACGCCCTCGAACTCGACAACTCCGACATGACCATCCCTGAGCAAAAGGAATGGCTCCTCGCTCGTTTCAACGAAAGAGTCTCTGCCTCAGAGTAATCATCTGTAAACCATAACAATAAACTATAAACAAGAATATGAGAAAGACTTATTTCGCCTTAACCCTGGCCCTTGGCACAGCCATTACCGCCCATTCCGGTGGTCTGATGACCAACACGAACTATCACATCGCCTTCGACCGTATGTTCGCCCGTGGCGCCACGACGGAGATCGATGCAGCCTACTCCAACCCCGCAGGCCTCGCCTGGGGACACGAGGGATGGCAACTCTCGCTCAACTTCCAGAAGCCCTGGCAGAACCGTGACATCGAGGCCTCCGTGCCTGGCTATCTCGGCACGAGTTTCGACAAGAAGTACAATGGCGTCGCCTCGGCTCCCATCGTTCCCGCCCTGTTTGCCTCCTATAAGAAAGACCGCATCGCTGTGTCTGGCATGATCGGCATTGTTGGCAGCGGCGGCTTCGTGGAGTACGAAGAGGGCATCCCCATGTTCGAAGTGCCCCTCCGCGCCCTGCTCGCACAAGCTGGCATGATGCCTAATGCCTATGCTTACAGCGCCAACATGAAGGGAAAGCAGTACATCTACGGTGCCCAGGTAAACGTCGCCTATAAGTTCAACGACTACTTCTCTGCTGCCATCGGCCTGCGCGGCAACTACTACGACGGCTACAACCGTGGTTTCGTCAACGCCAGCATCCCCACAGGCAATATCGACCTCATCGATCTCCGTCTCGACTGCATCCAGCGCGGCTTCGGCGTGGCACCCATCGTCAGCATCGACTATCACAACGGCCCGCTCACCATCGCCGCACGCTACGAGTTCCGCACGAAGATCAGCACGGAGAACGACACGAAGGAGCTCTCCGCCCGCATCAAGAATACCGACCCTGCGACGGCAGGAATGATGCCTTACATCGAGGGGGACCTGGCACTGGCTCAGTTCGGCGACAAGGTGGCTGCCTATCAGGACGGCACAGAGGTGCGTTACGACATGCCCTCGCTGCTCGTCGCTGCCATCGGCTATGAGTTCACGTCCAACTTCCGCGCCGCCCTCGAATACCACTTCTTCGACGACACGCACGCCAAAATGTACGGAGGCCGTGAGAAGACGCTTGAGCATGGTACCCACGAGATCCTCGCAGGTGTAGAGTACGACATCAACGAGAAGTTCACCGTCAGCTGCGGTGGTCAGCGCACGGACTACGGTCTCAGCGACGCCTACCAGCAGAACACCTCCTTCGCCTGCGATAGCTACAGCGTAGGCCTCGGCGGTGCCTGGAACATCAACGAGAAGATGCGCCTCAACGTCAGCTACTTCTGCTCGCTCTACAGCGACTACAAAAAAGGCCCCCTGTCTAACTACCAGGGCACGCCATACACCGGCACAGAGACCTACTCCCGCACAAACCACGTCATCGGCGTCGGCCTCGACTACAAGTTCTGAGCCATTCCATCAGAACCTGTCTCAACCATAAAATCAGGAGGGCTTGTCATGTAGCAGTCCTCCTGAATTAATTATATGCCAACGGCTTCATTGTCTCTCTTCCTACACCCACTTAAATATAGGAGATGCCTAATTCTTATCATCTTCCAGCCTGACATCAATCTGCGTTTTTCCATCTGGAGTCTGATAGATTACAATCTTCAGTTCTCTTTTCATAACCTGAGTTCGGGATTTCTAAAAAATCCCCCAAAAGTTTGTACGGTTCGGGAAATATTCGTATATTTGCACCATAAAAACTCATTAAAGGCGTAAATAGTCCAAGTTTTCATTAATAAATATTTAAAAATTAAGATTATGAAGAAACTATTAACTTTCTTTTCAATGGCTTTAATGGCCATTAGTGCAAAGGCTCAGACAGTCTTCAATCCTGAAGATATTTGTTACGACTTTAATACTACGGATAAAGTCGCAGAAGTTATCAGTAATCCTACCCAAGCATATTGGGGTGTTGTTGAAATCCCTGAAACAGTCATTCATGAAGGGAAAAAATACACGGTTTCCAAAATCGCAAGTCAAGCATTCGAAGATTGTGTGAATTTGACTTCCGTCACTATACCCAATAGCGTGACCTCCATCGGCAGTTGGGCTTTCTCTGGCTGCAGTAGTCTGACCTCTATCACCATCCCCAATGGTGTGACTCGAATCGAAATACACACATTCTGGCGTTGCAGTAGCCTGACTTCAGTAACCATCCCCGATGGTGTGACTATGATTTTAGATGATGCTTTCCGTGAATGCAGTAGCCTGACCTCTGTCACCATCCCCAACAGCGTGACCTACATCGGTAAAGAAACTTTCAAAGGTTGCAGTAGTCTGACATCCATAAATATTCCTAATGGTGTTGGTTGTATCTGTTCGTCAACTTTTGCTGAATGCAGCAGCCTGCCCTCCATTACTCTTCCCAGTAACCTGGCTTTTATCGAAGATCAAGCTTTCGCTAGTTGCAGTGCCCTGACATCAATTACTATCCCCAACAGCGTGACTATAATCGAAGATTTGGCTTTCGTTGGCTGCAGAAGTCTGACTTCTATCATTATCCCCAACAGTGTGTATAGAATTCATTCTGTAGCTTTCCAGAATTGCAGTAATCTGACTTCTGTCACTATCGGTAGTGGAATACATGATATCCGTGGTTTAGCTTTTGCAAATTGTCCAAAATTGAAAGATGTCTATTGTTATGCCGAAAAAGTACCATCAACAGGTGACAAACTATTTGATGGTACCCCTATTGAAAACGCCACATTGCATGTGCTCAAAGGCAGTTTAGACGCCTATAAGGCTGACGAGCCTTGGAAGAGTTTTAAATATAAGGTTGAGATCGAAGATGCCAAGGTAAAACTCAGCAAGACCAAGGCTGTCATTGAGAAAGGTAAGACATTGACACTGAAAGCCACCATCACCCCCTCTAACTTGCCAGACAAGAGCGTGACCTGGAAGAGCTCAGACACGAAGGTGGCCACAGTGACGAGTGCAGGTAAGGTGAAGGGGGTGAAGACAGGCACGGCTACTATCACCTGTACCTCCAATTCGACGGGAGCGAAGGCTACCTGTAAGGTAACGGTCGGTTCTGTCAAGCTCGACCAGACAGAAATTGTCGTTGAGAAAAACAAGACCAAGGGGCTGACGGCTACAGTCTATCCCTCGACGCTGAAGGATAAGAGTGTAACTTGGACAAGTTCTAACACAGCAATAGCTATAGTGTCAAGCAAAGGCTGGGTGAAGGGCGTGAAGACAGGTACAGCACTTATCACATGTACCTCCAACGCAACAGGACTGAGTACAACCTGCAAGGTGACTGTTGGTTCTGTCAAGCTCGACCAGACAGAAATTGTCATTGAGAAGGCCAAGACCAAGACGCTGACGGCTACAGTATATCCCTCAACGCTAAGGGATAAGAGTGTAACTTGGACGAGTTCAAACACAGCAGTAGCTACAGTGACGAGCGCTGGCAAGGTGAAGGGTGTTAGGACTGGAACAGCAACCATCACCTGTACCTCCAATGCTACGGGCCTGAGCGCCACCTGCGAGGTGACGGTCGGCAGTGTGAATCTTAACCAGACGGAGGTAGCTGTCAATAAGGGCAAGACGGTGACACTGAAAGCTACTGTCTATCCCTCTTCATTGACAGATCAGAGCGTGACGTGGAAGAGTTCTAACACGGCAGTGGCTACAGTGTCGAGCAATGGCAAGGTGAAGGGCGTGAGGACTGGTACTGCCACTATCACCTGCACCTCTAACGCCACAGGGTTTAGCACCACCTGCGAGGTAACGGTCGGCTATGTGAAGCTCGACCAGACGGAGGTAACCGTCAAGAAGGACAAGACGGTGACACTGAAGGCTACGGTCTATCCCTCTACGTTGGAAGACAAGAGCGTGATATGGAGGAGTTTGGACAGGACTATTGCCATGGTGTCGAATGAAGGCGTGGTAAAGGGTGTGAAGGCAGGTACAGCCACCATTACATGCACCTCTGTTGCTACAGGCCTGAGCGCCACCTGCACAGTGACTGTTACCGGTTCAGCAAGCACACGTTCTTTGGATGGCGATGATGACGAATTGACAGGCATCGAAGAGAATGTCGTTGCCGTAGAGCCGTTCGACGTCTATGACCTGAGTGGTCGCAAGGTACTTCACCAGGTGACTTCACTCGATGGTCTGCCTGATGGCATCTACATCGTCAATGGCAAGAAAATCTTGAAGAAGAAATAGTGATTTGATATTGAACAAATGAAACGGGCTGGACTCACAAGAATGTGGGTCCAGTCTGCATTATCTACTGATGCTCAGAAAGCACTGCTCTACATTTTAAAAAAGTGAAGCTGACGAAGTCATAACGGTTGCGTTCTTAATAAAACTAAAATGCGAAGCTAAATCAAATAAAATTAGTACCTTTGCAAGCATATTCAACTTACAGGCTAATATAGACATGAACATTTACAGTTTTTATAAGCGACTCATTTTGCTGGCAGCCATCACACTGACAGTCATCACTGCATACGCTCAGCCTGAGCCGGAAGACCGCAGGCTGAGCATCAGCGGACAACTGCTCGACGCCGACCTCAAGGAACCAATGATGCAGGCCACCATCCAGCTGTTCCAGGCCTCAGACAGTACCTTCGCCGGAGGAACGGTAAGCAATGAGAAAGGAAACTTCTATCTGGAGGCTCCACGCCCTGGCACGTTCCGCCTCCGCATCTCCACCGTGGGCTATAAGACGATGGAGCGCGAGGTGACGTTGCGACGCAACGAGAGCCAGGACTTGGGCAGTCTGCTGTTGGAGTCGGAATCCACTATGCTGAAAGAGACGGTGATTACTGGTCGTGCGGCACAGGTCATTGTGCGCAAGGACACCATCATGTATAACCCCGAAGCCTTCCGCACACCTGAGGGTTCGGCCATCGAGGAACTGATCAAACGTATCCCCGGCGCAGAAGTTGACGAAGACGGCAACATCACCATCAACGGTAAAGAGGTGAAGAAAATACTGCTCGACGGTAAGGAGTTTATGCTCGGCGACGTGGAGACTGCACTGAAGAACATCCCCGTGAGCATCATCCAAAACCTGAAGTTCTACGACCAGCAGAGCGACCAGGCACGCATCACAGGCATCGAAGACGGCGAGAAGGAGACCGTGCTCGACTTCAGCATTAAGAAAGGCATGAACCGTGGATATATGACCAACCTCGACCTTGCCGGCGGCACACAGCAACGCTATGCCTCGCGCGGCATGGCCAGCAGTTTTACCGACAAGACACGCATCGTGCTGATCGGCAACTTTAACAATAAGGAAGAGAACGCGGGCTGGTGGAACCGTCGTGGTCTGAACGCCAGAAAGATGCTGGGCACTAACCTGAATTACGACGACAACAAGAAGCTGAAGCTGGACTTCAGCCTGCGCTGGAACCACCGCGACGGAGACAACCAGACGGAGAATGCCAGCGAGAACTTCTACAGCGAGACCTCGCGAACCTTCTCAAACAACAAGACGTCGAACTTCACGCGCAGTAACAACTGGCGGGGCAACCTCCGACTGGAATGGAAGCCCGACACACTGACGAACATCCTGTTACGCGCCAACGGCACCTACGGTTCTGACGATGCCACCAACAAATCGCTTGCCGCCACCTTCGATGCCGACCCTTACCTCTACTCCGCCAATCCGCTGGAAGATGTGGAGAAACTGAATTTGACGGGAGATTCGTCAAACCCGTTAGCCCCATACGTGATTAACCGCAACTTGCAGGCCAGCATGAGCTACGGCCTTAACAAGAACGCTTGGGCCATGATGCAGATCTATCGCCGTCTGAATCCCAAAGGCCGTAACATCGTTGTACGCTTTGAGGGTAGCTTCGGCGACAACCAGAACGAGAATGTATCCAATAACGAGGTTCATCTCTTCCGTGTAAAGAACATTGCCGGGCAGGACTCCACCTACTATACCGCGCGATATAACACAACACCATCGGACAACAGCGGCTACGTGATCAGCTCCACCTATAGTGAGCCTCTCTGGAAAGGCGCTCATCTGCAGTTCAACTATGAGCTGCGCTACTCGCAGAACAAGAGCGACCGTCAGACCTACGACTTTAGCAAAGACCAGCAGAAGCCAAACATCTTTGAAGGGATCGAGCCAGAATACCGCGAATGGGATCCCTGGCTGTACAGCGTCAGAGACTCGATGGACTACTATCTCGACAAGAACCTCAGCCGTTTCTCAGAGTATAAGAACTACACCCACAACCTACGCCTCACCCTGCGCCACCGCGAGGAGAAATATGACTATAACGTCGGCTTCCTGCTGCAGCCACAGCGTTCAGATTTCGTACAGGACTATCGTGGCATCTATGTCGACACCGTGCGCATCGTTACCAACTTCACCCCGATGCTCAACTTCCACTACAAGTTCAGCGACCAGAGCAACCTCTGGATCCGCTATCGTGGAGACACAAAACAGCCCGAGATGACACAGCTGCTCAACATTGTCGACGACTCCAACCCACTCTACATCACAAAAGGAAACCCAGGCCTGAAGCCGCAGTTCACCAACTCGCTTAACGTCTATTACAACAACTACATTGTCCGCTACAAGCGTTCGATTGTTCTCTATGCCAATTACCGGCATATCCGCAACAGTATCTCCAATCTTGTGCGCTACGATCCCGTGACTGGTGGAAGCATCTCGCAGCCGGAGAACATCAACGGCAACTGGAACGTAAACGCCGGCCTGACCTTCAATACCGCTCTTGACTCTACCGCTCACTGGAACATTGGCACAGACACGCGCCTGAGATATAATAACTATGTGAGCTACGTGGCACAGGACAAGGCCGACGCGGCAAAGAACACCACACGCTCGTATAACCTCAACGAGCGTCTCTCCTTCGGCTATCGTAATGACTGGCTGGAAGTGACATTGGACGGCAACGTGAACTACCAGCACTCTCGCAACGAACTGCAGCCCACTGCCAACCTCGACACCTGGCAGCTGAACTACGGTGGACAGTTCCTCGTGCGCCTGCCACTCGACTTTGAAATCAGCATGAACCTGCATGAGCACAGCCGAAGAGGCTATAACGATGAATCGATGAACACCAACGAATTTATCTGGAACGGTCAGATCTCAAAGCCTTTCCTCAAGAACAAATCGTTGATCGTCGCCCTGAACTTTTATGACCTGCTCGGACAGCAGTCGAACTATGAGCGCTGGGTGAATGCCACAGGCCGCAGCGATACACAGTACAACAGCGTCAACTCATATGCTATGCTCCACGTGCGCTACCGTCTTAACATGTTCGGCGGCAAGATTGACACCGAGGGTCGCTATGACAAGAAATGGGGCAGCCGAGACAATAACCGAGGCGGCAACTGGCGACGGTAAGAATATAACTGAAAAGAGCCTCCCATTGTTGAGAGGCTCTTTGGTTATCAAGACGAAATGTCTGATTTACTTCACCTTTTCCACGATGGCCTTGAAGGCTTCGGGATTGTTCATGGCGAGGTCGGCGAGCACCTTGCGGTTGATCTCGATACCAGCCTTGGCGAGCTTGCCCATCAGGACACTGTAGCTCATGCCCTCCAGACGAGCGGCAGCATTGATACGCTGGATCCACAGGCTGCGGAAGTTGCGCTTCTTGTTGCGACGATCACGGTAGGCATAGGTCAGACCTTTCTTGCTACTGTCCAAACATTCTTGCGGGCTCCGAAGTAGCCGCGGGTAAGCTTCAAAATTCTCTTACGCTTTGCTCTTGATGCAACGTGATTTACTGATCTTGGCATAGTTTTTCTACTTTTAAATGTTCGACAATAGGATTAACGGAGACACAACAGGTCACGTACCTGCTTCATGTTGGAATCATCAACGATAGTTGTTCCCACCAAGTTGCGCTTCTGCTTCTTGGTCTTCTTCGTGAGAATGTGGCTGTGGTAAGCGTGACGTCTCTTAACCTTACCTGTACCGGTGAATGAGAATCTCTTCTTGGCACCGGAATTTGTCTTTACTTTTGGCATTGTTTTAAAATTTTAAATTGTTATTAATAATCGGCAGCTACGCATATACCGGGCGCGCCACCTATTTTTCTTTGAACTTTGAACTTTGAGCTTTGAACTTTATGATTACTCTTCTGTTTCCTTAAGCTTCTTCAAAGCGTCAGCGGAGATCTTGGCATTGGCGAGAAGACCACCGTTGGCAGGCATCTCTGCGTCGACTTCAGCGGCAGAAGTATTCTCTTTCCTCTCTCCTCTTTCCTCTTTCTTCTTCTCCTCGGCAGCAGCCTCACGGTCGCGGGCCTGCTGACTCTGTTTCTTGGTTCCTGCCTTCTTAGGAGCGAGATAGAGGAACATCTTCTTACCTTCGAGTGACGGCATGGACTCTACCTTTCCCACTTCCTCCAGATCGTTGGCAAAACGGAGGAGCAGCACTTCGCCCTGTTCCTTGAACAGGATGGAGCGTCCACGGAAGAAGACGTAAGCACGTACTTTGTTGCCTTCTTCAAGGAACTCCTTCGCATGCTTGAGCTTGAACTGATAGTCGTGCTCATCGGTCTGGGGACCGAACCTGATTTCCTTCACCTCTACCTTCACCTGCTTGGCCTTCATTTCCTTCTGGCGCTTCTTCTGCTGGTATAGGAATTTAGAGTAGTCGATGAGACGGCAAACTGGCGGATTGGCATTGGGCGAAATCTCTACGAGATCGACACCCTGCTCACGGGCCATGTTCAGTGCATCGCGGGTGGGAACAACTGTACTGCCCTCGTCGCCCACTATGCGGACTTCACGTACACGTATTTGTTCGTTGATACGGTACTGATTCTTCAAATTGTCATTCTTCATCAACTATTTTTTAAGAAATCGGGTGCAAAATTACAATTTTTCTTTGAACTTTGAACTTTGAACTTTAAACTTTATGATAACTTTTATACATATTTAACAATATATCTGTTTGAAAATTGTAATACGTCAGCAAATCACAAAGTTCAAAGTTCAAAGCTTAATGTTCAATGTTAAAAGTCTTTGGTCATTTCAGCGACTTTGGCATTCACCTCATCGATGAACTCCTGGATGGTCTTGACACTCTGTTCACCGCCACCCTGAGGACGAACAGCAACAGTACCGTCAGCAGCTTCCTTCTCACCAACGATGACCATGTAGGGGATGCGCTTCAACTCATTGTCGCGGATCTTACGACCTAGCTTCTCGTTGCGCAGGTCGATAGTAGCACGTACCCCACCCTCGCTGAACCTCTTGCAGACCTCCTGGGCATAGTCGTTGTATTTCTCAGACAGCGGCAGGATAGCAACTTGCTCAGGTGTGAGCCAGAGGGGGAAGTGACCACTGGTGTGCTCGATGAGCACGGCGGTGAAACGCTCCAAAGAGCCGAAGGGAGCACGATGGATCATGACAGGTGTCTTCTTCGTGTTATCCTCGTCAGTGTATTCCAGCTGGAAGCGCTTGGGCAGGTTGTAGTCCACCTGGATAGTACCCAACTGCCAGCGACGGCCAATGGCGTCCTTGATCATAAAGTCGAGCTTAGGACCATAGAAAGCAGCCTCGCCATATTCCACTTTGGCATTGAGACCCTTCTCCTGACAAGCCTCTACGATGGCCTTCTCAGCCAGTGCCCAGTCTTCGTCGGTACCTACATACTTCTCGTGGTTATCAGGATCGCGCAGGGAGATCTGTGCCTCAAAGTTGAAACCGAAGGCTGTCAGCACCACGCCGATGATATCCATCACATTGAGGAATTCCTGCTTCACCTGATCAGGACGGCAGAAAAGGTGGGCATCGTCCTGAGTGAATGAGCGCACACGAGTCAGTCCGTGCAGCTCACCACTCTGCTCATAACGATAGACCGTGCCAAACTCTGCAATGCGCAAGGGCAGATCCTTGTATGAACGGGGCTTCCATGCGAATATCTCACAGTGATGAGGACAGTTCATGGGCTTCAACATATACTCCTCGCCCTCCTCTGGTGTGGTGATGGGACGGAAAGAGTCCTGACCATAGTGAGCATAGTGACCGGAGGTGACATAGAGGCTCTTACCACCGATATGCGGCGTGATAACCTCCTGATAGCCATAACGCTTCTGTACCTTGCGCAGATGATCCTGCAGACGCAGACGGAGATCAGTGCCTTTCGGCAGCCAGATGGGAAGACCTTTGCCGACCTTCTCAGAGAACATGAACAGTTCCATCTCCTTACCAATCTTACGGTGGTCACGCTTCTTGGCCTCCTCAAGCATCACCAGATACTCGTCGAGCATCTTCTTCTTGGGGAAGGTGATACCATAGAGACGCTGCATTTGCTCACGGGTGGCATCACCACGCCAGAAAGCACCAGCGACAGAGGTCAGCTTAATGGCCTTGATCTCACCTGTATCTACAAGGTGCGGACCACGGCAAAGATCGGTGAAACGACCCTGTGTATAAGTAGTGATAGAACCGTCTTCAAGATCCTGCTCGATGTGCTCGCACTTATAGGTCTGACCGTCGGCAGCAAACTCCTTCAGAGCCTCGGCCTTGGGCACCTCACGACGAACAACGGGCTCTTTCTTGGAAGCCAGCTCCTTCATCTTCTCTTCAATCTTGGGGAAGTCGCTCTCCTTGATGCTCTCACCGTCTTTCAGCAGCACATCATAGAAGAAACCATTTTCGACGGCAGGTCCAAAGCCGAACTGGATGCCAGGATACAACTCCTTGAGTGCCTCTGCCAAAAGGTGTGCTGAGGTGTGCCAGAAGGTGTGCTTACCCTGCTCGTCGTCCCACTTGTAGAGCGCGATGGTGGCGTCCTCATTGATAGGACGGTTCAGCTCTACTGTCTCACCGTTTACTCCACAGCAGAGAACGCTGCGTGCGAGAGCCGGAGAGATGCTCTCTGCAATCTGATAGCCAGTCACGCCCTGCTCATACGAGCGAACAGATCCGTCTGGAAAAGTAATGTTGATCATATCTACAATATATGTTTGAATTTGAAATTGCGTGCAAAGTTACTTATTTTTTTAGACAAAAGAACAAAAGAAACAAAAAATCTTCATTTTCCGGTCTTTTGTTTGATAATGCTGTAGGCCTGATAGAGCCCTAACTCACCAGCCTTGCTGAGGTCGGCGATGCCTTCTGCCTCACGTTTCATATAGATGAGGGCGAGACCACGGTTGAAGTAAGCCTCTGCCAGTCGCTCTTCAAGGGAGATGGCCTTGGTATAGTCTTCAATGGCGCGCTGGTAGTCCTGACGCTGGACATGGAGATTACCTCTATTATAATATAAATAGGTATTGTTGGGCGACTTCTGGATGGCAGTCGAGAGATCACCCAGGACGTTGGCAGACTGGAGGTCGATGTTCGTTCCCTGTGAGGCATTGAACTCATTGATCTTCGCCTGACAGACGGCACGTTGCCAGAGTGCCAATGTCAAGGTAGAGTCGATCTGCAGGCAGATGCTCAGGTCGTCGATGGCATTGTCAAAGTTCTGGATGGTACTGTAGGCGATGGCACGCATCAGGAGCAAGGGCTTGACGTCACGCGTATTCTTTGTGGCATCGATGGCTGTGCTGAGTGAGTCGATATAGACGAAGGTCTGTTTCATTCGGTCCTCATCAAGCTTGGTCTGATCACAGGAGACATAGACACGACGGGAACGGGATTTGGCATTATAGGCCTCGACAGTCTCTTCGTATGGCATCTCAGTCTTCACCTCATCCTGCGGACGAGTGAAGGTCAGACCATACATCGGCAGGAAGACCAACTCAGCCCTGCGGTTTTGCACACGACCACGATAGGCACTCTTATACTCATGCTCCACCTCCTCTTCGTCGGCAATGACCAGTTGGTTGTATTTCTCCAGATCCTCATCACTGCGACGGCGCATCTGTTTCTGAGAGAGGCGTGGCTGCTTGCCATAACGCTTGTCCATCTGGGCTTTCAGGATACGGAACTCATCAAGTTCTGCCTGTTTGGTATTGCCTAAGCGACGGTAACAGGAGGCTCTGTGCTCTAAGCCGAACCAGAAGTTGGGGAAGTCCTCGATGACCTTTGAATAGTCGCGGATGGCAGCCCGCAGATTTCCCGTCTGCTCCAACAACAAAGCACGATTAAAGAGAGCCATGAGGTTGTTGGGTTCCAGCTTCAGCACAAAGTCGAAGTCTTCAATACCTCGGTTGTCGTCACCCACCTGAGCACGGAGCAGACCACGGTTATAGTGGCCGAGGAAGTTGTTGGGATCTATGTCGAGGGCTGTATCATAGTCTGTCATCGCCCCTCGCAGATTATTCTGATTGTAACGTGCCATCGCACGGTTGATATAATTGCCTGCATGACGGGGAAGCAGACGGATGGCCTGAGACAGGAACTCCTCACCCTCCTTCCAGTTCTTCTGACTAAGACTGATGACAGCTCTTTCAGACCAAATGCCACCATCGTAGGGGTCAATCTCCAGACTCTTATCAAGCGACTTGATGGCATTGGTGGTATCCTTCTGCAGCATATAGACCTCACCCTGTACGGCATAGGCTCTGGCATAACGCGACCATCGGGTGATCATCGTATCAATCTGTGCCATTGCATGATCGTAATCCTTATCCTGAATCAGACAGAGGATACGATTGTACCAATATATCTGATTCTCAGGGTCATAGCGCAGGGCACGATTGTAGTCGCTGACAGCTTCAGAGTACTTCTTCTGATTGATGCGGCAGAGGGCTCTGACCTCATAGGCACTGGTCACATAAGGATTGCGCTCAATGGCCTCAGAACAGTCGGACTCTCTGATGGCCTGATTGAAATACTGGATGGAGAGCACATAGTCCTCATAATAGAGGGCAGAGCGTCCGATCATCACCAGACGATCGGTGTTGAACTGGGCGAAAGAAGTGAAAAGTGAAAGGTGAAAAGTGAAAAGTAGTGGCAGAAATCTTTGCCACCACAATTTGCTACTACAGAATATGAATCCTATACTTTTCACTTTTCACTCATCACTTTTCACTTCTCACCTCTTCACCGGTTTTGTCTTGTAAGCACAGCGGTAACGTCCTTGAATCAAAGCACGTAACTTACTCTTAATAAGTTGCTTACGGAGTGGAGAGACGTGATCGACAAACATCTTTCCATCCAGATGATCGAACTCATGTTGCATCACACGGGCGAGGTATCCCTCTATCCATTCATCGTGATGATTGAAGTCCTCATCATCCCATTCCACATGAATACGTGATGGACGCGTCACCTTCTCATGGATGCCAGGAAGCGACAGACAACCTTCTTCAGAGGTGTCGGTCTTCGTCTCATCATAATCAATGATATGGGGATTGATGAACACCTGTCGGAAGCCCTTATATTCAGGCAGGTCGTCGGAAATCACATCCAGGTCGATGACAGACAGACGGATGGCCTTGCCAATCTGGGGAGCTGCCAGACCGATGCCCTCAGACTCTGCCAGTGTTTCCCACATGTCGGCTATCAGTTCTTTCAGCTGCGGATAGTCGGCAGAAATGTCATCAGTCACCTTTCGCAGCACAGGCTGACCATATATATAAATAGGTAAGATCATTTACGATTTTCGATTTACAATTTACGATTTATAATTTTCTGGAGCGGAGGTAGTCCTCAAGGATGATGGTAGCAGAGATCTCATCCACAAGAGCCTTGTCCTGACGGGCTTTCTTCTTGAGGCCTCCGTCGAGCATAGCCTGATGAGCCAGCACAGAGGTGAAGCGCTCGTCGTAGTACTCAATGGGTACATCGGGCACTGCCTTACGCCATCTTGCCACAAACTGCTGCACACGCTGCAGGTTCTCACTTGGCTGACCGTTAGGCTGACGGGGCTCACCGATGATGATCCGCTCCAGTGGCTCCTTGGCCCTATAGGCCTGCAGCCAATCAAATAACTCAGATGTTGAAACAGTCGCCAACCCTCCTGCTATGAGCTGAAGAGGGTCGGTGACTGCTAAACCAGTACGTTTCTTACCGTAATCGATGGACAATATCCTCACTGCAACGCTGCTTAACGTGCGTTATAGAGGAGCCATGCATCGGGATAGGTGTTGCGGAGCTGGTCACGGCTGCTGACAGCAGAAGACTTCTCAGCGAAGGAAGAGGCAACAACACGGAACATGTTCTTGTCCTCGTTCTTCACAACCTGTGCATCATAGCCGGCATCCTTCAGACGCTGATAGAGACTCTCAGCATTTGAAAGCAGACCGAACGAACCAACCACCACGCTGAATGCATTCAGGCCATTGCCATGAATCAGCTGAACGCTCTCCTGACGGACAGAGATGTTGTCGAGGTTGTCAACAACACGTGCCTGGTCAACGGGCTTTGCCTCCACGGGAGCCACGACAGCCTCCTGGAGCTGAGCAGCCTGAGCCTCCTGCTGGGCGGTCTGGGTGTCATACTGCTTTGCCTTCTCGTAAGCCTTCTTATAGGCACTCTCACTAGATTTACAGCTTGTAAAAGCCATTGCTGCACATAAACCGATGCAGATAAGTGTGTACTTCTTCATTTTTGTTATTTGTTTGTTTAGAATTAATTAATTATCAAATTTGCTGCGAAATTACAAAATATCGCGCAAATGCGGATAAAAAAGGCACATAAAGTTTGTTAAAACGAGGAAAACATCACTTTTTTGCAAAAAAATTGCAACTTTTTTGCGCTACAACGGAAAAAATTCGTATATTTGCACAGACAAACAATTGATTCACTAACAAAACAATTAAGCGTATGAAAAGTTTAGGTTATCTTAGCGCATTCCTCGGTGGAGCTATCGCCGGCGCAGCTCTGGGCATTCTCATGGCCCCTGAGAAAGGACAGGACACTCGTATTAAGATCACTGATGCTGTGGAGGCTTTCCTGAAGAAGCACAACATCAAACTGAGCCGCAAGGAAGTGGTCGACCTTGTCGATGACATCCAGGACGTTACAGACGAAGAGTAACATGCTCTCCAGCGACAAGAATGTTGAGACGATAGCCCAGTTGATAGAGGTGTTGAAACACTATCTCGGGCTTCAGTCTGAGTATGTCAAGCTTGACGTGATAGACAAGGTGGTGCGTCTTCTGACGGCCACCGCCTTGACTATCCTCTTTTTCATGATTATCATCGCCGTACTGATGTACTTCTCCTTTGCCGTCGCCTTCTGGCTGGCATCATGGATAGGTATGGCGAAGGCTTTCCTGGTCGTCTCAGGCATACATCTTATTTTATTCTTCCTGTTCATCATCTTCCGTAAGGACTGGATTGAGAAACCCTTGGTGAAGTTCCTCGCCAGTCTGTTTATGAACTCCTAACTCTTAACTCTTAATTCTTAACTCTTAACTTTCCATGCTTCCCACAAAAAAGCCTACGCGTCATTATCACACGCTTGAAGAGATCAGACTCCGTAAAGAAGAGCTTGCCTCTCAGATACAGCAGGACAACACGAAGTTCAGCACTTTGTGGAACCAGACCTTCGTCAAGCGGGAAGGAAGCACGAAGGGAGAATACATCTCTGGCCTTATCGCTAACAGCATCACAGCCATCGACGCTTTCCTTTTGGTCAGAAAGCTGATAAAGAACTACGGAGGTATCTTTGGTATGACCTCCAAGAAATCCAAGAAAAGACATTAAGACACTAAAACGTTAGACACCTGACATTGCTGTGTTTTGACGTATAGACAAAAAAATGGGTCACCGCTGTGACCCCAAACCTTTGTTAACCTTAAATCTAATACTATGAAAAACACATTGCAAAGATACGTCTTTTATTCTATCCACCAAACATTTATACCGAAAAAGTGCTGATATTAAACACTTATTAACTAATCAGTGCAAGATTAAACACTTTTTTACTATTAAAGCGTTACAATCTGCCCGTCGTAGGCCAAATCGATTCCATCAGGAAGAATCCTGTTGACCTGTTCATGCAGACCAATATCGTGACACATGTGGATCAATAAAGTCTTTGGGGCTCCCACCCTTCTGGCGAAGGCAACGGCATCATCCACCAGCTGATGGGAATGGTGCGGCTTGGTGAAACGGAGAGCATTGACCACCAGCAGCTGTGTGCCTTCCAGATATGGCAGCTCAGAATCATCGATGGTCTTCATATCTGTGATATAGGTCAGCGGACCTATGCGATAGCCAAGGATAGGCAGCTTGCCGTGCATCACCTCAAAGGGCATGATGTCAAGGTCGCCGATGTGCAGAGTATGATGCGGCAGTATCTCATGCAGTCCGATGGCAGGCACACCAGGATAACGATGCTCGGCAAAGCAGTAAGGCAGCATCTCCAGCATCGCCTCCTTCGCCTTGGGATCAGCATAGACATTCATCTCTCCAAACTGACAGTAAGGACGGATATCGTCCATACCTCCCATGTGGTCGTAGTGGGAATGGGTGATCAGGATGCCGTCAATCTTGCGGAAGGGCTGAGGCAGTATCTGCTGACGGAAATCAGGCCCACAGTCGATGAGCAGACGGGTGGTGTCTGTCTCCACCAAGGCAGAACAGCGCAGACGCTTGTCACGTGGGTCCTTGCTCTGGCAGACCTCACACTGGCAACCGATCACTGGTACGCCGCAAGATGTTCCTGTTCCTAAGAATGTCAGTCTCATATAATATTAACCTCGGGGTGGATGTCGATGTCGAACTTTGCCTTGACGTCTTTGCGGATGGCATCACAGAGGGCGACGATCTCTGCTCCAGAGGCATCACCACGGTTCACAAGAACCAGTGCCTGCTTATCGTGGACACCAGCACGCCCCAGGCTCTTTCCCTTCCAACCACACTGCTCTATCATCCAGCCAGCAGGAATCTTCTCATGTCGGGAGTCCACCTTGTAGTGTGGCATATCCGGATACTTGGCTGCAAGCTTCTCGTATTTCTGTCGGGTGACGATGGGATTCATAAAGAAACTGCCGGCATTGCCCTCAATCTTCGGATCAGGCAGTTTGGCATTGCGGATATCGATGATCACATCACGCAGCTGCTGGGCAGTAGGCTCCTGGATGCCTCTCCGCTCCAGTTCCTGACGGATGTTGCCATAGTCCAGATGCGGCTTGAAGGTCTTAGTCAGACCATAAGTCACACGTGTAATAAGGAAGCGGTTCTTCCAGTCTTGCTTGAAGCGGCTCTGCCTGTAGCCATATTCACATTCCTCATTGCCTATCATCCAAGGCTTCCCTGTAGGAATCTCTATCATCCAGACACAGAGAATCAGGTCGCTGGCCTCCATGCCATAGGCACCGATATTCTGCACAGCCGAAGCACCCACATCGCCAGGAATCAGCGAGAGGTTCTCCATACCGTAATAGCCTGCCTTGAGGCTGGTGGCGACCATATCATCCCACACCTCACCACTGCCGCAGGTCATCCTGACTCCTGTCTCCTGACTCCTGACTCCTGTCTCCTGACTCCTGTCTCCTGACTCCTGACTCCCGTCTCCTGACTCCTGACTCCTGTCTCCTGACTCCTGTCTCCCGTCTCCTGACTCCTGTCTCCCGTCTCCTGACTCCTGTCTCCTGGCTCCTGACTCCTCAAAACAAACCCCCTTGATGCCTGACCGCACCACGATGCCATCAAAGTCTTTCGTCAGCAGGAGGTTGCTGCCTCCACCTATTATTATATAAGGTGTAGCTGATTCACGCAAGATCTTAGCCACCTCGACGGCTTCATCATCGTCTTCAAACTCTATGAACCGTCTGCACTTGGCGTCAATGCCAAATGTATTATGCTCCTTCAAACTATAATTCTGTATATCTTTCAACTTTGAACTTCTACGTTGTCATTTTCATCAGCAGCCATTTGCCGCCGACCTTCTTGAATCGCAGTTCCACCTCCAGACCGTTTGACACACCACGCATCAGGAAGATCTTCTTGTTGCCCTCCGTCTCAGGCTTGCCATAGACGATGTTATAGAGCACTTTTTCAGGCAGCTGCGGAGCGAAGGCCTCCCATGTGTCTGGGGTGATCACACCCTCCATCACGTTGAAGTCATCATCAGGATCAGGCCCCACAAACTCCACCGTCTCATTGATGCTCTGCACCTGGAATACGCTGTCTGTGGTGAAACGCTTGTAGAATGAGAGGAACGAGGCGTTGGCATTCTCCTCCACAGGTGTGGTCCGCACCTCATACATCATCCAGGCACCACGCACACGATGGAAGAAGTAGTTCTTCACCTGATTCTTCCTCAGCATGATCTTCTCCACGATGGCCTCATTCACGGCAGTGTCCTTTATGTGCGACATCTGGGCATCGTCGTCAAAGAGCAGTGTGTAGTAGCCCTGACGCATAAACAGGTGCTCCATCTTCCACTGCGACTTCTCCTTCATCTGTGTCTTGCCGTCAGTCTCAGTCACCCGCAGGGGGAAGACAATGCGCTCAAACTGCAACCGTTTGTTGGCTGTGAAATTGAAAATAAAGTCATCGAAATATGCATCAGCCGCCCTGGGCATCGGTGTCTCAGTGATCAGCTGCTCCAGCGTGTCTTCTATCACCACCTGCGACGAGTCTGCCACAGAGTCTGCCGGAACATCCATCTCCACGCCTGCCTTCTTTCCCGTACAGGAGAACGTCAGCAGCAGGCATAACAGCATCGGCCAAAGATACTTTCTCATCTTCTCACTTCTCACTTTTCACTTCTAACTTTTCACATCGATCCCGATTCTCTCATATTTTTCTGCAAAATTACTACAAATTTTATAAATATGCACATCATTACACCTATTTTTTATTAAGCGGCAGCAAATTTTTCACTTTTCACTCTTCACTTTTCACTTTTTGTTGTACCTTTGCACGCAAATTTGATAAAAATCGTAATTATGAGTATCATAGACAAGATAGACGACCTGCTCAAAGAGGTGCAGGAACTGAGTGCGAAAAACGCTGATGAAGTGGAGCAGCTGCGCTTGAAATATCTCAGTAAGAAAGGTGAGATTACGGCCCTGATGAATGACTTCCGTGAGGTGGCTGCCGACCAGAAGAAGACCGTCGGCATGAAGATTAACGAACTGAAGACGTTGGCTACAGAGCGCATCAATCAGCTGCGTGAGGAGTGCCAGTCGCAGGAGTCTTCTGATGAGGCCATCGACCTGACGCGCACTCCCTACCCCATCAAGTTAGGCACACGTCATCCCCTGACCATCGTCACCAATGAGATCATCGACATCTTCTCTCGCATGGGCTTTGTTTTAGCGGATGGACCTGAAGTCGAGGACGACCTCCATGTCTTTACCAAGATGAATTTCGCAGCAGATCATCCTGCCCGTGATATGCAGGACACTTTCTTCGTCTCCCAGCATCCCAACGATGTCACCAAGAACATCCTGCTGCGCTCACACACCTCTTCTGTCCAGGCCCGCGTCATGGAACAGATGCACACTGAGGACGGCAAGCTCACCAGTCCCATCCGTGTCATCTGCCCAGGCCGTGTCTATCGCAATGAGGCCATCACAGCCCGTGCCCACTGCTTCTTCCATCAGGTAGAAGGTCTGTATATCGACAAGAACGTCTCCTTCACAGACCTCAAGCAGGTGCTGCTGTCGTTTGCCCGTGAGATGTTTGGTCCAGACACCAACATCCGCCTGCGTCCCTCCTACTTCCCCTTCACGGAGCCCTCGGCAGAGATGGACATCTCCTGCTTCATCTGTGGCGGTGAGGGTTGTGGCTTCTGCAAGCACACCGGTTGGGTGGAGATCCTCGGCTGTGGTATGGTGGATCCCAACGTGCTGGAGCTTTGTGGCATCGATTCCAAGGAGTACAGCGGCTATGCCTTCGGCATGGGTGTGGAACGCATCACCAATCTGAAGTACCGCGTCTCAGACCTCCGTATGTTCTCAGAGAACGATACCCGCTTCCTTGAAGAATTTGAGGCCGCCGGATAAACTCTGTACACATTGTTATATTATAATAACGGGGAGAGAAATCTATCATTGATTCTCTCCCCGCTTGTTTCTCCCCCTTAGGGGAGTTAGAAGGGCTCTGTGTTTCTCCCCCTAAGTTAGGGGGAGTTAGAGGGGGTCTGAAGAAGCGCATTGTCTAAGGCTGTTCAGACCACCCCTTGCCCCTCCTAACTTAGGAGGGGAAGAGATTACCCACCTGCTCCCGGACGCTCATCGTCGTCATCACTCTTGGTGAAGGTCACAGAAGCTACCTCGCTGCTCTGACCGTCCATGATGGCGATGGCCTTCACAGTAGCCGTGTCGCTCAGGGTGATGGGCTCGCTGTAGAGCGTGCTCTCAGCCGTGGGTGTGCTTCCATCTGTGGTGTAACGGATCTCCGCACCCTGCTCAGCCTGGATACTCACCTGCGTGCTCTCGGCAAACGGCGTCGTACCAGTGATCTGGGGAGCCATCACAGTCTGACTTTCGCCGCTGTTCTGGCTGCCGCCACCTCCCGACTGCTGACTACTGTCTCCTGACTCCTGACTGCCACCCTTTGCTGCCGCAATCTCAGCCTTGGCTTTGTCAGTCCAGGCCAGTTTCACGTCCTTCTTCAGCTCTTCGCGAGTGAATTCGCCCGTGCTCTGAGCCAGCAATTTGACCGCCTTGACGGCAGCGCCCGTCTTGGCACCCTCGGCCAGTGTTCCAAGTGATGCGGTGGCCACCTTGTCGGCATCAGCATCGTAGAGCGTCTCTAAGGCATTGGCTTCCACCGTAGCCTTGAAGATAGCGAGATTCTCAATCTTCACCGTGTTGCCATTAAGAACCTGCTCACGCACGCACTTCACGAAGTCAATCAGGATACCGGTGATGGATCCCTCTGAAAACATCGTGTTGTGCTCAGCCATGTGTTTCGCCATAGCCTTCACGTCTAAAACTTGTTTGTAACTGACACGGGCATACAGTTTGCCCGCCTGTTCCGATTCTGAAGTCTCGGTCACTTTTGAAAGATACAGTTCTAACATTTTCTTACAGTTTTTAAAGGGTTTAACAAAATTGATAAATAAAAGCTCTTTTGCTGGTACAAAGTTACTCATTTTCAGCGGATTATGCAACATTTTCGACCTGCTTGAGTGCGTTAAAAGCACTTGATATGCGTTATGATGCATTAGGCATGAAATAACGGCTAAAAGCCTTGGTGTTCTCGTATTTTTTTAGTAATTTTGCATCATGGAAACAGCAATCAAAACATACGGTCGCACAGAGCTTGCCCAGCTCTATTTTCCGGCCATCTGTCCACGCGCAGCATGGGCAAAGTTGCGCTTATATATGTCAGATTATCCCCAGTTGAACGAATTGCTTCAGACTGGCCACCGCTCATTCATGCCTTCCGAGGTAGCCATCATCTTTGATTACCTTGGCCGTCCGTAGTTATGGTTTTTCACCCTACGGCATATCCCACTGATAACCCACCCTTATCGACCAATAAGGATGGGTTTTTGCTCAATAATGGCAGGTTATCGGAATAGGCTTGGACTGGCGAAATCAGGCAAAAATTGCAAATGTTCAAATTGCTTTCAATTTTCAGAGGGTGAGAGATAGAGGAAGATAAAAGACATAATTAAATAATATAGTATAATCTATTAATAATCAATAAGTTATAATCATTATTGTCATCTTTCTTCTCATTCCTCCTTCGTCCGGCCATCCTAAAAAAGAAATGCAATTTGCAATTTTGCACACTTTTGACAGCTTGTACTAATCGGTAAGTTGAGGGTATGGCTGTAAAAGTCATGACGAAATAAGATACATATAGATCTCACCTGTTTGACGTAAAGAATTATAAAAAAATGTATTATTCCCGAATTTCTTTGGAAGTTATGTGGATTTCTTATACTTTTGCGCTCATAAATCAATATATTTAAATTCCCTATGAGAAATATAGACGAGCTTTGTAAGCTAATAAAGAGCAGCCCTAAAATCATTGTTGACATGAACTGGGCAGATGAGACTGACAACTTTGACATCCAAAGGATTCATGACATAGTCCTCAGTTTGGATGAAGAAGAACTAATTAATAGTGTTTCAGCCCTAATTTTGGCAGAATGGAATGTTCTTGAATCTCAAGATGATCCGCGTTGTTTTCACACATTAGAGAATGGTCGAAAAGTTTTAAAGTTTCCAAACAGAAACGACTATTCACATGTGCCGATTTGTATAGGGTTTGGCCCAGATCCTACAGTATCGCCTAAATCCATGTCTGGATTTCTGTACTATTGTAAGGTGAATGTCGTTAAAAAGTTATGGCCAATATGGGAACAAAAAAAACTACGAAAACAGTTGATGGAGAATCTCACACCATCTTCAGAAAAGCAACAGCGGATTGACAACCATGATGATATCGATGAGGATTTCGCGAATAATTCCGATGTCATCACAAAAGAAAAATCCTTTCAAAACAATAATGATGCTATCGAAATAGATAGAGTAAAGATACCACAAGTAGAAAACGACGAGGAGACAGAAACGCTCTATTTATGTGGAAAACAAGAAAAGGGCAATTCCATAAAGGTCAATAAGACCACGGTGGGTAGACCTAAGGCAAAATGTTTCGAAGATTTCATTATGCCAAATGCTCCGAAAAAATTGATGGACGTATTGGAAGAAATGCTCAGAGGTAAAAATGGCAAGGAAGCTGCAAGTGTAATCATTGCTATAACAGGAGTGTGGATTAATGAACCGCCTACAAAAAGTATTTGTAATAGATTTCCTAGTATAACAAGTAAATCATATGAGACTGCGAAGAGCAAGCACTATGGGATAAATAGGTACACAGACAAAGCAAAACCATTTGACGATGCGGTTCTAGAAGGAATACGAAGCGAAATTAGACAGAGATTATCGTTAAATCCATGAGAATTACATAAAATCCATTGGATTAAATTGGATTAAATTGGATTAAATTGGATTAAATAGCATGTTGTTTTTAATCCAATTATTTTATTTTCTCCTAACAATTTTAACTCTTACCTTTGCACCGTCAAAAGACAATTCCAAGTCTTTGCGACGGCGCTCTTTTTTACTGAAGTTGTAAAAGGCTACGGTAATAGGGCACATATAAGATTCAATATTTTGTAATTATTAATTCCTTAAATTATGTTTGGAAGTAAAAACAATTACCTACTCTTGGAGGTAGAAAACCAAGAAAGTGTTAAGTACATCAATGTTAATGATGGAGAGTGTGACTATGGCCCAGAACCTCGGTCAGTGTTAGAATTGAGGAACCCTGATGGATTTCCATTTGGAAGCTTGGCAGCAACGCTACATGGAGAAGATGCCCTGCATCGTTTTACCAAGGGCGACCTTGTGCTAGTCAAGCTACGATTCTGGAAAACCAAGAAGTACGAAGAGTACGTTAATCACATTGACATCAAAGACATTCAGTTAGTTCAAAACCTTTAAAAATTTGCTTATGAATAGATTCGTTTATCAGGAGAATCAGTACAACGGTGAATGCTTGCCGTGTACAGTTTCCATTTTCAAAGGCTATGCCAACAGTTCTGTAGTGGCATGGAAGATTGGTACTCGTCAGGCTGTGGATAAGGCCATCTGTGAGGGGTTATCATTGAGTCCTTGGGTTAATGACAATGCCTTCATGAGGTTCTGTGCGAAGAACAGCCAAAGCCCTCGTTTTACACAACTGACTTTGGAGCAGAAGCTGGTGCAGTGGACCAACTCACTCAAGGAGTCCCTGCCCTGCTTCATCTTCGCTGCGTCGGAGTTTGATCCTGTACCTGTGACTGACAAGGACGGCAACCCAGTGTTGGACAAGGATGGCAAGCCTTTGATGAAGCGCAAGCGTCGTCTGGAGGGTATTCATCTGTCTGGTCTGTTTATGTTTGATGCAGACCATGTGCCCTTTGATCCACGTGAGATCCATGAGCGTACACAGGTTCAAGGGTTCCCCTGGCAGGTGCGCCTGAGTCATAAGACCTCATCGGGTCATGGCCTTCGGCTGGTTTGTGAAGCACGTCTGGATGTTGGCAACATTGCCGACAACCAAATTGAACTGGCCCGTGAGCTGAAGCTGTTGGATGTCATCGGAACCACGGGCAAACCTGTCGTGGATGACAGCTGCATCGATGCCTCCAGAATCTCTTATGCTCCTCGTCAGGAGGATATCTATTTTATTGATGAAGATCGTTTGTTTAATGTTTAAAGATTATAGATTATGATTTTTTGTGAGACATGTTCAAATTCAAACGAGTTTGATCTGAAATTTGGTGCAGAATACAGGAAAGGTATGGGCCATTGTGGCCCTACCAATCCTAACCATCACTTCACAGAACAGACAACAAGTGATATCCCAAGCTACTCGACACCCACATCTGACAGTGCAACAGAACTGGCCAAGTCGGTATTGCCCTCATCTGACATAAAGGTCTTTGGTCATTCGGTTTTAGATTTCATCAACACTTTGCTCCCCAACGGGGCACCTCAAGGTAGTCGTCACCCATGGATGCTGAGACTGGCCAATGACCTGCTCATCTTGCTTGACAACGACAGCCAAATGGTTAAAAACCTCCTACTCTCTTTGAAATGGGTAAAGGATGTCACTATTGAAAGAAACATGGATGAACTGGACAAGGCCATTGAGTCAGCCATGAAATTGAAGCAAAAACGTGAGTCTGAAAACTTGTATGAACTTCAGCCTTCTCGTGACATGCGCCGTGCCATCGAAAAAGTAACAAAGCGGAAATACAAGACTCTTGTGATGGAGGCCCATCAGAAGGCCATGGGCGGTCTTGACCCTGCTCAAAGGGATGACATCACTCAGATGCTGGAGCGGATTGGCAAGGAACTGAAAAAGCTGAGTCCACATTATTCTCTGATGAAACTTCTATTCCATAGATTGCGACCCAAATACTATGTGGCAGCACTATTTGTTGGAGGTGCCTTGGCTATGACCCTCATGACAAGATGCTGGTATAAGTTTTGGTCAGAACCAGGTAGGGTCTGTCGCCTTAATTGTATTTTGGAACTTATTGGCAGAAGCGGCTCTGGCAAGCATATAGCAGTAGATCTTTACAACATCATGATGGAGCCCATGAAGAAGATAGATGCTACTCAGATTGATGCTTTGAACGCGTGGAACGAGGAAAAAGACATGAAATCCGGCGCCGATAAAAACAAAACTGCCAGGCCCAAGGGTATCTTCCGATGCATGCCACAAGAGACATCTGCTGCAGCCATCCGCGAGGCTGAGATGAATGCCAAGGAGATTGTTGACGGAAATGAGTGGTATCTGCATATCTTCCAGTTTAACAGTGAGCTTGACGACATGATCAGGCAGTCGAAAAAGTTACTATGTTTGCAAACGGAAAGTTACCACAGAGCCTTGAGCAAGCACTCCGAAAGGTTTCGTTCTGCTGATGGCGATGAACCTCTCCGCTAC
>CACYQO010000032.1 GCA_902776545.1 uncultured Prevotellaceae bacterium | reverse complement strand
CACTTTAGCAGCCCCAATTACAAATCAGATTATTTTTCAAAAAATCATGTTAGCGGAACTGCCCGTAAAATCGGGGTTACGTTCATATGGTGGTTTACTCTTAATAGTGGTGGCTGTGGGCTTGCTGGTAGGCTCGTCGACGTAGTAGCGGAGGGTCTCGCCTGGGGCGAACATCGGCAGGTCGAGGGTGAGCGTCAGAGGCTCTTTGAGGGCGTTGAGTCCTGCGACGTGCCATTGGCCGTCTGTAGCCTTACGGGCGAGGACGACGTAGCGGCCGGGATAGCCGTCGATGAAGCGCGTCTCCTCCCAGGTAGTGGGAAGGCCGCGCAAGAAGTCCAATTCGAACTCAGGCAGTTCGTCAAGGTTGTTCGGCTGGATGGCGACGCACTGTACGGAGGTCTGCATGATGAGTCCCGAGGCAAGCTCGAAGATGTCGGTGGTCTTACGGGTGTGGCGGCTCTTGTTGTCCTTTGAGATGTACTTGTTGAGGATGATGCCGCCCCAGTCCATCGAGGCTGTGGCATTGCGGCAGAAGGGATGGAGGGTGAGGTCGAAGCCTTCGCGGAAGGTGGCCTCTTCGCCAAAGAACAGGTTCTCGCTGGCGAGCACCGCCTCGGAAGCCACGAAGTTGGGATACATCCGCTCCCAGCCGCGAGGCACGGTACAGCCGTGGAATACGACCTGTAGCCCATGGCGGTTGGCGTCGGAGAGAATGTCCTCATAGAGCCGCATCGTCTCCTGCTTGTCGCCTCCGAAGAAGTCCACTTTGATGCCCTTGACGCCGATGCGCTGTAGCCACGTCATCTCCCGCTCACGGGCGATGGCTGTGGACATGCAGTTGCGTGGGGTCTGCGGGGCATCGTTCCAGAAGCCGTTGCTGTTATACCATAATAAGAGGTGTACGCCTTTCGACTGGGCATATTTCGAGAGCTCCTCGATGCGGTCTCGGCCGATCTGCGTGTCCCACCAGTTATCCACAAGGCAATATTCGAAGCCCATGGCCGAGGCGAGGTCGATAAATTTCACCTGGTCGTCGTAGTTGACGGAATTGTCCTGCCAGATGAGCCAACTCCAGGTGTAGCGGCCTGGTTTGTAATCGGTTGAAGGCTCATAGAGAGGCTCGACGAGGTCGTAGCTGATGGTGGTCTCTGCGATGGGTTTGAGTGAAGAGCCGAGGGTGATGGTGCGCCAGGGCGTCTCCCCGGGCAGGGGAATGGCGGCGAAGTCTGTGCCATAGCCGTTGTTCTCGCCTGCATCGGGGTAGGCGACGGTGTAGCCTGTGCCGGGCTGGTAGTCGGAGAGATGACTGCCGCAGTAGCCGGAGCTGACGCCTGTTTCAGCGACTAAAGCCCAACCGTTGGGCAGGTGGAACAAGGCAGGGAAGATGTAGCCATGATTGTACTGCGAGGGTGTGTCCATCGGGGCATCGGCAGAGTAGCCTTCCTCGTAGCTGGGCTTGGTCTGTTCCCAACCAGACTCAGGGCCGATCTGCGGAGAGATGAAGGTCGTGGTGCCGTCGGGGAAGTTGAAGCTGCTGAGTTCGCTCTTGATACGCAGGCGCTTGGGCTCTTTGCCTTGCCACTTCTGACGGGGGATGGCGTAGCGGAAGGCTATGTCGTTGTCAGAGACCTGGAAGATGATGCTGAAGCGCTGATGATCCTTGTTCTCAATGTCGATGACGGCCTTCGTGGCCTTGTAGGCGTTAGAAGAGGCCTTGGTGCCGCGCATTTGGTAAGAGTTGCTTACAATGGATAATTGAGAATTGACAATGGATAATTCCCGGGTGAAGTCACCGATGCTGGTCTTCAGGCCGAGGGCCGACTTCTCCAGCATCCGCTGTCCGTCGAGCGTGGCGTCGTAGTACAGCCTCCCTCCCTCACAACTCACGTTGACTACCAACCGCCCGTCTGGCGATGTTGTCTTCACATCTTCTGCCAGTGCGCTGAGCGTTACCAGCAGACTCATTGCCATCAGAATCAGTTTCTTCATTGTTCGATATATAACAGGATTTGATCCACTATCTGGTCTTCGGTTTTGCCGTCGGCGGAGATGACGAGATTGTAATTGCGAGTGTCGTAGCGTGTAGTACCGGTGTACCTCTTGACATAGTTCTCACGCATCTCATCCACCTCCTCGATGATTTTGATGGCTTCCTCCTCGGTTATGTTCTTCTTGCGCATCAGACGCTTAACACGGAAGGGTATTGAGGCCTGAATCATGATGCACAGGTGGTTGGGGTGGTTGCGGAACACAAAGAAGCCTGAGCGGCCGGCAATGACACACGACTCCACGTCGGCGATATCCTCAAGAATCTCGCTCTCGGCCTTGAACATTTTTTCCGTGGTCAGCCCATCAGGCTCCTTACCCATCTCCGAAATATAGCGACTGCTGCTGATGAGTCCTTCGCCGATGCCTGTTACACGCTTAAGGTCAGACCACCAGCTATGCTTCTTATTCCTCATCTTCTCAATTTCCTCTACGGTAAGGTTGTATTTTTCCTCCAATCCCTTGATGACTGCCTTGTCGTAAAAAGTCACACCAAGCTTCTTTGCCAGTTTTTCACCCACGGTACGACCGCCGCTACCAAGTTCACGGTTGATGGTGATGACAAATTTCTCGTTCTTATTCATAATTGTTATGCGTTAAAATCCCCGCCCGCAGGCGAGGATTATCTTGAAATTCGTGCTGAGCATCAGAGCAGCTGATCCTGCTCGATGTCCTTGAAATATTTATAGGTGCTGACCTTCAGTTCGTCGGCAGCCTCCTCGTCGCAGACGATGATACCATGGGCATGCATCTGCAGGGCACTGATGGTCCACATGTGGTTGATGCTTCCCTCGATGGCAGCCTGCAGGGCACGGGCCTTCAAGTGACCGTTGGCCAGAATCATCACTTCACGGGCGTCCATCACGGTGCCTACACCTACCGTCAGGGCATGGGCCGGCACATTCTCAGGCTTACCACCGAAGAAACGGCTGTTGGCGATGCGGGTGTCTGTGGTAAGGGTCTTCATGCGGGTACGGCTCTGGAGTGAAGAACCCGGCTCGTTGAAGGCAATATGACCATCGGGACCGATACCGCCAATGAACAGATCGATGCCACCAGCCTCTTCGATCATGGCCTCATACTTGGCGCACTCCTCGTTCAGGTCGGGGGCGTTACCGTTCAGGATGTGGATGTTCTCCTTCGGACAGTCGATGTGATCGAAGAGGTTACGGGCCATGAAGGCGTGGTAGCTCTCCGGATGTGTCTCGGGCAGACCGACATATTCGTCCATGTTGAAGGTGATGACGTTCTTGAACGACACCTTACCGGCACGGTTGGCCTCGACGAGTGCATTGTACATGCCTACGGGAGAGGAACCTGTGGGAAGGCCCAGAACGAATTTGTGATCGGGGGTCGGGTTGAACTTGTTGATACGCTCAATGACATGATTGGCTGCCCACTGGGACAGTTTCTGATAATCTGACTGAATAATTACTCTCATAATGCTAATGTTTTGTTGGTTTGTAAAATCTGCTGCAAAAGTACAAAAATTCTTTTTTGATAAATACGGATTATATGGATTTTAAGGTTTTTTTATTCTTTTCGCTGAAAAAACTTTCTTTATAATCCTTATAATCCGTGTTTTATTCTTATCTTTGCACCCAAAATGAAAGAATTTGTAATATCACAGGCGAAGGCCGAGACGGCGGTATTGGTGGGACTTGTCACCAAGGAGCAGGATGAGGCCAAGACCAAGGAATATCTCGACGAACTGGAGTTCTTGGCTGATACAGCTGGGGCCGTTACCGTGAAGCGGTTTACGCAGAAGGTGGGTGGTCCAAGCCAAACGACGTATGTGGGCTCAGGTAAGCTGCAGGAAATAAAGCAATATATCAAGAAATGTCAGGACGAGTATGATGAGTGGATGGAAGAAGTTCGGAGGTACGAGGGCGCGGGGGCACGGGGGTACGAGAATACCTTTGAGGCTGAAAGTAATCTCGCACCTTCGTCCCCCCGTACCTCCGCACCCCCGCAACCAGTCGGCATGGTGATCTTCGACGATGAGCTCTCTGCGAAACAGATCCGCAACATCGAGCAGGAGCTGCAGGTGAAGATCCTCGACCGTACCTCATTAATATTGGACATCTTCGCTATGCGGGCACAGACCGCAGAGGCCAAAGCGCAGGTGGAACTGGCCCAGCACCGTTATATGCTGCCCCGCCTGCAAAGGCTTTGGACTCACCTGGAACGTCAGGGCGGCGGTTCCGGTTCTGGTGGCGGTAAGGGAAGCGTCGGCCTGCGTGGTCCTGGTGAGACGCAGTTGGAGATGGACCGTCGTATCATCCTCCAGCGCATCACCCTGTTGAAACAGCGTCTGGCGGAGATTGACAAGCAGAAGACCACTCAGCGGAAGAACCGAGGCAGACTGATCCGTGTGGCTCTCGTAGGCTATACCAACGTGGGCAAGTCTACTATGATGAACCTGTTGGCGAAGAGTGAGGTGTTCGCAGAGAATAAACTCTTTGCCACCCTCGACACCACCGTCCGAAAGATGACAATCGACAACCTGCCTTTCCTTTTGGCAGATACCGTAGGATTTATCCGTAAGTTGCCTTCAGACCTGGTGGAGTCGTTTAAGTCGACGCTCGACGAAGTGCGCGAGGCAGATCTGCTGGTGCATGTTGTGGATATCTCCCATCCAGACTTTGAGGAACAGATCCGTGTGGTGGAGGAGACGCTGATGGAACTGGGCTGTGCGGAGAAGCCGCAGATGCTTGTATTTAATAAGATCGACGCCTATACGTGGGTAGAAAAGGAGGAGGACGACTTGACACCGATGACGAAGGAGAATGTCACGCTGGAGGAGCTAAAAAAGACGTGGATGGCGAAGATGGGGAAACAGGGGGCGTTCAGACCACCCCTAACCCCTCCTAACTTAGGAGGGGAAGGAAGATACATAGAGTGCATCTTTATTTCCGCTAAGAAAAAAGAGAATATTGACGAATTGCGCGAGGTGCTCTATAAGAGAGTGCGCGAGTTGCACGTTCAGAAATATCCGTATAACGATTTTTTATATAATGACTATCAAGAATTAGATTAGAGAATTATGGAGTACAGACAACTAACACAGACTGAGATTGAAGTATTAGAGAACAACGTTTGTTGGGCTGAGGACTGGGATCGCGTCCTGGTGGCAGAGGGTTTTAAGCCTTATAACTTCCACCGTGTGATATTCTATGGTGACATCCGCCTGGGAGAGTTTAATAAACAGGTGGAGGTGACCAAGGGCTTTTTCAAGCACTCGGGCATCAACGACACGACGCTGCGTAATGTGACCGTCGGTAATGACTGTCTGATTGAGAAGGTGGGAAATTACATCAATAACTACACCATCGGCAACGACTGTTATATCTCGAACATCTGTACGCTGGAGACTACCGACGACGCCACCTTCGGCGAGGGATCAGTGATCTCGGTGCTTAACGAAATGGGTGACGGCAACGTGACCATCTTCCGCGAACTGAACTCCCAGCTGGCCTCCTTCATGGTGAAGCATTACAACGACAAAGGACTGCGTAAGACCCTACAGCAGATGATTGAGGACGAACTCCGTGTGACCCGTCCAGACCGGGGCTATATCGGCAATAACGTGAAGATCATTAACGCCAAGGACATCATGAACACCATCATCAAGGGTGACTGTGAGATCTCGGGTGCAGCCCGTCTGTCGGAGTGTACGGTGATGAGTTCGATGGATGCGCCGGTATTTATCGGTACGGGTGTCATATGTGAGAACTCCATCATCTGCGACGGTTGTTCAATCAATAATAGTGTGAAGATGCAAGACTGCTTCGTGGGTGAGGCCTGTCAGATTACCAACGGTTTCACGGCTGAGGCCAGTCTCTTCTTCGCCAACTCATTCATGGCCAATGGTGAGGCCTGTGCAGCCTTCTGCGGACCTTTCTGCGCCTCGCATCATAAGAGCTCGTTGCTCATCGGCGGTGAGTTCTCGTTCTATAATGCGGGTTCGAATACAAACTTCTCGAACCACGCCTATAAGATGGGTCCGTTGCACTGGGGAACGCTGGAGCGTGGTACGAAGACGGCCTCTGGTGCCTATATCCTGATGCCTGCCACGATCGGTGCGTTCAGTGTCTGTTTCGGTAAACTGATGCACCATCCCGACACCCGTAACCTGCCTTTCTCATACCTTATTAATTATGGTGAGACGATGACGCTCGTGCCTGGTCGTAATATTACCACCGTGGGACTTTATCGTGATATCAAGAAATGGCCGAAGCGTGACAAGCGCTCGAAGCTGTCGATGAAGAGTATCATCAACTTCGACTGGCTCTCGCCTTTCACCGTGGGTGAGATCATGGAGGGTATTAAGATCCTGACAGCTCTGCGTGAGGCATCGGGTGACAATGTGTCGACCTACAACTTCCATGAGTATGTCATCAATGCTTCGTCGCTGCGGAAAGGTCTGAAGTATTATGACATTGCCCTGAGGATTTATATGGGTGCCGTACTGAAACGTGCCCAGAAGGAGGGATTCTTCGGACGTCCCAAGAGCATCGTGGGCAAGGGTCGCTGGACGGATCTCAGCGGACTTCTCCTGCCTGAGAGTGAGGAGTTGCGTATCGTACGGGACATTAAGAGTGGTGACATCGACAGTATTCAGCAGTTGCTCGACCGTTTCGTAGAGATCAACAACAACTATAGCGACTACCGCTGGTCGTGGTCGTATCAGATGATCCTCGACTACTATGGTCTTGAGGAGATCACGGAGGAGGATGTGGTCCGGATCCATGAGGACTACATCAAGGCCCGTCGTGCGTGGATCGCAGAGATCCGTAAGGATGCGGAGAAGGAATATTCCATGGGCGACGTGGAAAAGGAAGTTTTCGATGACTTCCTCGAGAAACTTGACCATGAGATCGACTACGAAAACTAAGAAAAAGTGAAAAGGTGAAAAAGTGAAAAGGTGAAAATGTAATAAGATAAAAAATGATGAATAAAGTAATTAAAATGTTAAAAGTAAAAGGGATGGTGATTGGTGTTTTACTTTTTCACCTTTTCACCTTTTCACCTTTATCTGTTCAGGCGAAGGAGTACAAGTACGCTGAGGTGGCGGGGGATCTGATGAAGACGAGGATCTATACGCTGGATAATGGACTGAAGGTGTATCTGTCGGTGAATAAGGAAAGACCGAGGATTCAGACGTATATCGCCGTGAGGACCGGTTCGAAGAACGACCCGGCAGAGACCACAGGCCTGGCTCACTACCTGGAGCACCTGATGTTCAAGGGCACCACCCAGTTCGGAACGAATAATCCTGAGGCTGAGGCTCCGCTGTTGGCAGAGATCGAACAGCGCTATGAGGCCTATCGTAAGCTGACGGACCCTGAGGCACGCAAGCAGGCCTATCATGAGATTGACTCCGTCAGTCAGTTGGCTGCCCAGTATTTCATTCCCAACGAGTACGACAAACTCATGGCTGCCATCGGAGCCGAAGGTACGAATGCCTTTACCTCGAACGATGTGACCTGTTATACCGAGGATATCCCCTCGAACGAGATTGAAAACTGGGCGAAGATCCAGAGCGACCGTTTCCAGCACATGGTAATCCGTGGTTTCCATACGGAACTGGAGGCCGTCTATGAGGAATATAACATCTATCTGACGGACGATGGCGACAAGGTGTGGAAAGCGCTGGGTGAGAAACTCACACCCACCCATCCATACGGTACGCAGACCACCATCGGTACGCAGGAGCACCTGAAGAACCCCTCGATCACGAACATCAAGAACTACTTCAAGAAGTGGTACGTGCCCAATAACATGGCCATCTGTATGGCGGGTGACTTCGACATGGATAAGACCATCGCCATCATCGACCAGTATTTCGGCGGGTGGAAGCCTGCCGCAGATGTCTCCCAGCCTGTATTCCCCGAGCAGAAACCCTTGACGGCTCCTGCAGACACGAGTGTCATCGGGCAGCAGGCAGAACAGGTGTGGGTAGGTTGGCTCGCCAAGAAAGCTGCCGACCTCCAGACTGATACGCTCGACGTGATCGGTTATATGCTGAACAACGGTAAGGCCGGTATCTTCGACCTGAATCTGAATCAGACGATGAAAGTGCAGACGGCCGGTGCAGGAATACAGACGCAGCAGGACTACTCCGCATTTATCCTCATGGGCATGCCCAAGCCCGAGCAGTCGTTGGAAGAGGTACGGGCACTGATGTTGGCTGAGATCGAGAACCTGAAGAAGGGTAACTTCTCTGACGACCTGTTGCCATCTGTCATTAACAACATGAAACTGAACTATCAGCGTTCATTAGAGAATAATCGTTGGCGCGTCAGTCAGCAGATGAACTCCTTTATCAACGGCAATTCGTGGGAACAGCAGATAGGCAAGATCGACCGTGTGTCGAAGATGACGAAACAACAGATTGTGGATTTCGCCAACCGTTTCTTCACCGAGGGCTATGCCACCATCTTCAAGCGTCATGGCATCGATACGTTGCAGAAGAAAATCGACAAACCAGCCATCACGCCTATACCTGCCAACCGTGATATGGTGAGTCAGTTTGTGAAAGATATCCAGAACAGTCAGGTGGAACCCATCTTGCCGGAGTTCGTGGACTTCAGCAAAGACCTTACCGTCGGAAAGACAACAAAAGGTCTGCCGTTGCTTTACAAGCAGAACAAGGAAGACGATCTTTTCACCCTGGTGTTCCGTTATGAGTTCGGACACGAGGACGACAATCGCTATGATGTCGCTTCCGACTATCTCGACTATGTGGGAACGGACAAACTTTCTGCTACCGATGTGAAGCAGCAGTTCTATAAGCTGGCCTGTAACTATAGCGTCAACGTGAATCCAGACAATCTCAACATCTCGCTCTCAGGTCTGAATGAGAACATGCCTGCCGCCCTCACGCTGTTGGAGAATCTGCTTCATCATGCCAAGGCCGACAAGGCGTCGTATGGCCAGTATGTGGACTTGACGCTCAAGAACCGTGACGACAGGAAGAAAGACCAGCGCACCTGTTTTGACTACCTCTATCACTATGCGGTCTATGGTCCCCATAATTTCCGTCGCGACGATATGACCGAACAGCAGTTGCGTGATGCCGATCCACAGCAGTTGCTCGATCTGCTCAGTCAACTCAGTGGTCTTGAACACACGGTCTTGTATTATGGTCCCCTGAGTGAGGCAGGCCTCTCTGACTTGCTCGCCAAAGAACATCAGACTCCCGCACAGTTGAAGCCGGTGCCTGAAGGTCAGCCCTATACCCGAGAGTTGACACCTGTCAACGAGGTGTGGATATCCCCTTATGATGCGAAGAACATCTATATGCGTATGTATCATAATGAGGGACGTGAGTACCGCGTCAATGAGACAGCCACCGTCGGTCTGTTCAATGAGTATTTCGGCAGTGGCATGAACGGCATCGTGTTCCAGGAGATGCGTGAGGCCCGTGGTCTGGCATACAATGCATATGCCAGCTATTATCGTCCGGAGAAGCTGGGTGAGAAGGAGATGTTCTATACCCATATCATCACGCAGAACGACAAGATGATGGACTGCATCAACCATTTCAACGAGATCCTCAACGAGTTGCCTGCCAGTGAGGCGGCTTTCCGTATCGCCAAGGAGGGTGTGACCAAGCAGATGGCCAGCAGCCGGGCCCGTAAGACGGGTGTCATCAACCGATATATCATGATGAAGCGTATGGGCTTTGACCGGGATATGTATGCGGATATCTACCGTGACATGCAGCCGCTCACCCTCGATGACATCGTCCGCTTCGAGAAGGCAAACATGTCCCACAAGCCCTTCCGTTACATCATCCTCGGTGACGAGAAAGAGCTCGACATGGAGGCGCTGGGCAAGATAGGCCCTATCAAGCGCCTCACCACAGAAGAAATCTTCGGATATTAAAATTATAAATTTAGCAACGGACAACAGGACTAACAGGACTATCCACCTCAAAAAAGTCCTTAAGTCTTGTAGTCCGTTGCAAAAAAAAAAAACAAATACAAGTATGGCTAAAAACGTTGAATTTAAGTACGCCCCGATGTTTCAGGTGGGCGAGGACAAGACGGAGTACCGTCTGTTGAGTAAAGAAGGTGTTAGCACCGGTGAGTTTGAAGGAAAGCAGATCGTGAAGGTCTCCAAGGAGGCATTGACGCTGCTGGCCCAGCAGGCCTTCCACGATGTGGAGTTCATGCTGCGCCGTGAACATAACCTTCAGGTGGCCAAGATCCTCAATGATCCCGAGGCCTCAGAGAATGACAAGTACGTCGCCCTGCAGTTCCTGCGCAATGCCGAGGTGGCAGCCCGTGGCATCCTGCCTTTCTGCCAGGATACGGGTACGGCGATCATCCACGGTGAGAAAGGTCAGCAGGTGTGGACCGGTTTTGAGGATGAGGAGGCTTTGAGCTTAGGTGTCTTCAATACCTTCACTCAGGACAACCTGCGCTATTCGCAGAATGCCCCGCTGAACATGTACGACGAGGTGAACACCCGTTGTAACCTCCCTGCCCAGATTGACATCGAGGCCACGGAGGGTGCAGAGTATAAGTTCGTGTTCGTCGCCAAGGGTGGTGGTAGTGCCAACAAGACCTACTTCTATCCCATGACGAAGGCCACGATTCAGAACGAGGGTACGCTCATCCCGTTCCTTGTGGAGAAGATGAAGAGCCTTGGCACAGCTGCCTGTCCGCCGTATCACATTGCCTTCGTCATTGGTGGCACCTCCGCTGAGAAGAACCTCCTCACCGTCAAGCTGGCCTCCATCAAGTTCTACGATGGTCTGCCTACGACAGGCGACGAGACAGGTCGTGCCTTCCGTGACATCGACCTCGAGGAGAAGCTCCTCAAGGAGGCTCAGAAGATTGGTCTCGGCGCACAGTTCGGTGGTAAGTATCTGGCTCACGACATCCGTGTGGTCCGTCTGCCCCGTCATGGTGCCTCTTGTCCGATTGGCATGGGTGTCAGCTGTTCGGCCGACCGTAATATCAAGGCCAAGATCAATGCCGACGGTATCTGGCTGGAGAAGATGGACTCGAACCCCTCTGAGCTCATCCCGGCAGAGTATGCCAAGGCCGGCGAGGGACAGAACACCATCGAGATCGACCTCAACGAAGGCATCGATGCCGTGCGCAAGGAACTGTCGAAGTATCCTGTCTCTACCCGTGTGAACCTGAAGGGTACCATCATCGTGGCCCGCGACATCGCCCACGCCAAGCTGAAGGCCCGCATCGATGCCGGTGAGCCCATGCCCGACTACTTCAAGGACTATCCCGTGCTCTATGCCGGACCCGCCAAGACGCCCGAGGGCTATCCCTGCGGTTCGATGGGGCCGACGACGGCCAACCGTATGGATCCCTACGTGGACGAGTTCCAGTCGTTGGGTGCCTCACTCGTGATGATTGCCAAGGGTAACCGTTCTGATGTCGTCACAGAGGCTTGTAAGAAGCACGGTGGTTTCTATTTAGGCAGTATCGGCGGTGTGGCTGCCGTGCTCTCTCAGAGCAGCATCAAGAGCATCGAGTGCGTGGAGTATCCCGAACTCGGTATGGAGGCCATCTGGAAGATTGACGTGGAGGACTTCCCCGCCTTCATCCTCGTCGATGATAAGGGTAATGACTTCTTTAAGACCTTGAAGCCTTGGTGCCCTGCAAAAAAGTAAAAGGTGAGAAAACTATTTACGATAGGTTTGATGCTGACGCTGGCTGTTGTGACGGCCAGCGCTCAGCGTATTTCTTGCATCCGGCCTTCCGAGCGTGCAGGAACTCGTCAACAATATGCGCTCCCTGAAGTTAAGACGTTCGACCCTCAGAAGACCTATCGCCAGCCTGTCATACTTGTAGAGTGTAGCGATGCCGACTTCACGATGGCCGATCCTGCCGACTTCTACGACCGCATCTTTAATGAGCCAGGCTATAACGAAGGTGTTGGCATGGGCTGTGTGGCCGACTATGTGCGCGACCAGTCTGGAGGGCGCCTCAATGTCAAGTTTGATATCTATGGACCTGTGAAGGTCGATTTGAAGGCTGGAGGGCATATCGGCACGTATTTTGGCCAAAATATTCTGGAGGCAGCTGTTGAGAAGTTGTGTGAGACGGAGAAGACCGATTTCTCTATCTACGATTGGGATGATAATGGCAACGTCGATCAGGTGCTTTTCGTCGCTGCGGGCTATACTGGTAATCAGAAGCGAGGCTATATCTGGCCTAATACGGATTGGTACATTGGACCAGAATTGCCTGGAGGTGTCAAAGCGGACATTGTGTCTGTTTCCTGTGAGTTGTGGAAGTACGACAAGTCGTGCGGTATCGGTACCATCCTCCATGAATTCTTCCATTGTCTGGGACTCCCTGATTTTTATCCATTGGGTAATGCAGAAGCCTTTTCTGCTGTTGATGAGTGGGACCTGATGGATGGCGGCAACTATACGAATTACGGCTGGTGTCCGCCCAACCTTTCTGCGATGGAGAAGATGATGCTGGGGTGGGGGCAGCCAGTCGAACTAACGACTGTTACTTCAGTTACTGCCATGAAGTCGGTGAGCGATGGCGGAGATACTTATATCATTCGTAATCCTGCGAATCGCGATGAGTACTATCTCTTAGAGAACCGCCAACAGAAGGATTGGGATTTCGGCTGCCCTGGCAATGGCTTACTCATCTACCATGTGGATTTCGATTATCTCGCGTGGATGGGGAACGAGATCAACATTGATGACAACCACTATCGTTATAGCCTCTTCCATGCTGATGTTAAGGACTATATGGCCTGGGATAAAAATAACGACGGTAAAGACGATAGCAAGTGGGTCGATGAGGGGCATTTACATAATCAGTATCTGAGCACCTCGGCGTATCCTTACTCTAATCCTGTGACGCTGGTGGTTAACGCGAGCCTTACCAACGACTCCAAACCGGCAGCGACGCTCTTTAATGCTAATACCGATAGCCTGAAGCTGATGTCGAAGCCTATCACCAACATTCAGATGGCCGCCGACGGCACCGTCTCCTTCGACTTCATGAAGGAGGCCGTCTCCGTCGCCCCCATACGCTATTCTGCTGATGGCGGGGACGTCCCTGTGGCATATTTCGACTATAGCGGGCGTTGGCTCCCGTCTGTTCCCTCGTGTCAGGGCATCTACATTGTGCGTTATGCCGACGGCACCACTCGAAAAGTCATAAGATAAAGATGAGAACACAAAGATTATTATGTACGGTGTTGCTGGCTCTGGCTGTCCTGACAGTCGGTGCTCAGCAGCGTATCTCTTGTATGCGTGATATCCCTTTGGGAGGGTCGAAGACGCGTGGCATGCTTGGCTATCCTAATCAGGACTGGGATCCCGAGAAAATCTATCGGCAGCTCGTGGTACTGATTTCCTTCAGCGACTTCGATTTCAGTGTGGACGATCCTCAGGCTTATTACCATCGTCTGCTGAATGAGCCCGGCTATAACGAGGGCTATGGATTGGGGTCTGTGGCCGATTATTTCCGCGATCAGTCCGGGGGGCGCTTCAACCTCCAGTTCGACGTCTATGGCCCCGTCAAGGTGAATCAGAAAGCCAAATCCGATGATAATAGGAATTATGGTGAAGATGTTATGGAGGATGCCTTCAAGTCTCTGGCCGCCACTGTTGATATCGACTACTCTCTCTATGACTGGGATGGAGACGGTAACCCAAACCAGATCTTATTCATCGCCGCAGGTTTCTGTGGTAATCATGTCGAAGGCTATATCTGGCCCAATACAGGCGATTTCGGCACAGTCAGTAAAGTCCATTTCGATATGTCCTCCATCTGTTGTGAGCTGTGGGCAGACTCCACCTCCTGTGGCATCGGCACCATCTGCCATGAATTTTCCCACTGCTTAGGACTGCCAGACATCTATCCTACCTATAGCAGTGATTTCTCTGCGGTCGATGAATGGGATCTGATGGATGGCGGCAATTACACCGACAAAGGCTGGTGCCCGCCGAACTACTCAGCTATGGAGAAGATGGTCATGGGCTGGGGCGATCCCATAGAACTGACTGATGCCGTCACCATCACCGGCATGAAGCCCGTGAGTGAGGGAGGGGAGACCTATATGATCCGGAATTCAGGCAACGAGAATGAGTATTATATCCTCGAAAACCGCTGCCAGACCAATTGGGACTACGGCATCCCCGGGCAGGGACTGGCCATTTTCCATGTGGACTACGACATGGAAATCTGGAGCCGCAATTATGTGAACTCTTCTTCAAACCACTACCGCTATGACATGTTCCATGCTGACGGTAAGGATTACAAAACCTGGGATCCGACAAAAAAAGGCAGCGATATGAGCAAATATACAATGGATCACTGGATGCGCAACCGTTATCTCAGCACCTCCGTCTATCCCTATGCCGATTCTACCGCGGTGAACGATAAGCTGACGGATGACTCTGATCCGAATGCCATGGTCTATACAGCAAATGCCGAAGGTGTCAAGCTGATGTCGAAATCCATCACCAATATCCGGGTGGCCGACGACGGCACCATCTCTTTCGACTTCATGGGTGGTGGGACGGTGATTAATGATATCATAAAGTTCAAAGATCAAAGCTCAAAGTTCAAAGATATTTGGTTTGACCTCCAAGGCCGGCGTCTGCCAGGCAGACCGCAACGGAAAGGCCTTTATATCCACAATGGTCAAAAAGAATGCATCCGCTGATTTCCCTTTTCCCCTCCTAAGTTAGGAGGGGTTAGGGGTGGTCTGAACCGCCTCAAACTCTGCCGCTCTCTTGCTACCTATGGGACGCAAGATCCGCCTCAAACTCTGCCGCTCTCTTGCTACCAATGGGACGCAAGAACCGCCTCAAACTTAATGCCCAACGCCCCCATGTGTACGTGGGTCTTATTCAATTATCATTATTTCGATATTGGCTATTCCTTGGTTTACGAAAAAAACAAATGCAATGCAATAATGCAATATTACTCTTCGTCAACTCTCCCGGTTACAATAGAGAATTTATAACGTATCTTCTTCCCTGACTCCAAAGTGATGGGAATCCTGACAACATACCCAGCATTATTTGTTAGTTTACAATTCTGACGAAGGATATCTTCATCAAAAAAGAATCTCGACAGAGACTTCTCGCGCAATGTTTTCGTAACACTTTCACCTGGACGGAGTTTGCCTAATGACATATAGTCTTTATAAAGAATGTCATCAATATACACGTGGTTATCGCTGATAGTAGCTGAACCCCACTTGATATAGAATTTGTCACGGCTTAGGTTCTTGATTTCGACAACGATACCCCTGAAATCCTCAGAGACTCTGAATATGATGTTTATCATATCATCCTGGAACCTGCTCGTCTTTGTGTTCGTCAAGCCTTCATAAATAAAGAACTTGTATGCCTTGGGTAATACTCCTGATGCTTCGTCTCCTTTTCGTACTGTCACGTCTGGATCGTTTCTCATCACATTAGCAATAGACTGATTACGTCCGCTGATCCTTTTCTTATAATCATTAATCTTATCATCGGAATTACAGACTGTTCCTATTATATAAATTATCACAATGGCTATAGCCGAGAAAAGGAGAATAAGAAAGAATACCAACCCCCCAATTGAAGATATAATGTAAATAAGAATAATCAAACTTATTATGACCTTCACTGTTTCAGGATAGCGAGCATATAAAGCAAGAAATAAAAGAATATATGGATTCATACAATTTTTTATTTATTTCCTAATCTTATTTCGAAGATCCATACATCATCACCGTAAGGATCCTTTCCTTGCTTAATTTCTATATCACTAGTTATTTCTAAGGTTATGGGGCTATACCATTCGTTCTGAAAAGTTACGGTTTTATATTTTCGAGTAACAAATGGACAATTACCACCATTCATATCAAAAATGGAGAACTTTTTGCGAAGACTTTTATATGTATCATTTATTATAAGCTTCCCATTATTGGTCTTAAATATCTTTTTTGCATATTCATCATCTTCTATAGAATGACTATACTTATGGGCTCTGCCCTCTTTAATACTCCAATACTTTCTTTCACTGATCCACAACATCAGTGATTCTTTTTCGTATTCATTTGTGTCATCAATATCCCGTAATAGTAATGCCTTTCCTTCATCATTAACCGAATCCAAATAAGCCTTTACTAGTGGATCTGCCTTTATCTTCTGGCTTGGTATTTTTGATATCAAATGTAATCCATCCATAGTCCGGCAACGACTAAGCGCTACATACACCTGCCCATAAGTAAATGATTTGGCAACATCTACTGCTACTTCGTCAAATGTTAAACCCTGACTTTTGTGAACAGTAACAGCCCATGCTAATTTCAAAGGATATTGCTTAAAACATCCTATAAACTCTGTTTCTACTGTTTTTGTTTTTTTATCGATTTTGTATGATAATCTATCCCACGTTTGTCTTTCTACAAAGATTGGTTGATTTGAACCATCTTTTTTTACCTCAATATAGCCATCTCCAAATCCTACGACATAACCCATTGTGCCATTCACGTATCGTCTAGGTTTATGTGTATCATTTTTCACAAACATAACCCGAGCCCCTTTCTTTACTACGAGTTTAGAAGGTGCAGGACTTTTTTCTGGCTTCCAATTATCTTCGTAAGCCCATGTTGTTTTTTCATCTCCCCTTAGTTCATTCAACTTATCCTCATTATAATTTTCCGTTTGCTTATTCTTAACTTTCAGCATAACAACGAAATTACTGATTTCAGCATCATAGTTTGGCTCATACCTTGTATTAAGGAAATCAATATCTTTTGCTTTTATTACACCCAATCTAATATTATTTAGCAGACTAACAAAGTCCTTATCCTTCTGCCTATGTACCTTTTCTAAAGAAACCACATAATAATCCATTTTTTGTAGTAATTCACTGCAAAAGAAATAAGAAGATCTATAGTGATTTTTCAAAACCTCCCAATCTTCATTCTTTGTGACAGGCATAAGCTGGTAAAGATCGCCAAACATTATCAGTTGAATTCCGCCAAAGGGCTTTTTGTTACGACGATAGTGGCGAAGTATCATATCGGCAGCATCAAGCATATCGCATCTCACCATGCTTATTTCATCTATGATAATCACATATAGTTTCTTTACCACCTCTATAGCATGGTCATCGAGTGAATATAAATTTGAATAGCGATGATGAGGTAAGTAAGGAGTTAAAGGTAAACGCAAGAAAGAATGCAAAGTGACTCCATCTGCATTTTCAGCAGCGACACCTGTGGGAGCTAGAACTACGGAAAGGATCCCCTTTTCATTTAATCTCTTAACCACTTCTCCAAGCAGAGTTGTTTTGCCTGTCCCTGCCTTTCCTGTGATAAAGAGGTTCTTTCCCTCATCTATCAGCCTTAATGCTTCTTTGCTATGTTTATCTAAAATCATTCGTATCCACCAGACTCATAATAAGAATCATGATCATCCTCTGTGTCATATAAAGCAGTATCAGAATCTGCCGTGAAGTGATGTAGGTCTTCGTCAAAAGTATCCTCATCATAAAGATTACCCCAATAATTTCTACGAGGTCTGTGCCTTGTAGGGTGTCCATCTGGTAGAGGATAAGATGAACTGTTGTTATTTCTTTTCTTCTTCATAATTTACCAATCAGAAAGCCCATATTCATATTTATCTTCCCAATCCGGTTTGTTACTTTGCATAGCCTTATCATTTTGCAATTTAAGACTTCTGATTTTGTTAATTGGATCTTTGCGCGACAGACTGTTCAATCCTGTAGAACCTCTACCTTTTCTTTTTCCTTTACCCATGTGTATACATATTTTTAGTTAATCCTCAACTTCAAACTCTAAGCCTAACTGCGAAGCGGATTCCTTCACACTCTTAAAGATGGGTGAATTATCTGCTAAAGGACTGGTTGGGCTATTAGAAGCCGTAAACTTCACCTCTATCTTCAGATGATTATTCTTCAGCGTATTCACGAAACTGGAGAATAGTTGGCTATAGTTCTCAATAGGCACACTACCACTGATGGTTACCTTCTTATAGGTCTTGGTGGTTGGTGTAGGTTCTGAACCTGGCTCTGAGCCTGGAGTCGGAGGTGTTGGGCCAGGTGTTGGAGGCTCTGGTGTTGGCCCACCTCCTCCTCCTGCAGGCTTCGGCATGACTGAAGGATCCAGCAGCCAATAGCCATCTTCCTGGGGATTCAGGAATGTAACCCTTTCGTTATGATAGATACGAGAATAAGGTTCGCCAGCACCTGTCCCCACATTCCACATTCCTTCTTCGCAATACCTGTTTACAGTATCCGTAATAGCCTCAGCATTCAGAATCATAGGCTTGTCATCAAAGCGCAGGAATGCTTCATAGACATCATTCACCTTAACAGGCTTTTCTACGGTAGGCATCAGGCCATTTCGATTGATGATGTTCAAACCAATCTTACGGAGCACTATTCCATTCTCATGAAGTTCATTTAACGTATTGACAGATACCTGTGCAGCGAATTCAGAAGCAAAAGAATTAATTTCCTGCGTGTTCAATGTATCACGCTCGCATTTTACCACCGTATTATAGGCGTGGATCAATTGCTCTTTAGCAGCATCTGCACTGAGTTTCTTTCTGTCAGCCACATCCTTTCTTTGATCAGAATCCAACTGACTACTGTATTCCTTGATGATCTTATCGCAAGCCAAGTATTCCCTCAATTTCATGCTCAGGGCAGCCTTGCCTGCTTCAGAACTCAAGAGGTACAGCATGGTGTTACGATATACTCTCTGAGACGATCCTTTCATCTGAGCCATCTGTTTGATGGCAAGCTCTGCAGAACGACTCACATTGCCACCAGCAGCCACAGTATATTTGGGATGCATCACAACGAATGTCAGCTGTTTCTGCTCAGGCACATCTCCAGAGGGATCAACAAGGACTTTCACTTTTGAAATAGTCATTACAGATTGTTTTATCATCTGCAAAACTTCGGCATTTATCTCATCGTCCTTCACATCACCCTTAGCCTGATTTATCAGGATGTTGATATTTGGCTTAGATTGGAACCAATAACTTTGCTCTCCACCAATACTACTGCGATACATATAATGAACCACATTCTCCAACTGAAAGATGGTAGAGTCAATGTCATTATGCTGGAAGGCATCAGGCTTCAGCAAACAAAGTTTCAGTTGTTTCAATGACAAGCCCTTTTGTGATGAAGAGCCAATCGAAGCCATCAACACCGTTGTAGTTACAGCAGTTGCCAAGTGATAATCTCCAATATTGCTTCCTGCGTTCTTTTCGTCTATCTTATAGGCATTGCTAATAGTTCCGATTACATCCGCGTGCATTACAGAGTCCCATTGAGCGCCCATCAGACTTGTAATCTGACTTTGCAAAGTAGGAAGATTTTCCAATAGCACATCGCTGGTCTGGATTAATGCTTGTGTGCCAACAAGAGAACTCTTCCGTTGCCACAAATCTTTCACGATACTTGCCAACAGACGTAAAACGCCTCTTGTGCGCTGGAATCTCGAGTCACTACCCCAGCGAACACGGAAGAGGTCTATCAACTCTGGGTGGAAGGGATAAGCTTTCTTAATACGTTCCACATAAGCCACTCGATCCGCTTCATTAGGCAAAGCATCGCGACGATTATGGTACATATCCTTATATTTCCTTGCTACCTGTTCGATAACATCCTGATTCGTGATACGATCAAACAGCCTACGACGAACCACCTCATAGATTTCTTCATCATCAACAGGCTTCACACTACTACCAACACGAATCACTCGAGTCTCCAAAGAGGAAAGAATCTCTTGGCCTATCTCACTCGATGCCACTTCTCTTGCACTGGCAGGGAGCGTACATATAAGTACCGTCTTGGGAACAGAAGAAACCACTTCAGTCAGAGCCTGTATGAAACTGTTTGTTTGAGTGAATAAGGTTCCGCTTCCTACAATCTTGCCACTTGCTTTGTTGCAGTAATCAGCAAGCTCGTCTATCAGTATCAGCGCAGGACTTGCCTTCTCGAGGATAGTCTTGAACTTCTGAGCATTAGGAGCAATCATCTGAGTATCATCATTTCTCACTAATTCATAACCCTCACGACCTCCTAATTGCCAAGCCAATTCGCCCCAAAGTGTGTGAGTAATAATGCCATCTGCTACCTGATGGCCATCAACCACATTAACAGTATTCTGAGTGAATACCGCCACTTTCGCATTATTGAATTGTGGCATATCCTCAGGTTCCAATATGGTTTGTGCCACTCCTAAATCCCTGAATACAGGACTATCTTTTACAACATGATAGAGTGAAATCAACGAGTGGGTTTTACCACCACCAAATCCCGTCTGTAGTGAGATGACTCTATTCTGGCTTTCCTTGCCATTAAGTGCCTGTACTACGCGACGTATCAATTCCTTGATTCCATCAGTCACGTAGGTACATTCGAAGAAACACCTGATATCTTGATACACCACAGGTGCTGTTCCTGTAGCTACTTCCTCTATATTTGCAGCAAATATACTTTCATCGAGAACCCCATTTCGAATATCGTTTTGGGGAGCGACTACATTATACCATGCAGGAAGCGAATTCCCATTATTCATCATTACTTTATCCATAGTCTATAGGTTTTAATCTTCAAAATCCAATGTTCCAACCTTAGGAACTGCAGTATCTTTACATTTCTGTCGAAGCATTTCTGCACTCGCAAGAATGCCCTTAACATCTTTATAATCTTGACTGTCTTCAGGAAGATGACCACCAAGGAAATCTAACAGTCGCCATTGTGGGGCATCGCTTTGTGGGCAGAGGTCACGAACCAAATGCAACAGCTGAACCTGATTACCCATACGATAAGCCATCATCATACGATGAACTTGACTTATCATATAGTCTGTTGGTTGTGAGCCCCAGGTCTCGTTTTTACCTAAATGTTCTTCCGCTGTTGCTAAGTGTTGTTTGTTCCCCTCGGTTATTAGCAGCCTGTCACTTTGCAAACTACGAATCTCCACATTTACACCTACACGTGTATATTTGTTCACATCGTCGAAGTCACATTCCGACATGCCGTTCATCTGGAGCCAACCACAATAGAATTTGGTTTGTGGCTCTCCTGGCACGCCTTCAAGTAAAGCCTGTGCTGCACTTTCACGAGCAAACTCTAGTAGCTGGCCTACGCTGACAGGATCACCTTCTGCTGTTTCTACCAACTTATAATGTCCAAACACGCTCACAGCCTGACCAAAGCAAGCCGTTAACAAATCCGCACCTCGGAAGCCAAGGCCGTATAATTTCTCTACCTCAGCCTTTACTAACTGACGGATATCATGCTTTACCTCATCAAAATCTGCAAAACCCTTACGTTCCGACGGTCGACAAGCAACAGTGACAGAAGATTCGAGAGTAGACATTTGTGCCTTAAGAGCTATACTTACTTCAGTATCCATAGGCCAACTACCTGTGATATTCATTCTCGCATCTAATATAGAGTTACATAATGTAGTCCACGCTTCAGTACTTTGATGAGCAAACATTATGCTTACGATATCGGATGTTTGAAGTTCTATTGCATCAAATATTGCTGTCAGCATTGTCTCAAAATGCTTTTTTGCTTCATCATCACTATTTCCATGATGATGTTTCAAAGCTGTACATTCGTCTTGCTTTGGAGTCTTTGGTGTGGAAAAAACTAATTCATACTCTTTATTTATAATCGCTTTCAACCATACGTAGAAAAAGTCAGCTAAATCTGCATATGCGATTGCATCATAATATGGTGGATCAGTTATAACAGCTGTAATTGTCTTCTTTTCAAACTGGCTTCTATCACCACTCATGATATTGTTAAATACTGATGGGAAAGAATTTTCGTTCTCAATAAATGCCACGACAGAATTCAACTGACCAATACAAGCTCCTGATAAATTGGAAAATGGATTCATTTCCGGATAATCAAAAACCATAGGGATTGCTTGTCTGCCAAAGGGGTGTTCAACTGTTTCTTGTAATTTGTGCCAGACTCCAAATGATGTATTTCTACATAGTACTTTGTCAAACCATAATGCAAGATAAGTTTTAATAACAGAAACGTACTTAACATCAAGATGAATTTCAGAGCATATTTCTTCAATCTTTTCTTTGAATTTTGCTAGAAATATACTCTGCCGTTTTGAGAATAAACCATCAAAAGAATCAATTCCCCAACCAGGGGTATTAAAATTACGAACATTTCCTACTTCTAATTTTTCTGAAGGGATTGTATCTACTCTTTTTAATTTCTCAATTAGATCAATATCTCTTTGATTAGGAGTTCTATATGTCCTTTCGTTACCATCTTCAATAATAGCGACTAAACGTTCTTTGATAGGTGCTGAACAAAACTGTTTTTTAATTTCAGAAATGTTTGTTATGTTACCACAACAAGGACATGTAAGATTTCCACGATTATTCCATCCATCTTCTGAACAGTTACCTCTTCTAATTTCAAAATCTATACTATTCTTTTCTATTATTGGTGACAGATAATACCAATCTTTGGGTCGTGCCGTTCTTCTTTTTGAGATATAGAATTGCTTGAGCATTGGGATATCTGCTCGACAACTTGGATTAGAGCATTTAGCTGTTCTTACCCAATAATATACAAGAGGGGTCTTCTCTGTTGTTGATTGATACAAATTGCCAATTTCTTTCTCTGTTTCCGCTAGGACTCTCTTGGCATAATACTCAACATCGAAAGCCAAACGGTTAGGAATATGGTAGCATTTACCATCAAAGGTTATGCCGCTTTCATCTTTCTGCGCCATTTTGAGACCTTCTTCCCCATAAAGCTTTTCAAATTCCTCCTTGCTATATACGATAGGTTTGCCGTATTTCTGTGGGAACTCAGCAGAACCACGTTCAATGATATGGGCAACAGGGTTGACGTCGTTACCATAACTACGACAACCTAAGCGTGCAGCCTCCAAAGGTATAGCACCTCCCCCAGCGAAGGGGTCAAAGACTGATGGCATTTCATTTTGGAAAGCATCGATAGCTACTTGCAGTTCAGCTTCACGCTGCTTAACCTCATCAGTTTCAATATGGCGGTCCTTTAATTCATATAGATCCTTCTCAGCTTTAGGGATGGCTTCATATAGTTTCGTGAATTCTGCATCCAGTTCGTTCCAAGTTGCATCAGGCCTTTTGTCACTTTGATAGGCCACAAAGATTAGTTCTCTTGCAATGCGAAGAATCTTGGGATTGTTCTTATTCTCCCATTTGATAAGTGACCAATCATCTAATTGATCTTTAGGAGGCGTCGATTTGCCTGAAATCATATTAGCCTGACATGTTTCTGAGAACTTGCCAATAAACATCATGAGGCGATTGCGATGGTTATCTTCCATCTCGTCAACAATGCTGGTATAGGGAATATCTTTGTATGGCTTGTAGTGCAGTTTACCAAGACCTGTATTCAGCAACATCTCTACAGCATATTTGAATGCATCAGGGCAGTTTTCATCCAATGGGTCTGGCACCAAACTGGCAAAAACAATAGCACGACAAACGGGTAATGGCCTACGTGCCCACCACAGATGCAGGGTACTGATATGGCCGTGACGGATACTCTTATCACGTACGCTTTCTGCTGAAATTTCCTTGATGGGCAGAGCCACCTCTATGAGTTTTTTTGCTTTCATATTGTGAGTTAATGAGTTTATACGTTATTGAGTTTGGACTGCCATTCCTCCAAGGGGAGATAGAACTGAATGCCTTTGGTCTTTTGCTCAAAGTTCATTCTGTTGGCAGGATCATTGATAATATTGAGTTGCGGATTTGATTTACAATTAGTGACGATGTAGAGCCAGGCTTTTGAGCCAAGTTGGGCCAGGCGGTTCATCTCGTTTTCAGAGAGCATCACGCCATCTGTGCCTGAGCGACCTTTCACTTCGATATAACGTTTCTGGCCCTCAGCATCGATACTCTTCAGGTCGTAGCCTACGTTGTCTTTTGATACATCTTCAGGTGTGCGACCATTTGCTGTTTCATAGTCCATAGCAGTCTGCATCGCAATGGCCTCTACTTCGTCATCGCGGCTCATGCCATAGTTATGCTTGTATTCTACCTGATTGAGTGGAACAACATAGGCACAGCCTAAAACCTCAGGCGCAATAGCTGAGAGTTCATTGCCTTCTTCAAGTTCTTGCAATCTCTCTACCTTTCGCTGTTTTAACTCTTCCAAGCGTCTCTCTTTAGCCTCAAGTTTTTGTTGAGCCTTTTCATCTTCAGCCATGAAGACTTTGCCTTGCAGTTCGTTAATTTCTCCCTGAATATCAAGGATAATCTGTTGGAAAGCAGACTGCAAGTATTCTTTGCGTCTGGCATTATCTTCCTCTACTGTTTGCTGCGTTTGCTCAAATAGAGGCTCTGTAATGTGCTCGAATGCCCATTCAACTACTTTGTCTTCATTGACAACATCAGGAGGGGTAATCTCCTTAGCAAATGCCGCAGGAGGACAGAGATCCAACAATTTGGCTGGTGAGGTCTGATGGAATTCTCCATCCTTCTCACAAACAAGTGACAACAGTTCGTTAGCCACATTGGGTTCACCTTCCTGGTTCGTTGTATTATCCTGTATCTGATTCTTCACGAAGTAAGCAAAATAGGGATGCTGGTCTTCTGGAGAGACCAAGACTGTACCCTTCAGCATTTCATCGTGGAACAGGTCACTCACGACATCCACCAGACTGTCGAATAAGGCGTTGCCAGGATTGATGTAATGCGCACGTCCGTATGCTGCAGTTGAGGCCTGATATTCCAAGAACAATTGCTTATCGAAGAAGAAATAGAGATTGGTCAAATTCTCAGCGTAGATATTGTATTTCTCCTTGAGTCGTTTAACGATTACATCAGGAATCACATCTATCTGATAGATGCCATCTGACAGTTTGCGATACTGCCCGCCAAAGTATTTAAAGGCTCTCTCGAAGAACAGCCGGATATAAATAGGCTGGAGGCGTCGCTCGTCACTATCCTCTTTCAACAAGCGGGCTTCTTTATAGTCAACTGTAGAATGAGCCATTGCCTTACTTTGTTCTTCAATACTCTTTGAGAAAAGACCACCCAATTCCGTTGGCGTTTTATCAATAAAAGCATCAAGGTCGCTCTCGTGCCCATTCAGGACTGATTCGATGATACAGTCAAGAGACACACCTTTCAGCACATCTTGGATGACATCGTAAACACGATCGTCACCAAGCTGCTCACGGATGATGTCGAGTTTCGTAAGCAGTTTCTTCAACACCTGGCCTTCTCGCGTATTGTCTGCCACCATATTGAAGACTATTACATCATCCTTTTGGCCATAACGGTGAATACGACCCATGCGTTGCTCCAAGCGATTCGGATTCCAGGGAATATCCCAGTTGATGAGCAAGCGGCAGAATTGTAGGTTGATACCTTCGCCAGCTGCATCTGTACAGATCAGAATCTGAGTATCAGGCAATATAAACTGGCATTGAGACTGGCGACGCTCATCCACAGACATACCACCATGAATCGTAGCCACCGTATAACCGTTGTTTTGAAGACGCTCCTGAAGATATAGTAATGTATCCTTGTGTTCAGTGAAGATAACCAACTTCTTACCATCTATCACACCTTCAGAGGTGAGCAGATGCTTGAGTTCCTTATACTTCTGCTCTTCCTGTTGCTGATTATACAAAGAATCAGCCATCAGGTAGAGTTCCTTCACCTCCTGTGTCTCAGCCTTAATCTCGCTGGGACTCTTTGAAGTGGTGAAAAGCTTTAGTTTCTTAGGGTCAGACAAGATATTATCCAAAGCGTCTCGCTCATCATCCTCTAAGTCATCGAGATCGTCAATGTTGATATCATCAAATTCTTCCAACTTGATGCGTTGTTTCCACAAAGACGGATTGCGCTCTAATTCATCTGTAAGACCTTGCAGAGCCATCCAACGCTTCTGCAGGGTGTTGCGAATGGCATAGATACTACTCACCAATCTGCGCTGCATCACCTGAAGAGCTAATGACACATGAATATTCTTTGTTTGTGCAGCCTCTTCCTTACGCTTTGTCAGATACTGAGTTACCGCATCGTATAGGCGTTTCTCATCTGGAGTCAGGTTGTAACTGACAGTTTTGGTAAATCGTTTCTTATAAAGAGGGTTCCCTTCCCAATCCTTCATATCTTCCTTCAATCGACGAATGAAGAATTTGTTGGAGCCTGTTTCACTCAATTCGCGCACACGTTCTGTAGCAAGATCTGAAGTTGCGAAAATATCTTCATCGAGTAATTGAAGCAGTCGTTTGAAAGTATCCTTACGTCCACGATGTGGAGTGGCCGTCAGTAACAGGATATGCTCACACTGCTGGGCCAAAACATATGCAGCCTCATATCGTTTCGATTTATAGGTCTTCTCGCCATATTCGTATGCAGAGAGTTTATGTGCCTCATCGAATATCACCATATCCCAGCTGGTCTTCGACAATACGTTCATGATATCCTCGCGACAGATGAAATCGATACTGGCTACAACACGATTACTATTCTGGAATACAGTGGGCTCAGAAGAGAACACACTACGATTCACCAGTTTGAAGGGGATATTGAACTTTACGCCCATCTCGTCCTCCTGCCATTGTTTTGTCAGACCTCCAGGCGTGATAATCAATATACGCTCCACATAATGACGAAGCATCAACTCTTTGAGAAGAAGGCCAGTCATGATGGTTTTACCTGCACCAGTATCGTCTGCAAGCAAGAAACGAATCTTGGGCTGTGGCAGCAGGAACTTATAGACTGCTTCCACCTGATGAGGCAAGGGGTCAACGACACTACAGTTAATGGCAAAGAGTGGGTCAAATTGATAGGCAGATTTGATGCGCTCAGCCTCTGCATATAGGACAAAACGCTCAGGATCACCTTTGAAGTTAAACTCACCATCAGCAGTCAGCACTTCCAAGGCATCTATCTGTTCTGCTGTCACAATCTTTGAGCCAGCCCGATGTGTATTCACTCCTGTATAGGAGAGCGAATACTTCGAGCCAAGTGCCTGAATCTTGGTAATCTCCACAGATTCAGCGGGTATGAGGCCAGACACAATACTGCCTACCTCTATTTTCAGTTCTTGATCGGTCATTGTGGTAGGGACTAATCAATATTTATAGTTATGCATCGATAGGAATAAAAGAAAGCGCACCCGCCGTTCATATTCCGAAGTTCAGGCGTCCCTACCACAGTTACCTTGCCAAATGAAATACTTACAAACGGATACGCCTATATAGGCGTACCTTTTCCGTTTGCGATTCATTTGGCATTGTCGATTGTCATTGGTAGGGACCTTCGAACTTGCGAATCACTTCCGAATCAGATACAATATCTTTTTCGACCCACGATGTCTTTGCAACACAGCCCTTACCCCCATTGGAGTTTGGTTTCCTACCAGCCAAAGAGCATGCTCTCATATAGGCAGATGCTGTTATGCATCTGCAAAAGTACAATATATTTTTGAAATAAAGGAAGATTTTGAGAAAAAAGATAAAATAAATCGAGAATTGTTTGGAAGGCAAAAAAATAATTCGTATCTTTGCAGCGTCAAACGTATGTTTTGACTATCCGGGTAGAATCCCGCGTGGGGTAAGGCTTTATCGATACTGCCCATTTTAAAGAGCCGTCATTTTTGATGGCTCTTTACTTATATCTGTATTTCATCATGAAGTTTCTGAACCTCTCCATGAGGTTTCCGCAGCCATCAGTACAGAGCCATCTTCTTCAAATGGTTCAAATTCAAATATGTTATCTTCAATGATAGCCGGTTTCATATTATGTGCAAAGTTACGAAAAAGATTGGAAAGTAATGCTCGTTTGGGCGTAAAAATGAAAATAATTGGATAATTATTAGGAAGATAACGAAAAAAAATCTATCTTTGCAGCGTTAAAAGTATATTTTGACTACGCCGCTGAGTGCGGGGAGCAAGCCTTGATCGACACTACTCCATTTGAAAGTCACCTCCGGGTGGCTTTTTTATATCGCCTTCTGAAGATGCAGTTTAACTTGGAAATTACGAACCGTAATGTCGCGGGGCGCGAGCCGTAATCTTACCATCGACGAGCCGTAATCTTCGTAGAAACCACTTGGCTCTGCCCTCGCTTATTGCAAAATTGCATTGCATTTGATTTTAGGTGAAAGGGTGAAAAGATGGAGAAAAGAGTAGATGTAGTATAAGTATCTATATATTAATAAGTTAAGTATAAATATATACATATTTTAACCATTTTCCACCTCCCTCATATCTCGCAAAAATGCAATGCAATGCAATTTTGCAATATAAGATGATGGATAATCCGAAAAAAGTTGTATCTTTGCAGCAAATTTTAATGACGGTATGGATTATACAGAGTTTCCTAGAGAACTGATATACAAGGAGAAAACTTCCTTAAAGGACTTTGGCGTGAGCAATGAAATGACGATAGAACACAGATTCTATGAGGGATTGCTGAGGCGGCCTTCGATAAAAGATTGTTCTAAAAAACGCGAAACAATTCTTAGGATCTTTAACAACGCTTACTACCTGTGTACATTGATCCTGATGGACGAAGATCCCCGACTGACTATAGATAAATACCGAGAAATAGCAGAAAACTCCACGAGAACCATCGATTGGGTAAATCACTTTGCGCCTATGACCATGGCGTTGGTGTATCTTGAATTGAAAGGATGCCGACAGGAGTGTGCATGCGAGTTACGTATCTTTGATAAATTCTTGTTAGATGATATTTACGAGTATTACCGCGATTGGGACACGAAAGGGGCCTCTGAGGGGAAAGCAGACTTCTATGAACTCGTGGGGAATGGTGAGCAGCAATACCTCAAACTACCCTCTGATCTCCCTTCATTCCCGCCAAGAACCATCACCATTAAGTCTTTGGGCGAGGCTTTTGACAATGATGGCTATAGACACTCATTGCAGTGTTTCACCTATAATTACGACATGGAGAGGATAGCTGAGATTTTTCGATACTTAGGAAGAACCCAAGAAGAAAAAGAAGCGCTGCGCGATGCGTTGAAGTGGGAGATTGATACTTTTTGCGACGAAGAGAGAAAGTATCGTTTCTTGGCACAATTAGACGGGATGGACTTCTCGTCGGAAGAACATGCCGTTGAACAAGGAATGGAAGCTCGGTATAGTCGGGCTTTACTGGAAATAAGTATTAAGGAAAAGAAAATACATGAATTAAATAAGGAGATAAGCCAATTAAAACTGAAAACTCAAAATGCGGAGAATATGCTGCCGTCCTCAGAATACCACGAGAACTTACGCAATGAATTGAACAGTACAAAAGATGATTTAATATCTCTACGTAATACCCTGGAACTTTTTAATGATCAGGAATTATCATCCAACGAGTTTATCATTTTGTTTAGTAATCTATTGGGGACAGATCTCTCACCACAGTCAACTATCAGCAGGATAAAAGATAAGGAAAAAAATAAAAAATTCACACCTAAGATGAAAAGCGACGCAGTTCATCTTGTCAAGCTTCTTATGGAGATTCCCCGAAACGTAGCAAACAAAAAAGCCGAAGTCCTTTACAAACTGATAGAAGATATCGTCAGAGTCTATGATTTGAAGTGGGCAGAAGATTTTAAAGATATGTCTGCGGAGAAGAAAGACCAGTTTAAAGCTATATTTGAAGATTCGACAAAATAACGATTAACACACATTAACTCGCTATGCAGCTATGCAGGTTCATTATGCCTGCATAGCATTTTTCTGTGCCCGCATAGCTCCAGTACCTTTGCAGCCGTATTCAAAAAATTACGAATATGGCAAACAAGAATCATCAAAAGTCCTCAAAAAAGGCACCCAAGGCTGACAGTTCAGTACTTGGCTCAAGAGAGTATCTAACACGTAGTGAGATTGAGAAGCGCTATCCGGTTTGTGAAGAAGCGATGGAGCTGGTTGGCGTACTCAAACTTTGTCTCGACAAATCCTCAGTTCATATATTGACTGAATCTCTTCGAGGTTTTTCCTCAGAGGTTCAGGTCGAGATGATGCACTACCTTATTAATGAGTATTCTTCTCGTATTAGAGGTGAAGAGAACAATTATCGTGTGGGACTCCACCATGTGGACCGCCTACTCCACGAATTGCTCTATTTGTTTGATCACGACACAAAAAATCTTCAGTACCATGTGCGCTAAGAAACAAAACTCAGCAACAAGCCAGTCCCTGCCAGTCGGGGACTCGGCTTTGTACCAGTCGAGACCGCGCCGCAAGGCGGATCACTCGGTGAGAGGCACGATGAAGACGTGGGATGGAACAGACTACTGCGAGTTTCACCCAGTTGGCAAACGTGAGTCGAACCGGACGGAAATAAAACGTGTGGGCGATTCATCTTTTTGCAAGAACGAGGGACAAAAGGAATCGAGCTATTCGCTCCACCTGAATGTGGACGGCGAGAGCCAAGATCCTGTTGCCGAGATGTATGACCTCTTTATGCACCTGACCGAAGACCAGCGCAAGGCTCTGCCTAAGCTGCCCGAAGGTTCACAGGGGCGCATGCTCCTCGACAACGGGGTGCTGAAGATATGGCTGGACAGCGAGCGCGGCAAGCTGAGCATACTGACGGAACTGGAATGCTCGGCCAACATAGAGCGCATGCTGCTGCAGGTGGAGAGTCAGATGAGCGTCACCGTCGCTCGCTATCGTCAGGACATTCTCAACTCTATTATTAAATAAGGTTATGGAACTGAACTGGCGTTTTGTTTGGCAAGCGAACATCTACTGGGCGTCGTGCGAACCCTGCACGGCGGCCATCTTCTGGAGTCAGGTGCGTAGTGCACAGGTGAACTGGAAAGTGAGTACGCGCCGTGCGATTATCAAGGCCGTGCGCGAGGGACAGCCGTTGGACCACTGGACGTGTCGTAGCGACTATCAGCAGTGGTGCATCAAGCAGTTGGCCAAGCCACTTGCGGGTAAGAAGTTCGAACAGAAACCAACGCCGTTGCGCCTGTTGCAATGGGGCGAGGACCTGAAGACGTCGCTGCCGGGTTTTGTGTATGGCGTGAAGGAGTTTGCCCTGATACCGCGAACGGACAAGGACGGCAATCCGCGTTTAGACGAGGATGGCAACCCCATGATGTATCGCGCCAGAACGCAAAAGAACGTAGTACACCTGAGCAGCCTCTTAATGAGCGACTACGACCACTTGCCCTTTGCGCCGCAGGAGTTGTACGAGAAGACGCTCAGCCCGAGCTATCCTTGGAAGACGCGACTGGCCCATCTGACGTCGAGTGGCGAGGGCCTCAGACTGGTGAGCGAGTGGAATCCGGAGATTGGCGGGAATATAGCAGACCAGCAGTACCTGCAGGCACAGGCGCTTGGTATGCTCAACGTCATCGGTACGACGGGCAAACACGTGACTGATAACTCATGTGTGAATTGCGACAAATTCTCGTTCTGTCCCCGATATGAGGATATCCTCATGATTGACGAAGAAAAACTCTTTCGTTTTTAAAATATATGTATCACTTTAATTTTTTTAAGTATCATGGACAATTCCATTTTATTTGAAAACGAATTCGACCGACAGTACGTCGAATCGTACAGAGAAGGTAACAGTGCCGCCACTAACTCCGACCATCAGCTGCCCAGTAATGCGGCAGCTCCCTCGGAGGGCGGACAGTCAGTAACCCCCGCAGCCAGCGACGAGGCCGCCAAGGAAGCACCCAAGGACGTGGATGAGACGAAGTATCTGGTGTTCGGATACGACCCTGCCGACTTCCTCAACGCCATGTATCCCAACGGTCCTAACTGCCGACACGACGCAGCCCGCGACGCGTACAACGATTTTATCGTAATGTACGACGGCAACTGGGAACTGGCCCGCAACAAGCTGCTGACGTTTCAGTGGGTGCAGGACCTCATCGCTGAGCGCGGGATGACAGAGATCGAGCGCATCGTGGAGGGTGGCCGCAAGCTGCTACAGAAACGCGAGAGCGAGAACTTCAACTCGCCCCAGCCCTCAAAGGAGATGCGGAAGGCCATCAAGCAGGTGACGGGTCGTGACTTCAGCGCCCTGAAGCGTGAACAGCGTGGCGTGGAACAGGGGCAGGCTGTTGGCATGCAGCTGGAGATACTGCAAACTCTGGAGCGCATAGGCAATGAGTTTGCTAAACTCATGCCTTACTACCCGCTGTTGAAACTGCTGTGTTTCCGCATGAAACCCAAGTATTATCCTGCCGCATTCTTCGTTGGCAGTGGTTTTGCAACGACCCTGCTCGCGCGTTGTTACTATTATTTCTGGCCCAAGCCGGGAAAGAAGAACAGGTTAGCCAGCCTAATATTCTTGATAGGAAGAATGGGAGGCATGAAGTCTGTGGCTGTTGATTTGGAGGAAATCATGATGGAGCCTATCCACAAGGCCGATGCGCCGCAGATATCTGCCTTGAACGCCTCTAACGCTGAACGTGAGCAGAACAACGGCGGTGCTAAAAGCAAAAATCCTCGGCCTACGGGTATCTATCGTGCCCTACCACCAGAGACCAGTACAGCTGCACTACGTGAGGCGGAATCGAATGCCCATGAGGAAATAGACGGAGTCGACACACCACTAACGGTCAGCATCTTCGATAGCGAGCTGCAGAATACACTCTCGCAGATGAAAAAATCACACATGGACGCCTTGCAGACGTACTGGTTGAAATCGTATCATTCAGAGAAGCATGGTGCCTATCTTAAGACATCTAATGCTCCCGTGGGCGAGACGCCCGTTTGCTTCAATGCCTGTTACACGGGCACAGATGATGCACTTAAATCGCTCAATACGGAAAAGAATATTGTGAACGGTCTAATGAGCCGTTGTACCGTAGTGCCTAACGCTGATAGCAACTTTGAAATGCTGGAGCCTTCGCCCTACGATGATGCTGCCCGTAGAAGAGACGAGGAACTGCGTGACTGGGCTTATAAGCTGAACGATTGTAAGGGTGAGATTCCCTGCGAACCTATCAGCAAAGCACTGCAGTTATGGACGAAGCACCGCATGGCCGATGCCGGCGAGGACCAAGACCTTGCCCAGGAGGACTTGGTTAAAAGGCCTTGCTGGCATGCGTGCAACCTTGTACTGGCCCACGTTGTGACTCGCCATTGGGATCAGATGGTACAGGATTCTGACGGTAGGTGGAAGTGCGGCCCTGACTTCAAGGTTGATCAGAAAGACGTGCGACTGGCAATCCTTATCGCTAACGCGCAACTGGCTTTTCAGGAGCACTATTGCAAGGCAATTTTGGAGAAGCATTACGACGACCTGGCTGCCGCACAATCGTCGAACGTTCGCCACAAGCAGAAGACGTGGATAGGGTATAGGCGTCTGCCGGAGGTCTTCACGTCGGAAGACATTGACCGTGCCTTCAATTACGAGGGCAAGACTGGCAGTATCTGCAGCCGTCTGAAGCGTTTGCAGGATCAGGGTTTGGCGCAGAAGATTACCACTGGTAAGGACAAAGGCAAATACCGTAAACTGATGTAAATATAGGGATAATATTGCATTATTGCATTGCATTTGATTTTCCTTAGTAAGGGGTGGATTTCGTATCGGAATCTGCCCTTTATTTATACTCCAAAATAGTTAACAATATTTAGCAGAAATAATGCCTTAAAAGTTTGGTGGTTTCGAATAATTTTTGTACCTTTGTACCCAAGAAAGGCAGGAAAGTCCTGACCTGGATTATGTTTCACTTAATAATCTCATACCATGAGTAAAATTCTTTACGAGGTTTATCAGAATGACATCAAGGACTCTGAGAGTGTGATGTATGGTAAATGGTACGCTCGCCTGAAGAGCATCGAGACCATGAGTATCGAAAAGCTGGCCAAGCACATTTCTGAGCACGGATCGGTATTTACCGCAGACGTTGTTGAGGGTGTGATGAAGAAGTTCAAGACTTGTTTGCTCGAGATGCTCCTGGAGTCAAAAAAAGTCAAGGTGGCGGGCCTTGGTACGTTCTACCTGACCTGCGAGTGTCAAAAGGGCGGTGCAGACAAGGAGTCGGAGTTCAACGTGAACCAGCACCTGAAGGCGCTTCACATCCGCTTCTTGCCCGACCAGACGGCAGAGGACAACCTCTCCAGCCGCGAGTTCATCAAGAAGGCCGAGTTCGTCAACATCAAGAGCCTGCTGTCTGGCAAGGCCGACGAGGAAGGCGAGGGCGAAAGCACGGATTCCGGATCTACGGATTCTGGGAACGGCAGCAGTCAGAACGGCAGCAGTCAGGCACAGACCGTAATCGGCAGCACGCCTACGGCTGAGAGCACGCTCTACAGCGAGCCCATCACCCTGAGCGACACGGCTACCGTGAAGGCCATCGCCATCATGGGCGGTCAGAGTAGCGAGGTGGCTTCTGAGACCTTCACCAAGAGCGATGACGACGATGAGCGTCCTGGAGCAGGAGGGTAATCTCTTCCCCTCCTGAGTCAGGAGGGGGTAGGGGTGGTCTGAAGAGGCGCTTTTCTCTTCGGTAGAGTCTGAGGCGGTTCAGACCCCCTCTAACTCCCCCTAACTTAGGGGGAGAAACAAAGACCCATTGATTTTAGTTACGGAACACCAGTCCCTCGCCGAAGTCATCGATGATGATGGGTTTCGTGCGGTCAACCTCGTCGGCGAGGAGCTTCTTGGAGAGGTCGTTGAGCACGAACTGCTGGATGGCTCGTTTCACAGGACGGGCACCGAAGTCGGGATCATAGCCCTCTTCTGCAAGGAAGGCGATGGCCTGAGGCGTACATTCGAGGCGGATGCCCTGCGGCTCCAACATCTCCGTCACCTTCTTCATCTGCAGGCGCACCACGTCGGCAATCTGTTCCTTGGTGAGCGGGGTGAAGGTGATGATCTCGTCGATACGGTTCAGGAACTCCGGACGCATCGTGGCGCGCAGTTGTTCACGCGTCGCATTCGAGGTCATGATGATGATGGTGTTCTTGAAGTTCGCCGTACGGCCTTTGTTATCCGTCAGACGTCCGTCGTCCAATACCTGCAGGAGGATGTTGAACACGTCGGGATGGGCCTTCTCGATCTCATCGAAGAGTACGACGGAGTATGGCTTGCGGCGCACGGCCTCCGTCAACTGTCCACCCTCATCGTAGCCTACGTAGCCCGGAGGCGCACCGATCAGACGTGAGACACTGTACTTCTCCTGATACTCCGACATGTCGATACGTGTCATCATCGTCTCGTCGTTGAAGAGGTAGTCGGCGAGTGTCTTGGCGAGTTCCGTCTTACCGACACCCGTGGTGCCGAGGAAGATAAACGAGGCAATAGGTCGCTTGGGATCCTGGAGACCGGCACGCGAACGACGTACGGCATCTGATACAGCCGTGATGGCTTCGTCCTGTCCGATCACGCGCTTGTGCAGCTCGTCCTCGAGGTGGAGCAGTTTCTCACGCTCACTCTGCAACATCTTCGTCACGGGGATGCCTGTCCAACGGGAGACCACCTCGGCGATATCGTCGGCGGTGACTTCCTCACGTACCAGCGAGTTTCCGTCCTGGGCTGATGCCAGCTGTTGCTGGATGGCCTTGATGTTGTCTTCGAGGGCCTTCAGTTTCGAGTAACGGATCTCTGCCACCTTGCCATAGTCGCCTTCACGCTCGGCACGTTCGGCTTCGAGCTTCAGGTTTTCCATCTCCTGCTTATCCTGCTGGATCTTGTTGATGAGCTGGCGTTCGCCCTCCCACTTGGCACGGAACTGCGTCTCCTGTTCGCGGAGCTCGGCAATGTCCTTATCCAACAGGGCTATCTTTGGTTCATCGCCCTCGCGTTTGATGGCCTCACGCTCGATTTCGAGCTGGGCGAGGCGACGGGTGATTTCATCGAGTTCCTCAGGCACGGAGTCACGCTCCATGCGGAGTTTGGCGGCTGCCTCGTCCATCAGGTCGATGGCCTTGTCTGGCAGGAAACGCTCGGAGATATAGCGCTCGGAGAGCTGGACGGCGGCGATACAGGCATCATCCTGGATACGTACCTTGTGGTGGTTCTCGTAGCGCTCTTTCAGACCTCTTAATATCGAGATGGCCGAGAGTTCATCCGGCTCATCCACCATCACCGTCTGGAATCGGCGTTCGAGGGCCTTGTCCTTCTCGAAATACTTCTGGTACTCATTGAGCGTCGTGGCACCGATGGCACGCAGTTCACCACGGGCGAGGGCAGGCTTCAGGATGTTGGCGGCATCCATCGCCCCCTCACCGCCACCGGCACCTACCAGCGTATGAATCTCGTCGATGAAGAGGATGATGCGGCCTTCAGCCTTCGTCACCTCGTTGATGACGCTCTTCAGACGTTCCTCAAACTCACCCTTATATTTTGCACCGGCCACGAGCGCACCCATGTCGAGGGAGTAGAGCTGCTTGTCTTTCAGGTTCTCTGGCACATCGCCACGCACGATACGTCCTGCGAGACCTTCGACGATGGCGGTCTTACCCGTACCGGGTTCACCGATCAGGATGGGGTTGTTCTTCGTACGGCGCGAGAGAATCTGCAACAGACGGCGGATCTCATCGTCACGGCCAATCACCGGGTCGAGTTTGCCCTGACGGGCGAGGTCTACAAGGTTCTTGGCGTACTTCGACAGCGACTGGTAGTTGTCGTCGGCACTCTGGTTCTGCACCTTCTGTCCCTGGCGGAGAGCCTGAATGGCCTGAAGCATCTCTTTTTCCGTACAGCCGGCGTCCTTCATGATGCGTGAGGCGGTGGAACTGACGATGAGGAGAGCCTGTAATACTGGCTCACATGCGACGAACTCGTCGCCCCATTTCTGGGCGATTTCCTGGGCGCGTACGAGTACATTATTAGATTCATTAGAGAGATACGGCTGACCGCCCTGCACCTTGGGCAGGTGCTTGATCTCCTGATCGACGAGCAGTTCGATCTGCTGGGCGTTCACACCGAGTTTCTGGAAGATGAAGGTTGTGACGTCCTTCGCCTTCTCCAATACTCCTTTGAGTATATGTACAGGTTCGATGACCTGCTGGCCGTTCATCTGTGCGGTATTTATTGCAGCCTGAACAGCTTCCTGTGCTTTGATTGTAAATTTGTCGAGTGTCATATTTTTATCCTCCTTTTAAATTTTTTAGCAACGGACTTCAGGACTTAAGGACTTTTTTGCGGCAAAGCCGAGTATACGACTTTTTAGTCCTTTAGTCGTGTAGTCCGTTGCCAAAAATATGCCGAGGGAATAAATGCTGACAAAATGGCGTTAAATTCTGTCTTTTTGTCGGGATCAGAGCATCTTATCCAAATCAACAGACAGGCCAATGGAGAAAGAAGTGCCTGTGGTCAGGGGAGAACAATAATAATATGACTTCGGTTTATAATTGAAGAGGTTATCAATGGCTGTGTTGATACGGATGCCGCGCCAGAGTTGGTGCTGCAGCATCAGTTTCCAGATGGTGTAACCCTGATCGACGTCCGTGCGGCCAGACTGTGGCTTGCCCTGACTGCGTCCTGAGAGGGCTGCGTCGAGGGCGTAGTAGCGCGAGAAACGGTGTTCGTAGCCGATTCGCCAGGTCAAGGAGTGTGAACGGGGCTGATAGAAATCCGAGTAATAGACGTTGCCCGTCTCTTTCATCCATGAGTAGTTCAGCTTGAGCGACAACCCACAATCCCAGATATGTCCCAGACTGGCATCGATGCCCCAGACCGTCACGCCGTCTTCGTTCCAGTAGAGCGCACTCTCCATGCCATTGTATTCAGGACCTGCGATGGTGGTGATACGTTTGTCGAAGATGTTACAGAAACCCATGAGGGTGAAATTGTAGCGTCCGTCCAGGAATCCGCTGTTGCGAATGCGGTTCGTCCGTTCGACAGCGAGGTTGAAGTTATGGCTCTTCTCTGGTTCCAGATCCGGATTGCCGATGATCATATAGCCCATATTGCCCATGTCGAAGTGCATATACATCTCCTTGAGCGTGGGAGCCCGGAAACCGCTGGCATAGTTGGCACGGAAGGTCATCCAAGGGCGCTCGACCTCCGGTCGCTTGCTACCAGCGGGACGCAAGAATTTATACACGACGGCGAGACGCCCGGTAAACGCCTTCTGGGCCGAGGCTGAGAAATAGTCATAGCGGACACTTCCGACGACGTTCAGTTGATCGGTGATGTTCCAGTCGAACTGTGCATAGCCGTCAATATTGTCCTGAGAGTGGCTGGTGTTGTCGATGAACTGATAGGTCGTGAGATAGTCGTGCATGTAGTCAGCCCCGAGGATGAGGCTGTTCTTGCCGAACGGATGATTATACAGCGCATGCACCACATGCTGCTGGTTGCTGTAGTCGTGGTCGTGGGTGCGTGTACCGTCTGGCAGGAAGTTCGCCTTGTCGTATTCGTCGAAGGCGTATGAGAGTTCTATGTACGGTGGTGCGGTGGTGCGGTGGTACGGGGGTACGAGGGTATAGCGACCCTTCAGTCCGGCACTGTAGCCGTTGAAATGATAATTGTACGTGTCGCGTTCGCTGGTACGGAAGAAATAGCCGCCCCGGCCAGTGATTGTCAGATGGTCTGTGGCACGCCATATCAGCCGTTCCTTGATGTTATAGGTCTTCTGGCCGTAGAGGCGGCTCAGGTTGGAGTCGTCATTGAGTACCGATTCGTCGTAAGGCAGCCCTTGCGCCTTCTTCATCAGTTCGATGGCGATCTCCTCAGACGTGTGTGCCTTGGGCAGGTCGATAGGATCGATCGTCGTGTGTTGAAAGGTTGTATGAGAGTTCCATTTCTCCGTGTTGAAAGAGAAACTGGCACCGTTGCGCCATTCATGTCCGAAGGTGTTGTAGCGCGTGTTGACATTCGCCGTCCAGGGTTCCAGATTCTCGCGGCTGATGATGTTGATCACCCCTCCTACGGCATTGGAACCATAGAGAGCCGACGAGGCCCCTTTCACGATCTCTATGCGCCCTACGTTGTCGAGATTCAGACGGCTGTAGTCCGTGTTGTCCATGGTCTCTCCCGCCAGGCGTTCACCATCGACAAGGAAGAGCACGGCATTGCCGCCGAACCCGCTCATGTTGAGTGATGTCTCCTGGGCCATGGCAAAGCCAAACTCCAGTCCGGGAATCTCCTGTGTGAGCATCTCCTGGATATTGGTGGCATCGGTAATCTTGATGTCATGGAGTGTGATCAGCCGTGTCACGACGGGTGCATCTTTGAGGGCCTTGGGCGAATGAGTAGCCGTCACCACGACAGGCTCCAGTTCCACGGAGTCGCGTATGCCCTGGGCAGAGAGTCCAATAGCTGGCATGAACAAAAGAATCATGGGGACAGGTCGCATGATTCGCTCGATTCGAGCGATCAAGGACCTGTCCCCGTGATTCTTCAACTTTTCTGTCACTTTTTAATTTTATAATTTTATAATTTTATAATTTTGAAGTTGTTCCAGTAAAGGCTCCTTCAAAGGCAAAGGGCATATTGCCGTACTTCTGTGTAAACGTTACTACAACGGTATTGTCGCTGAAAAGGACGGTGATATCACTGACGGTATAAGCCTTCTCTGACCCGTCGGCAGTTTTCACAGTGCCCTCGTACTTGGCGAGCTTGCCGGTTATGGTATTGCCGCTCTTGGTCAGCATGATGCCCTTCACAGGAAGTGGAGGTAAGGTCATCATACCTTCACCATATTCGGGAATGAGCATGTCGATAGTTACATCTGAGGCTTTGGTAAACTCGAAGGTCTTCGTGCTTTGATCCGGCTCTTCCATGACTGTCATGATTTCTTCACCAGTATAGGAACCTGCCACCTGTTCAGCCAAGGGTGCCTCCGGCACATCTTTGTTGTCATCATCACCACATGAACTTACTCCCATTACTAAGGCTGCCATAGCAACCATCATTGTCATAAATCTTCTGATTTTCATCTTTTACTTTTTTAATTATTTAATCTTTTAATTTTTTAATTTTTCAACTGTTGTGTTGTATAATCATACTCCGATCCGTAGGCGCTGTGGGGAATGCTGAAGATGGCTATCATGAACAGCACCGCCAGACAGACCACCCATCTGTTGTACTTCCACTTCAACGTCGCCACGGCAGCCATGAAGAAGAGGAACGACAGGAGTGTCTTGTTGTCCGTCAGATCCGTGCCGTAAGGGAATCCAGCCCACCAGGGTCCGAAGGCCACGTGCTGCACCAACGGGCCGAGGATAAACCCGCCGACAAACAATGTTGCCACCGTGATCCATAGCCATTTCTTATATGCCTTGCGCGTGATGACCAACAGGAACGTATAGACCGCAAACAGCATGGACGCGAACATCAGCAGGATATGCGGCACCAAGATATTGGCAGGCACATCGTTGCGGAAACGAATCACAAGCGGCTCATCTGTTGGATAATCCTTTCCTTCGACGGTGATGTAATACTGCAGTTTCCCAGCGACGGGCTGAACGGGCAGCACGGCCTGGCATGTACTGTCTTTCCATGTGAAATCCACTGTGGTGTAGTCGTCTCCCGACGGATAGCGACGGTAATGCAGTTGGGCCTCGGTGTCTGACGGAACGTCTTTCAGTGTCACAATCGCATCCTGCTGCACACCACTACGGGGCAGTTTCAGTTTGTATTGCTCCCCATGGAGTTCCACAGTGACTTTCTTGGGGTACGTAGGCCCCGTCATGCGCTGGTAAATGCTCAATACCAGTGTGATGACAACGGCTAAAAGCCAATAGACGGATTTCTTCATCTTACGGGAGGGGTTAGGTGAACTTCAAACGTTATGATCTCTTCACCCCGGAGTACTTTCACGGGAATGGTGGTGCCGGCCTGAAGTTCTGACAGACGCTGCATGTATTCCTCGATGTCCTTCACGGGCTTGCCGTCAATCTCCTGGATGATGTCGCCGCTTCTGATGCCGGCATTATGTGCGGGCTTCCCAGCCACCACGATGTCTGCACGGAGACCGGGCTTGCTACTGGCACCCATCACATCGGGCATCAGACCTAACGTGACCTTGAACTTCGCATGTTTCATCGTGCTGCTGCCTGGCACATTGATAAAGTCAGGTGTTCCGGGCATGCCGGCCAGACGGGTGACCAGTTCCTGCGTGAACTCCAACGTTTCCTGCATACCGTCGTAATTCAGGGTTGAAGGCACGTCAGCAGGGGTGTGATACTCCATGTGGCCACCCGTCGTGAGGAAGAGCACAGGGATGTCTGCCGCCACGAACGATGCCTGATCGCTGGGACCATAGCCGTCGGGAACGCATGTCACGTGCAGGTTCTTCTGTTCGGCCACTTGCTCTGCCATCGCCTTGAATCCGCTGCTTGTGCCTGTTCCCGACACGCTCAGGGCATGGTCGCGCATACGTCCCACCATGTCTAAGTTCACCATGGCGACAATACCTTTTATATTATTAGGAAGGTTTTTGCGTTGGTTGTCTTCTTGTTTCATCCATTCCAGGAACTTCTTGGAACCGACCAGCCCCTGTTCCTCTGCACCGAAGAACATGAAGATGATGCTTCGTGGCGAACCTGCCTTCTTGAAATGTCTGGCCAGTTCGAGCACTACGGCATCACCGCTGGCATTGTCGTCGGCACCGGGGTGTACGCCTAAGGTGTCAGGACGACGGGAACCTGATCCCTGGCCACCCAAGCCCAGATGGTCGTAATGCGAACCTACGACGATGTATTCGTTTCTAAGTTGCTTATCCTTTCCGGGAACGACGGCGATGATGTTATGAGTGGTTATCTGCTTCTCCTTACCATAGGTGAAGTCGTGATAGAAAGCCTTTTTCTTCTTTCCCTTGACAACGGGCTTAAGCTTCAGACTGCGAAGTTTACCGGCGATGAATTCAGAGGCGAGGGTGTCACCGGCAGTGCCGGGATATCGGCCGCCAAGTTCCTGCGAAGCCAGGTATTCCACCGTCTGTCGCATGTCGTCCTGCTTTTGGGCATTTAAAAGTGAAAAGGTGAAAAGGTAAAAGGGCAAAACAATCACCCATTTAGCCTTTACCTTATATAATATATTCATACCTTTGTTACCTTAATTTTTTCGGGTGCAAAGGTACGATGATTATTTCAATCCCACAATCCCTATTTATGAGGATTTTTTAATGTTTGCAGCCCCTTCAGGCTGGTGCGCATCCACGAACTGCTTGATGAGGTCCGTCACCTTCTCGTAATCGCCCGAGAGCTTGTAGGTGTTGTTGAATTGCAGATAGCGCCCCTCCCCGTTGTCGAAGCTGCAGGCCCATCCGTCACCTCCAGAACTGACATCGTGGGCGTCCTTAGCAGAGAAACGTATCGTCGAGAGGGCTGTTACTAATGTCTCGAAGTCCTGTGCGTCATAGCGCACCACGTCCCTCAGGTGAAGGTCTTCACGGTATTCGTTGTAGTCCCACACCAGCGAGTCTCGGGTGATCTCATATGTTGTTGAGATAGCGATGCCCGAGTTGGTATGCTCGCTGTACACAATCTTTGTCGTCCCCGTCGTGATAGGACAGGGTTTCAGGCTCCCGCACGACGCAATCCCCGTCAGCGACAGCATGCTCAAAAACATTTTCAATAGCTTCATAATCCGATACTGTCAATTTGAAGCTACAAAGGTAGCAATAATTCCCGGAACCACCAAGAAAAAACAACTTTTTTGAAGAAATATTTGCGTATATAAAATATAATGTGTACCTTTGTACGATAAAAATTACGAACAACCAATAATGAAGCCAGTTGTAGTGAAACGTTTTTCGATTATCCTGACGATGTTTTGCATCGGGATTGTGGCAGAAGCCGCAGTCATTCCAGACATGAGATTCCGTCGTGTCGATACCCGTGAGGGCCTGTCGAATTCCGAGGTTTTCTGTATCCTTCGCGACTCCCAGGGATACGTGTGGTTCGGCACAAATTATGGTCTGAACCGCTACGACGGTTACCGCATCCGTACCTATTTCAGTTATGACAAGGACACGACCTCGCTGCGTAACAACCGCATCGACGAGATCCAGGAAGGCTATGGCGGACGGTTGTGGCTGAAGCAGCGTATGAACTATACGATGTACGACCCGGTGACGGAGAAGGTGGACCGTAACCCGACGCGCTGGCTGAACGAACAGGGCATGTTAGGCGGTATGGAGAGTATCCACCTCGACTCGAAGATGAACTATTGGGTGAAGAGTTATGAGGAGGGTTTCTATTATTTCAACCCCGTGACGAAAAACCTGAAGCATTTCGTCTTCGGCTACGGACCGTATGAGTTCTCGAAAGACTTCGGCGTGTCGGCCTATACCGAGACGGAAGAGGGTATGGTGCTCGTGTCGACTTTCGGCGAACTGATGTGCATCGACGGCGAGAAGGGCAAGGTGCTGTGGAAGGACCCTTACGTGAAGAATGCCCTGAACGCCTATAACGACTACTGGGTGACTACAGACAAGCAGCAGAACCTCTGGGTAATCACCCACTCGGTGGGTACCTATATTTATGTGAAGAAAGAGAAGCGCTGGTATTCGTCCCTGACGGAGTGGATGCGTGCGCAGGGTTACGAGAACGTGCCTGTTGACGTGCAGGTGTGGGAGGTGCGCTACGATGCGAAGGGACTCCTTTGGGTGGCTACCGACCACCAGGGCGTGTTCGTGCTCGACGAGGAGAACCGCCAGTGGCGCCAGTTCCTGAACGTGAAGGGTGATGAGACGTCGTTGCCCGACAACACCATCAAACACCTGTATCTCGACCAACTGGGCCGTATGTGGCTCGCCAGCTATAAGAACGGCGTGGCAATGTGTCTGGAGTCGATGACGAACTTCAAGAGCATGCCTATCGGTGATATCAACACCATCACGGAAGACAAGGAGGGTTACTATTGGATTGGCCGTAACGACGGCGGTATCATCAAGATGGACCCGAAGACGCTGGAACCTGTGGAGCAGTTTACGAAACAGAGTCTGGGCGTGCCCAGCGACATCATCGTGGGCAGCTACGCGGCTAAGGACGGCGGCCTGTGGTTCGGTACCTACGAGGGTGGTATCCTGCACTATCAGAACGGTCAGTGGAAGAACTACCGTACGACGGACCCCGGTAGTGCGCTGGTGACGAACAATATCTGGGGCATCACGGAAGACAAGTGGGGTAACATCTGGGTGGGTGTGCTCGGCGGCGGAGCCGTGCGTATCGACAAGAAGACCGGTCAGCAGCGGGCCTTCACAGCCGACAACTCCACGCTGAATACCGTCTGGACAAACAGTATCTCGACTGGCGGCAACGGCTGGATTGTATTAGGTAACTCGGAATACTACGCCCTGATCAACCCGGGTAATTTCAAGATCATCAACGGCACGTTCCCCACGGATGATGACCGCAAGGCCATCACCGTATCGACCGCCACGACACAGGCTGTCGTTGATAGTCGCGGACTGTTGTGGCAGTGCTCACCCTCAGGTGTGGTGATCTATGACCTGAAGACGAGGCAGAAGACGCTGCTCGACATGAAGTCGGGACTCTTCGGCTCGAATGCCGTCTCCGTGACGGAGGACACGCGGCACACGATGTGGGTGGCGACAGACCACGGTGTGTCGAACATCACGCCCCTGAAACAGGAGGACGGCACATGGACCTTCACCATCCGCAACTTCAACAGCCGCGACGGTCTGCAGCCCGGCCCGTTCAACCAGCGTGCCATCTTCTGTTCCCGCACGGGTGAACTGCTCATCGGCGGTCAGGACGGTCTCGACATCATCAGTACCCTGAAGCTGGGCAACGGCGACTCGAAGGAGCGGCCCGTGTTCAGCGGACTCGTGCTCTTCGACCAGGAGGTAGAGGTAGGGCAGGAATACGACGGGCGTGTCATTCTGGAGCAGGCGCTCGACATGCAGCGCAGCATCCAGCTGAAGTATGAACAGAACCAGTTTACCATCCACATGGCTTCCGACAACGGCGGCATCAACAACGCCACGCGCTTCGTGTACCAGCTGGAGGGTTTCAACGACAAGTGGATCAAGTCGTCGGCCAACAACCCCGACATCACCTATATGTCACTGCCCCCAGGCAGCTATACCCTCTGCGTGAGGATGCTGCGCGACGACGGAACGATGGGAGAGGTGGAAAGCCGTCTCGACATCACCATCGACGCCCCGTGGTATCGTTCGTGGTGGGCCATCGCCTGTTACGTACTGTTGATTGTGGCCGTTTTGTTCCTCCGCAAACCCTTCCGTCGCTGGAGACGCAGGAGGAAGATAAACCGTCTCCACCGTCAGGAGGATATGAAACGACTATTAGGCTTAACGCTACTGTTGATTAGCTTGTGGGCTGGTGCTGAGAACACCATCCCCGACATGAAGTTCAAGAGGCTGGATACCCGAGACGGACTGTCGAACTCGACCATCAACTGTATCTATCAGGACTCGAAGGGCTTCGTGTGGATCGGCACGTCGTACGGTCTGAACCGCTATGACGGTTACCGTTTCCGTACCTACTATTCCGATCCGAACGACACGACCACACTGCGTAACAACTACGTGGACCAGATCTTCGAGGACGGTGCCGGACGGCTCTGGCTGAGGCAGGGCATGAACTACTCACTGTTCGACCCTGTGACCGAGCGTACCATAAGAAATCCGGCCAAGCAGTTGGCAGAATACGGTGTCGTCGGCGGTATCGACCGCTTCTACATCGACTCCAAGAAAAATCTCTGGGTGAAGACCTACGACGAGGGGCTCTACTGCAATGTCTATGGCAGAAAGAAACACACGTTGACCAAGTACGGCTACGAGGAAGGTCTGCTGCCCAAGGAATTCTACTTCTCGTCGATGGCCGACTGGGACGGTATGTTGCTGGTGGCCTCCAGCGACGGTGAACTCATCGGTGTGGATCCAGAGACGGGTAAGGTAAGATGGAAGGACAGATACATGATCGAACATGGCGGCAAGACCAGTGAGGCCTATAACATCGTTGTGGATCCTGACGGCAACTACTGGGTACTCTCGAACCTGAAAACCTTCGTCTATGACCAGAAGGCCAAGCAGTGGCACCCCTCGGTGAACAGTTTCTTAGAGGCACATGGCATTGCTCCATTGCCCGACCCGCTGCAGATCTGGGACGTGATGACCGACAAACGTGGCTGGATCTGGATCGGCACAGACCATGAGGGTGTCTTCGTGATCGACCCGAAGAGTAAGGAGGTGAAGCAGTTGCTGAACAATAAGTTCGACGAGACCTCGTTGAGTGACAATACCATCAGGCACATGATGGCCGACCATGACGGCAACGTGTGGATCTCGGGTTATCGTAACGGTTTGAACCAGTATATCGAGACCCTCTCCGGCTTCAGGACTCTGGAGTTGGGTGATATCAACACCACCACCGAGGATACGCAGGGTAATTACTGGTTCGGTACCGACAACCGTGGTGTCATCAAATACATGCCCAAGACGGGAGAGACGGAGGTCTACGACAAGGCCCGCTGTGGCTTTGCCTCCGACGTGATGGTGGCCAGTTGCGGAGCCAAGGACGGTTCTGTATGGTTCGGCACCTATAACGGTGGTGTCGTACAGATTGCCAACGGACATGTGAAGAACTACCTCGCCTCAAACACCGACGGTGCGTTGTTGAATAATAATGTGTGGTCGGTGACGGAAGACAAGTGGGGCGACATCTGGGTCGGCACCCTCGGCAGCGGTGTGCAGAAGCTGCAGACGAAGACCGGGAAGTTCCTGACCTGGAACTCCTACAACGGCAAGATGCCCGAGAACTTCATGACCTCGGCTTCGTGGACGCGGAAAGGCTGGCTGCTGGTGGGGCACTCGAACTACTATTCGCTCATCAACCCCGTGAGCGGCAAGGTGATGAACTTCACCATCCCCGCCATACCAGGGCAGCCGGTGGCTGTAGCCAATACCGTCTGTGTGATGGAAGACAGTCGGGAACTGATCTGGCAGGGTTCTACGGCGGGCTGTTGTATCTTCGACCCGAAGACAGGCCATCAGAAGTTACTTGACATGAACTCCGGACTCTTCGGATCGAGTGTCGTTGGTATCGCTGAGGATCTGCTCCATACGGTGTGGGTAGTGACGGAACATGGTATTTCGAACGTCGTACCGAAGAAGGAGGACAATGGTGAGTGGTCGTTCCTCGTGCGCAGTTTCAGCAGCAAGGACGGTCTGCAGCAGGGTCCCTACAACCAGCGTTCCATCTCCCGTACCCACGACGGCATGATCCTCGTGGGAGGTATTGGCGGCGTCGATATTATCAACCCCAAACTCATCACGAATGTCAACAACGACGAACGCCCGATGTTCAGTGGTCTGAAACTCTTCGGACAGCAGATGGGCGTCGGACAGAAATATGAAGGTCGGGTGATCCTTGAAAAGGCCCTCAATGAGTGTGAGGAGCTTGTCCTCAGGTATGATGAGAACCAGTTCACTATCCAGCTTGCCACGAACAAGGGTGAGATACACAATCCCTCGCGCTTCATCTACCAGCTGGAGGGTTTCAGCGACAAGTGGATGAAGACAGAGGAGAACAATCCCAACATCACTTATATGTCATTGCACCACGGCAGTTACATCCTGCATGTGCGTATGTTGAACGACGACGGTACGATGGGCGAGGCGGAAGCAACCCTCAAACTGACCATCACCCCGCCGTTGCTCCGAAACCGCTGGCTTATGCTGCTCTTCCTCGCCTGTGTCGCAGCAGGCATCTGGTATTGGCGTAAGCTCTTCATCAAAAAGCAGATGGAGAAGGCCGAATTGGAGAATCTGCGCCGTGAGGTCGAGAAGAAACAGTGGATGAATGAGATCAAGACGCAGATGATGAATCAGGAGTCAGGAGACAGGAGTCAGGAGTCAGGAGTCAGGAGTCAGGAGACAGGAGTCAGGAGTCAGGAGTCAGGAGTCAGGAGTCAGGGGACAGGAGTCAGGAGTCAGGCGCCGGAGTGGGAGATTACCGAATTGAACCGTCAGCCGGCTGACCTCCAGGAGTTCATGAAGGAACAGTGCGCCCAGTTCAAGGCACCTGAGGGCAAGAAGTTGAAGTTCTCCTTCTTCCCCCTCGCCAACGACCTTGTGATGCCCTTCGACCGTGACATGATGGGTCAGGCCATTCAGATCCTGCTGAATAACTCGGTGATGTTCTCACCCAGCAACTGTGTCATCAAGGTGTTCGTCGACAAGACACCTTCCGCAGGCACCATCCGTATTTCCGACAACGGCATCGGACTGCCTGAGGGTGCGAAGGAACACATGTTCGACCCGGTGGTCAGCGATGATGATCCCGGCGTATGCCTTTCCATCGTGAAGGATATAGTGTCAGCCCACGGCGGCACTGTCATTGGCGACAACAATGCCGGTGGTGGTTCCGTGTTCACCATCACCCTGCCGCTGGAACAGCCAGAGGAAGTGGAAGAGGCCGTCCTGATGGACGAAGAATAAATTCGTGAAATTCGTTGTAAAAAATTATAAACTAGAACATTTTTATGAAAAGAATCTTTTTGTTAGGGTCTGTCCTGCTCGCGTCGATGACGTCGCTGGCAGTAGATGTACAGACCAGTGAGAACCAAGTGACTATCCGTCCCGACGGAGGACAGGCGAAGGTGATTCGTCTGGAAGTGATGAACGGCAACATCATCCGTGTGCGTGCCACCTCGAAGGATGCCCTGCCGCAGAAGCCTGCCTCGTTGATGATCGTGCCGCAGACGACGCCTCCCAGAGGCTCCTACAGCATCACGGAGAATGATGATGAGGTCATTGTAAAGGCCGCGAACGTGAAAGCCGTCGTGAAGAAGGAAGACGGACGTATTAAGTTCTACGACGCCGAGGGCAAGGAGTTGCTCAAGGAGATCGAGGACGGTAAGCAGTTCAAGGACTTCACCGTGCCTGAGCGTGAGTACGGTATTAAGGGTGGGGCAGCCCTCACCGAGGAGATGAAGCATGGCCTCACCTGGCAGATGACCTTCGACTCACCTGAAGATGAAGCCTTCTACGGCCTCGGTCAGCACCAGTCGGAGGAGTTTAATATGAAGGGCAAGAACGAAGACCTGTTCCAGTATAATACGAAGGTGTCTATCCCCTTCGTGCTATCAAACAAGGGCTATGGTCTGCTGTGGGACTCTTACAGTTATTGCCGCTTCGGTAATCCCAACGACTACCTCCAGCTGAACCGTGCCTTCAAACTCTATGACAAGCAGGGCAGGGAAGGCCACCTCACGGGCACCTATATCGATGCAAAGGGTAAGAAACTCGTGCGCGACGAAGACTCCATCTACTACGAGTATGCCTATCCCGCAACCTCTGAGATTGCCTGCAAGACCGATGACGGCGGTATCAAGAATCTGCCGAAGGGGGTTAATCTTCAGGGAGCCAACGTCGTCTACGAGGGTTTCATCGAACCCGAGTGTTGCGGCAAGTGTACAGGCAAAGAGGTTGACTATCAGTTCATCCTCTACTACAGCGGTTATGTGAAGGTGTATATCGACGGAAAGGAAGTGGTGCCCGAACGTTGGCGCACGGCCTGGAACCCCAACACCTATAAGTTCACCGCCAACGTGCGTAAGGGTGTCAGAAACCAACTCCGCATCGAATGGCAGCCCGACGGTGGCGAGGCCTACTGTGGTCTCCGTGTGGCAGAGCCCCGCAGCAAGGAACAGCGCGAACAGCTCACTATCTGGAGTGAGATGGCAAAGGATATGGACTACTACTTTATCGCCGGTCAGAACTTCGATGAGGTGATTTCCGGCTATCGTACGCTGACGGGTAAGGCCTCGCTCTATCCGAAGTGGGTGTTGGGCTTCTGGCAGAGCCGTGAGCGCTATCAGAGTGCTAAGGAGATTGAGGACAACCTCGCCGAGTTCCGTAAGCGTCATATCCCCATCGATAATATCGTACAGGACTGGAACTACTGGAAGCTCGACTCCTGGGGCAGTCATGTATTCGAAAACAACCGCTATCCCAATCCGCAGGCGATGCTCGACAGCGTCCATGCCATGCATGGTCGTTTCATGATCTCTGTCTGGCCGAAGTTCTACGACACCGTTGATAACTATAAGGAACTCGATGCCAAGGGTTGGATGTACCGTCAGGCTATCAAGGACGATATCCACGACTGGCTCGGCTTCCGTGGCTCGTTCTACGATGCCTACGACGAAGACGCCCGTAAGATGTTCTGGCGTCAGATGGACGAGAATCTCTATTCGAAATACAATCACGACGGCATCGCCGGTGTCGATGCCTGGTGGATGGATGCCTCTGAGCCCAACGTCCGCGACTGTACGCCGATGTGGTATCGCAAGGCTCTCAGTGGTCCCACGGCCCTCGGCACCTCCACGGAATACTTCAATGCCTATTCTACGGTCAATGCCGACGCCATCTACAACGGTCAGCGCTCTGTTTATAAGGGCAAGCCCAACGAGCCTCGTGTGTTCCTGTTGACGCGTAGCGGCTTTGCCGGTGAACAGCGTTTCTCTACGGCTACATGGAGTGGTGACATCGGCACCCGTTGGGAGGATATGCGTGCCCAGATGACGGCAGGTCTGAACTATTCGATGTCAGGCATCCCCTTCTGGGGCATGGACCAGGGCGGATTCTGTGTGGAGAACCGTTATGTGGCTGCCCAGCAGATCTTCGACCGCACTGGTGTGGAGAACGAAGACCTGAAGGAATGGCGTGAGTTGCAGACGCGCTGGAACCAGTTTGGCACGTTCATCCCTCTCTTCCGTGCTCACGGTCAGTGGCCGCTGCGTGAGATCTGGAACATCGCACCCGATGAGCATCCCTGCTACAAGTCGTTCGTCTATTACGACGAGCTGCGCTACCGTCTGATGCCTTATCTCTACTCGATGGCTGGCTGGGCACACTTCAACGACTATACCCTGATGCGTGCGCTGGTGATGGACTTCAACGGCGACAAGAACGTGGAGAACATCGGCAACCAGTGGATGTTCGGTCCTGCGCTGATGGCTTGTCCCGTAGGCTACTACAAGGCTCGCAACCGCAGCGTCTACTTCCCGGAGCAGTGCGGCTGGTACAACCTCTATACCGGTGAGTACATCGCTGGTGGACAGCGTCTCATCGTCGATGCACCTTACGAGCAGATCCCCGTCTTTGTGCGTGAGGGAGCCATCATCCCCTTCGGTCCGGAAATGGAGTGGAGCGACGAGAAACCCGCAGAACTCATCAACCTCTACGTCTATGCAGGACAGAATGGCCGCTTCCGTCTCTATGAAGACGAAGGCACGAACTATAATTACGAGATGGGCAAGTACGCCACCATCGACATCACCTACGATGATGCCTCCCGTACGGTCTCCTTCGGTGCCCGCAAGGGTCGTTTCGACGGCATGTTGAAGGATCGTCGCTTCAATGTCGTGCTCATTTCGAAGGATGCACCCAAAGCACTTAATCTCGACAATCCTGAGGGAAAGATGGTGCAGTATAACGGCAAGGCTGTCAGTGTGCAGCTTTGATAAAGGTGAAAAGGTGAAAAGATGAAAAGGTGAAAAAAACGAGATGGCCGCCATCCTGACCTGCGGCCTTATGGTGACCTCCTGCTCAAACTACGATGAGCCAAGCTTGCCGAGGGATGCGGTGGAAGAGCAACTTTCACAGATGACTCTACGCGAGAAGGTAGGGCAGATGTTCTATGTCCGCATGGAAACGCTCGACACCACCATTCACTGGAATACTTATGCTGACCTTCAGGAGAATCCCATCCTTGAGGTGAACCAGACCATGCGCGATGTGAACGAACGCTATCCCATAGGCGGACTCATCCTTTATGCGTGGAATATCGATAATGAGGCACAGCTCTCGAAACTGATGGCCCAGATACGATCGCTTAACGGCCAACCGCTGCTCTGTATCGACGAGGAGGGCGGTCGTGTGGCCCGTATCGCCAACAATCCGAACTTCAACGTCAAGAAGTATGAGTCGATGAGTGCCATCGGTGCTACGGGTGATCCTAGTAACGCCTATGAGTGCGGCAATACCATCGGCACCTACCTGCACCGCTATGGCTTCGACATCGACTTTGCGCCTGTGGCCGACGTGAACACCAATCCAGAGAACGTCATCATCGGTCCTCGGGCTTTCAGCGACGATCCTGCAGTGGCAGCCCCCATGGTGACGAACTACCTGCAAGGTCTGAAGGATGCAGGAGTGACGGGGTGTATCAAGCACTTCCCCGGTCATGGTGACACGAAAGCTGATACACATTTCGGCTATGCATCGACTCAGAAGACATGGGCCGAGATGATGGATTGTGAAATGGTGACCTTCAAAGCGGGCATTCAATGGGGCTGCCAGTTGATCATGACGGCTCATATCGGTGCGCCCAATGTGACGGGTTCCGATGTGCCATCTACCATGTCGCCCATTATCCTGCAAGACAAACTGCGTGGTGAACTTGGCTACCAGAACATCATCATCACCGACGGTATGGAGATGGGAGCCATCACCCAGCAGTACACGAGTGCTGAGGCAGCCGTGGGCAGCATCC
>CACYQO010000031.1 GCA_902776545.1 uncultured Prevotellaceae bacterium | reverse complement strand
GAGCATGGCAGGATTGAGGGATGCGATGTAGTCTGCGTCCCTCCTGTTGTGCCGCTCACTCTGGGCGATGTTGCACGGCTTGATGTGCTCGGATGCTTTGGCTGTCGTTGCCATAATTCTGCTTTAGCGGTTTTCTGTATAATTGGTCATCGGGGTATCGGGGCGGAGCCTTGATTGGAGGGTGCAGGGAGAGAGTCACTTCCTGCTCAGGGGTCTTGGGGGCAGATAGAGGCGCAATGGGGTCAGGCCCCATCGCGCCCTGAAATTTATTCATATTATCCTAATTAGGATTTTTTAGGATAATTTAAGAACAGAGGGCAAATCTTCCGTTGCTCATACACAGCGTTCCTGTCCCCATGTGTATGAGACTGATGCCTTGAAAAGGTGATTCTGCTGCCTGTAAAAGGAGACTTTAGTGCCTGCTAAAGTTTGTTCTTCGACGTGGAACGTTTGTTCTACGCCAAAGAACACTGATTCCACGTCGAAGATTATTTGTTCGCTGACATAGTCAGGTAGTATATTTTAGCGCACAATCCGCTTTCTGCCATTCTGGATATAAACTCCTTTCTGCGGTGTTTGTTGCAACTTGCGGCCCTGGAGGTCGTAGGTCGGGGCGGTCGCCGTGTCTGAGGTGACGGAGCGAATGGCAGTGGTGCTTTGGGCGATAAGTTCGGCCTTCGAGACGGTGTAGACATCGCTTTCGGTATAGATGAGTATAAGGTCGTGATATTGCTGCAGGTCGTTCACTCTGTCGAATTCCCTCATTGACTCCATCACTTGCGAATTATGCCACGAGCGTCCGCCATCGGTGGAGCACATTATTTTAATGCAAGCATTCTTCTGACCATTCCGCCTCAGGCATCCCACCATATACACAGTGTCGGGATGCTCGTCGTCGAAGGTCGTGCAGTACCAGTAGGCTACGCGAGTCTCGTCGCCCCAGTAGTTCTGGCAGTTCCACGTCTGGCCGTTGTCGGCGGTGAGGAACACGCAGCCCTCGCCACCGGCTATCCAGCGGTCGGGATTGGTAGGGTGGAACGCAACTTGGTGAACGCAGTTGTCGCCGGGAAAGTCGAGCGAATTTCCGTGGTCATTCCACGTCTGCCCACCGTCGTAGGTGATGTTAATGTGCCCTTCGCAAATTATGCCTTCCCCGCTGTTGTAGATGACATTCGGCCTTGCAGGATGAAAGCCGATGAAAGATGCAGCAGTATTCCCATACACAAATCCTGTCAGTTGCTCCCATGTCTGGCCGAAGTTAATGGAGCGGCATACGCCCTTGTAGATAGAAGCGACAAGCAACGTATTCGGGTCTGTAGGATGCTGTACGAGATTTCCAAGTCGCTCATGCACTCCGTTTCGGAAGATGTCGGGAGTCACATCCTTATATGTCTGTCCGCCGTCATGCGAGAGAAGAAGGTATTCTCCGCCCTCATTATAGCGTAGAGCCAGCATGTCAGTACCTCTGCGGGCATAGTCCTGTAGAGGGATGCCGTTGAAGCCCGCTGGCAGCCACGCGCTTTTGTCGTCGGTCAGGTCTTTGGCGTAGAGGCCCTGGCTGGTGCAGACGTAGAGCTTGTCACCCTCGATGTGCATACGAGGTTGAGAAAAGTCCCCCTGTCGTTCGCCTCTGCTGAAACCAAGGTCGAGGGGTTGGAACAACTTCGTCGAATCTGTCGTAAACGGCTTTTCCTGCTCATTACTGCTGCAAAAGGCAGAGCATAAAGTTGCAAGCATCAAAAAAGTAATTCTCCTAAGTTCCATTGTTTTCATTTCGATAATTGTTGTTAATGTTTCTGTCTATATAAACGCTAGCTGTCGGAAGTCTTGCATCGTTGGGCAATATACTTTGTAAATCGCTGTAACGACTCAGCCAACGAGTTTTTCAGCATCGCCTCGCCAGAACGGTTCTGCTGTTCCAACTGCTCTACAGCCCGTCAGGAGCACCACCGCTCCCACAACTATGATTCCTATCAGTCTTTTCGCAATCATCGCTGCAAAGTTACAAATAAATATTGAAAGTTGTATCGCTATCTTTGCAAAAGCCTCATGTTTTTCTTCATCTCCGCCCAAAACCAAGCGAATTTGATGCTAAAAAGAATCGAGTGTAAGTAAAATGGGAGCCGCTGGCATATGCATATGTCTGCGACTTCATTTTTCTGTGGGCAAGCTTATAAAGTCATTGCCACAGCGGTCATCTTTTCACTCAGATCCTGCAAGGCCTCGCGGAACTGACGGCGCTCCTCGTCTGTAAAGGAGGCTATCTTTCCGTTAACCTTATTGCCATTTACTTTCTGCATGAGCCAACCACGTGATTTGCCAAAGTATTTCTGGGCGATATAACTGAATGACAGGGCCTCGGGGAGATCCCCTAACTTGGCACGGAATATCATTTCGTCGGCTTCAGCGATGATTTTACGCATGCCGTCGTCAAACTCGTTTATACCCTGCTCGTATTCCTCTGCGGTCAATTGAACAGCAGGTTTCTTTCCCTCAGTGACATCATCAAAGTATGCCCTGGCTTTGGGATCCTTAATATTTGTCGTTGCCTTTTCCATAATCACCTTAAAAGTTTCTTGCCACCTGACGCTGCAAAGATAATAAACTTTTGTTTATTGTAATCGGATTAAACAAAAGTTTAACCGACATTAACGATTCCGGCGACTTATGACAGTCGTCACTTCCTGATAAAATGCTCTGTAATACTCCCATAGTAAAAAACGTTTTGTTAACTAAGATGCTGCAAAGGTAAGGATAATTCTTGAAAGCACCAAATAATTACGGAACTTTCTTATCAGGCGACAGGTTTTGAGGCGGTTAGGGCGGTTTGTCGCCTGAGGGGAAAGTTGTCGCTATAAGTTGGAGAAATAAAAGCGAAAAAGTTTGGAATGAGATGATTTTCGCCGTGAGATAAGTTTTCTTTTTCATATTGGTTTTGGTTTTTAGTTATTAATGATGATTAATGCTATATAGGACTCGCAGGGATGCGAGTCCTATATGCGTTATGAGGGTTGTCCAAATGATTTCTTAGATGGACATCAGATATTGGATACTGTTCGTGGCCAGTTTTAGGATGTTACCCTGGCAAGAGTTGTTCTTGGGGTTGGCGCTCTTATCGGGAGAGCCGTCCTCGTTCTTCATCGAGAACTCGCAACCTCCATTGCCGATGCAGAGCACAGTACCGCAACCCTTCTGGAATCCCTCTGGAGCCTTGGGCGCACCCTTGGCCTCCCAGACGTTCAGCTGAGATACCCAGTTGACTTGTGAATCCCAAGTGCCGAGCGGATAGATGCCATATTCTTCAGTCACAACGTTGTAGCACTCCTCAGAAGTGTTGTCCAGACCTGTGAGCTTAACAGGGATATCGAAGAACAGGCAGTTGTGGTCTTCTGTCCATCCAGCACCCTTAAAGGCGATGGCCTTGAAGCAGTTGTCGTTCAGCTTCTCGGTCTCGATGCCAGCATAGATGGGATGCGTGCTGAGATCCTTCGAGAAGGAACCTGTGTTGAGACATACGCCCATCTTCCAAACATCACCGTTCCAACCACCTACGCCACAGCCGAAGGCATTGCTCACACCACGAAGAATGGATGTTGACAGACGGTTGATGGTACCAATGTAAGGCACGGCATGCGACCAGAGCAGCAAGTTACCACCGTTCTTCACATATTGCTCAATACAGGGAGCTGCATTCTTGGCGACTTCGGAGAAGTTCCAGATGTCATCGGCATTGCCTGTCTCGATGTCGCGCAGCCAGAAGAGCATGCGATAGTCCTCAATGTCCTCAACGGTGTTGATATTGCCGAAGTAAACATATTCGCCCTTCGGATAGTTCTCCTGGAACCACAGCCATGCGCTGGCCTCATCATCGTCACCGTTGGCAACAAGCTCCTCAGGTGTAGCATATTCTGACAGGAAAGCAGGAATCTTGCCACCAACCTTACCGGAACCATAGATAGGCAATGCCTTACCTTCATTGTTCTGTGCAATCAGAGTTGCCTCCCAACGCTCCTTCATAGCAACATCCTTCAGCAGATAAGAAGTGCCGTTGACGGTCTCCTCAATCACTCTGCTACCGTCGCCATTCGCTAACTTCAGGATGTATGATGTGGCATCGCTGCTAGCTTTCCAAGACACCTGCATGTCGCGCTGATCATCGCTGATGTCAATCTGCTCAAACTTCAAATCGCTTGGAGCCGATGCGCCAGGACGTGTGTAACTGGTCATCACGCCATTCGAGAGCGCATCATTGTTAGCATACTTGAAGAGGAACTCATAGAGCTGATTGGTTTCCAGATTCTTCAGTGTGAACGAACCGGAGGGGCATGGTGTGAGACTCTGCATCTGAGTGCCGTTCTTATAGACAGCCACCTGCATCGTGGCACCTTGGCTGCTTTGTGGCCACGTGATCGTATAGTCGTAATTATTGTCGCCACTGGGTGTGCCGTTGATTGTTGTCACATCGGGACTGGCAACTTGCATCTCACCTGATCCTGGAAGATCTCTGTCCTGACAAGCCGTGAATAAAGGTAAAAGGGTAAAAAGGTAAAAAGGTAAAACCTTCTTGGCCAAATCCCTAACCTTATAAAATATATTATTTGTCTTCATAACTCTTTATTTTTTTACTTTTTTACTTTTTTACCTTTATTAATAGCCTTTGTTCTGATGATAGAGTCCCTGAACGTAGTTCATCTGGTTGTTGGCGATGGGGAAGTACTCGTTCTTATTGGCTGTGAAGAAGGCGTCCTTGTAGTACAGAGCGTAAGTCTGGCTGTCGTATTCGTCGGTCTTCTCCGTCTCAAAGTACTTGTTGAGTGTAGAAGAAAGCAGACCCCAGCGACGCAGGTCGAAGAAACGGTGACCTTCCATAGCCAACTCTACGCGACGTTCCCAGCGCAGTGCCTTGCGGGCATCGTCTTGTGAGGCAATAGAGGCTGATGTCACACTGGTCTTTGGCATAGCCGATGAGCGAAGTGGCGCTGATGTCTTTCTTGGCACGGGAGCGGATGTCGTTGATGATCTGCAGGGCCTCGCCATTCAGGTCGCCCTTTTCTATCAGAGCCTCAGCACGCATCAGCATCACGTCGGTATAGCGCAGCACGTAGTCGTTCACGCCGAAGGCCTGCCAGGGCATGTCGTAATCCTCACCCTTCGAGCGCTGCGGAACTTCCTTCATCGAGCAGTAGTAACCGTAGGTGTTGGGAGTACGGCTGTTTGCCTTTGTCAGCGTGTACTGTGCCTCATACTTATAAGGATAGGTGGGCATACCTACGGTGTGGAACAGACGGGGATCGTACTTATACTTGGTGTCGGCACCGTTGATCAGGATGGCGTTATGGTCAGCATCGAAATCGTCCATAGGAAGACCGTTCTTGGTCTTGAAAGCATTGACAAGGTTCTGTGAGGGTTTGTGGAAGTCCCATCCGCACGACCAGATGCCCCATACGCCATTCAGCATATTCGACCAGTTGGCACGGCCATATTTCGTTCCGTCGTCAGCTCTGTTGGAGTGCTGCACAGCAAAGATGCTCTCTACGGAGTTGGCATAGTCCTGCAGGAAGATGTGTCCGTAAGTGTCGAGATAATCGTAAGGTGAGTTCTTTACAACGTCAGTGTACTCGATGACCTTCTGGATCTTGGCCTGATCAACGTGGCTATAACCTGTTGAAGCCTCATAACCGTCACCGTATGCCCAGTTCAGGTAGCACTTGGCGAGATAGGCAGCAGCAGCTACCTTGTGAGCGCGTCCTGTGGTGCCGGGAGCTGCCTCGGGCAGATTCTCATAGGCAAACTGGAAATCGTCGATGATCTGCTGCATAATCTGATCGTGCGAGCTCTGTGGGCAAGCCTCGATGTCGGCATTGGTCATACCTTCGGTGATGAAAGGCACCTCATACCACATCTGCTGCAACTTGTAATAGAAGTGGGCACGGAGGAAACGTACCTCTGCCATGTATTGACGGTTGGCAGGAGTGTCCTGTACGTCGTTCAGTGCTTCGATGGCACGGTTGCAGCGGGAGATGGCACTGTAGAGCTGATACCACAGTTCGTCGAACTCACCACGATCTGGCTGCAAGGTCGTAAAGATCTCCATGGGGTGATAGCCGGTGTCGTTCTCACCAGAACCGCCTTTCAGGCAGTCGTCGGCACTCATATCGCCGTATGGCCAGAGGTTAAAGGGATAGGAATACCAGTCGTCGCCCAGTTTGGCGTATGCTGCGGTAACCAGCTTGTCGGGGCTTGAATAGGCTGTCTCTTCGTCCAACGTGCCCTGTGGCTTCACATCATCAACGGTGCAGCTGATCACGAGGAACGAGGAAAGAGGAAGGAGGAAAGAGAATGCTCCTGCCAACACCTTTTTGTATATATTATTCTTTTTCATAACTCTTTTACTTTTTTACCTTTTTACTTTTTTACCTTTATCAGAATCCCACCTGTACACCAAATGTGACGGAGGCTGTGTGAGGATAGGCCCATGCTGTATTCTCAGGATCAGAGCAGGTCAGAGAACTTGACTTGATGAGCAGGAGATTGTCGCCAGAGAGATAGACACGGGCACTTGAGAGCAACAGCTTCTTTGCCAGCTGGGCAGGGAACTTATAGCCTAACTGCAAGGTGCGCATCTTGGCGTAAGAACCGTTCTCCACGAAATAGGAAGACATGCGGCCCTCGTCGGCACCATTCGAGGTGGTCAGGGCAGGAATCGTTGAACCGCTGTTAGCTGGCGTCCAGGCGTCAATCAGACGCTCACCCTTGTTGGAACCGGCATCGGTAATGCTCCAGAAGTCGGTCTGGTATTTCTGGTTATTGATGACATCGACACCAGCTACACCCTGCCAGAACATCGTGAAGTCAATGTTCTTATAAGCAAGGTTGATATTGATACCGTATGAGAAATTGGGTACGGGATTGTAGATCCATGTGCGGTCTGCCTCGTTGATCTTACCGTCGCCATTAAGGTCGGCATACTTCAGACCACCTACACGGGCACCAGCCTGTCCATGAGCGAGCACATCCTCGCGACTCTGATAAAGTCCTTCTACTACATATCCGATGAGCGAACCGTATGCCTTCTCGTCCTGAGCCAGGTTGTGATAGTCATTGTGCTCGTAAGAGTTCTTGGAGTTCTCGGGGAGGTAAGTCACCTTTGAACGGTAGAAGTCGATGTTACCGGTGATGTCGTAAGACAGTCCGTATGCCGTTGTGTGGCGATAACCTAAGTTCAGTTCCATACCCCAGTTCTTCAGTGTAGGACCGTTGATCCAAGTCTGACCGCCAAAACCGATGGCTCCGAGGAAAGCGGGCTGAACCAGCATATCCTTCGTCTCCTTGAAGAATACATCATAAGATCCATACAAGTCACCACCGAAGAGCGAGAAGTCGGTACCGAAGTTCCACTGTGATGACTGCTCCCACTTCAGGTCTTCGTTGGAAGACTGACTCTTGAAGTAACCAGATGGCATTGTGCCTGAACCCTGCAGGTTGACGTCGTATGCTGTGGAGTTCTCACGGTCTGAACCGTAATTGGCCATATAGAGTCCGTAGTGGGCATTGTTCGAGTTCATACCCTGGTTACCAGTCACACCATAGCTGACGCGAAGTTTCCAGTCACGAAGCCAGTCGGCATTGATGTGCTTAGAGATACGATAACGTACTGGTTGTTCTTACCGAAACGGCTTGAACCGTCGTAACGCATGGTGACTGAAGCCAGCAGCTGGTCGTTCCAGTTGTAGTCGATCTTGCCGAAGTAAGACATCAGCTTGTAGCTGTCGCCACCACCTGTTATCGTCTGAATACCTGTACCTGCACCCGGCCACATATAGTCTAAGGTCTCGAGGGGATAATCTTCACGGCGTGCAGAGAAATCGATACCATAGTCACGGTGATGCTCAATACCAGCCAGAATATTCAGGTTATGGCTCTCCACGATGTCAAAGTTATACTGCAGGGTGTTCGACCACGTCCACTTGGTGCTGTGGTTCTGTGACATTGTGCTGGCACTGGTGCTGTTCTTCACGACGTCCGAGTCAAAAGTATGCTGCAGGCTACGGATATAACCGTTCGTGTAGTCGATACCGAAATTTGAACGGAAGAGCATACCCTTGATCGGCGTGATGTCAACGTATGCGTTGGCAAAGATGCGCCACTTCTTCAGACGGTTGTCCTTGTTGTGGTAAAGCTCGCGCATCGGGTTCTGACGGTCGCTCATACCACCTACAGGACCAGAGAAGGTCTCACCGTCGATTTCATAGACGGGCAGTGTCGAAGCCATCTTCAGGGCATTCTCCAATGGAGCGCAGTCAACATTATTAGAATAAGAGAACAGAGCATTCTCACCAACGGTAATGATCTTGTTGAGCTTATAGCTGTTATTGAAACGGGCTGAGAAGTTCTCGAAGTCGGTATCCTTCAGCACACCCAGGGCCTTCTTGTAGCCGAAGGAGAAGAGCTGTGTGCTCTTTTCGCTGGCCTTTGAGAAAGAAATGTCGTAGTTCTGGGTGAAGCCTGTACGGCCGATTTCATCTACCCAGTCGGTATCACTGTACAGCATCGTCTGCTTGGCGTTCATATAACCGTCGTAGAAACCGCCTACGGAATAGGACTCCATAGTGCCTGTAGCAGGATTGTAAACAGAAATAGGAGTGCCACCGGCAGCTTCCAGCGTCAGACCGTAGTTCTGGGCATAGTCGTAGGGGTTCTTGCCGTCATTGAGAGCTGCCTGAACCAGAGCCGTTGCATACTGCTGGCTGTTAAGAAGCTTCATCTTCTGAGTCATCCAAGATGCAGTAACAGAAGCATTGAAGTCGATATTGGTCTTATCACCCTTCTTACCTTTTTTGGTGGTGATGACAATCACACCATTGGCAGCACGTGATCCGTAAATAGAAGCAGAGGCAGCATCCTTCAACACCTGCATGGTCTCAATATCATTTGCATTTAGGCTGTTGAGCGAACCGCTGTAGGGCATACCGTCCACAATATAAAGAGGTGCAGTGCTTGAACCACCCATAGAACCGATACCACGGATATGTACATCAGCCTCGCCCGAAGGAGAACCGGATGTCCTGATCGTCATGCCTGGCACCTTACCTTGCAGTGAAGCCATCGGGTCGGTGTTGCTCGACTTGAAGTCCTTGGTCTCCACCACGCCTACCGAACCCGTCAGGTCGGACTTGCGCTGTACCTGATAACCAGTGACGACCACCTCCTGCAGTACCTCGGCATCATCTTTCAGTGTCACCTTCATCCCTTGCTGGGCAGGTACTTCCTGTGTCTGATAACCAATGTACGAAACGACGAGGATGGTGCCCTCGTTCACCTTGATTGTGAAGTTACCGTCGAAATCGGTGATCGTACCATTCGACGTACCTTTCTCCATCACCGTGGCACCGATGACTGACTCGCCAGAGGCGTCAACCACCGTTCCACTGATCTCACTCTGCGCGTACATTATTGTACTTACCAGCAGAAGTGCTAAACTCAGAAACGTTTTCTTTAGTTGTTCCATTGTTGATTTTTTAATTGATTAGTACTGTTGTGAATTAAATCTGTTGCAAAAGTACTATCTATTATAAGGATGGGCGTTAAAATATCGTTCATCTCATGCAATAATTGTTTCATGAAACAAATTTGCTATGAAATGAACGATTTTTGTTAGGATTCAGAGGTGAGAGGTAAAGATCCAGAGGTGAGAGGTAAGAGGTAAGAGAAATGACTATTTGGATTGGAGGTCAGAGGGGCTGACACCAAATTCGTCCTTAAAGCACTTGGTGAAATAGGAGGGAGCCGTATTACGATAGAGCTGCACACGACTGAGGTTCATGGCGGCTGCCAGGTCGTCGACACTGAGGTCGCTGTCGGCCAGTCGCGCTTCGACCACCTTCTTGAAGAGAACAATGAAGAGGGGTTCTTCGTTTCGAGGAAGGAGGAAGGAGGAAGGAGGAAGGAGATTACCGTCTTCCTCAGAGTCCGTGGCAGAGTTATCAGTACTTTGACTATTCTCATTCCTCGTTCCTCGTTCCTCATTCCTCGAAATTCCTTCCTCGTTCCTCGAAATTCCTTCCTCACTCCTCGTAACATCACATTCCGCAGGCACCTCCAAATTCCACAGATTATTGATCACACGTTCGTGCTGAGCAGAAACCTTGCTGCGATGATACTGCCAGAAAAGAACCATCGCCAACACTAACAGCGCGATGAGTATGAGGGCCATCAGGGTGATGGTACGCTGGGCGGCGAGCTGTTGCAGATAAGCGCTGGCCTGTTTCTGAAGTTTCTCCAGATTCTGAGACTGGCGCATCACCTCGTCGCTTTCGAGGAAGAGCACCTCGGCATTCTCCGGGGTGACGAGGGCAGAGGTAAGCATCGTCTCCTTCTCGTAGGGCTTGCCGTCGAGGATATCCAATGCCAACTGCAGCAAATGGTCGCCACGGGTGGGATAGATATATGAGGCATCGAGCAGCGAGTCACGCACCTGCCGGATGCCACCATTCTCACCTGGCAGGCCGTCGATGCCGCAGAATAGCGGGAGGGCAGAAGTCTTCATCCTTTCCTGGAAAGCCTTACGGGCTCCAAGGGCAGAACGGTCGTTATGGCCAAATACGAGGTCGATGGCTGTGAAATCTCCCTTATAACTTCTCACAGCCTCGTATGCCTTTGTCTCTGTCCAGTCTCCCTGGATTGTTGCCACAATCTCCACGTCTGTCTCCTTCAGGGCATCGGTGAATCCTTTGTGACGTTCCTCTGCCGGGGACGAACCTTCCAGTCCTAATACCTCCATCACACGCCCTTTCCCATTGAGCCTGTTGACGACGTAGCGACCCATCTGGCGACCCATCTCATAGTTGTCGGCACTGACGAAGGCCGTATATTTCCGGGAGTCGGTCTTCCGTTCAAACACGATGACGGGAACCCCTTTGTCGTAGGCACGGTCGATAGCCGGGGATACCGACGATCGTTGGTTGGGGGCCACGATCAGCAAGTCGATACCGCTCTCAATAAGATCGCCAATCTGCTGGCTTTGCAGTTTGGAATCATCGTGAGCCGTAGCAAAGCGCAGTTCCACATCCTCATGGAAGTTGGCCTCCATCTTCATCTCGGAGTTCTGCCAGTTGCGCCAGATATCCTCAGAGCACTGGGATACACCTATAATATATTTGGGGCTTTTCCCGGAACATGAGGCCAATAGGACACATATTCCAAAAAGCATTAATCTGGTTAAGCGATTCTTTTTCATTGGCTTGTCAATTATTTGTAGGCCACAAAGATACGCAAAATATTTGGAATATGCCTGCTTTTTAAGAAAAAAAATAAAGACCTGAGCCTATTTCTTGGCTCAGGTCCTTATGCTTTATGTCAAAATTGCCCCGATTACTGACAGAATTTGTCAATCGGCACAATCGGCATGGCACCGTTCTGGGTGCAGACGAAGGCGCTGACGGATACGGCAATCTTATGGGCCTGCTGAACAGGCTTACCATTGATGATACAGGCGCAGAAACTGCCTGTAAAAGAGTCACCGGCACCCACGGTATCGGCCACTTCCACCTTCGGCGTGTCCTGGAATGAGGTCAGACCGTCATCGGTAAACACATAAGAACCGTTGGTACCACAAGTGAGCACGAGCATCTTCAGATGATAGTCCTGCACGATCTTCTCACAGGTCTGACGCATATCGAGACCGTCGTAGCCGAACATACGGTTCACAACCACCAATTCCTCGTCGTTAATCTTCAGAATGTTACAGATGCAGAACGAATCCTCGAGCACCTCCTTCGAATAGAACTGCTGGCGGAGGTTGATGTCACAGATGCGCAGACAGTCGTCAGGTGTAGTATCGAGGAACTTACGGATATTCTCACGAGAGACGATGTTGCGCTGTGCCAGTGAGCCGAAGCAGACGGCACGGGCGTTCTTGGCAATCTCCTCCATCTCTGGGGTGAAGGGGATATTGTCCCACGCCACGTTCTCCTTGATCTCATAGGTGGGGATGCCGTCACCCGTCAGTGTCACCTGCACCGTTCCCGTAGGATAGGGCACCCTCGGCATCAGGTAGTTCAGGTTGTGTTCCTTCAGTGCCTCGATGGTCTCTTCTGCCAGGGCATCCTCACCCAGGGCACTGATAGCGATGGTGTCAAGACCGAACTGTGCTGCGTGATAAGCGAAGTTGGCAGGTGCACCGCCTAATTTCTTTCCTTCGGGAAGTACATCCCATAATGCCTCTCCGAGGCCGACAATGTAACGTTTCTTTTCCATATTACTTTATAGTTTATAGTTTAATGTTTATAGTTTATAGTTGATTACTTCTATAGTCTTCGGTGATTTCAAGGGCTTGCCAGGTTATCATCTATAAACTATAAACAATCAACTATAAACTTTTTTTACTTCACCTTGTTAATGTAAGTAAATAGGTAGATCACTCCGACGGCCATGACGATGACGGCACCGGCCTGGCCGATGGCATCGCTGGCAAAGCCCATCAGTAAAGGGAAGATGGTTCCTCCGAAGAGACCCATGATCATCAGACCGCTCACCTCGTTCTGCTTCTGCGGCATGGCCGTGAGGGCCTGGGCAAAACAGATGGAGAAGATATTCGAGTTACCGTAACCCACAAGGGCAATGGCGGTATAGAGCATCCACTTCTCTGTGCCGATGAAGAGTCCGCACATCGAGAGTGCCATCATGATGACACTGATGATGAAGAACAAGCGGTTTGGCATCACACGGAGGAAGAACGATCCCGTCAGACAGCCGATGGTACGGAAGATGAAATAGAGGCTCGTGGCGAAGGCGGCATCGTTGAGGGTCATACCCAGACGCTCCATCAGGATCTTCGGAGCGGTGGTGTTCGTACCCACGTCGATGCCCACATGGCACATAATGCCAAAGAACGACAACAGCACGATGGGTGTGCCCAAGAGTTTAATGCACTCGGCAAACGACGAAGCCTTACCCTCAATCTTCTCTTCCTCAATGGGCGTGACAGCGAGGAGAGCAGCAGCCAGAATACCTACCACGAAGTAGATGGCAAAGAGCACACGCCAGTCGTAGCCGAACGAAGGAATCACCTGCGTGGCACCCCACATGGCAAGGTACGGTGCGAGGAACGAGGCGATGGCCTTGATAAACTGTCCGAAGGTCAGCGTCGAGGCGAGATTTCCGCCACCCATCACCGTCGATACCAGCGGATTGAGCGAGGTCTGCATCAGGGCATTGCCGATGCCTAACAGTGAGAAGGCACAGAGCATAATCGGGAAGTTCTCACCGAAGAGCGGCAACAGCAGCGACACGATGGTTACCACCAGCGAGAGGAGTACGGTGTTCTTGCGTCCGATCTTGTTCATCAGCATACCTGTGGGCACACTGAAAATCAAGAACCAGAAGAATACGAGCGACGGGAAGATGTTGGCCGTCTTGTCGTTCAGCGCGAGGTCTTCCTTCACATAGTTCGATGCAATGCCCACCAGGTCAACGAAGCCCATGGCGAAGAAGCAGAACATCACAGGGATGAGGGCAAATTTAGTCTGTTTCATATCGTTTTTGTTTTTATTTGATCTCATAAATCGTGGCTTTACCGCCCTTCACCTTAATCATGTTATAAGGCTCCGAGGGGAACACCAGGTTGGTCATCGCCATCTTGCCGTCGCCAGCGAAAGCCTCGATGCTGCTATGGTCGATGAAGAGGCGCAACTGCTTCAGGGCTCCATGGGTGGGAGCAACCGTCTCTATCGGGAAGGCCTCGCTGAAGCTGACATCCCCACTCTGCTTGCGATCCATGGCGAAGGTCTGCTTCTGGGCGTCATATTTCATGACCACCTGCTCTCCCTTGGCATTAGAGAGCGTTAGCTCCATCGACCCCTTCACGTCGACGACGATCTCACAGGTCGAAGACGGATTCTTGATCTTCGCTCCACGCATAGCCAGATTCTCCTTAGAGGGCGTCACGCTGACATAAGTCTCCTCGCCATCCTTGAACAGTCCCAGGTCACGGGCAATGGAGTTTGCAGAGCGGAACTGTCTGGTGGGCACCTGGTTGGCATACTGCCAGTTCGACATCCATGCCAGGACCACCGTACGGCCGTCGGGTGCATTAGAGAAAGATACGGTGGCATAATGATCCTTACCATAGTCGAGCCACTTCGTCACCTTCGGCATCGACTCGCAGGTGAACTTCTTGCCGTCAAAGTCGCCGACAAAATACTGAGTAGCACTGCCGCCGAAAGGTCCGCCGGGGTTGATGTTGCAGATCAGCACCCACTTGTCTTCAATCTTCAGCATGTCGGGACACTCCCAGACACCACCGTGATTGCCGTATTCACTGCCGAAACTGCTTTCTTTCTGCCAGTCCTTCAAATTGGCCGACGACCAGATCTGCATCTCCTGGCCCACAGCCAGCATCATGATCCAGCGCTTGGTTCCCTCGTACCAGAACACCTTCGGGTCGCGGAAGTCGGGTGCGTTGAAGGTGACCACGGGGTTCTTCTCATATTTATTAAAGGTGCGTCCGCCGTCTGTCGAATAGGCCATCGACTGGGTCTGAGCCTCTCCGGCAGAGGTGTAGAAGGCGATGACAGCATTCCTGCCGAAGCCTGCCGTGTTGTCCTTGTCAACCACGCACGAGCCGCTGAAGATGGTGCCGATGGCATCTGCCTCAATGGCCAGGGGCATAGCTTCCCAGTGGATAAGATCCTTCGATACACTGTGGCCCCAAGTCATGTTCTCCCAAAGTGAGCCGTAGGGGTTGTACTGATAGTACAGATGCCACTCGCCGTCCTTATAGAACATACCATTGGGATCGTTCATCCAGCCGTATTGCGGTGTATGGTGATAAGCCGGGCGGAACTTCTCGCGGTTGGTCGTATCAAACGTGTTAGAGAATTTGATCTCCTTCCAGCAGGCGAACTCCTTGATGGCGCCCTTGGTACGGCGGTCGCCGTGGAAGATGATGTCGAGCACCTGGCCATCCTTTATTTCAAGAGGTACGTAATAGTCGGCGTGATCTACGGCCAGACGCACGTTCGGACGACGCACACACTGGTTATCCTTGCCGATCACTCTCACACTGGCATTCTCAGCCTTCTCCTCCACGGGCAGCAGCACATACTTACTTCCACTCTCCAGGCGAACCATCGCGTGGTTTTCTCCAAGCACATTGGGCTGAACCTGTGCCTGAGCCGTCAAGCCCATCAGCACACCAGCCACGATTGAAATCACTGTTTTCTTCATTGTTATTCATTTTTTGTTTGAAATCTGCTGCAAAGATACGGTTAATTTCAATAAGATACTATAATAAATGTTTCATTTACTAATAAAAATCGTTCATTGCAACAAAAGTATTAGCAATGAACGAATATTTGCTGCCAAATGATTTGGTGTTTCGTCCACGAAATTGTACCTTTGCACTCAATTATGTACAAACCGATATTCAACAAGCGCCAGGTGCTCGTGTTCCGGCAGTTCGGGAACAAGGGCTATTCGCTGTTCAGTTGTCTGGGCAGGGAGGTGGTTTGCAGTGTGCTCTCTGTGGCGACGCTGACATACGCCTCTGCCGAAAGTGTCAGCACGGATCCTGTGGTGACAGACTCGACTGCAACGACAACGGCTCGCGAGATGATGCTCGAGGAGGTTAGTGTGACCGGCTCGAGGGCGCCCCTGACGAAGAGTCAGGCTGCGAGAATGGTGACTGTACTGGACCGTCAGGCTATTGCGCAGGCGCCAGTACAAAGTATCAACGACTTACTGAAATACGCCATCGGCGTGGATGTGAGGCAACGGGGACCCATCGGTGCCCAGACGGACATCTCCATCCGTGGCGGTACCTCGGAACAGATCATCCTGCTGCTCAACGGCATCAACATCTGTGACCCGCAGACGGGCCACAATGCGATGGATCTGCCTGTGGACCTTAATGACATCGTAAGGATAGAAGTGCTTGAGGGGCCTGCGGGGAGGATTTATGGGACTTCGTCGCTCGTGGGGGCGATTAATGTGGTGACGAGGGAACGAGGAAGGAGGAACGAGGAAGGAGGAAGGAGAAATGATCATTCCCTTCAAATGCATGCGGAGGGAGGTTCATACGGCTATGCAAATGCTGGAGGAAAGTTTTCTCATTCCTCCTTCCTCCTTCCTCGTTCCTCGATAGTAAACAGCCTCTCCGCCAACTACAGCCGATGCGACGGATGGAGCAGGGCGAAGGAGGGAGGACTGAACACGGACTTCAAAGGGGGGAAGGCGTTCTATCAGGGACAGTATGAGGGCAAGAACCTGCAGTTGCACTGGCACGCCGGGATGACCGACAAGGGCTGGGGATCGAGTACCTTCTGGGCCTCGCCGAAATGGCAGGCGGACAACCAGTATGAACACACCACGAAAATCTATACGGCCCTGCAGGGCGAGACCAAATGGGGCCAGCTGCATATAGCCCCCAGCATCTATTGGAACCAGAACCGGGACCGCTATGAGGGTTATCGCGGACAGCCGGAGCGGATGGCGTTCAACTATAACCGCACGAACGTTTGTGGCTTTAGCCTTAGCGGCTTTTTTGACTGGAGTCAGGAGTCAGGAGACAGGAGTCAGGAGAAAGGAGACAGGAGTCAGGAGACAGGAGTCAGGAGTCAGGAGTCGGGAGACAGGAGTCTGGAGACGGGAGTGAGGATGAGGACGGCGTTTGGGGCTGAGGTGAGGAACGAGGATCTGGTAAGCGGGAACTTAGGGGAGCCGTTAGAGAAGCCGATCCATATCTGCGGTACAGACCGTGATTATACGCTCGGCCTGAACCGTACGAACATCAGTGCCTATGTGGAGCAGAATCTGTTGCTGAAGGATCTGACGGTATCGGCAGGTTTCGTGGCAACCAGAAATACGTGGAGTGACATGAATCTGAGGGTCTATCCCGGTGTGGACGTGAGTTATCGTCCCCACCCTAATTGGACGCTTCATGCCAGTTACAACACTTCGCTGCGGATGCCGTCGTTTACGGAGATGTATTACAAGGTGCAGGGCTACAGTGCTGATCCACATCTGAAGCCCGAGGAGATGCGTGCCGTCGAAGTTGGACTCCATGTTCAATGTTCAATATTCAATGTTCAATGTACCCTCTGGCACCACCACGGCACCAACATGATCGACTGGATCATGGACACAAAGCATGGCGAGGAGGCCGTCTGGCAGAGCGTGAACCACACCACCATCAACAGCTACGGCCTGGAGGCTGGTTTCAATGTTCAATGTTCATTGTTCAATTTTCAATGTCACTACGGTTACATCAACCAGGACAAGAAACAGGAAGAAGGAATCGTGTCGCAGTATGCGCTTGAGTACCTTCGGCATAAACTGGTGGCCAGTGCCAGGGTGCCCATGACGAGGCATCTGACACTCGGTCTGGACTTCCGCTGGCAGGATCGCGTAGGCTCTTATACAGACTTCGATGGAAAGGCCTGCGACTATGAGCCTTACGTCCTCGTCGATGCCCATCTGACATGGCAACAACCCAAGTGGAAGGTGTATGTAGAGTCGAATAATCTCTTCGACACACGGTACCGGGACTATGGACTCGTGGAACAGCCCGGACGGTGGATTATAGCGGGGTTCGGACTAAGGATTTGAATTTTATTAATTTTTTTTGGTTTTCTTCTCACTTATTCGTACTTTGACTTCGTCGAAAGTAGGCTGCACCTCAGAAATATCCAAAAATATTTGGTATTTCGTTCGGTTTGCACTACCTTTGCACCCGAAATCGGTTCACCCTTTGGGTGATGAAAAGGGAATCGGGTGAGAATCCCGGACAGTCCCGCTGCTGTAAGCCGTCCTTATCGGAGCAGACACAGAGTCACTGAGATTATCGGGAAGACGTCTGTTGCCAGACGGTAAGTCAGAAGACCTGCCGAAATTTGTCTAAGCCGTTGGATGCCTCTGGGGTTAGGCAGCAACAGAAGAAGTGAAAAGTGAAGAAGTGAAAAATGAAAAGTATAGGATCAGTGTGTGCATGAAGTGGTGGCGGATAATGCTGTCGCTACTTTTCACTTTTCACTTTTCACTTTTCACTTCTATGGCCCAAGGCAAGTTGGACTCCGTACAGCATGTGAGGGAGATCATCCAGCTGAAGGACTATGGTGGTGTGGGAGGCATCAAGACGGTGAATATCCGTTCGATGGGTACCCATCACCTCGGCATCAGTTACGACGGTGTGGCGCTGGGCAACGCCCAAAACGGACAGATAGACCTCGGGCAGTTCTCACTCGACAACGTGGAGGAGATCACGCTCTATAATGGTCAGAAGAGTGCCATCTTCCAGCCTGCCTCAGACTTCGGCAATGCAGGGTCGGTGTATATCCGGACCAGAGAGCCCGAGTTTCGGAGGTACGGAGGTACGGGGGTGCGGAGGTACGAGAATACAAATCTGCGGTTCAGGGCGCAGTATGGGAGTAGTGATATGTTGCGGCTGTCGGCGCTTTGGGAGCAGAGACTGTCTGAGACGGTCAGTAGCAGCGTGAGTGCAGGATTCCTGACGGCCAGCGGAAAGTATAAGTTCCACTATGAGCGTCGCTATCCGGACGGAACGACGGCCTGGGACACGACGGCCGTCCGTCAGAACGGCGACATCCACGCTGAGCGCATCGAGGCGAACCTCTATGGCCGTCTGTGGCAGGGCAGTTGGCAGATGAAGGGTTATCTATATTACTCCGCCCGTGGCATCCCTGGGGCCATCGTGAATAATGTGTGGAAACGTGGAGAACGGCAGCAGGATCTGAATACGTTCTTTCAGGCGGCTTACGACAAGAGCATCGGCGATAAGTTTTCCACCCGCTGGCTGGCGAAGTATGCCTATTATAACACCCACTACGTGAATCGTGACTCGACGCAGCTTCCCGTCGACAACCGCTATAAACAGCAGGAGTTCTACTTCTCCACAGCCAATGTGCTCGAACTGTTGCCAAACTGGAGTGCCTCGCTGAGTTACGACTTCAAGTGGAACAAGCTCGATGCCGACATCTGGAACTTCGCCTACCCCACCCGTATCTCGAACCTCGTGAGCCTCGCTACGGCCATCGACTACAAGCACCTGAAGGCGCAGGGGTCGGTGCTTGCGACGTTTATTAATGATAGTTATCGGAGGTACGGGGGTACGGGGGCACGGGGGTACGAGAATAGTTCGGCGGCAGCAAATTCTTCATTCTTCACTCTTCACTCTTCACTTCAAAAACTGACTCCGGCAGTTTTTGTGAACGTCTATCCCTTCCGGGGCACGTTCTTCTCTTTGCGGGCCTACGTGAAGCAGAGTTTCCGGATGCCGACGTTCAACGACCTCTACTATACCGATATGGGCAATGCGAACCTTGTGCCGGAACGGGCCACACAATATGATGTGGGCTTCGCCCTGAACAAGCACTTCACCCACGGCATCGTCCGCCATGCAGAGATGCACTTCGACGCATATTATAATACGGTACACGATAAGATCGTCGCCTATCCCAAAGGTCAGCAGTTCCGCTGGACGATGCTCAACCTGGGCAAGGTGCATATCAAGGGTATCGACGTGGAGGCAGAGGCAGATCTCCAGATTGGCAAGGACTGGGTGGCAACGGCCCGTGCCCAATACACCTATCAGTATGCCCGTGACGTGACGGATCCTGCCGACAGCTATTACAACGACCAGATACCCTATATCCCCTGGCACTCGGGATCGGCCATCCTCGGCCTGAAGTACAAGGGCTGGGATCTGAACTACTCATTCATCTATGCCGGAGAGCGCTACGACGAACAGGAGAACATCCTCTATAACCACATGGAACCCTGGTACACCAGCGACCTGTCGCTGCGGTATCAGTTTATGTTGCATCGCACCAAGTTCATCGCCCAGGCAGAGGTGAATAACCTGTTGGATCAGGACTATGAGGTCATCGTGAATTATCCCATGCCCGGCATAAACTATGCTCTCTCATTAACAGTAGAAATATGATCAGACAGATTAGACATAAGATTCTTGTTTTTAGACAGAAGGATTTTGTTTTTAGACATAAGAACATAAGAACATATTTATTATGCTCTCCCCTATGCTTCTATGCCCAAAACTTATGTTCTTATGTTCTTCTGTCTAAAAAAATAAACATCTCTGTCCTTTTGTCTTTATCCGTTCTTCTGTCTGCCTGTAGGAACGACGTGATGATAGTGCCGATGGAGGATATCGACACGGGCGGAAAGACGACGAAGAGTGAGATCATCGGCATGTATCTGCTCAATGAGGGGAATATGGGCTCGAACAAGGCCACCCTCGACTTCCTCGACCTCTCAGGAAAGGACTCCACTGTACATTATTATCGTAATATCTACTCCGAGCGCAATCCCTCGACGGTGATGTCATTAGGCGATGTGGGTAACGACTGTCAGATCTACGGTTCGCGACTTTGGCTGGTCATCAACTGTTCGAACAAGGTGGAGGTGGCCCGTGCTGCCGATGCCGTCAGAATCGGAAAGGTCAATATCCCCAATTGTCGCTATGTCACCTTCAAGGATGGTTTTGCTTACGTCTCGTCGTATGTCGGATCGGTATATGGAGTCGGGAGTCAGGAGTCAGGAGCCAGTAGAAGTCCTTTAGGCAGTGTGTTTAAGGTGGACACCCTCACGCTGCAGAAGACAGACTCCGTCAGCGTGGGTTATCAGCCTGAGGAGATGGCCATCCTGGGTAACCGTCTCTATGTGGCCAACAGTGGTGGTTATCAGGGTATGACGGGACAGGGCTATGAGAGTACGGTGAGCGTCGTTGACCTCTCGACGATGCAGGAGACAGACAAGATAGAGGTGGCTCCGAACCTGCATCATCTGAAAGCCGACCATTTGGGACAGCTCTGGGTGACCTCCCGTGGAAACTATATGGATGAATCTTCCAATATCTATTGGCTGGAACCCGATGGCAACGGCAACATGAAAGTGGGAGGCCATCTGGGCCAGTCTGTCAGCGACCTCTGCATCGTAGGTGACTCGCTGTATTTCTACGGCAGCCAGTGGAGTGAGGTGACGATGACGAACACCATTACCTATGGCATCATCAACGTGCGCAGTCATCAGGTGGTGACGAATACCCTCTCTACAGCACCTGAGATCCAGAAGATCCGTATGCCCTACGGCATCATCGTGAATCCCCTGCAGCGTGACTTCTATCTGATGGATGCCAAGAACTACGTGTCGAGCGGTGAGCTGCTGCACTTCCATGCTGATGGCACCTTCGACTGGAAAGTCAAGACGGGTGATATCCCTGGCCACGCGGCATTTTTATTAGAAGTGAAAAGTGAGAAGTGAAAAGTGAAAAGTGAGAAGTGAGAAGTGAAAAGTGAAAAGTGAGAAGTGAAAAGTGAAAAGTATAAACAGACAATTATGATAAATGAAAAGTATAATCAGATAATTATGATAATGGAAAGAAACATATTAACAGCTAATTGGTGGCGGAGGATTCTGCCTCTACTTTTCACTTTTCACTTTTCACTTTTCACTGCGAATGCACAACATTCGCGTTATATCCAGGCGGTGGATGAATACCGTCCGGCTCCTGGACAGTTCGTCAACGATGCACCTGAGTATGAGGAGGGCGATACGGAGGCCGATATGATCCGTAAGTGCAACGAGCGGCTGGCAGGGCTCAATCCCATCGATGCCCATCTCGTGGCCCTCGGCGGCTGGGGAGGCTATATCACCTTCCATTTCGACCACCCCGTCGTCAATCTCCCTGGTCAGCGTGACTTCGCCGTATGGGGCAACGCCTATCAGGAGATGAGAAACCTGGTGTTTGGTGGTATGAACGAGGCTGGCATCGTGATGGTGTCGCAGGATACCAACGGCAACGGCCTGCCTGACGACACTTGGTATGAGATCAGTGGCAGTTGTGATGAAGACAGCGTGGGCAAGGTGGTTTACGATTACGAGGTGACCTACCGACGGAATTCCATGGGTGACATCCCCTGGACTGACAATCAGGGCAACAGCGGCACTATCGACCGCAACCATTATCACACCCAGGAATACTATCCCCTGTGGTTGCCAGAAGACGAGCTGACCTTCCGTGGCACCCGTCTGCCCAATAACATGCATAACCTCTCCGATCAGGTAGATGCGACCTGGAGCCCCTATTACTATGTGCTGGTGGGTTTCCGTTATGGCTATGCCGACAACCTGCCCAACTTCACCGACAATGCCGATGACACCTCTTATAACTATGAAGGCTGTGGCATCGATATATCCTGGGCTGTGGACGAACAGCGCCAGCCCGTCAATCTCGACCATATAGACTTCGTACGCGTCTATACCGGTATGAACCAGAAGTGTCCCCAACCCGAATGGTGGGGTGAGACATCGACGGAGATCCTTGGTGCAGAGGATCTGCATCTCGAGGCGTCCATTACGGGAATCAGGAGTCAGGAGACAGGAGACAGGAGGAGTCAGGAGTCAGGAGTCAGGAGACAGGAGAATACTCCTGCATATGACCTTCTGGGCCGTGAGTATTCTCCTTCCACTTTCCACTTTCCACTTTCCTCGAAAATCATCATTCAAAATGGCAAGAAATATTTTTCTAAATAACAATTCACATTATTAACTTATTAAAAACAAAAGCAGTTATGAAAACAAACAGATTTTTCGGACTTGCAGCCATCGCTTGTGGCGCAGTCCTGGCAATGAGTTCTTGTACGGGTAATGAAGACTCTCCAGTCGATACTGGCACCCCCAAAGAACCCGAACCTGTGATTGAGATTGTCAATGCCACCATCGGCTTCGAAGGCGCAACCCTCAATGCCGACGGCATCTGGTGTGGCGACGAGAGTGGTGAGAAGGTCGAAAACTACGGCTCAGAGGCCTATGCCTGCCTCTATAAGGAGAACATCGTGAACTTCCCCGTCAAATGGACTCCCGCCTGGTCCAGTTGGAGTGGCTTTGGCGTTTCCAACCGCAAAGAGACCACCTTTGCTGCAGAGACCATGTTTACAGACCAGTTCAACAACGTTACTGGTACAGCCCACGGTGGCAACAACTTCATGGTGCTTTACACCTTCGGTGAGGAGATCACCTTCGACGAGCCAGTGACTGTGAGAGGCTTCTGGTATACCAACGACGCTTGGACGGTGGATGCCATCCTCAACGGCGACGGCATGAGTCCCGGAAAGTTCGAGGCCGAAGACTTCCTGACCTGTGTGGTTTATCCAACTCCTGCCCAAGAGGGTATCGATAGCGGTGCTCGTCTGGAGATTCCCCTCGCCAAGGACGGTGACTACGTGAAAGAGTGGAAGTACTGCGACCTGAGTGACGTTGCAGCCTTCCAGAACATCAAGGCTCTCTCTTTCGCTTTCGAAGGCTCTAAGATGAACGACTACGGTCTGACCACGCCGACCTATATCTGCATCGACGATATTGAGATTGAATACATGAAAGTAAGCGAGTAGTGAAAAATGAGAAGTGAAAAGTGAGAAGTGAGAAGTGAAAAGTGAAAAGTGAAAAGTGAAAAGTGAGAAGTTAAGACGGAGAATCATGAATACAAGAAAATATATGATAACCATTGTGAAAGTTCTGCCCATACTTTTCACTTTTCACTTATCACTCTTCACATCGTCCTGTGGAAGTCGCCAGACGACGGCCTCACAGGAAGCTGGCGACACAGTCGTCTTTAAATACGCCACCCAGCTCAGCATCGTCCGCTACAAGGACTATACCGAGGTGGTGGTGAAGAACCCTTGGAAGGAAGGCAAAATCCTCCACAGCTATCTCCTCGTACCTGACACCATCGACCCTCAGGACATATCTCCTTCCTCCTTTCTCCTTCCTCCTTCCTCGACATCCACTATCGTCCGCACCCCTTTGCGTCGTTCCGTGATGTTCACCACCGTCCATTGCGCCATGCTGATGTCGTTAGGTTGTGAACAGAGTATCGCTGGTGTGGCAGATCTAAAGTACATCAAGATTCCCTGGATTCATGAGCAGGTGAAGGCAGGTCGCATCACCGATGTGGGTGAGGGTATGAGTCCTGTGGTGGAGAAGATCATCGACCAGCGTCCTGACGCCCTGTTCCTCTCGCCCTTTGAGAACAGCGGGGGCTATGGCCGTTTAGAAGAGATCGGCATTCCCATCATCGAGTGTGCTGAGTATATGGAGCCTTCGCCCTTGGCCCGTGCCGAGTGGCTGCGTTTCTATGGCATGCTCTTCGGCTGCGAGGCTCGTGCCGACAGTCTCTTCACCGTCGTCGATAGCAGCTATTGTGCCCTGCGGGCTCGGTGGTACGAGGGCACGGGGGCACGGGGGCACGAGAATACTTCGGAGGCTGATGGTAATCTCGCACCACCGCACCACCGCACCACCGTACCCACGAAGACACCCTCTGTCTTGCTCGACAAAGTCACTGGCAGCGTCTGGTATGTGCCTGGAGGCCGCAGCACCATTGGCCAGATGATCCAGGATGCTGGCGGCAACTATCCCTGGGCCGACGATGACCACAGCGGCAGCGTGTCTTTGCCTTTCGAGGCCGTCTTGGAGAAGGCTGGCGAGGCCGATGTCTGGCTCTTCCGTTATAGTAGCGACCACGACATCACCCCTGACGAACTCCTCAGCGAGCATCACGGCTATGATCAGTTCAAGGCCTTCCGCAGCGGAGAGATCTATGGCTGCGACGTGGAGCGTTCCCTCTTCTACGAGGAGTCGCCCTTCCGTCCAGACTGGCTGTTGGGTGATTACATCCACATCCTCCATCCTGACATCCCTGATCTTCCGCCACTGAGATACTACAAGAAAATTAAAAAATTAAAAGATTAAAAAATTAAAACGTGAAGCAGAGGGGTTTTGTTTATTGCGGCTGTTTGGGGTTGCTCATCGTGGTGCTGTTTGCCCTGAATCTGGTGATGGGTTCCGTCAGCATTCCTGCTGCCGACGTGTTCAGCATCCTCGCAGGCGATAAGACGCTGAAACCCTCGTGGCAGTTCATCGTGCTCGAATCCCGTCTGCCGCAAGCCATCACGGCGATGCTCTGTGGCGGTGCCCTTGCCGTCAGTGGACTGATGCTTCAGACTGCCTTCCGCAATCCCCTCGCAGGCCCTTCCATCTTCGGCATCAACAGTGGTGCCGGCTTAGGTGTGGCCTTGGTGATGCTCTTGTTAGGCGGTGGCCTCTCCGTAGGATCCCTCCAGATCGGTGGCTTTGCCGCCATCCTGATTGCCGCCTTCATTGGAGCAATGGCCGTCATGGCACTCATCTTCTTTTTCTCCACGCTGGTGCGAAACAATGTCATGCTGCTTATCGTCGGCATCATGATCGGCTATATCTCCAACTCCGCCATCTCACTGCTCAACTTCTTCGCCACTGACGAGGGCGTGAAGTCTTATATGGTCTGGGGCATGGGCTCCTTCGGCGGCGTGTCGATGGCGAATATGCCCATCTTTGCCAGCGTCACCCTGATTGGACTCTTTGGCGCCTTGCTGCTCATCAAACCCCTCAACGCCCTGCTTTTAGGCGACCGCTATGCCGAGAACCTCGGCGTCAACATCCTGAGAGTGCGCAACTGGCTGCTCATCGTCACAGGTTTGCTCACGGCTGTCACCACCGCCTTCTGCGGCCCTGTGGCATTCATCGGCCTCGCCGTGCCCCATATTGCCAGACTGCTGCTCACCACAGACAACCATCGTGTGCTTCTCCCTGCCACCATCCTCTGCGGAGCTGTCGTGGCTCTCATCTGCAACCTCATCTGTTTCCTCCCTGGCGAGAGTGGTGTCATCCCCCTCAACGCCGTCACGCCTTTGATCGGCGCACCCGTCATTATTTACGTCATCGCACGTAAACGATAATACTCGTTTGCCTTTTCCACACACTTTGACGATAAAAGTTATCATAATTTCTAATTTCTAATTACTAATTACTAATTTTTTTGTATCTTTGCAGCACAAACTCTAAAATATAACGAGATGAAGCTTTCATTATTTAGTTTTTTAATTTTTTCATTTTCCCTGGCTGCTCAGGCAGAACAGGTCACCATCGAGACGAAACATGCGACGATGGTACTCGAAGTAGAAAACGGCAAACAGCCACAGTATGTGTATTTCGGCCAGAAGCTGAGCGATTTCGACCTCAAGAATCTGCAGGCCCCCCGCAACGGCAGGATGAATGCCTATCCCGCCTACGGCATGGACTGTCCTGCTGAGGCCGCCATCGCCGTGACGCACGCCGATGGCAACATGTCCACAGAACTCTTCGTCACTGGACTGGAGAAGAAGGACGGCATTACTCGGATTACGCTGAAAGATCCGGTATATCCGACCTCCGTCGCCCTCTGCTACAAGGCCTACGAAGACGAAGACATGATCGAGACCTGGACGGAGATCACCAACGGCGAAGCAAAGCCCGTTACGCTGACGCAGTTTGCTTCCATCTGTCTGCCCATCCGTCGCGGCAATGTATGGCTCTCCCATTTCTACGGCTCCTGGGCCAACGAGGCCCGTCTCGTGGAAGAGCCTATCCTGCCTGGCGAGAAGGTGATCAAGAACAAAGACGGCACCCGCAACTCGCACACTGACCATGCCGAGGTGATGTTCTCCCTCGACGGCAAAGGCCGTGAGAACGCTGGCGACGTCATCGGCGCTGCCCTCTGCTACTCTGGCAACTTCCAGCTGAAAATCGACACCGACGACACTGAATACCACTATTTCTTCGCCGGCATCAACCCTGACAACTCTGAATATCACCTGAAGAAAGGCGAGACCTTCACCACGCCTAAGGTCGCCCTCAGCTTCTCGCAGTGCGGACTCTCCGGCGTCTCACGCAACTTCCACAAATGGGGCCGCAAATACATGCTCGCCCACGGCAACAAGGAGCGCAAGATCCTGCTCAACTCCTGGGAGGGTGTCTATTTCGACATCAACCAGCAGGGCATGGACCAGATGATGGGCGACATTGCCTCGATGGGTGGCGAACTCTTCGTGATGGATGACGGCTGGTTCGGCGACAAATATCCCCGTAAGACCGACAACTGCGCCTTAGGCGACTGGGTGGTGGACAAGAACAAGCTGCCTGAGGGCATCGAGGGTCTGCTGCGCGATGCCAAGAAGCACGGCATCAAGTTCGGCATCTGGATCGAGCCTGAGATGACCAACAGCGTCAGCGAACTCTACGACGCCCACCCCGACTGGATTGTCAAGGCCCCTAAGCGTGCCCCTGTTCTCGGCCGTGGCGGCACCCAGCTCGTGCTCGACATGTCCAATCCCAAGGTGCAGGACTTCGTGTTCTCCATCGTCGACAACCTCATGACGAACTATCCAGAGATCGACTATATCAAGTGGGATGCCAACATGCCCATCCTCAACCACGGTTCGCAGTACCTGACGATGAACGACCAGAGCCACCTCAACATCGAGTACCATCGCGGCTTTGAGAAGACCTGTGAGCGCATCCGTGCCAAATATCCCGATCTCACCATCCAGGCCTGTGCCTCTGGTGGCGGACGCGCCAACTGGGGTGTGCTGCCTTGGTTCGACGAGTTCTGGGTGAGCGATAACACCGATGCCCTCCAGCGCATCTATATGCAGTGGGGCACCAGCTACTTCTTCCCTGCCATCGCCATGGCCTCTCACATCTCCGCCACGCCCAACCACACCGTCTTCCGCACCACCGCCATGAAATACCGCATCGACGTGGCCATGAGCGGACGCCTCGGCATGGAGATCCAGCCCAAGAACATGACTGACGACGAAAAGGCCCTCTGCCGCAACGCCATTGCCGAGTACAAGGGCATTCGTCCCATCGTGCAGTTCGGCGACCTCTACCGTCTCGTATCACCCTATGATAAGCTTGGCTTAGCCTCGCTGATGTACGTCGACGAATCGAAGTCGAAATCCGTCTTCTTCTGGTGGAAGACCGAATCGTTCCAGAATGAGCATCTGCCTCGTGTAAAAATGGCCGGCCTCGATGCCAACAAAAAATATAAGGTACACGAGCTCAACCGCATCGATCTCAAGCCGCTCGACGTCGAGGGCAAGACCTTCAGCGGTGCCTATCTCATGAACCACGGCCTCGAAATGCCTTACCGTAACGAGCCTGAATGGTCTAAGAAGAACGACTGGAGCAGCCGAGTGCTGTTGTTAGAGGCAGAATAACAAGCATAAGAAAAGTGGAGGTCGTTGTGGCCTCCACTTTTCTTATGCTTGTCATTCTTACCATTTTGTGGTGAACAGGTTGGGCGTAATAACTAATGAAAACCAGCCCCAGCGTGCTTGTTGGCTGCTGTCATCTTGTTTCAGACGCTTCATCGTTTCCGTGCCCATCATCTGGGTATAGCCAGCCGCGAGGACGATGTCCTTTGAGAACTGATAACTGACCTGAAGATCGATGCAATGGCCCAACGTCCTGTCGAGGTTGCTCACCTTAGTAGCCACAGCCATATAGTGGTACATGGCTTGGCAAGCAAACTTGGCATTGGGTTTGTAGTAGGGGCCGATGAAAACATTCTGCAAACCAGGTGTGAAGCTGTGGACATAGGCACTCTCATAGAAATAGTCCATGATGCCATAGAACTTTTTATTTGAACCATAAAGTGGAGCGAAACCACGATATACCTCATGGTTTATCATGCCAAACCTGCCACCGTAAAGGTCTGGCACAAAATCGTCACCGCTCAGGTAATCGTAGCCCACTGTAAAACCATATTTGTCAGTAGGAGAAACTACCGCTTTCACACTGGCCATCCAAGCATCGATTTTAGCTGCCGTCAAACTGGGGGTTACCAGCTTACCCGCCTGCCGATAGTACGAACCTTCAAGCTTCAGGTGCTTGGGATGGTAGTTCACGTATCCGCCATACATCTGCTGGTATACAGTACGGGCCGAATTGGTTTTGTAGTCCCATTCCTTGGTGTCGTTCGTTCCTGCCTGCAAGCCCATGTTCATAAAGAGCAGCGAGGCACCCAACGGGAAGTTGGGCACGTCGTAATGGTACCACACGGTCTGCATGGTCTTGTAGGGCTGCGCGCCGTTAACGTAATAGGTGCCGTTATACACATTCTCGTTATTCTGGTTATAAGCCAGTATGACATGCGCCTTGTGGCCATGACCTTCATAGCCCACTCGCGCCACGTCGTGCGTCTTGTTGGCCACAGCAAAGTCGTTAGGACCAATAATACGCTCGTCATCATAAGACAGTGCCACACGGCCCAACTGTGCAAAAAGACCGTTCTTGGCAGTTATCTTTGCCCAACCCTCATAAAGATTGAGTGACTGATTGCCGTTGGCGCCCCATATGGCCTTGTTCTGGATGACAGCATGTACCTGCAGTCCTGACCGCTGATAGTCCATGTTGATACGCGTACGCCCTAAGATGAAACGCGACTGGTCTTCCACCTCAAGAGTCTTATGGTCTGTTCTCGGCATTCCGCCACCACAGATTTCACCGTGGGTCATGAAATCCAACCCCACTCTCAACTGATTGATTTTGGAAGAGTCCGTCTGAGCCCAACTTGTTGTTGATGCCAACATTAGTAGCATCATGAAATAGCTTCTCATGCTTTTTTAGTTAATGACCTTACTTTCTGGTGCAAATTTACGAATTATTTCTGATTAATTGCATTATTAGCAGAAAAAGTTGTATCTTTGCATCCCAAATTAACAGTAATTATTCACTTAAACTTTTGAGATTATGAGTACAAGTAACGTTCGGCCGGCAGATATGGAGCGCATTACGACGCCCGCCCTGGCCCAGAAATACATCGACGAGCAGATCAAGGAGCTTCGCGCTCAGATTGGTGACAAGAAGGTGCTGTTGGCCCTCTCCGGTGGTGTGGATTCATCAGTGGTGGCAGCCCTGCTGATCAAGGCTGTGGGCAAGCAGCTGGTGTCTGTTCATGTGAATCACGGTCTGCTGCGCAAGGGAGAGCCCGAGCAGGTCATCAAGGTGTTCCGCGACGAACTCAACGCCAACCTGATCTATGTCGATGCCACCGACCGCTTCCTCGACAAGCTGGCCGGCGTGGCCGATCCCGAGCAGAAGCGCAAGATCATCGGCGCTGAGTTCATCCGTGTGTTTGAAGAAGAGGCCCGCAAGCTCGAGGGCATCAGTTTCCTCGCTCAGGGCACCATCTATCCCGACATCGTCGAGTCTGGTCCCGTCAAGTCCCACCACAACGTGGGTGGTCTGCCTGAGGATATGCAGTTTGAGCTCGTAGAGCCCATCAAGCTGCTGTTTAAGGACGAAGTTCGCGTCGTCGGTAAGGAGCTCGGTCTGCCCGATAACATGGTCTATCGTCAGCCCTTCCCTGGCCCAGGTCTGGGTGTGCGCTGCACGGGTGCCATCACCCGCGACCGTCTGGAGGCCCTGCGTGAGAGCGATGCCATCCTGCGTGAGGAGTTTGCCAATGCCGGCCTCGAGGGCAAGGTATGGCAGTATTTCACCATCGTGCCCGACTACAAGTCAACGGGTGTGAAAGACAACAAGCGCAGTTGGGACTGGCCCGTCATCATCCGCGCCGTGAACACCCGCGATGCCATGACCGCAACGATCGAGGAGATCCCCTACGCGCTGCTCCATCACATCACCCAGCGCATCATCACCGAGGTTCCTGGAGTCAACCGTGTGCTTTACGATCTGACGCCGAAACCCACTGGAACGATCGAGTGGGAATGATTCTTTTTCCTACGGATTGTACGGATTATACGGATTTTAACTTGCTGACAATCAGTAATTGCTTAATCTGTATAATCCGTATAATCTGTAGGCCTTTTATTATGACACGCTCTCTTTTGTAGTCAACGTTTCTTCTTCGGCTTTGGCTCAGGCAGCGCCTTGCACGTCTCACGCACCAACTGTGAGAGATAGTCGCGGTCATCCACATCCGCTATATAGAAATAGTCCTTCGCCCCCTCATACGGTGGGCGCATCTCGATGGTGCGCAGCAACGGACGGACTTCATCCGCCGGCTTTAGATAAAACCTGTCATCGCATATCAGTCCGAAGATCTTCCCGTCGCAATAAATACCATAGTCACCAAACATCTTTTTGGCCACTATCTCCCCCGCCCCACCACACTGGTCAGCGATATACTGTACAAAGTCTGAACTACTTGCCATCATTTCATGTTTTAAGAGATTCAATAGAATATAGCGAGCCATCGTGAGAAAAAGAAATCATAGACACGATAGACACCATCAGTCTGGGTAATCAGATCGGATTTCAGTAATAGCTTGACAGCAGACTGGATGCTGCTGGCACTTCCCAGATTATATTTCTTGATAAACTGCTGTGAGGTGATCATGCGGGCTTTGCCTTCCTTAGCGATGGCCTGAAGCACGGTCTTTTGTCTTGGAGGGAGGTTAGAAAGCAGTTCCCTGTAACTGGTTTCCTGAGCCAGGATAATGTTGCGTTCGGCTATCCCTATCTGCCCCAGCCGACAGGTCTCACCGTCGGGCGTGAGGGCATAAAGCTCATTCATCATCATCTGAACAAACCAAGTGTAGCCTTCATACTGCTGCCAGACGGTCTCTATCACTTCGGGGTCAATCCGTTTATTCCTATCCACGAAGAGCCTGATGGCGAAATCTTTATAGAAGGGAACAGGTATTGGCTCCAGTCCCATACTGACGGCACTCTGATAAAATGGCTTGGCTGGCGAATTAAACATCAGGCTCATCACGTGCCGTTTGCTGCCAGAGAAGATAAACTGAGTCTGGCGGCATTGCTGAATCTTTGTTCGGAGCAGCGCCTCGACATTCTTCTCTGCATACTCGGCTATCTGCTGAAACTCGTCGATGGCCACGATACAAGGTTTATCGGCTTCATTCAGATATGTGAAGATCTCGTCGAGCGTTGTCTGTGGAGTCAGGATGTCTCCGAGTCCCAAGTCAAGCGTAGGGAGACCGCTCATCGGGTCAAGCTTGGCACCGATGCGCAATGAAGCGATTGTCTGGAAAAACTTCTCCTTCCATGCCGTAGTCTTAGGCTTGAGTTGCTCGTAAATCTCCTTTCCCAGGATATACACCAGTTCGTTCAGCGAAGTAGTGGCGTAGATATCAATAAAGAATACATAATATTGCTCCTTGATGTCCGGCAGGTTAAACAGATGCTGTATCAGCCCGGACTTGCCGATGCGGCGGGGGGAAATCAAAGCAACATTCCTGCCATTCTCAATCTGTTTCTTTAAGAAAGCGGTCTCTTCGCTCCTGTCACAGAAGTACTTGTCTGACAAGTATTTGCCAACAATAAACGGGTTTTGAACGAATAACTCTTCCATACCTTTCCGATTTTTATTGCAAATATAATAATTATAATCGCAATAAAATGCGTTCCCCCTTCATTTTTGTAGTTATTTAACGAATGTTTTTGGAGGACAGACCGCAAGTAAGGACGTTGATGTCTGGAAGAATGAAGCCTGTAAACTGGGCGTTTTTAGCCTTCTTACGTACAAACATGGTGCAAAGTTAGCACGGGACACCCATATTTGCAAATCTCACACTCGCAACTGCCTGATTTGTAGGATAGTTTAATCCTTAGGACATAAGGGCGCGGAAAACAGGAAAAATAAGGTGCTCGCCAAATCCATTCAACGAACACCTTGTTTTATTCAACGAAAGGACAGTGACCGACTGTAGTAGTAAAAATACGTGAGTTAACTCAAAACATCGATCGAGTTAACTCAGGGGTTTTTCAGAGTTCATTAATTGATTTTCCGTTTCGTCAAGTCGTTTTTAGACGGGGATGGTCATCCAGTATTGCCGTTCTTTTTCTGACATCTGTTCGATAGCATAACGGAGGGCGGTACGAGGCATGTCGTGGGCGTGCTGGCGGAGGAAGTCGCGGAGAAGATCCATGGAAATGCGCTTGCCCATCTCGCGGAGCATCCAGCCGACGGCTTTGTGCATGAGGTCGTGGGGATGGTGGAGATGGATCTCGGCATAGCGGAGGCACCAGGAGGGGTCGCCGAGCTGGGTGGTCTTCCACGTGCAGACCATACTCATGCGCTGCTTCCAGAGGTTGGGGCTGTGGGCGAGGGTATCGAGAAGCGAGATTTTGTTGTCTACGGATGTTAGGGATGAAGGATTGGGCAATGCAAAGCATCTGGTGGGCAGAAGAAGCCAGTGGCCGAGGATCTTGGGGACGGAGAGATCGACAAGGTCCCAGTTGTTGGCTCGCTCGGTGTATTGGAGATAGAGGGTGAGGATTTCATCGCGCCCCAGGATGGCTGCCTCATCGTTTTCGAGGCGCTTGGTGGCGAGCCTCTCATACTTCGCCACGAGGATGAGCAGTCCGCATAGACGGACTTCGTGCCAGCGGCTCATGAGCAGCTCGGGGACTTCGCTCAGCGGGAAGTCCTTAGCCACACTCTTGACGACCTCGCGCGTCTGGGGCACTTTGAGTCCGAGAAACTCGTCGCCCTCGCCATATTCGCCAGGACCCGTCTTAAAGAAACGCATAAGCACTTGTCGCTGCGACTCATTCTGTTGCGACTCCATAAAGGCAATGATTTCTCGGGCTGTGAGATTCTTTCCCATACTTAGAATATTGAATATTGAACATTAACTAACCAGGTGGGCTTCGTCGGCGAAGGCGAGGAGTTCGCGGTCGCCACGACTGTCGCCATAGGCGGTGAGACGGTAGGCGGAACGGTCGGGATAGAGGGCGAGGATGCGACGGACCTTCTCCTGACCGTAGCAGTTGGGGGTGAGGAAACGGCCGGTGAGGCGACCGTCGATGACCTCGATCTGTGTGCAAAGAAGGTGGAGGGTGGAGGGTTGAAGGTGGAAGGAGGAGAAGAAGGGCTGTACCCAGTTGTCGATGCTGGCGCTGACGATAAGCACTTCGGCGCCTTCGGAGAGGGCCTGCTGTAACAGGCTGACGGTCTCAGGTCTGAGCAGGTGGCGATGTGCGCTGGCGAAGGACTGACAGAGGGCGTCGAAGGCCTCTAAGGGCATCCCTCGGAAGAACCAGGTGAACAGACGCTGCTTGGCTTTGCCGTTCGAATAGAGCCTCAGCTTCATCAGCACCAAAAGTGGGGCATGAAGCAGGAAGCCGAGGAGGAAACGGGGCGTGCCACAGGCATAGCGGATGAAAGCGATCAGGGTATCGCGGGTGGTCAGCGTCCCATCGAAGTCGAAGGCAAAGACTTTGAACATTGAACTTTGAGCTTTGAACTTTATGATTACATCTTTGGGAGAGGGAGATGATCGATGAGCTGCTTGACGGCCCAGGAGAGGCCGATGGCGGCGACGAAGTAGAGCATCAGGCCGTCGTAGGCATCACGTTGCCAGGCGACAGTGATGAAGAGTTTACGGGCGATAGGATGGGCCACAAAGATAGCGGCAGAGTAGGAGCCGAAGAAGACGAAGAGCTTGAGTATGACGGTGGGAAGCGCCTTTACCAAAGCGATCGTGCCGATAATGATCACCACAGGGATCCATAGCCAGAAGTGGAAGGAGAAGGACATGACGAGGACGAGGAGACAGGAGACGGGAGTCAGGAGTAGGTAGAATATTCGGAGGTACGGGGGTGCGGGGGTACGGAGGTGCGAGAATACTCCTGCCGCAGATAATACTCTCCAAGGTAATCTCGCGCCCCCGCACCTCCGTACCTCCGCACCCCCGAAAAGGACTCCCAGGCCGAAGGGCAGCATGCCGCCGATGAAGTTATAACGGAGGCGGTTGATGGTGTCGCCATCAGGGTCGCAGAAAACTTGCAGGAGCCAACAGACGGCGATCAGCGCCACCACATACCACGAACTGCGGCGGTAGAGCAAGAGACGATAGACGATGTAGAGCTGCAGCATCAGGCCGAAGAACCAATAGATGCCTGGCCAGATAATCTTATCGGGCTCGGGCAGCACGTTGATATACATGAGCAGCTGGGCGATGACATTGTCCCAATGGAAAGGGAAACGACCTGGGGTGACGGCATCGACCATGATGAATAGGACGAAGCCGACGACAAGCATGCGGAGGAGCTTGAGATAGTGATAGCGGAGGAAGGGGATGTGACCCACGGGCTGGGGGTCGAGCTCATATTTCCTGATAAGGCCGTAGCCGCTGAGGAAGAGGAACACGGGCACGCCGTAGTGGCCGAAGAAGGAAAGGAGATCAATCGGCAGGAATTCGTCAGGACAGGTGAGGGCCTCCCACAGACGGTCACAACGCTTGGTGAGGAACTGGTATTCGTTCTCTTTGGCAATGCCCTTGACGTAGTGGCAGTAGTTGTGGAGCATGATAGCAAGGATGGCGATACCGCGCATCGCCGTACATTCCGTCCGTGTCAGAAAAGGATTAATCACTTTGAGCTTTGAACTTTGAACTTTGAACTTTGCGCTCGGCTTTGCCGCTTGGCATCGCCAAGAACTTTATGATTACTTTGCTTCAAACTGTCGTAATCAGTAGTACCTTTAAGGATACGGGGGCGGTTCACGTTGTAGTCGGGACTGATGATGTTCAGTTCAGAGCGATAAAGGGGTGTCGAGATGCCACCAAGGTAGAGCAGCAGATGGGGCAGGGCGTCGATCATCAGCGGACGGTCTTTCGCTGCCTGTATGGCCCGCCAGCCGTAGGGATGGTTCTTGCGGTATAGCGGCGAGCCCCAGATCCAGAAGGGTATCTCCATCTCGTTGCGGGCCAAGCGGTAGTCGATGTCGGCATTGTGCAGGCGGCCGGATGTGTAGGGTTCGCTGTCGAAGACCTCCTCGCCGTGGTCAGGCACATAGATGACGACAGCGTCACGATCGGCAAAGTGTCTGGTGACAGCCTTCAGAATGGAGTCGTTGTAAAGCAACGAGTTGTCGTAATGGGCCAAGGTCTGTAGCTGCTTGGGAGTGAGTTCCGGACGGTTGTACTGCTGGGGGGTGAATTGCCTGAAGGCTTTCGGATATCGGGCGGAATAGTCGACGTGGGATCCCATCAGATGGAGGATCGTCAGACGGCCCTTGCCGTCCCTCTGTTGCAGTTCCTTCAGCAGCCCGTCATCATAACGGTACAACGTCGTGTTGCGCTCATCGAAGAAACGGCGGCTGAGGACAGAGTCGCTGAGGAAGAAACCGCCGCTGAAATCATAGACGGCCTCTTTCGCATGTGGCAGGAACTGGTTGGTGAGGAACGTCACGTGGTAGCCCGCCAGACGGAAAACCTCTGGAAAGAGCGGCTTGTCGCACCACGCCCCGCTGTCGCCGACAGCCCAAAGCGAAAGCATGTGCTTGAAGACGAAGCTCGTGAGATTCCACGACGAGACCACATCGGAGAACGGAACAAGTGAACCCTCCTCGGCCATCGCCCGCTGACGGGGAGTGGTGGGCTTGTCGTAGCCATAGAGTTGGGAGTGGTGCTTGTTGTAGCTCTCGCCGATAACGAGCACGATGTCAGGTATTCGGAAGCAACAACTGTCGATCTGTATCTGATCCCCGCCGGCAATCTCCAACTGTTCTAATTGCTGGTCAGCCAGACTGTTGGCGTAGATTCCGAAGGCTAGACGATAGACAGGCAGATAGAGTTTTGCGTGATCCTTACGGTTCTGTTCTCGTTCCACTTCGCCGAGGGTATTGCAGGAGAAGAGGCGTCGCATGGCTACCTTGTTGTCCCACGTCTGGCTGATGCTACTGTAGAGACACCAGGCCACGAGGCAGCCTAATACAGCCTGTATGCCTATCACAACACCCTCGTTCAGCTTTGGCAGGACCATCAGCCGACGGGCGTTATTCAGCCTGCGACGGATAAAGGTCCAGATGATATGAATGAGCATCAGCAACAGGATCCAGCCCACGCTGGTCATAAGAATGGCAAAACTCAGATAGCCGGAGAGGAACTCACGTGCCTCCTGACTGCTGGTCTCTGCGACGAGCATCAGCATCGTTGGCGTCAGGGTGGACTCAAAGCGGACATAGCAGAACACGTCGACGATGGCCACACCATATAGAAAGATGTATAATAACGCTTTCACCCACAGGCGAATCTTGCGAGGGATGAGCGTCAGGAAAACACAGAGGACATAGATGTCGAGGAACAACTCTGGCAGCGTCAGTTCGTAGGGCTTAGCGCCACGTTCGCGCAGATAATATGGCATCAACTCCAACTGCGTACACATCCAACCCAGGGCGAACATAAACACGAAGAAGGCGCCATTCCTGACGATGGGGGTAAACAACCAGCCAACCCACTTTAAAGGATTAATATTCCTGAATCTTCCTTTCCTCATTTTTTACCCTTTCACCTTTATTATTATAGAGTTGGTTTTCCTTAATATAGTCGGCTACGGCTTTGGGCACCAGGCGGCGGATACCCCTACCCTCACGAATTCTGCGGCGGATGTCAGTGCTGGAGATGTCGATGAATCCAGAATCGCCTGGGGTCCGGGTATAGACCACAATTTCGTAGTTAGCCTTGATATCCACAGCGCGATACCAACGGTCGAAATGTTCCCAGTTGTCACCACCGATCATCAAGATGAACTGACGGTCAGGATAGTCACGTTTGAGAGCCTCGAGGGTGTTCCAGGTGTACGACGGCCTTGGCAGGTGTATCTCGTAATCGCTGACCACGATGCCCTCTACATGCTCCACCGCCAGACGAGCCATCTGTAAGCGTTGTTCGTCGTCAAGCAGGTCGCCTACTTGTTTCAAGGGGTTCTGTGGAGACACCATCAACCACACCTCGTCGAGTCCCGCCTGCTCTTTCAGTTGCAGAGCCAGCGAGAGATGCCCGTTGTGGATGGGGTTGAAGGATCCGCCGAAGAGTCCTATCCGCTTCAAAGTTGCTTTTGTTGTTTTAATTGTCGTTATTTAAAAACTCCTGTATGACGGCCAAGGCATCGGCCTCGGCATATTCCAAGATATCGTTGACCACCACCTTATCGAACTTATCGGCATAGGTCAGTTCAAACTCTGCACGGGCGATACGCTGATCGATGACCTCTGGGGCATCTGTACCACGACTCTCTAATCTGCGACGGAGTTCGTTGATAGACGGCGGCTGGATGAAAAGACTCAAAGCCTTATCGCCATAGAACTGTTTGATGTTCACGCCACCCTTCACGTCAACGTCGAACACCACGTTCTGTCCTGCCTCCAGCTGTCGCTCGACCTGTGACTTCAATGTGCCATAGAAACGGCCTTCGTAGACCTCCTCATACTCTAAGAATTCACCGTTGTCGATGCGCTGACGGAACTCATCGGGTGTCAGGAAGAAATACTCCACACCGTTCTGTTCCGTACCTCTCGGAGTCCGAGAAGTACAAGAGATCGAGAACGCCAGATTTAACTCAGGATGCTCCTTCATCAGCCACGAGATGATCGTGCTTTTGCCAGTCCCGCTGGGAGCACTTACGATGATTAATTTGCCCTTCATTTTTTTGTTTATAGTTTATTGTTTATAGTTTATAGATGATTACTTCTATAGTCTCCGATGACACAAGGGCTTGCCAGGTTATCATCTATAAACCATAAACAATCAACTATAAACTTCCTCTGCGCCCTACAAGGCGTTGAGCACTTGTTCCTTAATCTGCTCCAATTCGTCCTTCATCTTGACGACGATGTTCTGCATCTCAGCCTGATTTGACTTCGAGCCTGTGGTGTTGATCTCACGGCCCATTTCCTGAGCGATGAAACCCAACTTCTTGCCTTGTCCGGCAGGCTCAGCCATCGTATCGCGGAAATACTTCAGATGGTTCGTCAGGCGTTGCTTCTCCTCGCTGATGTCGAGCTTCTCGATGTAATAGATCAACTCCTGTTCCAAACGGTTACGGTCGTACTCCACACCTGGAATCTGCTGCAGGCCATCTACGATGCGAGCCTTAATCTTCTCCACACGGCTCTGTTCGTAGGGTTCGATGGAAGCCAGCAGACTGGCGATGTTATCGATCTTCTCAGTAAACTTCTTCTGAAGGGCGGAACCCTCCTGCTTACGGAAGTCCACAAGGTTGTCGAGGGCTTCTTTCACGGCACCCTTCACGGTCTGCCACTCCTCCTCGTCCAGCTCCTCCATGTCCGTCTTTGTCAGCACGTCAGGCATCCGCAGCAGCGTATAGAAACTGTCTTCCGGCATAGGGATGCCCGTCTTTTCAGAGATGGCCTTGATCTGCTGGTAATAGTTTTCCACGAGGGCCGCATTGATGGGTGTCGGATCCACGGCCATATCCTTTTCTATCCACACACTCATGTCCACCTTACCACGGATAAGGGCCTCAGCCACCATCTGGCGCATCTCCATCTCCTTCTCACGATAGAGCGGTGCAATACGGGTGTTCAGGTCAAGCTGCTTCGAGTTGAGCGACTTCACCTCTACATGGATTTTCTTCTCCTTAAAGGCCACGACTGCCTTGCCGTAACCCGTCATTGATTGTATCATGATGTACCTATTTTATAATTATCAGCCGCAAAGGTACAAAAATAAAAGGAAATTGTTGCGTAATTATGAGAAAAATCGTATCTTTGCAAACAAAAAGTATATGAACTTCGCCATTAGCTTATCCCAATACTACGTCATGCCATGTTTGGCGTTGATTACTTCCATCTTCGAAAACAACCGGCAAAATGATTGTCGTATTTATTTACTTACCAGTGGTCTTAAAGAGGATCATATTAGTAAATTTTATCGTCTTGCCACCATTTATAAGCAACAGATTATTATTAAACAAATTCCAAAGGAGTTTTACGAAAACTTACCTTTCCATAAGCGCTATTCTTTTGCTACCTATAACCGTTTTATGATTGCCGACATGATAGAAGATGAAAAAGTCATTTATCTTGATGGTGATACTATTGTCAGACATGACCTTTCCAGTTTATGGAACACACCGCTTGACGGTTATGCCTGTGGTGTTGTGGAAGACCAGCGAGGTGATGATATCTTCGTACACAATCGTAACAAGATTGACACACCTTATTTCAATGCCGGCGTTCAACTCATCAACCTTGACTACTGGCGGCAAAACAACATCGGTCAAAAGATGGTCAACTATTTAAAAGAACATATAGATACTTGTCTCTATGTTGATCAAGACGCTGCAAACAAAATATTGAGCGGCAAGGTGAAATACCTCGATTTCAAATATAACTTCATGGAAGACTGGTTCTATCCCACCAGCCAATGGCAGACCCACTTCAGCAAATGGGACCGCATCCTCGCCGACCGTGAAGATCCTGCCATCGTACACTACTGCCGTGGATTGAAGCCTTGGTTTAAGGAATGTGTCCATCCCCTGAAATCAGAGTTCATACATTATGCCACCATGTACGACTTCATCGGCTACAAGGAACAGAAATACTTCCCGTTCTCGTACAAAGTCGTATCCTATCTGATTTACCGACTCCGCCAGATTCAGGATAGTTATGGAAAGTGATTGAAGATTGAACAATAAACATAAATATTATGATTACCAAAATGGACAAGAAGCTGTTGATTGCTTTATCATTTATCATTTGTCATTCATCATTTAGCGTAGCGCAAAAGGCACCTGTATTTGAGACTTCTGCGAAGGATGAGATTGTCGCCAACCGTTATCTGGCGGGGAGTAACTATCTGGACTATGACCGTCAGCTGACGGACAAGGCATTGACGCCAGCCCCCAAAGGCTATGAGCCTTTCTACATGACACATTACGGCCGTCACGGTTCGCGCTGGCTGATCTGGGAGGGCGACTATCGGCTGCCCATGACCACGCTGAAGAGTGCCCGTGAGGCAGGGAAACTGACACCATTAGGCGAAGAGACACTCCAGAAGTTAGAGGCCTTCCACCCCACAACGGAAAAGCGTCTGGGTGACCTGACGACCGTCGGCGAGCGCCAGCATCATGGCATCGGAAAGCGTATGGCCCAAAACTTCCCAGAGATCTTCAAGACCCCAGGCGTGAAGATCGACGCCCGCAGCACCGTCGTCATCCGCTGCATCCTCTCGATGATTGCCGAGTGTGAGGAGCTGGCAGCTGCCAACCCCACGGCCCAGATCCACAACGACGTGAGTGAGTCGTTGCAATATTATCTGAACCAGCCTTGGGAGGGAGTCGTCAAGGAACAGGGAAGAACGACTGGCGACAAGGAATATGCCGAGGCCCAGCAGAAATACACCCACCCCGAGCGTCTGATGAAAGCCCTCTTCAACGACCAGCAATGGGTCTATAATAATGTGGCTTCTGGCGACTTCATGCGTCGTCTCTTTGAAGTGGCAGCGAACATGCAGAGCCACGATACAGACATCGAATTGCTGTCGCTCTTCACCGACGATGAGGTGTACGACCAGTGGCGCATCCGCAATGTCGGCTGGTATCTCGACTACGGTGCTTCTCCTGTCTCTGGCTCAAAGATGCCTTTCAGCCAGCTGAACCTCCTGAAGAACATCATTGAGACGGCTGATACCGTCACCCAGACACAGGCCACGCTGCGCTTCGGCCACGAGGTATGTGTAATGCCCTTGGCCTGTTTGTTAGAGCTGGATAATTGTGGTATGGCTGTGGAGAACCTCGACGAGCTTGATACCTACTGGCGCAACTACCGCATCTTCCCCATGGGCTGTAACATCCAGTTGGTGTTCTACCGTCCGAAAAAGGGTAAGGAAGGCGACATCCTCGTGAAGGCCCTGTTGAACGAGAGGGAGGCTTATATGCCTGCACAAACAGACAACTGGCCCTACTACAAGTGGCAGGACCTGCGTCTGTATTATCTGAATAAAATAAAGGAATTTGAAGGTGGTCTTTAGTAAATTGTTTATAGTTTAAAGTTTATAGTTTATAGATGATAACCTGGCAAGCCATTCATTCTGCCTATAGAAGTAATCATCTATAAACTATAAACTTTAAACTATAAACAAAAAAATCACTTAATCTTCGCCGTCATCGGGCTGCGGATACCTTTATACGACTTCAGGTACGCCTTGGCACTTCCGAACGAAAGGAACATGTCGAGGCGTACTGGTATATGGTTATCGTCATCTGTAACCCAGAAACGCAGCAGTTCCTTGCTCTTGCCGTTTTCACGCTCATAGAACGAGAACACCAGACAACGGAACTTCTCCTTGGTGTCGCTCATCTTATAGTTTTCCTTGCCGCGATATTCAAGCCATGAGTTGCTCAAACCCATTGCATCACTGACGGGCATGGGAATCGTCTCGTTCTTCTTCATCTTCAACGCATCAAAGTTACGGGCACGGAGGAAGATGGACATCATATCATAGATGCAAGACTTATACGTAGTGGTCTTCCAGAGGTGTTCACCGCTGGAGGTAATGCGATGCTTCTTCAGCTGACAGTTGCCATGAGGATAGCTATACCATATCTCATCAACATAATAACTATCGCCCTCCTGTGCTCCCTTGCGGAAATAGAGGGGCGAGAGATCAGGATTGCAATAGGAGAGCAAAGTATCACGCATGATGAAGAACTTGTCGAGTTTGGGGTTGCCACGGGTAATCAGGTATGACTTCCAAGCATCCTTACCCTCAAACTTCGCCATCTTTGTATCCATTTCGGCTGTACCTACCTTCACCCAGATGAACTTCCAATTGAAGTAAAGGTCATAAGCGAGTTCCTCGCCTGACTTAAAGGCTGTGTTCTCTATCCCACATTGAGCCCGAGAAGTGAAAAGTGAAAAGTGAAAAGTGAAAAGTACAGGCAGAAACCTACACAAAATAATTTGATTCTTATTCATTTTTTGTTGTTTTACAAGTTGATACTAACATATTTATTAATGCATTACATTCAGTAATCATACTATTTGCTTCTGTTTCATTCAAATACTCGGTTGCTTCAAGTAGCCTCAACCAATATCTGGTTTCACTGGCCTCCTTAAGTGCTATATGCATCTTTGTCAGGAAATCTGCCTTTGTCTGAGCAAATTGCGCTTCAGAAACATTAGCCCCTATAGAGGTTCCACTTCGCAACAATTGCTTTGACATAATATATTCATTCCTTTCTGTCCTAAGATATTTTATCAAATTCACTATCCGAACAGAAAATAGAAAACTTTTCTCTTCTAATACCCCTCTTATCATCCTCTACTTTTCACTTATCACTTTTCATTATTTATCTTTACAACTTTGTCTTTATTATATGGTATGCCGAGTTTTTTGGCACGGTCGGCATTACGATTCTTGAGTTTCTTCTCTGCATCAGGCTTCTGCTTTATGATAGCACTGGGCTTCTGCTTGAAGCGAGGTGTACCTGTGATGTTCCAGGCTTGGGTGATGTCCCACTTCTCCTTACATTCTATCTCACGGTTATAATAGAACACATCTTCTGGTTGCAGGTCTGCGTCATAGTCACCTGTATCCCACTTGCCATTGTCATTGGCATCGAGGAAGGCGCTGACATAGTATTTATTGGGCATCACATAATCGAAATGGGCGACATTGTTTTTTGCCACAATCTCCTTAACCACACCGCCTGAACTGTTTAACAATTGCACTCGCAGGGGTATGGTATCCGTTACACCGCTAAGATTGAGCGTCAGCGTACCCAACTCGTCAAGACTCTTCACCTTGATGCCCTGTTTGTACTTATTCGACACCTGACCATAGATATTCTCAAAGGCAGCAGAATCTATCTCCAGACTATATTCCGTATCAGGTCGCCACTCAGCCGTTATCTCAAACTCCCTGATAGTACCTTCCACAGACTTGAAGACGTAGGCCGCCTCATACCACAGACTGTCTATCTGTGAGTAGAGATGGATGGCTGATGTGTCGCAGCGCACCAACGGATTTGGCATCACAATGCGCACTTTCTCGTCTGGCACCATCGCAGAGGGAATCCTGATATCGGGCTTCAACGGCTGCACAGGATAGATGGAGTCGTAGGGCTGATCACGCTTCTTTTTCTTCTCCTGCTCCTTCTGCCATTTCTCAATCTCCTTGGCTTTCTCCTTCATCCGCTTCTCGTAGGGCGTCTTTGCCAGCACCTCAAGGGTATCTGTCTGGCTGACGAGGTTGCCAACCGTGTCTGTCATCATATAGGTGACTTCCATACGAAGGGTATCCTGATTGACGAGGGCCGTATCACGCAGCCAGTAGTGGATGGTGTCCTGCTTCTCGTCTGTCTCGATGACAAAGGCGCTGTCAGCCTCAAAGTTCATACCTTTAATGACGGGCAACTCTGGGTGACCATAGGTGAAGAACATTGAGAACTTCTCAGGATCCCTACGCTCCGTCTTGAGCAGATAGCGGTCAGTCTGTATATGAGTGAAAGCCATCAGCGTGATATCATCCGGCAGGAAATGGGTATAGGGAACAGGAAGCAAGGCATCGATATGCAGCGAATCGCGCCAAATGGTATCAATACGAGTGTCGGGCTTTGAAGTAGGACTGAATGTCTCATGGTTGAAAGCCATCATCTCACCACGTTGTGTATAGTGGAAGTCGTTGTCCATATCCTGCAAGGCATAAGCCCTGTAGGTGCCTGGGGCGATACCTTTCACCACAAAGTGGCCACGGCTGTCAGTACGTGAGACGCGCAACATCGGCTTGGTCTTGAAGGCCGAGTCGGCAAGGTCGTCGTAAAGTCCCACCATCATACCCTTGACAGGTTCAAGGTTACTGGCGTCAAGCACATAGCCAGATACCTCAAAGGTATCAATCTGCTCGCCTGTGGAGAAGGTGAAAGTATAGGACCCCATCGGATTGCCTTCGTTATTGTCGCTGATGGCATCACTGAAGTCAATGGTATAGGTGGTGTTCTCCTTCAGCGAGTCTTGCAATTCCACGACAACCTTCTTACCAGAAGCCTTGATCTCTGCCATTTCCAATTGCGGGGGCGAGATGATGACTTTGTTTGTGGCATCCTCCAATTTGATGAACTCATCGAAATAGATGGTGACCTTCTTGCTCTTGACGTTCACAGACTGGTCGTCAGGAACACTACGGACTACCTTCGGCGGATCGTCATCATACCATCCGCCATCAGGACTGCCCATCTTGGCGCAAGAAGAAGTGAAAAGTGAAAAGTGAAAAGTGAGAAGTAGCGGCAGAGCTAACCACCACAAAATTCTTTTGTTGACCCTATTTTTTTCACTCTTCATTATTTACACTTTTCGCTTTTTATTGATCCTATACTTTTCACTCATCACTTTTCACTCCCCATCCTAAGCAGTTGTTCGATGGTGTCACGTGAGTTACTGAGACGGGGCACCTTGTGCTGACCGCCTAACTTTCCACGCAGCTTCAGCCAGTCGTTGAAGAGGTTCTGGCGCGCCACGATGATCTCCAACGGCTGGAGTGTGATGTCCTTATAGCGCTTGGCTTCGTAGTCACTGTTGATCTCCTGCAGATGCTTATCAAGGAGCATTGCAAACTGTTTCAAGTCTTTGGGCTGACGGGAGAACTCGATGAGCCACTGATGGCGGCACTTCGCATTAGCATCCATAAACACTGGGGCTGCCGTGTATTCCAACACTTCGGCTCCCGTCTGTTCGCAAGCATATGCCAGTCCCTTCTCAGCATTGTCCACAATCAGCTCCTCGCCAAAGGCATTGATGAAGTGCTTAGTGCGACCAGAGATGATAAACTTATAGGGGTTCGTCGAGGTGAACTGTACAGTATCGCCTATCTCATAGCGCCAGAGACCGCACGAGGTCGAGATGACCATCGCATAGTTCTTGCCTTTTTCAACACCCCAAAGAGGCACTGGGTCGCCTCCGTCCATCGGGATAAACTCATAGAACACCCCATAATCGAGCATCAGCAACATGGATTTATCCGTCGGATCGTCCTGAATGCCGAAGAATCCCTCGCTGGCGTTATAGGTCTCCATATAGTGCATCTTTGGCGAGGTGATGAGCTGTTCGTATTGCTTGCGGTAAGGCGTGAAGGCCACACCACCATGAAAGAACACCTCGATGTTCGGCCATACTTCTTCCAAATGCGTCTTTCCCGTCATCTCCATCATGCAGGTCAGCACGGAAAGCATCCACGAAGGCACACCAGAGATGTTCGTCACATTTTTGTTCATCGCCTCACGGGCTATCCGCTCCCGTTTCACTTCAAAGTCGGAAAGCAGGGCCGTCTGCTTCTTCGGCACACGGACGAGGTTGACCAACGGACTGATGTTCTCGATGAGGATGGCGCTCAAGTCACCCACCAGCGAGTCTTTCAGATTACAATTAGGTGCGTGACTGCCGCCAAGGATCAAACCCTTGCCGTCGAACATCCTTGACTTGGGATTGTTCCTCAGATAGATGGCCACAGAGTCACGGCCTCCTGCATAGTGGATCTTATGCAGACCCTCCTGACTGACGGGAATGAACTTCGACTTATCATTGGTGGTGCCTGAGGACTTCGCATACCATTTCACACGACCAGGCCACAGCACATCAGCCTCTCCCTGTCGCATACGGTCGATATCACCCTTCAGTTCCTCATAAGTGTTCACAGGCATATGGTTGACAAAATCCTCATAGCCCCTGATAGCCTTGAATGCGTGGTTACGACCGTATTCAGTATCCTTAGCCGCCTGCAACAGGTGTGTGAGCACAGCCCTTTGCAGCGCTTCGCCTCCGTTCTGGTGCTTCTCCAGCTCACGTTGGCGCGATACAAATACCTTTCTTACTATTTGAGTCAGACTCATCTTACTTACGCAATAATTACATTATTGGCTGCAAAGATAGTGTAAATCGAGCGAATCGCAAAATAAATTACGATTTATTATCATTTTCAAGATGTTTCAGATCTTTGGGAATGAAGTTTGATTGCTCATTTATCGGTCGTTGACATGGAGTCAACTCGTTGGTTGACTCCAGTCAAATTGTTCGTCGACTTAAGTCAACGAATGCATTGACTTAAGTCGACGAACGGTTTAAACGGACTTGAACATCGGTTTATGCCGAGAACTCTGCCAGTTTCCTCAGAGGTTTCTGCCAGTTTCAAAGCATGATTTTGTCTCAGACTTCAGTTTCTGCTTCAGAGAAGGCGGCAGCTTCGGCCTCAGCGATGATATCCTCGCGGGTCTTCTCCTTGGGCTTGACGGAGAGATCGGAGAGATCAAATTCGTTGTCCTGATTATCGGAGGTGCGGGGGTGCGGGGGTGCGGAGGTGCGAAATTTGTCTGAGGTAGAGGTATTCTCGTTCCCCCGTGCCCCCGTACCTTCGTTCCCCCGACTATCCTGCTCTATGATAAAGTTCTCCTCCTGCTCGGTATCAGGGACGGCCATAGCGGGCTCTTCCTCCATCTTTGTGCGTTCGGTCTTGGCGGCGAAGATGGCATCGATGAACTGCGGCTCACGCTTCAGACGCTGCAAGGTATCCTTAGATGCCTGCTGCTGAGCCTCCTTCTTGGAATAGCCAGAACCCTTCTCGCCTTCCACACCTTCAAGCATCACTTGGAAGCTGAAGATAGGACTGCCGTTCTCATCGGTCTTCTGCTTGAGCATCTTGAACTCCAACCGCACACGGTTCTTTTGCGACCATTCCAGGAGCTTCGACTTGAAGTTCACCTCCTTGAAGGCCACCTTGTCGATGTCAATATACTTGCCGAGAACTTGTTTCTCAAAGAACGCCAGACAGGCCTCATAACCACGATCCAGATAGATCGCTCCCACAAGAGCCTCAAAGGCGTTGCCCTCGACATAACTGTTGTGCGAGGTGCTATGACTGGCAGACAGCAAAAGGTTTCCCAATCCCATCTCTCCTGCCAGCTTGCCCAGCGTATCGCGGCTCACCAACTTGGAACGGGTATTGGTCAGAAATCCCTCACGCTTGCCCTCATAGTGACGGTAGACGATATATCCCACGGCAGCATCGAGTATGGCATCGCCCAGGAACTCCAGCCGCTCATTGTTCAGCGGTTTACCCTTATCGTTGCGCTTCTTGATGCTCTTGTGCATCAGCGCCTGCTTGTAATACTCAATGTTGCGGGGATAGAATCCCAATATGCCGTAAAGAGAAGAAAACGTATTGCTCAGTCCGGCACGCACCACGCGCTTCTGTGCCTTGTTGAAGGTGAAGTTCAGATCGTAGTCGATCTCAGGATCCTTGTCCTCCTCGTCGTGGTTGATCGTCGGAGGAACGATATCGTTCTGCACAGCGAGCACGGTGGCCATAGCCTCTACAGCTCCGGCGGCACCCAGCATGTGACCAGTCATCGACTTCGTCGACGAGATGTTCAGCTTATAGGCAGCATCGCCAAAGACCTCCTTGATAGCCTTGGCCTCAGAGATGTCACCCACGTGCGTCGATGTGCCGTGTACATTAATATAGTCAATGTCCTCAGGCTTCATGCCGGCATCATCCAGGGCATTCTGCATGACGAGCTTGGCACCCAGTCCCTCAGGATGTGAGGCTGTGATGTGATGGGCATCGGCACTCATGCCGGCACCAACCATCTCGGCATAGATCTTTGCACCACGGGCCTTGGCGTGCTCCAGCTCCTCCAGGATGAGACAGCCGGCACCCTCAGCCATGATGAATCCGTCGCGACTGGCGCTGAACGGACGGCTGGCCTTCTCTGGCTCATCATTACGAGTAGAGAGGGCGTGCATGGCGTTGAAGCCACCTACACCTGTAGCGCAGATGGCAGCCTCAGCACCACCAGCAACAATAGCGTTGGCCTTGCCCAGACGAATCAGGTTGAAGGCGTCTGCCAGCGCGTTGCTTGAAGATGCACAGGCGGAAGCGGTGATATAGTTGGGTCCGTGGAAACCATACATGATGGAAATCTGTCCGGCGGCGATGTCGGCAATCATCTTGGGAATGAAGAAGGGATTATACTTTGGGCCATTCTCCTTGTTCAGAGCATAGTACGACACTTCTTCCTCAAAGGTCTTAATACCCCCGATACCGACGCCGAAGACTACGCCGATGCGGTTCTTGTCCTCATGCTCCAGATCCCAGCCGCAGTCTTTCACGGCCTGGATGGCAGCAATCACGCCGAACTGCGTATAGCGGTCCATCTTACGGGCTTCCTTGCGATCCAGATAATCGTTGATGTTGAGGTTCTTCACCTCACAGGCAAACTTCGTCTTAAACAGGCTTGTATCAAACAAGGTGATAGGAGCAGCTCCACTCACACCGTTGATCAGGTTGTTCCACATCTCCTCAGGCGTATTACCTACAGGAGTCACAGCACCTAAACCTGTAACGACTACTCTTTTTAATTCCATAAACTCAAAAAAAATATGGTTTGCCCCTGAGTGGGAACAAACCATACAATATCCATAAATTTATTTTGCGTTCTCCTCGATGTAAGCGATAGCGTCACCAACGGTACCGATCTTCTCTGCCTTATCGTCGGGAATGGAGATACCAAACTCCTTCTCAAACTCCATGATCAACTCAACGGTATCCAGTGAATCTGCACCCAGATCATTGGTGAAGCTGGCCTCTGCCTTTACTTCTGCTTCGTCAACACCCAGTTTGTCTACAATAATTGCCTTTACTTTGCTTTCAATTTCTGACATAATTTTAATCTTTAAAACGTTAATAATGATTTTGCTATCTTGAAATTTTTACGGCTTTTTGCCGAAATCGGGTGCAAAGTAACACATTTTCTTTCACTTACGCAAATTTTTTTAAGAAAAACTGCACCCTTATTGCACACTATAGGGGTATTTGTGCAAAAATTCGCCCCTTTTTGACCTCAATATTCTAATAAAAAGAAAAAATATACGAAAAACTGAACAATTCGTTGGTTATTTGAAAAAGATTCCGTAGCTTTGCGGAATAAAAACAAAAAGAGCATGCTATTTACCGAACAAGCCAACCAGATTTTCAACAGGGCGATTGCCGATTACCACGTGACGGACAATGTCGATACGCCTATTCACAATCCGTATCCAAAAGACAGTATTGAATACAGTCTTTATCTGAAATGTTGGATCGACACCGTTCAGTGGCATTTTGAGGATCTGATCCGCGACCCGCACATCAACCCCGTCGAGGCCCTGTCGCTGAAACGCCGCATCGACAAGAGTAATCAGGACCGTACAGACCTGGTGGAGGAGATCGACTCCTGGTTCCGTCAGCACTATAGTGAAGTGAAGGTGCTGCCTGAGGCCCGTCTGAACACAGAGAGTCCCGCCTGGGCCATAGACCGTCTGAGCATCCTCGCCCTGAAGATCTATCATATGCAGGAACAGGTGGAACGTCAGGATGCCGAGGCAGACCATATCGCCAAGTGTCAGGCAAAGCTCAACGTGTTGTTGGAGCAACAGAAAGACCTCTCGCTGGCCATCGACCAGCTGTTAGAGGATATCGAGGCCGGACGTAAGTATATGAAGGTCTATCGTCAGATGAAGATGTACAACGACCCCGCCACTAACCCTGTGCTTTATAAGAAATCATAAAGCTCAAAGTTCAAAGTCAATGAAGAAGGAGCATATATTGGTCATACGGTTCTCGGCACTGGGCGATGTGGCTATGGTAGTCCCCGTGGTGTGGGCATTGGCGACACAGTATCCCGATGTCCGGATTACCGTACTCAGTCGCGCCTTCGCCAGACCCCTGTTCGCTGACCTGGCCCCTAACGTGAACTTCATGGAGGCCGATCTCAAGCATGAATATCGTGGCATGCGGGGCCTCAACGCCCTCTATCGCCGACTGGTGGCCAAGCAATTCACCAAAGTTGCCGACCTCCACGACGTGCTGCGTTCTGAATACCTCCGCATGCGTTTCAACGTAGGCCACTATCGTGTGGAGCACATTCGCAAGCACCGCAAACAGCGTCGGCAGTTGACGAAGAGCCACAAAAAGGTGATGCGACCCCTACCCTCCTCTTTCAAGAGTTACTCAGAAGTCTTTGCACGCCTTGGCTATCCTGTCGACATCAAGCAGTTCCACAGCATTTTCCCAGAGGAAGGTGGCAACCTGAATATGCTGCCCAAAGAGATCGGTCCTAAGAAGAACTTCCAGCAGTGGATCGGCATTGCCCCCTTTGCAGCCCACGAGGGAAAGGTCTATCCGCCAAGGCTGATGGAACAAGTCATCCAGCAACTGCTCCAGAAATACCCCAAGGCCCGCATCTTCCTCTTCGGTCGTGGTGAACAGGAAGACGAATATTTCAGCCAGTGGACGGAACGCTACCCCCAGTGCCTGTCTGTATCTCAATACTGTGAGTCGATGTATCAGGAACTGATCCTGATGAGCCATCTAGATGCGATGCTGTCGATGGACTCAGCCAATATGCATCTGGCCTCAATCACTGGCACGCCCGTCGTCAGTGTCTGGGGTGCTACACACCCGATGGCAGGATTCCTTGGCTTCAATCAGTCGGAGGATAACATTATCCAGCTGAATCTCGACTGCCGCCCGTGCAGCATCTATGGTAACAAACCCTGCCGTCGCGGTGACTTTGCTTGTCTACAGAACATTCCGCCTGAGCGGATTGTTGAGAGAATATCAACCCTCATTAATAACTAAACATTTAAAAGCTTATGAAGTACATTTGTGAAATTTGCGGTTACGTCTACGACCCCGCAGTAGGTGATCCCGATGGCGGCATCCCCGCAGGAACAGCGTTTGAGAACATCCCCGACGATTGGGTATGCCCCATCTGCGGCGTCGGCAAGAGTGATTTCAAACCCGAGTAATTATTATTAATAAGGTGGCACATTGTTGCCACCTTAGAATTATCAAATGAAAGCAGTCATATTTGCAGGTGGATTGGGCACCCGTTTTAGTGAGAAGACCCAATATATGCCAAAGCCCATGATAGAGATCGGGGGAAAACCCATACTTTGGCATATCATGAAAATATATTCTGCTCACGGTATCAATGAGTTTATTATTTGTGCCGGGTATAAACAGAATGTCATTAAAGAGTATTTCATGAATTATTTCATATTGAATACAGATGTGACATTCAATTTGTCTGATAATTCTTTCCAGTTGCTGGAGAATCATTCAGAGAACTGGAAAGTGACCGTTGTAGATACAGGACTAGACACCATGACTGCAGGCAGGCTGAAAAGAATCCAGAAGTATGTAGGGAACGAGACGTTCTGCTTGACCTATGGTGACGGCGTGTCAGACCTTGATATTACAGACACGCTGAAAGCACACAGGGAAAGTGGTAAGGCTATATCTATGACGGTATATAAACCCGCAGGGCGTTTTGGTTCTGTACATATTGACCCACTAACAAATGTCGTACAAAGTTTTGAAGAGAAACCTGATGGAGAAGGAAATTGGATTAACGCTGGATTCTTTGTTTGTGAGCCAAAAGTGTTCGACTATCTGCCTGAGGATGCAGACCCGGTGATGTTTGAACGTCAGCCATTGCAGAATATGGCAGCGGCAGGAGATATGCATGCTTATAAACATCGTGGTTTCTGGAAGCCGATGGATATGCTGAAAGATAATATGGATTTGGAAAAGATGTGGGCAACAGGAAATGCCCCTTGGAAAGTATGGTAGATATTTATAATGGGGCTTTCAAGGGAAAGCGTGTATTGGTGACTGGGCATACTGGCTTTAAAGGTTCCTGGCTCAGTATCTGGCTCCTTGAATTGGGAGCAGAAGTCGTTGGTGTAGGTTTAGAGCCGTTGACAAAGAAAGACAACTATGTTCTTTCTAAGATTGGAGAAAAGATAAAGGCTGACATTCGCGCTGATATTCGTGATGCCCAGAAAATGAAAGATATCTTTGCGAAGTACCAGCCCGAAATTGTCTTCCATTTGGCAGCTCAGCCTTTGGTCCGTCTCAGTTATGAGATTCCCGTTGAGACCTATGAAACCAATGTGATGGGTTCCATCAATATCATGGAAGCCTCACGAGCTACAGACTCAGTAAAAGCAGTGGTGATGATTACTACCGATAAATGCTATGAGAACAGGGAGCAGATATGGGGTTATCGTGAGAATGAACCCATGGGAGGCTATGATCCCTATTCGTCCTCAAAGGGAGCTGCAGAGATTGCCATTAACTCTTGGCGTAAGAGTTTCTTCAATCCTGTTGACTATGGTAAAAAACATCATGTAGCAATAGCCAGTGCCAGAGCAGGTAATGTGGTTGGCGGCGGTGACTGGGCCAAGGATCGCATTGTACCTGACTGCATTAGGGCATTGGAGGCCGATAAGCCTATTGACATAAGAAGCCCGAAAGCCATCCGTCCATGGCAACATGTTCTTGAACCCCTTTCTGGTTATTTGCTTCTTGCTGCGAAGATGCTTCAAGAGCCAACAAAATACTGTGAAGGTTGGAATTTTGGTCCTCGGACAGAGAGTATCACTCCTGTATGGGACGTTGCTACTATGTTGACTAAATACTATGGAAAGGGAGAATTGACGGATGCTTCTGATCCAAATGCACTCCATGAAGCCAATCTTCTGATGCTGGATATCAGTAAGGCCAAATTTCAGTTAGGGTGGGAGCCTCGTACCAATATTGAACAATGCTGCCAGCTGACGGCAGAATGGTATAAGAGATATCAGATGGAGAATGTATTTAACCTCTGTGTAGAGCAGATTAACACCTTTGTATCATGCAAAAAGTAATCATTACCGGTGCTAATGGCTTTATCGGTAGTCATCTTGTGAAGAGAATGAATGAAATGGGTGTTGAGGTCATCGCATTGGTGGATCCCCGCTTTGATTACTCATTTATTAAGGAATTGTCAAACGTTACAATTATTGCCTTTTCTCTACAGAATATTGATAGTCTTTACTCTGACGAAAGACTGAAAGATTCTGATATAGTGTATCATTTAGCATGGTCAGGCGTCCATGCAAGCTACAGGAATAATGAAGATGAGCAGTTGCAAAACATCAAATATTGTCTTGATATCCTGAAGCTTGCAAAACATATAAGATGTTGGAAGGTCTTGATTCCAGGAAGTGCAGCAGAGGTGTCGTGCGGTGACGGCATGATTACAGGTAAGGAAAGTCCTGCTCCGTCTGATATTTATAGTGCAACAAAAGTGGCTACCCGTTATCTTTGCCAGACCTATGCTCACCAACATGACATAGCTCTCATCTGGCCACTCATTACAAGCATATACGGCCCAGGAAGAGACGATAACAACCTGATTTCATACGCTATCAAGACGTTGCTGAGAGGGGAAAAGCCTTCTTTCACCAAATTAGAGCAGCAATGGGACTACCTGTATATTGACGACCTGATTGAGGCACTTGTCGCATTGGGCGATAAAGGTAAAAGCTATGTCTATCCCATTGGATCCGGCAAGCACAGGAAAATGAGCGAATATGTGGGAATTATCCATCAGATCATCAACCCCAACTTATCCTTAGGCATTGGCGACATTCCCTATAAGAATCCTAATAGGATTGACAATCAAATGATGGACATTTCTGCATTAAAAAGAGATACAGGTTTCTCGCCGAAAACAATATTTGAGGAAGGAATATCCAAAACTATTGACTATTTTAGAGGTTTAAGTTCCCGCAAGAACAACGTTTGAGAACATCCCCGACGATTGGATATGTCCCACCTTAATTTATTAAGCACTCAACGAATGCCCGATTAGAATCCAGGGACTGCCTCGCCGCGATGGTAGACAGACCATTTGTCATCGTTGTTGAATACGAAACCTTTGAAACTGAGTGTGTTGTTGTCAGCAAAGTTGAATAGCGCATTATGGCTATAAGCGAGAAAGTTATTCTCCAAGTTATCGTATTTGGCATAAAGGATTATCTCGTTGCGGCCCTCGCCATTGATGTCACGCCCCCATTCCAGCTTCCAACTGCCAAAGAACGATCCATTCTCCTGCTCAACGTCTTCCCAGTCGGTATAGCGGCCCTCGCCATTGATGTCACGCCCCCATTCCAGCTTCCAACTGCCAAAGAACGATCCATTCTCCTGCTCAACGTCTTCCCAGTCGGTATAGCGCTCCTCACCATCGACAGTAACGAGGTTGCGGCTTTGCCACTTACGCATACCAGTCAGCGTTCCATCGGCATTGAATGTCAGCTGTTCATAGAAGCGCTGTTTGTCGTTGATGCTTTCTTTGTACCACGAGCCGACAATAAGCGGTACGTATTTCTCTTGTAAAGCTTCCGTTTTCTCGTGCGCTTCTACGTCAGCGTATTCCAGTTCATTGCTGCTGCAAGAGGCAAGTGAGAAGGCAGCAATCATTACGAAAATGTTTCTCCTAAGTTTCATTTTTTTCATTTCTTACTATGCTGTATTGTTAATGTATTTCCCTTATTAACGATAAAATGTGTAGAATCTTGTATCTTAGGACGTTAAATGCTCTTAAATGGTCTTGTTTATTGCATCATAAAAAAGACGCAAAGACGGTAAGACGTTTGAGGCGGTAAGAGGTCAGGAGGGCGTCTGAACGTCTGAACGTCTTAAGGTCTTTTTGGATGACAGAGAGGGTCAGAGAGAGATAATAGTTAATATATATTAATATTATTATATATTATATATAAGGTACGCGCAATTTGGTGTGTGAGTGTGGGCGTATGGATAAAAATGAAAAAGACGCTAAGACGTTAAGACGCTTTAAAGGCGAGGATTAAAATTTTGAAAGCAGATGTTTAGACAGTCTTAAACGTCTGAGCGTCTTAGTGTCTTTTTTATTTTGTCTGGAGATTCTTTGCGAAGTGCCAGATGACAGCCGTCAGAAGCATCAACGACTTCCTGATGGACGCCCTTGACTTCGTTGCCGAGAACGACAGCGTATTTCTTATCAGGAGCGGGCGAGAACGTCTGGAGCATCGTGGAACCATGAGCCTGTTCGACAGAGAAGATTTCATAGCCCGCAGACTTCAAGGACTCAAGAGCCTCAAGAGCCGTAGGGTAATAGTGCCAGGTGACGCTGTCCTCAGCCCCCAAGGCGGTCTTGTGAATCTCAGTGCTGGGAGGCGTAGAGGTGATGCCGCAGAGATAGACAGCCTCAACGCGGAAGGCATCGCCCGTGCGAAAGACACTGCCCACGTTGTGCATCGACCGCACATCGTCGAGCACCACCACCAGCGGCAGTTTCTCGGCCTCGCGGAACTCCTCCACCGTGAGGCGCTGCATCTCTATCGTACGAAGTTTCTTCAAATTACAAGCTGAATTTATAGCCAAGCGTGATGGCGAACACTTTGTTATGGATAGCGTCGGTACTGCCTGAGAGCAGTTTTGTCACACCTATGTTATAACGTGCATCGATCGTCACCCTGTTATACTCAAAGGAGAGGCCTACAGGAAAAGACAGGTCGAATGTGTTCATCTTAACATCTTCTCCAGGAAACAGCAATGACAACATCTTGTCAAAGTCCAACTTTTCATTTCCATGCTGAATGTTTGCCTTCACACGGAAAGCAGGCTGAATGCCAGCCTTCAGGGCCAGACCTGGCAGGATATAGTAATTGGCGGTGATGGGGATGGCTCCATAATACAAATTCATTACGGTATCATCATATTGGCTTCCATCTGTGTCATAGTATATTTCATACTTACATCCCTGATCAGTAAACAGCACGCCAGCGGTGAAACTGAGCTGATCTGTTAAGAATCTCTCAAAGTCCACACCATAGGTGACGTTGAGTTTCGACTTGTCGCCGTCGGTGACATTAGAAATAGTGACACCTACTCTCGGCTGAATCAGAATGTCACCCTCTTCATACTGGGCCTTGATAGTCAATGTCGCCATCAGCATGGCGAATATAAATACTATTTTTCTCATAATACCTATAAATTATAAACTAAATATCCATGCCATCATCGTAGCCTACCTCTACATCATACACACCCTCGACAGAGAAATCATAGACATAATAGAAGGGCTGTTCGGTGGTATGCTCGTTTGGCTCACCCTTCTTATGATACATTTTCCCCTTCTTGCCGTAGACTTGCGGATCGACGTTTGACACGTATTTCAGACCGTCGGCCTTCATATCAGCCATAAACTTATCATACCAAGCACCACTGGAAGTGATGATGCTGAATTGCCTTACCCGGCCTGTCTTACGCGACTCGTCGAAGAAGAAATTGAAGTGTACACCATAGTAAGGCTTTCCAGTCGACGTGAACTTAAAGTTATCATAATTCACATTATTGCCGAAACAGTAGCTGATGGCCGGACTGTCGCCACCCCAGTCGGCGTCAGAGATATACCGCTCTGAATACTGCATTGGCAGATCGAGGTCGCCAAAGAGACTGGCAAAGAACTTCTCGTCGCACTTATATCCAGGCTGTACAATCTCCATCGCCATAGCAAAAGAGAACAATGCCGTGTCTCCCACCGCTTCCTTTGCCTCTGATGCTGCACTATCGGCCGCAGCTGTAGCCATCTTCTTGGCATAATCCTCAGCAGAGAGTTGCTTGCCTCCTTCAGACGATGACTTCTGACGGCAGGCAGTCGCACACAATAAAATAGCACAAGCAACAACGAAGGTCATTTTAGACCAGATAATACTCTTCTTTTTCATAAGCGTTCCTATTTTTGTTGCAAAGATAATCAATAATTTCTTAATTCATTATGCATAACGGATAATTTTATAAAATATTGTTGATAAGTGTGTTGATAACTCTGTGGAAAATGTGTTCAGTTATCCACAAAACGACCAGAAGAGGGGCGGATAATGGGATATCAATAGGTTTATTCACAGGTAATTTGAAAGATTTCCACGCTTTTTTGCTGAAAAAAGATATAAACTTATTAATTTTGCACCGAAAAAGAGAATTGTGGATAAAGTCATTGAACGGCTGAGAATCAGAAAGAAACAATTAATGTTTATAGTTGATAAGTTTATAGTTTATAGATGATTACTTCATAAACAAGGAAAGGGGCAAAAAGTTATCAAGATATTCACGGCCTATCATACTTATATTCTCTTATTCAAAATTTAAAAATTAAAAGATTAAAATATTTATGTGATGTTGAAAAAGGAGTGGAAAGAACAAGGATTCATTGATGAACCAGTAGCTGAAGGCATTGACCTTAAAGCAGAAATCCGTAAGATGTGTGAAGAGAAGGATGCCATCATCCTGGCTCACTACTATACCATCGGCGATATTCAGGAGATAGCCGACTTTGTGGGTGATTCGTTAGCGTTGGCGCGTAAGGCTGCAGAGACGGATGCAAAGATCATGGTCATGTGTGGTGTGCATTTTATGGCAGAGACCTGTAAACTGCTCTCTCCGGATAAGACTGTGCTCTGTCCTGATCTGAATGCAGGCTGCTCTTTGGCTGACTCCTGCAAGGCTGAGGATCTGAAGAAATATAAAGAGGAGCATCCCGGTTATCAGGTCGTCAGTTATGTTAATACGACGGCAGCTGTGAAGGCTCTGACGGATGTGGTGGTGACCTCTGGTAATGCCAAGAAGGTCGTGGATCAGTTGCCGAAGGATGCCAAACTGATCTTTGGTCCTGACTATAACCTTGGTAATTATATCAATGAGGTGACAGGTCGTGAGATGTTGCTCTGGAATGGCGGTTGTCATGTGCATGAGCGTTTCTCAGTCAATAAGATATTAGAGTTGAAACAACAGTATCCTGAGGCTGTGGTGATGGCTCATCTGGAGTGTAAGGGTCCTGTCTTGGCCTTGGCTGATGTGAAGGGATCGACGGCTACGATGCTGAATTATGCGCAGCAGAGTGACAAGCAGCAATTTATCGTGGCCACAGAGGCCGGTATTTTGCACGAGATGCAGCGAACGTGTCCCAGTAAGGAATTTATCCCCGTGCCTCCTGAAATCAGCGAGAGCGGCCTGGAATGCAGTTGTAACGAGTGTCAGTATATGAAGATGAACACCTTATTGAAGATATACAATACCTTGAAGTATGGTTGGCCATCGGTAGAGGTGGATCCTGAGATAGCGAAAGAGGCTGTGAAGCCGATTAACAGGATGCTGGAGCTTAGTTAATTACTGCGATCTTGCAGACGGTGCCTTTGCTGCCGGAAGAGGTAGCCGTGATGACCATATAGACACCAGAGGCGACACGCTTTCCGTTTTTGTCCTTACCATCCCAAGTGAACATACCGCCATTGCTTCTTCCTTCTGCGATCAATGCGCCGTTGGAAGAAGTAATCTTTACGTCTGCATCGTAGGTCAGACCAGTGATGGTAATCAGTCCTGTATAGTCTGGCGTGACAGGATTAGGATAGGCATATACCGTATCATCGTCCATGCTTTCGGCTGGTTCTGAGGCATCACTGATATAAGAACAGAGTCCTCTGTCTGACAAGAAAAACACTTCGCCTGACGTGGGATTGATGGTGATGTAGGAGATATTATCAGAGATCAACTTGGAATTGGCCGTCGTGAAGCTTTGCAGCTGTTGCATATTGTCGGCGCTGATGAGGAAAGCACCGGCATTGTCGCTACCAAACCACTTACGGTTTCCACCATCAATAGCAATACTGCTGATACTGACACCAGACAACAGATAGTCAGCATAGTCTGTACCATCGTTGCGAGGAATCTTCACCTGATAGAATGTCACACTACTCTCCCCTACTTCACTCTTTTGAATCATAAACGGCCCCATATCGGTACCCACCCAGATATTGCCTTCTTTGTCTTCACAGACGCAGGTAATCCAGTTGATGTTATAACGGGTACCATCCTGATTGACAAAGTTATCGTATTTCACGATGACGTCATTCTCCATATCACAGCAGAAGACTGCCGGCTGTACCCAGTTGTCATTGACGAACCACAACAACCCGCGACTGTCTATAATCAGACTGCGGAAGGCGTGCTTGCCGATGCCGTTGCTGTTGGTCAGAACGGCATTATGATGATCAGTCCATTTGTTGGCTACAGGGTCAAACTCCAAGAGGGTGACATCCTTCGTCTGGTTATTCAGAACCCAGAGATGACCATTGTTGTCGAACTTCATGCCAGAGATGAGTACATATTCATTGTCCAACTGCTTGCCATTGTCTATGGCACCTCGCAATGGACTATTGTCCTTATTATGATATCTGACAAGTCTGCCGTCATTGAATTCATACATGCCTGTTCGTCCGCCAACAATGACATATTGTGGATTGCCAGGCATCACATCAAGACAGTTGATGTCAATATATCGATAACCTGTCTTTTCGCTGATATTCTCCTCATAAGTAGTCCAGTCGTTGCCGTCGTAAACCTGTACGATGCCAGGATAGACTGGGTCGGGAATGCCTGAGATAAAGTAACCGCCTGTGGTATAGAGTTTCCCATTCAGGAACTTCGCCTCATAGAAGTGGTTATAATCGGGTCCCATGGGATCCAGCGTCTCTACGATAGAGATATACTTGTCGTAGTCTGCCGTGCTCTTCTCAGGAAGGGAAGTGGGGTAATCAGGATGGTTAGGGGTATAGGTATCGGTAATCTCAGCCTTCTGCATATTGACTTTGATGATGGCAAAGCCAGTGACCAGCCAGGCATAGATGCCATCGATACGGACGTCAGTAACGGTCTTATCCTCCGTCGTCGACTTACTATACAGGGCAGAGATATTGATGACGTTTCCCTTGGTATCTATGAGGTCGATGTTGGAATTCTCATAGACGGCAATCAGGCGCTTGGCCTGCTGGCTCCAGCCGATATGGGTGATATGGGTATCGTTCAGGCCATTTGTACGGTCATAGGTCGTGATACTCTGATCATTGAGGTTATACTGATAAAGTCCGTTGGATGCCAATACGAAGAGATAATTGTCAGCTGCATAGATATCCTGTACCTCATGATAGGCGAGATAATGTTTCCATGTGCCAACCTGAGCAGAAGAAGCAAAAAGTGAAAAGTGAAAAGTGAAAAGTAGCGGCAGAATTCTCCACCACCAAATCCTTTTGTTTATCCTATACTTTTCACTCATCACTTCTCACTTTTCACTTCTTTAGGAACTCTGCGAGTTTTGCCACTGCTCTGGCCCGATGGCTGATGTGGTTCTTGATGTCCATACCAAGTTCAGCGAAGGTCTTGTCATAGCCGTCAGGCTGGAAGATGGGGTCGTAGCCGAAGCCCTCTCCTCCCCTGCGCTCTCTGATGATTTCACCCTCAACGATGCCCTCAAACTGATGGATATCCTTGATAGCGGTACAACCGCAGGGACAGACATTCTTCTTCTGTATTAACGCAATAACCGTGCGAAATCTTGCACGGCGATTGTTATTGTTTCCTAATTCCTTTAAAAGGCGGGTCATATTGGCCTCAGAATCATGGGAGATGGACGGGTTGTCAGACTCCATGCTGGCATATCTGGCTGAGTAAATGCCAGGTGCTCCACCTAAGGCATCTACCTCCAGGCCTGTGTCGTCGGCAAAGCAGTCGATATGGTAGTGGTCATAGACGTATTGAGCCTTTTGCAGGGCATTCGCTTCAAGTGTCTTGCCAGTCTCAGGGATATCCACATCACAGCCGATATCCTTCAGCGACAGCACTTCGATGGACTCTCCAAGTATTGAACGAATCTCAGAGAGTTTATGCTGATTGTTTGTAGCGAATACGATTTTCATGATGCTTTGTTTTTGTTATAGATTTCGTCTATCTTCTTGTCAATCTTCTTAGCGTTCTTCTTTGTCTTCTCTATGGCGGCATCAACCTTTTTGATCTCCTTTATCCTCACTCTCATCTCGTCAAAGCCCTCGCCATAGACACCAATGACGGCACTCTGTGAGACGAAGGCCTGTGGGTCGATCATCTTGATGAGACGGAAGATGTTCACGCTCTCATTCTTTCTGGCAAGGATACAGAGCACTTTCATCTCCTGTCCTGTGTACCAGCCGTGACCGTCGAGGATCGTCACACCGTGGTTCATCTCTGTGCCGATGGCATTGGCAATCTCCTGCCACTTGCGAGAGAAGATAAAGAACTGCACGGACTGGCGACGGGCGTTCATCACATAGTCGAGCACATAGTTCTCCATCGTCATCACGCAGAAGCCGAACATCACCTTATGGGCACGCTCCAGATAAGTACCAAACTGTGGGAAGAACATACAGGAGCCGATGATACAGAAGTCGGCAGCGATAAGCACATTGCCCAGAGAGACGTTAGGGTGGAACTTATTGACCGATGCGGCGATGATATCCGTACCTCCTGTGGAGCCGTTGTGAGTGAAGACGGTAGCCAAGGCGATACCTGTCAGCACACAGCCGATAATCATCGACATGAAGTCCTGTCCCTCACCCATGAGTTTAAACGGCAGGCCGTTATCCTGTTTAGGCAGAAGATCCTGGGCAAACAGCAGCATAAAGTAAAGGGTGAAGATGGCAAATATCGTCTTCATCAGGAATTTCACACCCAAAATCTTCAAGGCTACCACCAGCAGGATGCCGTTGATGATGATGTAGGTATTCTCCAGATGGAAGCCTGTGGCATAGTAGATGATGGCCGAGAGACCAGTCACGCCACCCGCCACAATCTGATAGGGCATCAGGAAGACAGTGAAGGCGACAGTATAGATGGCGAGACCAAGGGTTATAAACATATAATCCCTGGCCTCGGCCAAAATCATTTTGTTTTGTAATGTCATTTATTTCTTCAATACAATGTTCACCATACGCTTAGGGACGATGATAACCTTTGTTACCTGGAAACCATCAAGATATTTCTGCGAACGCTCGTCTGCCAATACAGCATCCTGGATGGTCTGGTTGTCGGCATCAGCAGCGAACGACATCTCAAAGCGGGCCTTGCCATTGAAGGCGATACCCAACTTCACTTGACTCTCCACCAGATACTCTTCATTCCATACAGGCCACTGGGCGTCGCAGACACTACCCTCACCACCAAGCTGTTCCCAGAGTTCCTCAGCGATATGGGGAGCGAAGGGAGCAATGAGGATGATGAGCGTCTTCAGTAGTTCCTTGTTCTTGCACTTCTGCTGTGAGAGTTCGTTCACGCAGATCATAAAGGCAGAGATGGAGGTGTTGTAAGAGAAGGTCTCAATGTCTTGAGATACTTTCTTAATGAGCTTATGCACGCTCTTGAGTTCATCAGGAGTCGGAGTATTCTGATCATTCTGAACACTCTGAGATATCAGATTCCAGAACTTCTTCAGGAAGCGGTGGCATCCGTCGATACCGTTGGTATCCCAAGGTTTAGACTGCTCCACAGGACCCAGGAACATCTCATAGAGACGCAGGGTGTCAGCACCATACTTCTCAACGATCATATCCGGGTTCACCACGTTGAACATCGACTTAGACATCTTCTCAATGGCCCAGCCGCAGATATATTTTCCATTCTCAAGGATGAACTCAGCGTTCTCATACTCAGGGCGCCAAGCCTTGAAGGCATCAATGTCGAGGACATCGGCAGAGACGATGTTTACATCGACGTGGATAGGAGTCGTGGTGTATTTGTCCTTCAGGCCGAAGCTGACGAACTTACCCTTGTCAGCACCCTCGTCCTCAATACGATAGACAAAGTTACTGCGACCCTGGATCATACCCTGATTGACGAGTTTCTTGAAGGGCTCATCCTCGCAGGAGTAGCCAGAGTCATAGAGGAACTTATTCCAGAAACGGCTATAGATCAAGTGACCTGTGGCGTGCTCAGTACCTCCTACATAAAGATCTACATTGCGCCAGTATTCATCAGCATCGCGACTGACGAGTGCCTTCTCGTTCTTAGGATCCATATAACGGAGATAGTAAGCCGAACTTCCAGCAAAGCCAGGCATCGTGTTCAGTTCCAAGGGGAAGACGGTCTTATTGTCGATTTCATCCTTAGATACCACCTTATAGAACTTAGTATCCCATGCCCACATCTTGGCACGTCCCAATGGAGGCTCGCCAGTCTCTGTAGGCTGGTACTTGTCAATCTCAGGAAGCTCCAAGGGCAGACACTCCTTTGGAATCATATAGGGCATATCATCCTTGTAGTAGACAGGGAACGGCTCGCCCCAATAGCGCTGACGGCTGAAGATAGCGTCACGCAGACGGTAGTTCACCTTCACACGACCAAGACCCTGCTCCGTCACAAACTTCTTTGTGGCAGCGATGGCCTCCTTCACAGTCAGACCATTCAGAGAGAACTTGGCGCTGGCTGAGTTACACATGATACCCTCCTTGGCGTCGTAGCTCTCCTCAGAGACATCGGCACCCTCAATCAGCGGAATGATGGGGAGGTTGAAGTGCTTGGCGAAGGCATAGTCACGGGAGTCGTGGGCAGGTACGGCCATGATGGCACCAGTACCATAACCAGCCAACACATATTCTGCAATCCAAATGGGGATCTTCTCGTCGTTGAACGGATTGATGGCGTAAGAACCAGAGAACACACCCGTCACTTTATGATCCATCTGACGGTCGCGCTCTGTGCGCTTCTTCACATAGTCGAGGTACTTGTCCACCTCTTCTTTCTGCTCTGGTGTGGTGAGTTCTGCCACAAGGTCTGACTCAGGGGCTAAAACCATAAAGGTGACACCAAACATCGTATCGGCGCGGGTGGTGAAGATGGTGAAGTGCTTGTCGCTATCTGCCACCTTGAACTCTACCTCAGTACCTTCAGAACGACCAATCCAGTTACGCTGGGTCTCCTTCAGAGAGTCTGTCCAGTCGATAACCTCCAGACCGTCAAGAAGCCTCTGAGCATAAGCAGAGACACGCAGACACCATTGGCGCATCTTCTTTTGCACCACAGGATAGCCACCACGGACTGAGACACCATCGACAACCTCATCGTTGGCAAGCACAGTTCCCAGTTTAGGACACCAGTTCACCATCGTGTCAGCCAGATAGGCGATACGGTAGTTCATCAGCACCTCCTGCTTCTTCTTCTCTGAGAAGTTGTGCCAGTCTGAGGCTGTGAAGTGCAGTTCCTCCGTACCCAAGGCATGACAATCCTCAGTACCCATCAGTTCAAAGTGCTCAATGAGTTTGATGGTCGGCTGAGCCTTGTGCGAGGAGGTTGAGAAATAACTCTTGAACATGCGCTGGAAGGCCCACTGCGTCCACTTATAGTAGATGGGGTCGCAGGTACGGACCTCACGCTCCCAGTCAAAGCAGAAGCCGATCTTATCCAACTGCGAACGATAACGGTCGATATTCTCAAAGGTGGTCTTCTCAGGATGCTGACCTGTCTGGATGGCGTACTGCTCTGCAGGCAGACCGTAGGCATCATAGCCCATGGGATTCAATAGATATAACCCAAGGGATGACCTACGTGCAAGCCTGCCCCAGAGGGGTAAGGGAACATATTCAGCACGTAGAACTTCTTCTTGTTCTTGTCCTCCACCACGCGATAGGTGCCATTCTCCACCCATCGCTTCTGCCATTTCTGTTCAATGTCTCTGAAATTGTAATCCATTGTATTTTTGCTTTAATTTATTGTTTCCGTACATTATTATTGAGGCTGCAAAGGTACGAATAAGTGAGCAGACCGCCAAAAGAAAACCGGAATAATTACAAAAAACCTCCCGTTTCCAGCAAATCTTAGCTGAAAACGGGAGGCAATATAGGGTATAAAACGCTGTTAGAACTTGTAGATGATGCCAGCGGCAAGCACAAAGCATGTGCTCTTACCGAACTGTACCTTAGCATCAAAATTACCGGCAACCTTATCGGTGAAGTCGTACTGGCCACCAGCACCTATCTGGCCGATGAAATCAGTTGAACTACCTCCTGAGGTAGAGATGTGATATGACGTTCCATCACTTAAATTATAACTAATATCTACATCACTGACACTACTATGTGCAAATCCTAATCCGGCGATAGGATAGACATTGATCTTATCAGCAACGTTGAACAGATAATTGGCCGATGCCAAAACGGTAAACATAGAAACACCATCCTTCTTAAAGTAGTAGGCAAACTCACCGTCAGCACGCAGTTTGTCGATGAAGAAATACTGGTATCTTGCACCAATACCAAACATAGATGATTTAGTATTGAGGTTCAGCGAACCACCAACAGCCATATCACCCTTCTCCTGTGCAAAAGCACCTACGCTAAACAGCGCAATACACAACGTTAAAAACAGTTTTTTCATACTCTTAACAGTTTAAATGGATTAGTAAATGTTATTTGATTAAATCAATTTGGCCACAAAGATAGAGATTATTTTTGAAATATGCAACATTTTTTAGGAAAAATGTAACATAGGTGGTGTATTACTTACCACTGACAATCTTTTTGATATCATTGAGCTTATTGAGGGCTTCAAGGGGCGTGAGATTGTTCACGTCGAGGCCGAGGATTTCATCGCGAACTTGACAGAGAACTGGGTCATCGAGTTGGAAGAAACTCAATTGCATACCTTCGCGGGAGGCTGCAATCTCTGCTGTCGGCTTGCCTACAGCACCCACCTGAGCATTATCCGACTCCAGCTGTTTAAGAATCACATTGGCACGCTTGACGATTGAGCGTGGCATACCGGCAATCTCTGCCACATGGATACCAAAGGAGTGCTCACTCCCACCCTTTTCCAACTTGCGCAGGAAGATTACCTTGCCATCGACCTCCTTCACAGAAACGTTGTAATTTTTGATGCGTGAGAAGTTCTTCTCCATCTCGTTCAGTTCATGATAGTGTGTGGCGAAGAGGGTGCGAGGATGGCCTTTAGCGTTCTCATGGAGGTATTCCACGATAGCCCAAGCGATGGAGATACCGTCGTAGGTGCTGGTGCCTCGGCCTAACTCATCAAAGAGCACCAAAGAACGACTGCTGACATTATTCAGAATGTTTGACGCCTCTGTCATTTCCACCATAAACGTAGACTCACCCAGGGAGATATTATCCGAGGCTCCCACACGAGTGAATATCTTATCCACCAAACCTATCTTGGCTGCCTCTGCAGGAACAAAGCAACCTATCTGAGCGAGCAATACGATGAGTGCCGTCTGTCTGAGCAAGGCAGACTTACCAGCCATATTGGGACCTGTGATGATAATGATCTGCTGACGCTCGTTGTCGAGCAGGATATCATTGGGCACATAGCGTTCGCCAAGAGGCAGTTCCTGTTCAATCACAGGGTGGCGACCTTGCTTGATATCTATCACCTCTGTCTCATCTATCACAGGACGCACGTATTTATTCTCCTCAGCGGTCTTGGCAAAGCTCAGCAGACAGTCAAGGTGTGCGATGATATTGGCATTGATCTGTATCTGGGGAATGAATTCCTGCATACCTAAGATGAGATCGTTGAAGAGTTTTGCCTCAAGGCTTAGTATCCTGTCCTCAGCCCCAAGGATCTTTTCCTCATACTCCTTCAGTTCCTGGGTGATATAGCGCTCAGCCTGGGCCAGCGTCTGCTTGCGCACCCATTCTGGAGGCACCAGGTCTTTATAGGTATTGCGCACCTCAAGGTAATAGCCGAACACGTTGTTATAGCCTATCTTCAGCGAGCTGATACCTGTCTCCTGAGCCTCGCGCTCCTGAATCTTCAACAGGTAGTCCTTGCCTGAGTATGCGATGGTTCTTAATTCATCAAGTTCTGCATTCACGCCATCGCGAATGATACCACCCTTGGCTACCAGCTGAGGGGGATCGTTCTGAATCTCCTTCTCAATTCTGTCTCTCAGCGATTCGCACAGGTTCAGTTGTTCCCCTACCCTTTTCAGGGCCTCGTTATCAGCATAAAGACAAGCGGTTTTGATGGGCTGGATAGCTTGCAAAGCGACCTTCAACTGCACCACTTCACGAGGTGACACACGCCCTACGGCTACCTTTGAGATGATGCGTTCCAAGTCGCCAATACGATGCAACTGCTCATCGACACATTGGCGAAAGTCAGGTTCACGATAGTAATACTCCACGATGTCAAGACGCTCATTGATGGGCTTCACGTCTTTCAAGGGGAAGACCAGCCAACGTCTCATCAGTCGCCCTCCCATCGGAGAGACGGTCTTGTCGATGACATCCAGCAGCGACTTGCCGTCATCCTGCATCGGATGGATCAGTTCAAGGCTGCGGATGGTGAATTTATCCAGACGGACATACTTATCTTCCTCAATGCGGGAGATGCTGGTGATATGCCCTATCTGGGTGTGTTGCGTCTGTTCAAGATAGACTAAGATGGCACCAGCGGCGATGACTCCTGCCTGCAGATGCTCCACGCCAAAGCCTTTTAGGTTCTTCACATTGAAGTGTCGCAGCAGTTTCTGCTTGGAGGTCTGGTCTGTGAATACCCAATCGTCAAGCTGGAAGGTGAAGAACTTTGTGCCGAAGAGGCGTTCAAAGTCTTGTTTGCGGCTCCTGTCGAAGAGGATTTCCTTGGGCGAGAAATTACCCAAGAGCTTCTCCACATAGTCTGCCGTTCCCTCGCCAGTGAGGAACTCACCTGTGGAGATATCAAGGAAAGCGACACCAAACGATGCCTTGCCGAAATGGATGGCAGCGAGGAAGTTGTTTTCTTTGTAATTGAGGACGTTGTCTGAGAGCGCGACACCAGGCGTCACCAGTTCTGTGATACCTCGCTTGACGAGTTTCTTCGTCAGCTTGGGATCCTCCAACTGGTCGCAAATTGCCACACGCTTTCCTGCCCTGATAAGCTTGGGCAGATAGGTGTCGAGGGCGTGATGGGGGAAGCCAGCCATCTCGTCGCCCTTCACTCCAGCACCGTTATTACGATGGGTGAGGGTGATGCCGAGGATCTTCGCTGCCGTGATGGCGTCTTCGCAGTAGGTCTCATAGAAGTCCCCACAGCGGAAGAGCATCACCGCATCAGGGTGCTTTGCCTTCAGATCGAAGAACTGCTTCATCATCGGGGTCAGCTCCCCGTCCTTCTTCGCCATTACTTTTCACTTTTCACTTCTTGATATATTGCAATATCATGTTTACGATCTCCTCCTCGCTATGTCCGTCGACGGTGAGGACGATGTCGTAGTTGCGGGTGTCATAGCGAGAGGTGCCTGTGTACTTCTTGACATAGCGCTCACGCATCTTGTCTACCTCCTTGATGATCTTCATGGCTTCATCATGGGTGATGCTCCGTTTGTCCATCAGACGGGCGATGCGGAATTCCGTACCAGCCTGGATGAGAATGCTCAGATGGTTGGGGTGGTCGCGGAGCACAAAGAAGCCGCTACGGCCTGCAATGACGCACGACTCATCGGCAGCGATGCCTTTCAGGATTTCCTTTTCCGACTCAAAGATGTCGTCTGTAATGAGGAAATCAGGGATGGCCGTCTTGCTTGAAACGAGCTGGGGAGCGGCAAAGCTGGGCATGATCTTCAGGCTGCGCTTGAAGTCGGCCCACCAGTTGTGCTGCTGGCCTTTCAGCCTCTCAATCTCTTGAGCCGTCAGCTCATACTTCTTCTCCAGCTCCTGAATGAGCGCCTTGTCGTAAAAAGGCACACCCAGACGATCTGCTAACATCTTACCAATGGTCCTGCCACCAGAGCCAAGCTCACGGTTGATCGTAATGACGTACTTTTCTTTCAGATTCATATCGTTATCGTTGATTGTCTCGGCAAAGGTACAAAAAAGAAGTGAAAAGTGAAGAGTGAAAAGTGAAAAAATGCAAGATTAGGGCGAAATTTCTTATCTGTTAACGGTTAATTCCCTATCTTTGCCCTCAAAAAGAATGTATCTGAACAGAGAGAACATCGAGCGAAGCACGAATGAAGTGGAGTGGCATCCGCTCATTCCCTTCCTGCCTGAGAACGCCAAGGTGCTGTTCTTAGGCAGCTTTCCGCCACAACGGAAACGCTGGTGCATCGATTTCTATTACCCCAACTTTATCAACGACCATTGGCGCATCGAGGGACAAGTGTTTTTCTCTGACCGTAATCACTTTGTGGACGTTGAGAAGAAACGCTTTAAGTTGGAGGAGATTGTGGCATTTTGTCTTTCCAAGGGCATCGCTTTCTTTGATACCTCTACCGCCATCCGACGGCTGAAGGATAATGCTTCAGATAAGTTCCTTGAAGTGGTGGTGCCTACAGACATCCCTACCCTACTCGCCCGTCTGCCTCATCTCCGTGCTGTCGTCACCACAGGCGAGAAGGCAACAGAGACCATCTGCGCTTCACTCCATATTCCAGAGCTGCCCAAGGTTAACACCTTCGTTCCCATCCCAACCTCACAAGGGATCAGACCCTTTGTGAGAGGACTGGTGCTTTATCGTCTGCCTTCCTCCTCCCGTGCCTATCCGCTTGCTTTTGACAAGAAGGTGACCGCCTATCGGAACATGTTTGAATATTGTAACCTCTTATAAAAAAGATCCTTATGAAACGAATGTTGTTTGTATTTTCGTTGCTGCTGAGCCTCTTTTTGACCACAGGCTTGCAGGCCCAGAACATCCACACCACTTGGCGACAGAAGACGATTGCCGTCGAGAATGGCGGAGAGTCGCCAACTGTCATCCAGCTCCTGAAGGCATTTAATAAGGTGTGGCACTATAAGAGTACAGACGCCTTGTTGGCTGAGGCAGGCGATAAGCTGTATGTGTCAAACGATGCCACAGAGGGCAATTCTGGGCGAGCCTTCGTCGATTGCGAGGACTACTGTCATTGCTGGTATGACTTTGAGAACTCAGACGACCACATGGTGGAGGCCAGAACCTACAAGTGTGACAACGGCCATCTGCTCTTTGCCGTCATTCTTGCTGAGGCAGGACCCAAAGGAAAGTATTTCGGATGTTTCTATGATTATAATCCAAAGACGTCGAAACTCACGCCAAAGGATGAGCCGTTCATTGATTTCCGCCCCTTCTGGCCAGGCTCACACATCACCTACGCCCTCGGCGAAGGCTATCTGCAGGTAATTCTGGTGATTGAGAGTGCTCCAGGAATTGAGACGCAATACACGCATTACACTTTCAACGGCAAGCGTTTCGCCTACGATCACCTCGACGCCCTCGGATATGCCGCCTATAATGAATCCGAAGAAGAGGAGTGACGCTTTCTTTACAAGACCTCTGGTTGGATTAGGTAATGCCTTCTGACTGCTAGTTTGAAGGCATTAAAGCCCACCTTTATTCCGTTGTTTCAATCAGTCTGCCCTAAGCACCCTCTTAAATTCTCGAGAGAATTCAAGACTTAAGTGCCTTTAAACTCCGACTTTACTGCCTTTAAACTTCCGAATTTTCTCGAGAATTCATCAGCCCCCTCCGTCCTCACTTCCAGAAACCACCACACATCCTTCGACTTTAGTCCCTTCAAACTCCTAGAAATCAACGTCTTATCTATTACGAAAAACTTCGTTACGACTTATTTCGTAACAAATCAAAAATGGGTCAAAGTTTGTTCCTTGGCTCACAATACAACGCTTTGCCCCAAAAGAATTATTCTATGAGAATTATTTTTTTTGAATAATTCTTTGCGAATATTGAAAGTTTTTGTAATTTTGCAACGAATAATAAAAGATATGAAACAATGATCAAGAACAAGAATCCCTTTATTGTATCAGGTAAGATTCCTACAGAACTTTTCTGTGATCGCAAGGAAGAGACTGCATGTTTGCTGAAGTTTCTTCAGAGTGAGGAAAACGTGGTACTGATGTCGCAACGGCGTATGGGAAAGACGAAGCTGGTTGAATATTGTAGCGATGTGGATTCTCAAGCCCTTCTCCTTGGCAGTAGTCAAACGACTCCACAACAACGTAGTGGTAGGCACAATGCGAGAAGCTATCTACCCAATTGATGATTGTCGAGGTTGTGAAGTAAAGTTGCTTGGTAAGGGGAGTTATGGATTTACATATTATAATATGAGATAGGGTTTTGCGACCCAGAAACGATTTTTCTTGTGTTCTTGTTTAAATATGGTGAATTTTCAATTTCATCACCATCAAACTCCCATCGGCCAGGATAATCTTTGGACAAATACCAACGAGTAGGCTTGAAGACAGCTCTAACGATACCGCGATAGACTGCCAGTGCATATGTTGCCTGTCGCGCCCTGTTTCCGTTTAACCGCCAATACTTTCTCGTGGCTTCATAGATACTGCCTCGCTCTCCTGTTACATAAGTTTTGTTGATGTTAATAAAGATGAGTTTGTCATCCCATTCAGGTTCTATCTCAGTACAATCGTAGATGGAATTGATCTCTTCGACAGTCTTGATTCCACGATCCCATTGGTGGTGGCCTGACTGAATGTTAGTTAAAATGGATTCCAGATTGAATGGCTCGTAAGTTAGCAGGTCAATAAGCACAGATTCCACAAGGAAGGCAACATCCTGCGTCATTCCATGACGAATAATGTAATATTTCACTTCCATGCCTTGTGAAATAATGTCGCGGATGACATCTAATTTCAGGCTTTGAAGATTATCATTCAAGGCATCGTAAGCATGGTTGAACACTCTATTTCCACATCCTTCACCGATGTAGAATATACGATTATCACGTGGGTCAACCAGACAATAGACATAGTGACCCAAAGATTCTATAACGGATTGCTTAAACTCTTTCATACGCATACAATAATCGAATTATAAATTCTTATACTCACGGCAGGTGAATTGCAAATTCGCCAGAACGGGTATTCCTTAATACAGTTGTTTCCATAAATATAGTATTTATCGTTGGCAAAGATAAGAAATATTTCCGAAACATGCAAGGATTAAGGGAAAATATTACATTGTTTCTTGCCGGTATCGGCAAAAATTTGTATCTTTGCAGCATGATTTGGCACTAAAACTTGCCGATAAGATAGAAGATGAAGTTTATATCAGTTAATCAGTTTGCAGAGAAATATGGCATCTCTGAACGTACGGTCCGTAACTATTGTGCTCAGGGAAAGATAGAAGGAGCCTTTCTGACAGGGAAGACCTGGAACATTCCTGCTGATGCTGTTTTGCCTAAGCGGGGTATAGCAAATGAGGTGCAATCACCTCTGCTGAAGGCATTAAGGGAACAGAAAGCATCAAGATTGAAAGGCAGCATCTATCATCGTACGCAAATCGATCTGACCTATAATTCCAATCATATCGAGGGTAGCCGTCTGACCCATGACCAGACACGTTATATCTTTGAAACCAATACGATAGGCGTTACTGACAGTTCTGTCAATGTGGATGATATTGTAGAGACGGTGAACCATTTCCGTTGTATTGACTATATCATCGACCATACGGAAGAAAAGCCGACGGAGGATTTCATTAAGCACCTCCATCTGCTATTGAAGACGGGAACGTCGGATAGCCGTAAGGATTGGTTTGCTGTTGGTGACTATAAACGCCTGCCCAATGAGGTAGGAGGACAGGAAACTTGTCCTCCTGAAGAAGTGCATAAACAGCTAAAGGCTTTGCTTAACGACTATAACCATCATCGTCCCAAATCGTTTGAAGATATCCTCGACCTTCATGTGCGTTTTGAGCAGATTCATCCCTTTCAGGATGGCAATGGAAGGGTTGGACGCCTGCTGATGTTCAAGGAGTGTTTAGCAAATGGCATTGTCCCCTTTATCATCACAGACGAACTGAAGATGTTCTATTATCGAGGCCTGAAGGAATGGGGGCATGTTAATGGTTATCTGACAGATACCTGCCTTACAGCCCAGGACCAATACAAGGACCTGCTCAGATACTTCAAAATATCTTATTAATAACGGAGGGTGACGCCTTCGGAGGTGACTTCGAGAGTGGCCTTGGCGCCAGTAAGGAGGGGAAAGTTACGAAGGTGGGCGTGGCCCACGGGGAAATCGTAACAGACGGGGATGTTGTAGTGACGAAGGTATTCGTGGAGAATGGAATACATATCGTCGAAGCCGTTCTCAGGATGTTTGTACTTGTTGAACTGGCCCACGATGATGCCTCGGACGTTGGGTAGCAGGCCTCGCATCTCCATATTGTGGAGCATACGATCCACCTTGCTCATCCCCTCGCCCGTATCCTCCATAAATAGGATGATGTTAGGCAATAGCAAAGGATCGAAGTCGGAGCCAGCGAGATCATTATAGACAGACATATTACCACCCACGACGATGCCATCTGCCCTACCCTCGACATTGAGCGGATGAGGCGCCACACGGTATTCTGGCAAATCGCCTTGCAGCATACGACGCAGACATTGGCTGACGGTATCAGTACCCTCATACGTCTTCAGGGCGTGACACATCGAACCGTGAATACCTTTCACCCCAGCCATCGCCTCAGCACAGAGCAAAGCCGTTACGTCGCTAAAACCAATGATAAGTTTGGGATATTGGCACAGGGTATCAAGAGACAAACGGGTGAGCAGATGGGCAGCACCATCGCCACCTCTTGAACACATAATTGCTTTGATAGAAGGCTCTTTAAGGGCCCAAAGCAGATCTGACAGTCGTTCGTCGATGGTGCCGGCAAAGCCGTGATACTCATTGAGGGCATTCTTTCCTACTACACAATGATAACCCCAACTTTCGAGTGTCTTGATGCCTCCGTTGATGGTAGTTGTATCTGTCGCACTCGAAGGAGAGATGATAGCAATCGTATCACCCTCATGCAAAAACTGGGCCTGGGCAACAGCCATCCAGCCCAGTAGCATCAACAGCAGGCTTCCTTTTTTCACGCAGACACCTTCTTCTTAGCCCTTAGCATACACCAGGCGCCAAGGATGATGAAGGGTATTGAGAGAATCTGTCCCATATCGATAGGCAGCGAGGCCTCGAAGGCTTCCTGAATCTCCTTGGTGTACTCGATGAAGAAGCGGAAGGTGAAGATATACGTCAGGCAGAAGCCGAAATACCAACCCGTGCCGATCTTTTCAGGCATTTTCTTATGCAGATACCACATAATGCCGAAAAGGATGGCGTAAGCGATGGCCTCGTAGAGTTGGCCTGGGTGGCGAGGCATCATGTCGACACGCTCGAAGATGAAGGCCCAGGGCACGTCTGTGATCTTGCCGATGATCTCAGAGTTCATGAGGTTGCCAAGACGGATGAAACAGGCTGTGGTTCCTGTGGCGATGGCGATGTTGTCAAGAACAGTCCAGATGCTGAGTTTCGTCTTGCGGACATAGAGCCAGAGGGCAATCATCAGACCTAAAGTACCACCATGCGAGGCAAGGCCGGCATAGCCTGTGAGCTTCCAGTCACCATCAGGCAGGAAATGAATAGGCAGCAGCATTTCTACGATACCTTGCCAAGAGGTTAGGAAGTCCTGTGGCTGGTAGAAGATACAATGGCCCAGGCGGGCACCAATCAGGATGCCAAAGAAGCAGTAGATAAAGAGAGGATCAAAGTACTCGTCCTTGATCTTCTGTTCCTTATACAGCCGCTTCACAACCAGATAGGCCAACGCCAATCCGATGATCCACATCAGCCCATACCAGCGCACAGCCATCGGCCCAATGCGAAACGCCTCCAAATCCGGCTGCCAAATGATATACGATAATTGATTCATTTTCTTTTTAGTGGTCGTTATTATACATTGAAGCGGAAGTGCATGATGTCTCCGTCTTGGACGATGTAGTCCTTGCCCTCGACGGCGAGTTTGCCGGCTTCGCGGACAGCGGCCTCAGAGCCATACTGGATATAATCATCGTACTTGATCACTTCGGCACGAATGAAGCCTTTCTCGAAGTCTGTATGGATGACACCAGCGCATTGAGGTGCCTTCCAACCCTTCTTGTAGGTCCAGGCCTTGACCTCCATCTCACCAGCGGTGATAAACGTCTCGAGGTTCAGCAGGGCGTAGGCTTTCTTGATGAGACGGTTTACGCCACTCTCCTCAAGACCCAGCTCTTCCAAGAACATCTGCTTGTCCTCGTAGGACTCGAGTTCTGCGATGTCCTCTTCCGTCTTGGCAGCGATGACCATCATCTCTGCACCTTCTTCCTGAGCCAGCTCCCCTACCCTCTTCGTGAAGTCGTTGCCGTCCTTGGCATCAGCCTCACCAACGTTGCAGACATAAAGCACAGGCTTCGACGTGAGCAGGAAGAGATTACGGGCACAGTCCTGTTCGTCCTTCGACTCGAACTCCACGATGCGGGCGTTCTTACCCTGGTCCAGCGCCTCCTTATAAGCGTGGAGCACAGCAACCTCGATCTTCGCATCCTTATTGCCAGCGGCAGCAGCTTTTTCCGTCTTGGCCAGACGGCTCTCGATGGTCTCTAAGTCCTTCAGTTGCAGTTCGGTATCGATGATCTCCTTGTCGCGGATGGGATCGATAGTGCCATCCACGTGGGTGATATTCTCATCCTCAAAACAACGGAGCACGTGGATGATGGCGTCCGTTTCGCGGATGTTCCCAAGGAACTTATTGCCTAAGCCCTCGCCCTTCGAGGCGCCCTTCACCAGACCAGCGATATCCACAATCTCACAAGTGGCAGGCACGATGCGTCCAGGATGCACCAGCTCTGCAAGTTTAGTCAGCCTTTCATCAGGAACGGTGATGACGCCGACGTTGGGTTCTATCGTACAAAAGGGGAAATTTGCTGCCTGAGCCTTTGCACTCGACAAGCAATTAAACAAAGTGGACTTACCCACATTCGGGAGTCCGACAATACCACATTTTAATGCCATTTTCTTCTATAAACGTTTATTTTCGGGTGCAAAGGTACAAAGAAAAGTGAAAAGTGAAAAGTGAAAAGTGAAAAATTTGCTACTGCCATTTAAAATTATACATTATCTATGATTCAATATTCATTATTTTGCCTATCTTTGCACCCAGTAACTGATTTAAACCATTCAAGAAATGAAAAAGATTCTCTTATCAATGATTGCTTTTGTGGCGCTTTCAATGACTGCTAGCGCCCAGGTTTCTGAACCCCAGAACACGCCTCAGCTCGAGTTTGCCTTGCAGTTGAAGGTAACCTTAGACGAGGCCTACACTTGTGGTGAGACCCAGCACGGCCAGCGTACCATCATCCCCATTACTGGTGGTACCTTTGAGGGACCCAATATCAAGGGTACAATCATCAACGGAGGTGCTGATTATCAGCTGACTAATAAGGCCATCGGACGCACAGAGCTCGAAGCCATCTATTGCATCAAGACGGATGACGGTGTGAACATCCACGTTCGCAATCGTGGTATTATTGCGAATGGCAAGGATGACCAAGGCGACCCCACGTTCTATTTCAAGGCTGCTCCCCAATTCGAGGCACCTGCCGACAGCAAATATGCTTGGCTGAACAATGCCCTCTTCGTCTGCCAGCCTGACTTTTCGACAGGCTTCAAGGGCATCGTCCTCAACGTCTGGAAAGTGAAGTAAGTAGTCCCTTCTTAGGTTAGGATCTGCTCGGCATGCTCTTTGGTTTTCACCTGCTTGCCGGCAAAGATCTGTTCAATGATGCCTTCTTCGTTGATGATGAAGGTGGTGCGGATGGTGCCCATGGTTTTCTTGCCGTACATCGTCTTCTCGCCCCAGGCACCCATCGCCTCCATCAGCTTCTTATCCACATCGGCAATCAGCGGGAAGGGCAGTTCATATTTCTCCTTGAACTTCACATGTGAGGCGGCAGAGTCCTTACTCACGCCAACCACCTCATATCCCCTACCCTGCAGCTCGCCGTAATGGTCTCTCAGACTACAGGCCTCTGCCGTACAACCGCTGGTATTGTCCTTCGGATAGAAGTACAACACGAGCTTTCTTCCCTTGTAATCACTCAGACGGATATCCCGTCCCTGTTCGTCTTTGCCTAATATCTCAGGCGCTTTATCTCCAATATTCATAGTTTGATAGTTATGATGTGTTTCTATTAGTGAGCTTCAAGCCAGTTCTGACCAAAGCCGGAGTCTGCCACGAGGGGAACGTTCAAGGGGAAGGCATTCTGCATCTCCTCGATGACGATACGCTCTACTTTCTCCTTCTCTTCAGGGTAGACGGAGAAGTTGAGTTCGTCGTGTACTTGCAGGATCATCTTGCTCCTGATGCCCTCTTTCTGGAATCGCTCGTGGATGCGTATCATCGCTACTTTGATGATATCTGCCGCTGTGCCCTGGATGGGGGCATTGATGGCGTTACGCTCAGCAAAACCTCGGACGGTGGCGTTGTGGGAATTGATATCCGGCAGATAACGACGACGGCCGAATAGGGTGGTGACATAACCCTTCTGACGGGCCACCTCCTTCGATTTCTCCATATAGTCGTGAACCTGTGGGAAGGTGGCGAAATAACCGTCTATCAGCATCTTTGCCTCGTCGCGAGGGATGTCCAAACGCTCAGCCAAGCCAAAGACGGTGATGCCATAGATGATGCCGAAGTTGGCTCGCTTCGACTTCGTGCGTTCATCACGAGTGACTTCAGAGATATCCTTCTTATAGATGTTCGCGGCTGTGGCTGCGTGGAGATCTTTGCCTTCACGGAACACTTCGATCATATTCTGATCCTGCGAGAGGTGGGCCATCACACGCAGTTCAATCTGGCTATAGTCTGCTGAAAAGAACAGACAACCAGGCTCTGGTACGAAAGCCTTGCGGATTTCCTTTCCATCTTCGCCTCGGATGGGGATATTCTGGAGATTGGGGTCGCTGCTTGATAGGCGTCCTGTGGCCGTGATGGTTTGATTAAACGATGTGTGGATATGACCAGTACGAGGGTTAATCAGTTTGGGCAGTGCATCGATATACGTGCCGATGAGTTTCTTTAAACCTCTGTGTTCCAATATGTCAGCCACAATCTCATGCTTGTTGCGCATTTGTTGGAGTACATCTTCTGAAGTGACATATTGCCCAGTCTTGGTCTTCTTGGCCTTCTCTACGATTTTAAGTTTGTCGAAGAGGATTTCGCCTACTTGTTTGGGTGAGGCGATATTGAATTGTTCGCCAGCCAACTCGTAGATTCTTACTTCAAGTTCGTTCATCCTATCCGTCAAAACATTTGACGTTTCTTGAAGCGATTCTGTATCCAGACAGACACCATTCATCTCCATTTCTGCCAAGACTGGCATCAGAGGCATCTCTATCTCATAGAACAACTTCTCGCACTCGAACTTCTTCAACTCCGGCTCCAGTTTATTCTTCAGACGGAGGGTGACATCTGCATCCTCAGCGGCATACTCGTAGACCTGAGAGGGTAGGAGGTCGCGCATCGATTTCTGGTTCTTGCCTTTGGGACCGATGAGCTCATCGATGTGGATGGTCTGATAGTTGAGATAGATCTCAGCCATGTAGTCCATGTTGTGATGCAACTCAGGTTGGATGAGGTAGTGGGCAATCATCGTGTCGAACATCGGACCTGCGAGATGGATGTCGTAATTGCGTAACACCTCGAGGTCGTACTTCAAGTTTTGTCCGACCTTGAGGATTTTGGGGTCCTCATACACCTCTTTAAATATATTAACGATTCGTAACGCTTCTTCACGATTTGCTGGAACAGGGACATAAAAGGCCTCAAATTCCTTCACGGCGAAGCTCAAACCGACCAATTCTGCGTCAATCGGACTCGTTGAAGTCGTCTCCGTGTCTAGACTGAGAATTTCATTTGTCCTAAAAAAGTCACAAATTTTCCTCATATCCTCTTCATTATCAACGAGTTTATAGTTGTGAGGGGTCGTTTCTAAGGTCTCAAAACTCGCGTTTTTTGAACTTTCTGTCCCGTTGGGCGCAAATTCTGCAAAGAGATCGAGTTGGCCGTTAACAGGCGTTTGTGGTTTTTGGCTTTTTTTAAGAACTCTGTCTGCGAAGCTTTTCATCTCCAATTCGAGGAGCAGTTTGCCGAGTTCGTCCTCATTCGGCTCGACGAGCTTCAACGCTTCCATATCGAGCTCGATGGGAACATCCGTTTTGATGGTTGCGAGGAAGTAACTCATCCGGATATCATCGATATGTTCCTCAACCTTCTCGCGAAGTTTACCTTTAATTTCAGATGAACGTTCAATCAGCGCGTCGATGCTTCCGAACTCGTTGATGAGTTTTACGGCTGTCTTCTCTCCGACACCAGGACACCCAGGGAAGTTATCCGCTGAGTCACCCATCAGCGCCAGCAGATCGATGACCGATAGGGTAGTGGGGATGCCATATTTCTCACAAACCTCCTTGGGTCCCATCGTCTCATAGCCGCCCCCATGTCGAGGCCGATAGATCTTCACGTGGTTACTTACCAACTGTCCATAGTCCTTATCAGGTGTCAACATAAAAGTGTTGATTCCATCGGCTCCTGCCTTCGTGGCGAGGGTGCCGATGACATCGTCTGCCTCGAATCCATCGACCTGGAGAATAGGTATCCGATAGGCTTTCAGCAGGTCTTTGATGATGGGAACAGCCTTGCGGATGTCCTCTGGCGTCTCCTCGCGCTGGGCTTTGTAAGCAGGGAAAGCATCACTGCGGAAGGTGGGTCCATGAGGATCAAAGGCCACGCCGATAGAGTTGATTCTGGGGTTCTTGATGAACGCATAATAACTGCGATAGATGAGCGCATAAGCGTCTAAAAGGAAGAGTTTCTGCATAACTTTGTTTATTTTCTGCGTAAAATTACTAAAAAATATCGATATTACAATGATTTTTACTAATTTTGTATCAAAATTCGAGATAATATGGATTATTTGTCAGTTATCAAGCACCCGATTGAGAGTGATTTCCAGGAGTTCGTCTTTCGTTTCCAGGGTTCGCTGAGCCATTCGTATGGCCTCCTTTCACAGGCTCTGGAACATATCCGTCAGCGTACAGGTAAGCAGATGCGACCTATGCTCACATTGTTGTCTGCGAAGAACTATGGTGAGGTGTCAGACGTCACCCAGAATGCGGCTGTCGCACTTGAACTATTGCATACGGCTTCGTTGATTCACGACGATGTGGTGGATGAGAGTAGCGAACGACGCGGACAGTCGTCTGTCAATGCCTCCTATAATAATAAGGTGGCCGTGCTTGTGGGTGACTATATCCTCTCTACCTGCATCAGTCATGTGGCAAAGACGAAAGATCATAGAGTTTTACAATATGTCGCAGAACTTGGTATGACATTGGCATCAGGTGAGATCCTGCAGTTGCAGAACATTAACAACTCGGAATTCTCGGAAGATGTTTATTATCAGGTGATTAGACAAAAGACGGCCGCGTTGTTTGAGACCTGCTGTGGTATGGGTTCTCTGTCTGTGAATGCTTCTGAAGAGAATATCAAAAAGGCGAAACAATTTGGACAAGATTTGGGTATGATCTTCCAGATTCGCGACGATATCTTTGATTATTATGATTCAACAGAAATAGGTAAGCCTACAGGTAACGATATGGCAGAAGGAAAACTGACGCTGCCTGTGATCTATGCGCTGAATCACTCTGACTTTGAGCCCATGAAATCGTTGGCAAGAAAGGTGAAGTTAGGCACGATTAATGTCGATGAAATCGCTGTGCTTGTGGAGTTTGCCAAGCAGAGTGGGGGAATCCAATATGCTGAAAGGATGATGGATCGTTACTCGCAGAAGGCAAAGACGTATATCGATAACTGCGTGAAACCAGAGCTTAAAGAAGCCTATCAAGCTTATTTGGAATACGTTATCAGGCGCAAGATGTAACCATTTCTCCCCCTAAGTTAGGGGGAGATAGAGGGGGTCTGAACGGGCGGATTTACAAGCAGTAAGAAAATGCGCTTGTTCAGACCACCCCTTGCCCCTCCTAATTTAGGAGGGGAAGAGATTACTAAAAGAACTTCGTTTCCTTACCAATTACCTCGCTCAGGAGCATATTTGCCAGGCGCGACGTACCCATACGGAACCACTGATTCGTGAGCCATTTCTCGCCTAAGACCTCTTTCACGATGGTATAGTAGATGAGTGCATCCATCACGCTATTGAGGCCTCCAGCAGGTTTAAAACCAATCTGTATGCCCGTTTCATCGTAGTATTCCTTGATGGCCTGGCACATCACATACGCTGCCTCTGGCGTTGCTGCGGGTTCGAGTTTACCTGTGGATGTCTTGATATAGTCGGCACCAGAGTACATTGCCAATAGCGAGGCCGTCTTGATGTTCGAGGCGGTTTTCAGACAACCTGTTTCCAAAATCACCTTCATCTTATGCTCACCACAGGCCTCTTTCATCTGTTGTATCTCGTCACAGACCGTCTCGTAGTCGCCAGAGAGGAAAGCACCTACGCTGAGCACCATATCAATCTCCGTTGCACCGTCTTTGATAGCCAGAGCCGTCTCCACCGTCTTCACCTCTATAAGTGCCTGCGACGATGGGAAACTACCTGATACACAGGCGATTTCAACACCGTCGACCTCTAAGGTTTCAGAGACGATTTTGGCGAAACGTGGATAGACGCAGATGGTTGCCACGTGGGGTAGGGCAGGGTACTGCTCATCGAACTGGTTCACACGCTCTGTGAAAGCCATCACACTCTCGTCGGAGTCTGTGGTTTTGAGTGTCGTCAGCTCCACGCTACCCATCAGGAATTGCTTCACTTCAGGGGTGTCGTTCTCATGTACTTTCTCCGTGATAATCTTCTTCACGGCAGCCTTTACGTCCTCGTCGTTGATGTCGAGGTTATACTTACTGAGGGCCTCTTCTATGCGCCCTTTTTCTGTTGATGTTGTTGCCATAATGCTATCGTTTTATGCCATTAATTTCTTATTGTGGATGTGCCTGAGTGAGTCACGCTGCGTCTTCTTTTCGATGCTTTTCTGCAGTTCTTCCGTCAGATCTACACCTGTCTGATTGGCCAGGCAAAGCAATACCCAGAAAACATCAGCCATCTCTTCACCCAGGTTATCTTTCTCGCCTTCCTTGAAACTCTGGTCACCGTATTTGCGAGCCATCACACGTGCCAGTTCACCTACTTCCTCTGTCAGAACCGCCATATTCGTCAGTTCTGAGAAGTAACGCACGCCGTATTCCCTGATCCAGCGGTCCACAGCCTCTTGTGCTTCCTTGATCGTCATAGCGGGAAGAATGTGTTCATGAAGAAGAGAACGAACAATGCTAATGCGATCCATGCATTGCGCTTGTTGTCATTCTCATACTCTTTCCAGTGTAACGCCTTGTAAATCACCACGATACCAAGTAGGATGACACTGAATGACATGGGGAAGAAGGCGTGACTTGAGCCCCACAATGTGCTGATTACAAAAGCAATGATCAGCAGGAAGAAACCTGCATTTCTGATTTTGTTCAGATGTTCTTTAATCATAATATATGTGTTATTTCTTTCGTTTTATCTTTTTGTCAGCATCTGAAAGAACAGGATGGCGATGGTGAGCAGGATAATCATGATGTACTGCTTGTTCTCACGCTCATATTCCTTCCAATGGAAGGCCTTGTAGAGGAAGATGACGAGCAATAGCAACAGCCCTAATCCACATGGCCACATGCCGTATGGCGTACCCCAGACCAATGCGCAGATAATGCCGATGGCTGCCAGGATAACACCTGATATCTCTATCTCTCTCAGATACTTACGCATGGTTTATAGTCCGAAGATGGAAAGTCCGACGAGTACCAGGAAGGCCACAGAAATGTAGTTCGACATCTTGTCGTTTTCCTTCCAGTGAATGATTGTCCAGATGCTTGATAACGTCATGATACCCAGACCAATCCACATGAGGATGTTCATGTTTAGCACACGCCCCAGAATGTAGAAGATCAGGGCTCCTAAGTTTACGTAATTTGCGATTTGTCTTCTGTCCATATCTCTGATATTTATTCCTTGTTTTTAGTATCCATGCAGATGGTCACAGGGCCGTCGTTAAGCAGTTCGACCTTCATATCTGCGCCAAATTCGCCAGTCTGTACAGGGTTGCCGATAGCTGCTGAAAGCTGAGTGCAGAAGGCTTCGTAGAGTGGGATAGAGTGCTCGTGAGAACCTGCCTTGAACCAACTCGGACGATTCCCTTTCTTATAACTTGCGAAGAGCGTGAACTGGCTGACGACCAGACACTCGCCGCTGATATCCAGAATCGAACGGTTCATCACGTGATCGTCGTCGTCGAACACCCGGAGGTTGGCAACTTTCCTCACAAGCCAATCTACATCCTCCATCGTGTCTTCTTCGCACACACCTAAGAGGATGAGAAATCCCCATCCAATCTGGCCTTTTACGATGCCGTCGATGGTTACGCTGGCCTTGCTAACTCGCTGAATAACTGCACGCATTTTTGGCTCGTTTGCTTAATTTTCGGCAAAGGTACGAACAATTTCTTAATCCACCAAATATCAGTGGCATACGTCCACGTTAAATTCCCTTAATCGAGCGAATATTTAATTGTCACAACTGTCACAACCGTCACGAGGTAGTGTTTACTAATTACGTTATTGCTTGAAAAATCCTTACAGATGTTATTTTCCCTACTGCAAACTCTGACTTTGGATAGTCTAAAGTGGGAGTTTAGATAGGGTAAACTCCGACTTTCCTGCCTTGAAAGTCCGACTTTCCTTAGTCCAAAATCATAGTCTCATAACTGTTTGTATATCAGATAGATACAAGAGACACATATTTTCCTTTATTATCACGAAACAAATTTACAAACTGCACATTAGTCCATATTTGGACTTATGCTTATTCGCATTAGCTTTCTGTTGTATATGAGGCATGAAAATGCTCATAGACGATCTTTGCCTTAGCGGGTCCAATGATTTCCGATAGGGTAGGGAGGGTTGCCTCACTTATCCTACGAACAGATTTGAGGCTGTTTAAGAGTGCATCACGGCCTTTTGGCCCCAGTCCCTTAATACCATCTAACTCGCTGTGCAAAGCCCGCTTAGAACGCTTATTTCTGTGGAATTCGATGGCAAAGCGATGCACTTCATCTTGGATATGTGTGAGCACGTGGAAGAGCTCAGAATCTGTCTTCAAGGCTACGTGCATAGGGGGGAATCCGTAGAGCAGTTCGTTGGTGCGATGACGGTCATCTTTTGCCAATCCGGCTATGGGAATATCCTGGTTTAACTTGTCCTGGATTACCTGCCTGATCACCTCCATCTGCCCCTTTCCGCCATCGGCGATTATGAGGTCGGGTAGGGGATTGCCTTCGTCGATCTGGCGTTTGTAGCGACGATATACTACCTCGTGCATCGATGCATAATCATCAGGACCAACAACGGTCTTAATATTGAAATGTTTATACTCCTTTTTGCTTGGTTTAAGGGCTTTGAACACTACGCATGAGGCCACAGCATCTGTTCCTGATATGTTCGAATTGTCGAAGCATTCGATATGATAGGGCAGTTTTGGCAGTCTCAATTTGTCCTGTAATTCCTTCATCAGACGCGTCTGTTTTTGCTCTGGATTCAGCTTCTCGGCTTGTTTCAATCGGTCGAATTTATACTGTTTTCCGTTCATGATAGAGAGGTCGAGAAGGGTCTTTTTATCCCCTCTTTGAGGGATGGTGAAGGTGACATTTTCGAGTTCCACATCGACCACCTGAGGTACGATAATTTCCTTCGCCTTACTACCAAAACGCTCCCTCAACTCAACGATACCCAACTGTAAAAGCTCGTCGTCGCTCTCGTTGAGTTTCTTCTTATATTCGATGGTAAAACTTTGGTTAATGGCACCGTTGTTCACGTGGATGTAGTTGATAAAGGCCATTTTGTCATCGCTGGTGATAGAGAAGACATCAACGTCGTGAATGGTTTGGCTGACCACTTCGCTATTGGTGACGAAAGCCTCCAGCGCGAGGTATTTTTGCTTGATTTCTTCGGCTTCCTCAAAGCGTAGTTCTTCAGACAATCTGAGCATCTCTTCTTTCAGATCACGAAGTACTTGGCGGGTGTTTCCTTTGAGGATTTCCCTGGCCTGCATGATGTTCTTTTGATAAGCCTCGTAGGTCTGTTTGCCCACGCATGGACCCATACATTTTTTAATATGGTAGTCGAGGCAGACCTTGTATTTGCCAGTTTCAACGCCCTCCTTTGTGATGGGCTGGCGACAGGTACGAGGGTGGTAGAGTTGCTTGATGAGAGCAAGAACGGTCTTCATCGTCATCACGTGAGAGTAGGGACCATAATACGTGCCCCACTTCTTGTTGATGGTTCGCGTACTGAAGATGCGTGGGAAGAATTCGTTAGTGACGCAGATGGAAGGGTATGTCTTGCCGTCTTTCAGCAGGACGTTATATCGTGGGTTGTACTTCTTGATGAGTGAGTTTTCCAAAAGAAGAGCGTCTTCCTCTGTATTGACCACAGTATAGCTGATATCGTAGATCTTGCTGACGAGCACCTTCGTCTTAAAACGATCAACCTCAGTATGAAAGTAGGTAGAGACTCTCGCTTTGAGATTCTTTGCCTTTCCCACATATATGATGGTCTTGTTGTCATCATAGAATTGATAACTCCCAGGCTTGTCTGGTAGTCTGCTCACGATGCCCTTCAGGTAGTTAAGCCGCTTCTCATTTTCTTCCTTTGTCATTTTCTTCCTTTCTTTTTTTCCTTTATATAAAGGGGTTTCCTGTCTTTTTGTTTCACGTGGAACCTTTGTGGTAATCACTTCCCCTCCTAAGTTCTTGCGTCCCTACGGTAGCAAGCGGCATAGCCGAGCGAGGAGGGGTTAGGGGTGGTCTGAACGCGCATCTTTTATCGCCTCAATAATCCCTTCCACATTATTATATACTACCTCATTATCAAACCTCAATACCCTAATCCTATTCTCTGCCAAAAACCTACTTCTCATCTCATCATACTCATGTGTGAAAGATGTCTTGTGCACTCCTCCATCCAACTCAATCCCCAACCTAATCTCAGGACAATAGAAGTCTATCACGTATGGTCCAATGCCAAACTGTCTTCTAAACTTCAAGCCCTCGACTTGTTTGCCTTTTAAAGCACGCCAAAGGATCGCCTCAGCTGGTGTGGCGTTGTTACTAAGTGTCTGACGGAGTATTTTCTGATTGCGTTCGTTGTGGATGTATGGAGTTTGTTTCATTATAGCAAGAATTGATGGTTGTTCAGACCACCCCTAACCCCTCCTGACTCAGGAGGGAAAGAGGTTACATTGTTAAACGATCATCAGCGTCGTAAGGTCGATATCCTTGAAGAGATCACGTCCATGAAGGCCCTCGTCTGTGATTTCGATGATGAAGTTCATATAGACCTTTTTGGGATGAAAGTATTCAACGAGTTTATACACAGCCTTCGCTGTACCACCTGTTGCAAGGAGGTCATCGTGGATTAGTACGATATCATCCTGATCGATTGAGTCGATATGCATTTCAACGGTATCGACACCATACTCTTTTGAGAAGCTTTCCTTAATGACAGTAGCCGGCAATTTACCAGGCTTACGTGCAAGTACGACGCCACAGCCCAAACGTCCGGCGAGAGCAGAGGCCATCACGAAGCCACGACTTTCTACTCCTACAATCTTAGTGATGCCCTTGTCCTTGTAGAGTGCCTCGAGTTCGTCGAGCATAATCTTCATACACTCTGCATTCTTGTAGAGCGTTGTCACGTCACGGAAGTTGATTCCTTTTCTGGGGAAATCTGGTACACAACGCAGATTGTCCAATAGTACTTTGTTGTTCATAATCAGTGAGTTATAATTGTTAAACGCTTAATTTGTTTCACGTGGAACGTTGGGGGATGATAGACTTTAGGTTGTTCAGACCACCCCTAACCCCTCCTGACTCAGGAGGGGAAAGGCTAACGCCCGAGGAGTACAAGAAGGACGTTGATGTCGCTAGGTGAGACACCAGGGATGCGAGAGGCTTGGGCTAACGTCTCCGGCTGGATCTTCTCCAACTTCTGACGACACTCTGTCGAGAGTCCTTGCAGTTCGTTGTAATTGAAGTGTCCTTTGATCTTGATGTTCTCAAGACGGTGCATCTTGTCTGCCACGATTCTTTCACGATCGATATAGCCTTTATATTTCATCCTGATCTCCGCTGCTTCTGCGATTTCTTCGCGACGGTTCTGCGGACGATTCAGCACTTCTTTCAGTTGAGGGATAATCTCCGCCAGATTCTGTAAGTTGAGCTGCGGACGGTTTACGAGATCTACGAGCTTGCAGCCAAACTGGAGTGGGGTAGTGCCGAGGGCCTCTAAGGCAGAATTGATAAGCCTTGGTTTAATGGCAAAGTTCTGACAGAAGGCTTCGATTTCTTCGATAAATTGTTTCTTCTCTAACCACCAGTCATATCTGTCTCTTTTCACCAATCCGAGTTCGTATGCCTTCTCCGTCAGACGGGCATCGGCATCATCCTGCCTTAACAGAATTCTGTATTCCGCTCTTGAGGTAAACATACGATAAGGTTCATCGACGCCCTTGGTCACCAAGTCATCAATCAGTACGCCGATATAGGCCTCGTCTCGATGCAGCACAAATCTCGTTGTGTCTGTCGCTGAACCAGAGTTGCTGCCAGAAGCTGATGCACCAGCCTTCAATGCTGCATTGATGCCAGCCATTGTTCCCTGACCTCCAGCCTCTTCATAGCCCGTCGTACCATTCACCTGACCTGCCATAAACAGATTCTTGATGATCTTCGATTCCAACGAATGGCTTAATTGTGTAGGATCGAAGAAATCGTACTCTATCGCATAACCAGGGCGATACACTTTCATATCCCTCAAGGCAGGAATCTTTTTGAGTGCATTGATCTGCACATCCATTGGTAACGATGAAGAGAAACCATTCAAGTACATCTCGTTGGTGTCCTCACCCTCTGGCTCCAAGAACAGCGGATGCTTCTCTCTATCTGGGAAGGTCATCAGTTTCGTTTCTATCGAAGGACAATATCGAGGCCCTATAGACTTAATCTGTCCGTTGTAGAGTGGGGAGTCCGCCAAACCGCTTCTTAATATCTCATGCACCTCTTCGTTGGTGTTCACAGTCCAACAAGGCAGTTGTTTCAATGCACCACCTTTGTTTAAATAGCTAAACTGATAGGGTCGGCTCTCTCCTGGCTGGATCTCCATATCCTCGAAATGAACGCTACGCTTATCGATGCGGACAGGAGTGCCAGTCTTCATCCTTGCCGTACTGACACCATGACGAGTGATGCTCTCTGTCAGATGAGGGACTGCTGGCTCTGCTATCCTGCCGCCAGCCACCATCTTCCGTCCAATATGCATCAGTCCGTTGAGGAAGGTTCCTGCCGTCAGCACCACACACTTCGCATAGAGTTCTGCGCCCCAGATAGTTCGGATGCCGATGGCTTGTTGTACTTGTCGCTGTGCTACAGCAACAGACTCAACCAACAACTCATCAGCCTGATCCTGCCAGATGTCGAGGTTGGGAGTAGCATCAAGATGTCTGCGCCACTCCCAGATGAACTTTCCACGATCGCATTGAGCCCTTGGACTCCAGACGGCAGGACCTTTGCCAACATTGAGCATACGGAACTGAATCGAGGTGGCATCTGTCACCAATCCCATCTGTCCGCCCAAGGCATCGATCTCGCGAACGATCTGACCTTTGGCGATGCCTCCGACGGCAGGGTTGCAAGACATCTGTGCAATCTTGTTCATGTCCATCGTCACCAGACAAGTCTGGGCTCCCAAATTGGCACTTGCGCAGGCCGCTTCACAACCCGCATGACCACCTCCGATGACTATCACATCATAAATGCATTTTTACCTCAAAAAACTTTGAAATATCAATATTTTATAGTATCTTTGCGGTCTAAAACAGTCTTTAAATACCTATAATAAGGTATGGACAGAGCGGTTTGAAGGGGTCTTGCGGCCTCAAAGTGTAAAGAAACAAGAACAATTATTCATATATAAATAACTTAATTTCAACAACTTATGTGGTTAATCAATTCATCAATTGGTAGAAAAGTTGTAATGTCCGTAACGGGTATTGCGCTGATCTTGTTCCTGACCTTCCACGGTTGCATGAACATGGTGGCGCTTTTCTCGGAAGAGGGTTACAACATGATTTGCGAATTCCTGGGTGCCAACTGGTATGCCGTTGTGGCTACACTTGGCTTGGCTGCCCTGGCAGTGATTCACATCGTCTACGCCTTCATCCTGACGGCGCAGAACCGTACGGCTCGCGGTGACAACCGCTACGAAGTGGCTACGACGGTCAATGCTGGTAAGGTGGAGTGGGCATCGAAGAACATGCTCGTTCTCGGTATCATCGTAGTGATCGGCCTGCTGCTGCACCTGTACAACTTCTGGTACAACATGATGTTTGCCGAGTTGGTAGGTACTTATCAGCAGATTGATCCCGCCGACGGTTTCGGTTGGATTGTGGAGACGTTCTCTAGTCCTGTGTTCGTGGTGCTTTACATCATTTGGCTCGCTGCCATCTGGTTCCACCTCACTCATGGTTTCTGGTCGGCTATGCAGACCCTCGGCTGGAGCGGTAAGACCTGGCTCTGCCGTTGGAAGATGATTGGCATGATCTATGTCACGCTGCTCATGCTCTGCTTCCTGATTGTTGTTCTGGCTTTCGCATTCAAGTGCGCTCCGAGCCTCTGCTAATTATCAACTTTTAAATTTGAAAGATTATGGCAAAAGTAATTGATTCTAAGATTCCCGCAGGTCCAGTACCTGAGAAATGGAAGGAATATAAGGCTCATCAGCGTCTCGTCAACCCGAAGAACAAGCTGAAGCTGGATGTGATTGTGGTTGGTACCGGTCTGGCTGGTGCTTCTGCAGCTGCTTCACTCGGCGAGATGGGCTTCAACGTGATCAACCTGTGCATTCAGGACTCTCCCCGTCGTGCTCACTCTATCGCTGCCCAGGGTGGTATCAACGCAGCCAAGTGCTACCAGAACGATGGTGACTCTATCTACCGTCTGTTCTACGACACCGTGAAGGGTGGTGACTATCGTGCTCGTGAGGCTAACGTTTATCGTCTGGCTGAGGTATCAAACAATATTATCGACCAGTGCGTGGCTCAGGGTGTTCCCTTTGCTCGTGAGTATGGTGGCATGCTGGCTAACCGTTCTTTCGGTGGTGCTCAGGTAAGCCGTACGTTCTATGCTAAGGGTCAGACCGGTCAGCAGCTGCTGTTAGGTGCCTATAGCTCGCTGAGCTGCCAGGTTCAGGCAGGTAAGGTGAAGCTCTACACCCGTTACGAGATGGAAGATGTAGTGATCGTTGACGGCCGCGCTCGTGGTATCATTGCCAAGGATCTCTGCACAGGTAAGCTGGTTCGCTTCAGCGCCAATGCTGTGGTGATTGCTACTGGTGGTTATGGTAACACCTATTTCCTCTCTACCAACGCTATGGGTTGTAACTGTACCGCTGCCGTTCAATGCTATCGCAAGGGTGCTTACTTTGCAAATCCCTCTTACGTTCAGATTCACCCCACTTGTATCCCCGTTCACGGTGACAAGCAGTCTAAGCTGACGCTG
>CACYQO010000030.1 GCA_902776545.1 uncultured Prevotellaceae bacterium | reverse complement strand
GCCACTTGGTCTGTGCACTGTCCACCAACTGATTGAAGATACTTTCAGTCACTATTGCTGTGGGCAAATCGAATCTTGATTGATTACAAAACATTTGTCGATTTCGCTTGTAAGTTGGTATAACTGCTTCCTTACGTCCAACATTCCTTCAACCTCGAATGTGAGCCATGCCACAAGCTGTGACTTCTCACCTTTAACAAGACACACCTTCAGGCTGTCTTTGTTTACCAGAAACTCGCCTTTCGGCAAGGTGGGTTCCTCGATCTGAATGTCCTTCGTCAACTTGGCCAGCTCCTTCTGGAAGAAAGCAGCCTTGTCCTCCACGTCGGCAGGACATTTCAGTTCGATACAAGTCAAGGGGTTCTTGCCTGTCGTAGCATAACGCTTCGAACGGCCGACCTTCTTGACGTCCTTCTGTGAGGGTTCACCTTTCTCTTGTGGCGTCACCTCGATAGAGTCGTCGTCAAACACCCTGGTATTCGACTTGAAACTCTTCACGCACTTCTTTCTCTTTAAGTCTTCCATAATCTCAAGAAATTCTAATGTCATTGCTTTTTTCTTTAACACGAATTACCACAAATGGCCACGAATTGTCATTAATAATTTATGAAAAATTCATGTTCAATTCGTGATAATTCGTGTCTAAAACTACATCATGTTAATTTTATCCACGTAGATCGTCGTGGCCTGCATGGCCTCGCCGGTCTGCTGGGAGTTCCATTCTCTGACCACCATTGAGCACTGCACCTTATAGATGTACTGCGGGTCGTACTTGGGGCAATTGACTGCCCTTTCCCCCGTAATCTCACCAAGGAAGGTATCAATGCCATCAGTCAGCTTGAGCACAACCGAGTTAATCACTTTCTGGTCGCCTGTCTTGCGATCCATGTACTGGCGGGTCTGCAGCCCGCTCTGATTCAAAATCCTTACGATTCGTTCCATACAAAATTAGTTTAATTCGTAAAATTAGTGGTCTTATGTCCTTATGTCTTATTCCTTGTTCTTCAGTGTAAACAGCAGATAGTCTTTCGTCTCGGCCAGCAGCTCGATGCCGAGCTGGAAGTACTCCTGGTTAGGGGCGAGATCCAGCAGGTCGATCAGGTGGTTGGCCCGTTTCTGGTTGAGCTGCTGGGTCCACTCCTTATTCAGGGCCAGCCAGAAGTCTCTGCCGTAGATGCCTTTCGGATAGATGAAGGCCTGAGGTATCACAATGTCGGCCCTGGTCAGTTCGAGATAGTCTTCCAGATTCTTGGGGTTTATCGACATACGATTCTGACTGTAGGTCTTTTCGAACACCAGGTAGGCGTTCTGATCGTTGAGGAACTTCTTGAAGTCCCTGATTTCATTTTGTGTCATAAGCAAATTTTTATTTTCCGTCGCCCCCTTCAGGCGACCTTTAAATTAATAAATAATGTACGTGTGTGAGAGAAATCTCACAAAGGGGACAGTCCCTTTTGTGAGAAAAGAGAGTTTGGCAGCATATCAAATTGTATCAATAAATGTAGCAGATCGCTTGCAACATCCTGGGATCCTACAGGCTTGCAAGTGCAAATTTAGGCAATAAATTCCATATATATTAGAATAGGCAAACACATAAAGCTCTCATTATCAGGTGATAACGAGAGCGTAGAGAAAGATAGAGAAAGATAGAGATTTCAGATAGAGAAGATAGAGACGGCTTATCGCTGTTTATCGCTGATAAGGCATCGTCTGGCCTAACGCCTTACCGATGTTTTCGCAAGCTGTTTTGTCGTTGATGAAGTCCTGACTCCACTCCTTATATCCCTCCTTGGGAAGGCGTTTATATTTGTCGGCTATGCTGCTGACGATACTTTTCAGTTTGTCCTCGTCAGCCACGGTAAGAATGCCCCAAGCCACGAGGGCCTTGACATAAGCGGTATGCGAGTTGCGTTTCTGAAGCTGGTTGTGGTCGTACAGCGCTATTTCAATCAAGGCGAGATTGGCGTCAGTACCCAGATAATAGTCGTTCACCACGGCCTGCACCTGCTGCCTGACAAAGTCGTTGACAATCTTGAAGCATTTCTCTGGAGCATCAGCCTCTACCAGTAAACAAGCAGGTTCAGGAGAAGCAGACTGCGGCGATGGAGCAAGATTCTGCGGGGTGGTAACTTCCACCTGCGGGAATCCGCTTCCCCATCTGGCCTTTTTTGCTGCATCGAGGGCCTCCATCAGGTCAGAGTCAGAACTCTTGGCTGCCACATGTATCAAGGCAGCCATCCTGCGCCACCATTCAGCCTCACCCAGCTCTTTGTCCTGGGTAAGGCTCAACAACAGCGTTTCGGTAGGCCACTTCAGCCCAAAGCCATATTCAATATAGGGTGTCTTGAATACCATTATTCCAAACCAAGTCCCTCGTTGACAAGATCTACCAATTTGTACATAAGGTCATCCAAATCCGGGTGCTCTCCAGTTCGCCAATAAGTGAACTTGTCGCCTATGCGTCCATTTATGAAATGGATTTCCATCTCCCTGACTACGCAGACAATGAATTTTGAACATCCGTCAATTCCTCCATCTTCATCGTAAAGGGGACACCAGAATCCCATGTTTGAGCTATAGAGTTCAAACTCGCCTGCATTTATCAAAACCACACGAACCAGCGGAGATCCGTCGTCAGTGGTTTCCAGTTCCATATACATCTGCCTATTCTCCATGTCGTAAGGATCTCTCTTCTTCCATTCTCTCTTCTCACATCGCAAACCGACACGACTGAAACCAAACAGAAGGTCGAACATCTTGGTGAGGGATTTCCCATCCCACACACGATAATAGGGCATGTATGAAGCTGACGGGGGGACGATGGAAAAAAACGTAGCCATCGATATTGGCCTGTTGTCGGCACCGGCCAATCCTAACACATGAATATCGCTTACCTCCACCTTGTTCCACACGGCACCTTCTGGCTGCAGGCGGTTATTCCTGAATTCCACATCTTTTGGATAACTGCTTCCGTACTTGAATTCCTCAACCAGGCCTTCTTTCAGGCCATAGCTCACCACAGGGTGGCTGTGTGTGTCGATGACGTATTCACCTGTCTCTGTGGTCTTCTCCTCTGTGACGATCAGCGTTGCCAGCTGAATGCCGACCTGACCTCCTGCCGAAATAATCTGGTAGGGAGGGTCTAAACGAAGTAACTGTGTCTGTATCATAATTCTATCTTCTATGTTTATATCAACTTTATAACTTGCTCTGCTTCCTCTTCACTCACGTGCCAAATAAGTGTCAGAGCCTGCCGGGCGAACTCCTTTTTGTTAAACTTGCGGATACCGTCCTTGCGGGCTATCTCGCAGGCCAAAGATACATACTCCTTGAAGAATTCGAAGTTTTCGCCGCCATCCTCCTCTCTGTTCAGGAAATAGTAGATGGAGTCGTTGGCATTCTCGCCGTGGCGGTGCCAAAATTCAATATCTGTAGGTTCGGCCACGTGCATTTGTGCAAACACCAGCGAAATGGATAGTGAAAGGTCTGTAGCATGATTGGCCTTGCTGGTGTCAAAGCCGAGAGCCTCTTTCCTTTCAAATTCCTGCTTGATGGCCTCCATCGGATCCTTTTGACGTGCCATTCGCGATATCAGCATATCCTTCGGCTCATATTTCATCTTGTCGCCCCAGTCGCGGATTGCCGACGTATGACGGAGCTGTGCCTTGCTTAGCTGTTTGTCGGCAAGGAATGTCCTCACTTCAAACACGTTCTCACGGCCCGCTCTCCTGATGCCACGCCCCAATGAACCAGGGAGGCGCACGTCTATCCTGACAGTACCGTCCTCATCTGGCTCGTACTGACTGAGATTCATATAGGGCACACATTCCACGAACTTCCTTGCCATGCTGGTACCGCCCATCTCGATGCCAAGCCGCTCGGCAAAGCGCTGAAAGAAATGAGGGGTGAAGATGATGCAGCTGATGGGCTTCCGCTCCCTTTCATCGGCAGAAAAGCAAGGAGAGAACACGCCTACCGATCCTGCCGTCTCATAATAGCAGAAAGCATAAGGCATCGTATTGGAATTCAGACTCTCAGGATAGTATATGGCATGTTCATAGCAGAGCCAGCGGTTGCCGTTCTTCGAGTTGTATTCCACGACATCCGATGTCTGTGGCTCACGAGAACGCTGGCACTTGGCAAGCAACTGGTCGCGCATGGCCTCATAGCCCTGCTCACCGCCATAGTGCTTCTTCAGCCAGTACTTGGCTTTCTCGTGTTCGTCTGCCAGCTCTTTCATCAGCTGGTCTGAAGGTGTGGATAGTGTTAACATTTCAGCCTGCAAAGATAACGAAAATATTGGAGATAACGGCTAATTATCTCATAAAAACACAATATTTAAGAAATTGCAGCCCCCAGACAAGTTGTCAAGGAGGTTATTCACTTATTCAGTTATTCAATTATGACATTTAGGTTTTTGATTTTGGAAAACCTTATCTAAACTTTTATATTATAATATATATTATTATAATAATATATATTATAATATAAAAGTATGATTCTAGTTTTGTAATCCCAGAATATAAATGTCATAATTGAATAAGTGAATAACTGAATAAGTTGGTTTTATGACAAAAATATTTACATTTGAATATCTGAGAAATAAAGCAAAAAGCACCCCTATGCAAAATGGAACTTTCCTTACTTGAAAGTCGGAGTTTCAAGTAAGGAAAGTCGGATTTTGGACTGGGGAAACTGAAAGCACTCAAAAACGGCCTGAAAAGGCGGTTTAAGGCTGTCCGAGATGCTGGTAAATATTATTTACTTCTGCGGGTAGAAATGTGCGTCGTTTCAGTTTCGTGAGGTGCTCCAGGTCGGGTTCTTCACTCAACAGCGATTTGAGTTTGAGCCAGGCGGATCGCGGCTGGATGTAAGGGAAATAACGGGTCGCAAGTTCTGTGCGACCCTGACTTTGAACTTTGAGCTTTGAGCTTTGAACTTTATGATTACCTTGTAACATAGATGTGTGATGAATGATGGTTTAACGACACAAAGGTACAAAAAATCGGCGAGATAAGCAAAGAAAAGCGCAAATATTTTGGTAAAAATTATAATAAGTTCATATAACTTCATAGAAGGAGATTACAAGCAGTAAAATGCTTGCATATCTTCAAAAATATTCGTAACTTTGTAGTATCTTAGAAAAAAGGAAGAGTGATCAAGGAAGAGCGAAAAAATCTAATTCAATAAAAATTATGGCAAGATCAGAAATTCCCATGGTGATCAATCTTCGTCAGAACATGAATGACGACAGCACCGCATTCGGCAAGTACTTCGCCGAAGTTGACAGTAAGGACCCCCTTAACCTGAAGGGATTCGCCAAGCACATGACGAGTCACGGCAAGATCGCCGACTATCAGATGTGTGTCCTGGTACTGGGTCAGGTAGTGGACTGCTTGAAGGAACTGTTGACTCAGGGCCAGCCCGTGAAGCTCGACGGCTTCGGAACTTTCTACCCCTCGGTAGACGGTCAGGGTAACGGCAAGAACGACATCGAGTCGGCTATTGCTGCCGGTCCTGATGCGATGATCAACGGCATCCGCATCAACTTCAACCCCGAGAACACCAAGGGCGAGAAGCTCACCAGCCGGGCCCTGAAGGAGGATTGCATCTTCACCTTCGGCTACCTCGTGGAGAGTGAGGTCCGTATCGTCAATGGCAAGCAGCGCCGCTTCCAGAAGAAGACCCCGCTGAGCTACGTGATGGCCCCTGCAGCCGACAATGCCGGCGGTGGCGGCAACGGTGGCACCCAGAGCGGTGGTGGTACGAACCAGGGCGGCGGTACGAACACTGGTGGCAACGGCGATGACGACGACGAGCGTCCCGGAGCAGGTGGGTAATCTCTTCCCCTCCTGAGTTAGGAGGGGTTAGGGGTGGTCTGAACAGCCTCAGACTCTGCCGAAGAGAAAGCGCTTCTTCAGACCCCCTCTGGCTCCCCCTAACTTAGGGGGAGAAAAAGCGCAGACAAGTTATTAACCCCAAAAATGAGAAAAAGTTATGAAAAAGGAAAAATGGAAGACCGTCATTCAGGTGATTGTGTCGATACTGACAGCAGCACTGACGGCACTTGGCACCACTAGTTGCATGGGACATGGTCCGATTTGGCTCTAAAAAAGTCAGATGAATAAATTGAAAGGAGAGTGAGCAATAATTGTTCACTCTTCGTTTTTTTAAACTATTTAGAGAGGGTAGGCCAACTGACGGAATGAAAATCAGCCAACTGAATTATTGTTGAGACTGCAAAGTTACGTTCTTTTTCTGAAACCGCCAAAACTTTAACACCTTATTTCTAGAAAGGACTCTTTTGTTACATGCCAAGTGCGGATTGCTGAATTTCTCTCTATTATTTGCAACTTTTGAGGCTTTGGTTACGTCTAATATATAAAGGATGTATCATTATTAATATAAACAGCGATGAAACAGAAACTATTTATGATGGTCTGCGGACTGATGACGGCGATGACGGTGGGGGCGCAGCCTCTGCTGAAGACTCATGTAGAAACCGGTGACGTGGAGGGCGTGCTCGAGGACGGTGGTATAGCCTGTTACTACGCCATTCCCTATGCGGCTCCTCCCGTGGGCGATCTGCGGTGGAAGGCTCCACAGCCCGCCAAGCCTTGGGAGGGTGTGCTGAAGGCCGAGACGGTGGGTAAGTGGCCCCCTCAGCCCGAGAAGAGCTACGTGAAATATGACATGATGAGCGAGGACTGCCTGAACCTGAGTGTGGTGACTCCCGCCAAGTCGGTGGATGAGGCGCTGCCCGTGATGGCGTTTATTCATGGTGGCGGTTTCCAGACTGAGAGCTATGGCGGTACGCTGTGGCAGAGTCTGGCCCGCAGGGGTGTGGTGGCTGTATCCATCGAGTATCGTGCGGGGGCATTAGGCTTCATGGCGCATGGCGAACTGGCCAAGGAGGATCCAGAGGGGCACTCGGGCAACTACGGCATATTAGACCAGATTTTCGCCCTGCAGTGGATACAGCGTAATATCAGTAACTTCGGCGGCGATCCCTCGAAGGTGACCATCTTCGGCGAATCGGCTGGTGCCATGAGTTGTCATATTCTCTGTGCTTCGCCCTTAGCCAAGGGTTTGTTCCGTGCCTGTATCAGCGAGAGTGGTGCCTGGATGTCGCCCATGAATGTGCTAAACCAGCAGATGGCTCAGATGATAGGCGGGATGTTCATGAACGGTCTGAAGAAGAGTTCTGTTGCCGAGATGCGCCAGATGGATGCCAAGGAGCTGACGGGTACGGGTGTGAATTTCCAGGGCAACATGCCAATCGTGGACGGCTATGTGGTTCCAGAACCTGTTTACGCCCTCTACGAGAAGGGTGCGTATAACGATGTGCCCGTGCTGATCATGCACAACAGCGATGAGGGTGCCGTGGAGTTCGACTCGGTAAGTGTGGAGATGTTCAACCAGCAGCTGAGCTCTCTGCCTAACCATTGGGGCGATAGTGCGAAGGCCGTTTATCCGGGCAATACGCCGATGGAGCGTCTCTACAGTCTTCGTAACTTGGTGCGCGACGTGAACTTCGGATGGCCAGCCTATCAATGGGCCACGCTGCAGACAAAGACGGGTAAGAGCCCCGTTTACATGGCTTATCTGGCTCAGAACTCCGAGAAAACCGTCTATGCCAAGGGTAACCGCCGTGGTGCCGCCCATGCCGATGACATCATGTATCTGGACGGACGTTTCGACAAGGAGGCCGACAAGTACCCTCAGGAGAAGATGGTGGGCGACCTGATGCAGCAGTACTGGGTGAACTTCGCCAAGACGGGTGGCGATCCTAATGGAGAAGGCCTGCCGAAATGGACGGTGTACGACGAGCAGAAGCCCAGCGTGATGCAGTTCAAGGACGGCGCCGCTCTCGTACCCCTGCCCAACAAGGAAAAGATTCTGCTGATAGACCGCTTTATGCAATACATCCGCGATATGCAGAGCGGCAAAGCCAAAACCGCACAATAACAAAAATCCCCCGCTAAAACAATCGGCGGGGGATTATTATATGTTCTACCTATTCTTATTTGAAGAGGCTCTGGGCCATTTGGTAGAGGCAGCGGCGCCAGGTGAGGAACTCGTGGGCGGTGCCCTCGGAGATGAGACCCTCGGCATTGTAGCCGGCAGCCTTCAAAGACTCGACGCTCTTGTTGATGCCGTCGGGATTCTCCTTGTCGCCGCAGCCCTCGAAGATGTACTTCACAACCTTCGGATCCTTGATCTCATCGGGAGCATACTGTCCGCCAGAGAGCAGTCCCCAGTAACCGAAGACCTCAGGACGGCGCAGGGTGATGAGCTTCGTCTCCATGCCACCCATCGAGAGGCCTGCCAGGGCACGGTTCCACTTGTCGGGCTTGGTGAGGAACTGCTTGTCGATGACGGGCATCAGCTCGTCGATGAGCAGCTTCTCGAACTCCTCGGCGGTGAACTTGCCGATGGTGCCGAACTTGAAGTCGTTGGTCAGACCGTAGGCCATGACAACGATGAAGGGCTTGATCCTTGCCGTCGGCAATCAGGTTGTCCATGATGATGCCGGCCTTACCCTGTACGGGCCAGCTGGTCTCGTTCTCACCCCAGCCGTGCTGCAGATAGAGCACGGGGTAGCGTGTCTGCTCGAGCTTGCCGTTCTTGCCCTTCACGAGCTTGCCGTAACCGTCGGGCAGATAGACATTGGCGGTCTGCATCTTGCCGGTGCTCTCAGACCAGAAGTTGACCTGCTGGATGTTGCCGTGAGGAATGTCCTTGCGCCAGGCGTAGAAGTCCTGATCGGGAGCGGGAATCTCGATACCGCTCTCCCAACGGCAGGAACCGAAGTAGTTGTGGGTGCCGGGATCGTTGAACACACCGCCGTCGATGGTGAGGTGGTAGTAGTGGAAACCGGGATCCATCGGGCCCTCGGTGGTACCTGTCCACACACCGTCCTTATTCTTGCGGAGCACGGTGCCGCCACGACCGCCGAGACCGAGGCTGACGATGACCGACTTGGCATCGGGAGCTTCTACACGGAAGCGGGCGAAGCCCTCGGAGTTCACCTGCGGATATTCCTGTCCGGGCTGGTTCATGGGGTTGGGTACCCAGTCGTCCTTCGGCACGCGCTTGTCGGCAGCGGCGTCGAAGTCACGGATGATCTGCAGTGAGCGCTTAGCCTTGAAGTTCTCGTCGAAGGGCAGCGGATGGTTGTTCACACCCAGCCAGGAGTCCTTGTCGCTGAGATTCCAGAAAGTGACGTTCTTGATGACGTCGGCGTGCTTGCGGAAGATCTTGAACAGACGGGCGTACTGGTCTTCCTGCAGGGTGGCGATATAGGGAGCCTGGGGCTTGGCCTCGCCACGGGAGAAGCGCAACTGACCACCGCTCTCGGTGTTGGTACGGAGGTCGAGCTCGGTGATGTGGATGATGTTGACAATCTCCTTGAAGCGGTTGATGGCCTTCTCGAGCTGCTCCTCGTCGGGGAAGTAGATGTTGTAGTGGCCCTGCATGCCGATACCGTCGATGGGCACACCGGCGTCCTTCATCTTCTTCACCATGGTGTAGATACGCTCGCGCTTGCCATTGTCCACAGTGCTGTAGTCGTTGTAGATGAGCACACCTGTGGGATCGGCCTCACGGGCGAACTCGAATGCCTTGGCGATGAACTCGTCGCCGCAGAGCTTGAAGTGACGGCTCTGTCGATAGGGGCTGGCAGGAACCATCTTGCCATCGACGAACTCGAACGGGCGGCCGTCGTCAGCCATAGCCTCATTCACCACGTCCCAGGCATAGACGACATCCTTGTAACGGTTCACCACCGTGTGGATGTGCTCACGCAGACGCTCGTAGAACACTTCCTTCTTCACGGGCTTGCCCTTCTTGTCGGTGAACATCCAGTCGGCAAACTGAGAGTGCCAGCAGAGGCAGTGACCACGCATCTTGATACCGTTCTCACGGCAGAAGTTGGCGATGCTGTCGGCTAAGCCGAAGTTCCATACACCCTCTTTCGGATGAATCTCGCCTGGTTTCCAAGCGTTCTCGGCGGTGACGCTGTTGAACTGCTTCTTGATGATCTCGATCTGAGCGGGATCAGAGATGTTGTGTTTGTTGACGGCTACGCCAATTGTGAAATAGTTTTTGTAGGCATCCTTGAGTCCGGGGCCTGCTGAATAATCAACGGGACGTCCCCACTGTGCCATAGTTGGTAAGATGCTCATGCATGCGAGCACCAGACCGGTAAATAATCTTTTTTTCATACTGTTTTGTTAGAATGGTTTATAAAAAGTATAATCTTTTAATTTTATAATTTTTTAATCTTTTAATTTTTAATTTCCACCGTCATCTTTTGGAGGTCTTTGTCGGCGGAGCTGGTGCCATAGAACAGCTCGTACTTGCCAGGCTTCGTGCGCATCGTGTTGGTCTCGGCATCCCAGAACTCGAAACTCTTCTTGTCGAGGGCGATGGTAGCCGTGGCGCTCTGGCTGGGCTTCAGCTGTACCTTCTTGAAGCCACGGAGCGACTTCAGCGGCCCTTCCTTGTCGGAGAGGTCGCGGATATAGAGCTGTACGACTTCGGCACCCTGGCGTGCTCCGGTGTTCTTAACGGGGACGGAGACGGTGAAGCCTTCATTTCCAGGGGTGCCGGATGTAGAGGCTTCGCCTACTTCGAAGGTAGTATAGCTCAGGCCATAGCCGAAGGGGAAGAGGGCATCGTTGAAGTAGCGGTAGGTGCGGCCCTTCATCGAGTAATCCTCGTAGTCGGGCAGCTGGGAGTCGTTCTTATAGAAGGTGACGGACAGCTTGCCCTCGGGGTTCTGATCGCCGAAGAGTACATCGGCCACGGCGGTACCACCCTCCTGTCCCGGATACCAGGCCTGTACGATGGCATCGCAGCTTTCGGTCTCAGGCGTCAGGGCAATGGCAGAACCGGAGCAGTTGACGAAGATCACCTGCTTGCCGGCAGCCTTCAGAGCCTTGAGGAAGTCGCGCTGCACCTGCGGCAGTTCGATGCTGGTGCGGTCGCCGCCCTTGAAGCCTTCGATGTTCACGGGCATCTCCTCGCCTTCAAGGGCTGGCGAGATACCGCCGCAGAAGATCACCTTGTCGATGCCTTTCAGCTGGGCGATGGTCTGCTGGTAGTCGATGGGCAACTCACGGGCCACGTCGATCTTCATCGAGGCGCCCCAGGTCTTCACGGTCTGGAAACGTACTTCAATCTTGAACTGCTGACCCTTCTCTGCATTTAATACGGTACGGGTGGGCGTGGCGCGCCAGGTATGCTGGAAGATCTTCCGCTCACCGTTGACGTAAACCTCAAAATGACCGGTAGATTCCACGTTCAGTACGTATTCTCCAGCCTCCTTCGGGGTGAAGGTGGTCTCGTATTTGGCGGAGAAGTCCTCGATGGGCAGGTTAGGTGCAAAGACATGCATACCTGCTGTGGTGACATTGACGGGCTTCGTGTAGTATTCGGTGGTGAAGGGCTTGCCCTCCATCTTGGTGTTCGTCCAGAAGGTACCTTTCAGGCCCTTCTTACCGTCGGGAGCAACGCACTCTGTGGGCAGATGGCACTCCATCACCTGGTTGTAGGTCAGGTCGCAGCCGGGCAGATAGACGAGTTTCTTCTGCTTGGCCTTGATGCCGTCTAGGATGGTGACGGTGCGGTTGGGGGTGCCGTTGTAGTTACCCCACATCATCGGCTCGTTCTGGGCATTGGGACCGATGACGGCAATCTTCTCCACATTCTTCTTGAGCGGCAGGATGTTACCCTTGTTCTGCAGGAGAACGATGCACTGGCGGGCCATATCGAGGGCAATCTGTGCAGAGGCCTTTGTGGACATGGCGGAGTAGGGGATCTTAGACCACTCCACGAGTGAGGGATCGTCCATCTCACCGAGGTCGAAACGGCCTTCGAGCAGGCGGATGACGTGCTTATCGACCTCAGCCTCAGAGAGCAGGCCTTTGCGCACTGCCTCGGGAAGGCTCTTATAGGCATAGTTGAAACCGCACTCTACATCGGTACCGGCGAGGACGGCTTTCGAGGTGCCGTGTACGGCATCAGAGGATGACTTGTGGTTCTCGTAGAAGTCACTGACGGCACCGCAGTCGCTGACAACGAGGTACTGGAATCCCCACTCGTCGCGGAGGATCTGCTGGAGTAGACGCGTAGAGCCGCAGCATGGATCGTCGTCGAGCCGCTGGTAGGCGCACATCACCTCACGCACCTTGGCGTCCTGCACCAGGGTCTTGAAGGCGGGCATATAGGTCTCCCAGAAGTCGCGGGCAGACACGTCGGTGAGGTTAGCGGTGTGACGGGTGTACTCCGGACCGCTGTGTACGGCATAGTGCTTGGCACAGGCCCAGAGTTTGCGGTACTTCGCATCCTCAGGTCCCTGCAGACCGCGCACCACTTGGACACCCATGACACTCGTCAGATAGGGGTCTTCGCCGTAGGTTTCCTGTCCACGGCCCCAACGGGGATCACGGAAGATGTTCACGTTCGGAGTCCATACAGAGAGACTGCGCATCTTCATGTCCTCGCCACCCAGATCGTACATACGGTGGTTGTACTGGGCGCGGAACTCTGTGCTGGCCACGTCGAACACCTTGTAAAGCAGGTCGGGATTGAATGCTGCTGCCATGCCTACGGGTTCCGGGAAGTTTGTGACGTTACCCATGTTGGCAGCGCCGTGGAGGGCCTCGCTCCACCAGAAGAACTTCTTGATGCCGAGGCGCGGGATGGCAGGACTCTCGTCGAGCATCAGCTGGGCCTTCTCCTCAAGGGTTAGACGACTGCAGAGATCCACTGCGCGCTCCTTGGCGCTCAGATTCGGATTCTGATAAGGAAAATTCTGTGCCGACAAGCTGACGCCGGCACAGAACAATGAAATAATGGATAATAAGCGGTAATTCATATAAAATGGAATTTTATCGGTGCAAAGGTACGAAAAAAACTTGCATCAAATATTTCCATTTGTAACATATACTTTCGTATAAGTATCATTGACATTTTTTAGGAGTGTCTGCAAGGCCGTTTATTGCCTGCTTAAAGCAACAATCTGCCCTGGTGTTGTGTCGATGTCGTACTCGAAGACCTCCTTCACGGGGATCAGCTGTAACTCCGACAACTCCGATGAATGCAGGGGATTCGGGATCTCCGGCGATGCGAACAGCGGGTTGGGACAGGCTCCGGCGGCCTTGCGCAAACCGTTGCCCTTCAGGGGAACATAAGAACGCAGTCGCAGGGTGCCTCCGATCTTCGAGGTGATGGTGGCCTTCTGCAGCTGTCCGTCACTCCATGACATGTCAACGGTGAAGGCACCACGGGCCTGCAGACCCTTCACTTCTCCCTGGCTCCAGGCGTCGGGCAGGGCCGGCAGCAGATGGACGGCATTGTCGTGACTCTGCAGAAGCATCTCACAGACACCTGCCGCACAACCGAAGTTTCCGTCGATCTGGAAGGGCGGATGGGCATCGAAGAGGTTGGGATAGGTACCGCCACGGGGCCCCCATTCGGTGGTATAGGGAATCACGTTGAGCATGTTCTTGATAATTGTAAACGCATGGTTGCCGTCGAGCATTCGGGCCCAGAAGTTGATCTTCCAGCCGAGACTCCAGCCTGTGGCCATATCTCCACGCTGGTTCAGGGTGTTCGCTGCAGCTGTGAAGAGATCGGGGTGGGAGTAGGGCGATATCTGGTTGGAGGGATAGAGGCCGTAGAGATGGGAGATGTGACGGTGCTCATCCTTGGGGTCGTCGCCGTCGATCATCCATTCCTGCAACTGTCCGTAGCGGCCTATCTGCATGGGAGGAAGCTTCTTGAGTGAAGAGTGAAGAGTGAAGAGTGAAGAATCGTCTTTGCCGAGGATTTTGGCGGCGGCGAGGGTTTGGGAGAGTACATCGAAGACAATCTGGTTGTCCATCGTAGAACCGGCGGTGACGGTGGTCTGCTTACCCACAGGACCATGCTCCGGCGAGACGGTGGGTGCCGTGACGAGCCAGCCTGCGGCATTCTTGATATAGCCGTCGGCAGGATAGGGCTGCAGGTAGTCGAGCAGGAAGTCGGCAGCGCCCTTCATGATGGGGTAGTATTCGGCGAGGAACTGCTTGTCGCCGGTATAGAGATAGTGCTGCCAGAGGTGGGTGGTGAGCCAGGCACCTCCTGTGGGGAACATGCCCCAGGTAGTACCGTCGACAGGGCCTGCAATGCGCCAGAGGTCGGTGTTATGATGGGCCACCCAGCCACGACAGCCATACATCTCCTGAGCGGTCTTGACACCGGTCTCACTGAGGTCGCGGATCATCGAGAAAAACGGCTGCTGCGTCTCTGCGAGGTTGCCGATGAGTGCAGGCCAGTAGTTCATCTCGGCATTGATGTTGATGGTGTATTTTGAGTCCCAGGGGGCATCTTTCTTGTCGTTCCAGACGCCCTGGAGGTTTGCGGGTTGTCCGCCGGGCTGCGAAGAGGAAATCAGCAGATAGCGGCCGTACTGCATCATCAGCGATACCATGTCGAGATCAGAGCCGTCGAATTGAGCGAGGCGCTGGTCAGTGGGAATCTGAGTATTCGGATTACTCAGAATCAGCGACACCCGGTTATACTGCTCCTGGTATTTCTTCAGATGGGCCTTCTGCAGCTGCTCGTAACTCTTCCCGTGCAGCGAGGCCAGTGTCTCCTTGTTCTTTTTCTCTCCGTCGCCACTGACGTCCTGATAGTTCACGAAGTTCGTGGCAGCCACGATATAGAGTGTCGCTGTGGTGGCACCGTCCACGCGGAGTGATTCACCGTCGGTCTTCATTTTGCCGTCGGCTTCAACCAAAACCTTACAGTCTGCCTTCAGTCCTGGCTGTATGCCTTCCTGCTCCACACCTTCGACGGTAGCCGACAGCATGTTCACCTGTCCGTTGCCGCCTTTCACGATAGGTGCGATGACTTTTGATTGCAATTGGCTGGTGAAGGCGATTCCGAAGGAGAGTGCCCGCTTCTTGTCGGCCTTGATGCGGACGATGATGACGTTATCGGCCTGCGAAGCGAAGACCGTACGCTCGTATTTCACATCTTTATATATATAAGAGGTGGTGGCGAGGGCATCGCCGAGGTTCAGCTCCCGACGGAAATCCGTGACGTCCGTATGATCGAAAGCCAGTTTCAGACTTCCCAGGGGGAGGAACCGCATGCCGTGGGGCCCCTTGAAGAAATACTTGTCGATGATGGCGTGGGCCGCCTCTTCCTTGCCGGCGAAGATGGAATCGCGCACTTCCTGCAGATGAGCCTTTGCCTCAGGGCTGTTGTTATTGTGTGGCGAACCGCTCCAGAAGGTTTCCTCATTCAGCTGGATTTCCTCGGTATCGGTCTTGCCATAGACCATGGCGCCGAGGTGGGAGTTACCTACAGGTAATGCTTCCAGCCAGTGTCGTGCCGGCTGATTGTACCATAACTTGTGTTGTTGGGCTTGAGCGGCCAGAGTCGTCATGGCGCTAAGCAGAAAAATCATCAATAGTCTGTTCATATCTAAGTTTATTATTTACTATTTCACCTTTTTACTTTTTTACTTTTTTACCTTTTTACCTTTTTACTTTTTTATTTTTTTACTTTTTTACTTTTTTACCTTTAAAAAAGAACCCCGGGACAAGAAACGCTTTTCTTGGGTCCCGGGGAAGGAAAAACTACTAACTACTAATATAACTAAAACAATTTTATTCTTGAATCTGGTGCAAAGTTACGACAAAAAATTGAAACTCTATTTATCTCATGTTTCAGAAACTTTTTCATTTGTTTCAAAATGCATAAATGTTATAATTTCAATGGTTTTTTGTAACATTTGCGAATATTATTTGAACAGATACGGGATAAATTGCTTCAATCCGCGACGCCAGGTGAGCCATTCGTGGTCAGTTCCTGTCGACTCGTAGTAGTGGGCGTTGATACCCATTTGGTTCAGATCCTCCACCATTTTCTTGGTGCCGAACATCTTGTCCATGCCTTCCGTGCCACTCATCATGAACAGACAGTGGATCTTCTGGTTGAAGACTTCGGGATTGGTGAACACACCGTCGTAGGCGGTCTTCAGGTCGAGGCCGAAGATGGCACCGCTGAAGGTTCCCATGTAGGAGAACTTGTCCATATTGGTCAGAACGACGTCGAACGTCTGGTGTCCGCCCCATGACAGTCCGGCCATGGCACGGTGCTCACGGTCGCTCAACGTACGGAACTTCGCATCGATAGTGGGAATGAGATCGTTGAGCAGCACCTGATAGAACGAGTTGCCGTAGGTGCTCATGCCCTGACGATTGTCACCGCCTTGGAATGGAGCCTTGATGTCGCCGCTCTCCATGACCACGATCATCGGCACGGCCTCACCCTTGGCGATGGCGTTGTCCATGATGTGCTGCATGTGGCCCTGCTTGCTCCAGCCAGTCTCGTCCTCACCCATGCCATGCTGCAGGTAGAGCACGGGATAGCGTTTCTTCACATTCTTCTTCGCATCGTATTCAGCGGGGGTATAGACCATCGCATGACGCCATTCCTTCGTGGACTCGGCGTAGTAATAGAACGAACGTACCTCACCTGTGGGAACACCTGCTTGCGGACGGTAGTAGTCACCCTCGCTGCCCTCGGGAATCTCGATGCCGCCCGACTCACGGTTGCAGCCGAAGAAGGTCTCCGTGGCGGGATCGATGAAGTTCACGCCGCCGATGTTCATGAAGTAATAGTGGAAGCCTGGCACGAGGGGATCGGTCACCGCCATGAAGTTACCCTTGCCGTCGGGCTGCATGTCGTACTTCTTGCTACAGATGTCGACAACGACCTTACGGGCCTCAGGAGCAGAGATGCGGAAATAGGCACGGCCTTCCTTGTCCACCTTAGGATACTCATTGCCGGGGATGGTAGTTTCGGCGATGATGGCATCGGCAGGAGCCTCGATGCGCTTCGGCATCTCGATATACGGGCGCTTGGGCTCATAACCCAGGAAACGGGCAACGGCCTCACCATAACGGCAACCCAGCTCACGATAGCCGGCAGCGTCGAAATGCAGACGGTCAGGACCGTTCGTACAGTCATCGGAAGAGATGACCTGTGCGGTATGCAGCGTCTGCGGCAGTTCGTCAATCTGTTTCTTACAGCCAATACAGACACCCTTGCCACCGGCCTGTACGATATTACCGGCATAGAGATTCACCTCCTCGGGCTTCAGCTGCAGGTCGCCGCAGAGGTGATCATACACCTGCTGCACCATGCCTGCCCACTTGGGATCACCGGTGTTCGTCTCACCCTGATGCATCAGGATACCCTTGATCACACCGTCCTTCTGAGCCTTCTTGGCCAGCGTGACCAGACGCTCATAGGGATTGTTGTTGTAGGCTTCGAGCATACCCTTCATCCAACCTGGGGCCTTCGTCTTCACGTAGTTGTCGATGCTGTCTGGCAGGAAGCCCTTGATGTCGATACCACCAATGGCAACGTGGATTACGCCGATCTTAATGTTCTCAGGCAGTGACTCCACGAGTGTACGGCCGAACCAGTCGGCAGGTGTCAGACCGGTATTCGGACGACAGAGTGGTGGAATGGCCTCATACCACTCACCCATCTTCCTTTCGGGCAAGGTCTCTGTGGCGGGATAATCTACAGCCGGCATCCACAGGAATCGTGGGCCGGGACTCTTCAGGTCCTGAGCCTCAGGACGTGCGGCACCCTCCATGTTCGATTGTCCGAAACAGAGGAAGATGTAGAAGTTTGGATCTGGTTCTTTCACGGCAGCCTTCTTGACGCCGGCTTTCTGTGCGTTCATCGTCAGAGCAATGGCGCACAACAGAATGGTTGATAATACTTTTTTCATATTCGTGGTTTGTTTTTAAGTTTTGCTTGTATTTTTAACCACAGATTTCGCAGATTTCACAGATTTTTTCATGAGACACTAGTAATACAGATTTAACTGATTTGTACTGATTTCTGCGGCTGAAGCCGCGATGGCTGCGCTCGGAAGGACGCTTGCGTCCAAATCTGTGATAATCAGTTTCATCATGATAATCAGTGACAAATATAAATCTGTGAAATCTGCGTAATCTGTGGTTTATAATTACAGTTTAATTGTGTAGAGCGAGAAAGAGTAAGGTGCTACCTCCACGTCCATGCGCTTCTTTATCTTGATGGTCTCCTTCACGGGAGCGATGGGCTGCTTGTCGAAGTTGTTCTCATCCTCGGGCTGTCCGGAGATTGTCATCTTCTCAGCAAACTTCCCGATCTTGAAACGCGAGAGGTCCAGGTGTGCGGTCTTCGCCTCTGCCGTGGCGTTACAGATCTTTACGAAGAGCTGGCGCGTCTTGGTGTTGAGCACGACGCTCTGGCCATAGTGAACATTCTCCTCCGGCTGGCTGACACCGGCCTCGTCGCCCTCGAACATCACGCAGTTGCCATAATAGTAGTTTCCCGACGACAGACCGAACATCTGCTGCACATAGTAGCTGCAGGTGAGGAACGTACGCTCGTTGTCATAGTAGATCAGATCGGGGTTCCACTGAGTACCGTCCTTACGGGCGAAAAGCGGGGCGTATGAAGTCATGGAAACTACATCACCGTTACGCTCGACGTGGAGTAGATATAGACCTTCTGCGAGGGCGTCGATGAGCTTCTTGTCCTTGGCGGCATACTCTCCGAGATACACTTTCGTCTTGCGGTCACGGGGATAGTTGTCATACTGACGCTTGTTCAGGAAGTAGTCGTTCGGCTCGTAGTAGTGCTCGTCGAGGATGGGCATACCCAACTCTTCTGCCAGCTTCCAGCCTGCCTCGAAGTCGGGATTTCCTTCATGCGAACCAGGACCGGCAGTACCCACGATGATAATCTCTGGATGAGCCTTCATCACGCGTTCATAGATATACTTGAAGCGCTCGATAAACTCTGGAGAGATCTTCTCCTCGTTACCGATACCGAGGTATTTCAGGTTGAAGGGCTTCGGGTGACCGGCGTCAGCACGCATCTTCGCCCATTTGTTCGTGGCAGGATCACCGTTGGCCCACTCAATGAGGTCAATACATTCGTCCACCCACTCGTCCATCTCCGACATCGGCACCACGTCCTGAGCCTGTGTCGGCCACATGTTCCAGCCACCGTTGGCACCCTGACAGCTCACACCGGCGGGCAGGATGGGTACGGGCTCCATGCCTAAGTCCTCACAGAACTGGAAATACTCGAAGTAACCCACGGCACAGCTCTGGTGATAGCCCCAAGTGTTCTTCAGCTGACGGCGTGTCTCCTTAGGTCCGATGGTCGTCTTCCAGCGGTAGGTGTTCCAGAATCCGTCGCCACCGCCATGAACCACGCAACCGCCGGGGAAGCGCATGAACTTCGGCTTCAGGTCAGCCAGTGCCTGGGCAAGGTCCTTGCGGATGCCGTGGCCCATATAGGTATCCTCGGGCATCAGCGACACCACGTCGATATCCATGTCGCCGGTGTTCAGCACGAGCAGCTGGAGCGAAGCCTTCTGACAAGTGGAGTCTGGTGTCAGTACGGCCTCGTACTTCTTCCAGGCATTATCCTTGACGTCGATGATGGTCTCTGCCAACAGTTTCGGATCCTTGGGAGGCCATCCTGGCAACTGCTCCACGAGCACCACGCGCACTTGCTTGGCACCGCCGTTCACGTTGCGCATAAAGGCAGAGAAATCATACTTCTCCCCAGCCTTCACGGAGATACCGTCGAAACCGTCGTTCTGGAGGCCGAAGCCTTTCCATCCCTTATAGTCGAAATACTCCTTCACGCGTTCGGTGTGGAGGCGCAGGTAGTTGGCGTTGTTAGGATGTACGGGGTTGTCCATCCTCACCTGAATGGTTCCCAGCGAGTGTCCTGGGCGGATCTGTTTCCAGGCTGTACCGGCACCCCATCCGTCGCGCTCTGCGGGCGAGAATTCGAAGGAGCCGTTCTGTACCAACTCAGCATTGAGGCCGCCATCAGCAGAATTGTTGATGTCCTCGAAGAAGATGCCGATCAATTCGTCACTAATTTGTTTGCCACCCTGCGGGGGTGTCATGGCCTTCTGGGCGCTCAGACCCATGGTGGCAGCTGCAAAGAATGCAGCGAGAAGGGTTCGTTTGTTCATATTGTTAATCAGTTTTGGGATTATCGACTGCAAAGATACGATAAATTCCCGAAACGACCAAGCATTTCGGGAATTAATTGTGTTCTGCGAACGCAACGAACATGACGAACGTTACGGGCAATTCACTATTTCTGATAGGTCTTGGGCGACTCGTTGCCGAAGAGGAACTGGCGCTGGTAACCACCAAGGTCGATGACGATCTTCTCGAAGACGATGCCGGGATCCTGGGGATGGATGGTCAAGGTGTGGATGTCCTGAGAAGCTGAGAGTGGCAGTTCTACTTCCTTCTCCACCACACGACTGGCGATGGTGGGGTAGTAGATGCTGTAGATGTTCTCCGGCTTCTCGTTAAGGTTGGCGTTGAAGTTGACACTCACGGGACTATTGCCGTCTACCGCTACATCGTAGATGAGGCCACCCTTGTCGAGGAAGTCGAGCGTAGACTTAGTGATGATGTGGATCTTGGCCGTCTTCGTGCCGTTGTCCTTGAAGCGGTAGGTCAATTTTGCATCATCTGTGCCGACAGTGTAGGGCATCAGAGAGATGCCACTGAGGGTACGGCCCATGTAGGGGATGACGGTCCACTTGGCGGCGGATGCATCCTGACGGTTCCAGGTGTGCTCGGCCTCAATGCTGATATAACCGTGGACGGCACTGAACGTCGGACCCTCCGTGGGTGCCTTGACCTCGATGAGATCGGGACAGACATCGGCGGGGAAGTTGTCGTTCCAGATCTTATAGCTGATGTGCTTCTGAATCATCATACCGTCCCATTTGCCACCGGCGATCTCCTTGTTGTATTGCAGGTTCAGCTGCTGGTCACGTTCGAAGGCCTTGCGGCAGCGCTCTGCCCAGCAGTTCGCCTCGGGGTCATTTTGTGCGGCCAGCTGGTGGTTCATGGCCTGGGCGTAGTACATTTCGTAGATGTTGCCCATTGCCTGGATGGGGAAGAGCACAATCTGACGGTAGGCATCGCGGGCTTCGGGCTTGAGCGTGATGAACTGCCGGAGGGCACGGGTCTCAAGCGCCTGATAGTCGCTGACGACCTGAGCGAACTCCCAGGTGGTGTAGGTCTTAGCGTCGAGCATCTCGGAGGTGATGCGACCGTTGTACTTGCTCACGAGGTTCAGCAGCTGAGCTGCCTCGCAGGCCTGGTCTTCGCCGAAACTCTCAGCACAGAAGTCACGGGTATGGTCGAGCAGATTGTCCACGCGGTATTTCGAGGGATTCCATGCCATGTCCATAAAGAGCTGGATGGGATATTCCATAGGCTTTAGGTCGCCGACGTTGAGGATCCAGAGCTTCTGGATGCCACCGAAATAGGCCAGCTGAAGTTGTTCCCACATGTTTTGTATAGGGGTGACGTTGATCCACTTCGAGTTGCGGGGGGCACCGACATAGTCCACATGGTAGTAGAGTCCCCAGCCGCCCTTGCGCTTCTGTTCCTCGGCGGTGGGCAGACGGCGCACGTTGCCCCAGTTGTCGTCACAGAGCAGGATGGTCACGTCGTCGGGCACACGCAGACCGGCATCGTAGTAGTCCTGTACCTCTTTATAGAGTGCCCAGATCTGTGGCGTCTTGTCGGCAGACTTGCCCGTCACCTCCTTGATGATGCGGCGTTGGTTGTTGATGATATTCTCCAGAAGCTTTGTATCAGTACCATTGCCCATGGCCTCGTCGCCGTCACCACGCATGCCGATGGTGACGATGTCGTCGGTACCGTTCATGCGCTCGATACCCTCACGGAAGAAACGGTCGAGATTCTGTTTGTTCGTGGCGTAGTTCCAGGCGCCCCAGCCTTTACGGTCACGGGCATACTCCTGGTGGTTTCGGGCCATCGGCTCGTGGTGCGACGTTCCCATCATCACGCCCATGGCGTCAGCGGTCTTCAGGTTCTCAGGATCGTCGGCATAGAAGGCCCACCCCCACATGGCAGGCCACAGGTAGTTGCCCTTGAGACGGAGGATGAGTTCGAACACCTTCTCATAGAACTTGTGGCCGCCGTAGTCGGTGTCGAAGGTGTTCTTCACCCATGTGGTGAGACAGGGCGCCTCGTCGTTGAGGAAGAGACCACGGTATCTGACGGCGGGTTCCCCGTCGGTGTATTCGCCCTCCTTTATATATAAAGAGGTGTGACGCTCCACGGGCACGTCGGCCCAGTAGTACCAGGGTGAGACACCGATTTGGCGCGACAGCTCGTAGATGCCATAAACGGTGCCGCGCTTGTCGCTGCCGGCGATGACCAGCTGGTTGCCGATGGTCTTGATGATGTATTTCTCCGTCTTGCCCTTCAGGTCGCTAAGCACACCCTGCTTCACCCACTGGTCGATCTGCTTGTTGACGCCGACGGTGCCGATAAAGATTTTCGAGGAAGGAGGAAGGAGGAAGGAGGAAGGAGAAATGATGGAGGCTTTGGTGCCGGTGACTTTTTCGAAGTCGGTCGCGAGGTTGGCGGCGGCGATGGTCACGCAGGAGTGCTCTCCTTCGGCAAGGCCGATGGTGATGTCGCTCAGTTGCCAGGCGCCGGCGGTGGGTTCGAACGAGACGAAGGTGTCGGCGGCATTTGCTTCCGTCGACAGGGCCAGCGACAACAGAGCCATGGCCATGATTTTTTTTGTCAGTGATAAGTGCTTCATTTGGATAAAAGTGATAATAATTATATTTCGACTGCAAAGATAACACTAAAATCTGGAACAAAAGTTCAAAATTGTTTCATTTTTTTATTTTTTTGTTCCATTTTTCCTTGGTAATTCAAAAAAAAGGTCTATCTTTGCAGTCGAAAATGTAATCAAAGCAATGAGGTCTAAGCTACTACTAACGCTACTCGCCCTCTGCCTTACCATGGGCATTCATGCCCAGATGGGCAAATTCTTCACAACTGACAATCATCAGCTGTCCAGCAGTTTTGTGTCGCAGGTCTATCTCGACCATGACGGATTCCTGTGGGTCACCACCCGCAACGGTATAAACCGCTACGACGGCTACCAGTTCCGCGTCTTCAAGAAGGAAAACGAGGCTGACAAGACGTTGGCCGGCAACTACGTGAACTGTATGATCCAGGACCGTCGAGGTCTGTTCTATTTCGGTATGTACGGCGCCCTGCAGACGTGGGACGGCGAGGAGTTCCATCAGGTAACGCTCCTCGATCACCAGGGCAAGTCGAGTTATGGCTATGCCACCTGTTTCCTGGAGCGGGCCAACGGTGACCTGCTCGTGGGATCTTCCGGTCTGGGTGTGATGCAGATCACCGACCAGAAGACGGCCCGTCAGCTTGGCGGCGTGTTTGCCGACCTGCATACCGTGAACTCATTGCTCGAAGACAAACAAGGGCGCCTCTGGATGGTCTCTGAGGAAAAGGGACTCCTATGCTACGACGGCAAGACGCTGAAGCGCTATCTTGCTGACCACAGGTCGTTGATTCTCGGACAGCTTTGCGCCGATCAGGAGGGCAATATCTACGTGGCCTCCAACGCCGGACTGTACCGTCAGCAGGGGAATGACTTCGTTCACGTGGCCGCCACAGGCGACAAGAGCGTCTCTTCGCTCTACTGTGACCGCTATAACGGTATCATCGTCGGCTACGACGGCAGGGGTATCGCCCTCTACGATCCGAAGACGGACCAGCTCATCGACAATCCCTTCTTCAGTCAGGAGATCGACCTGACCAGAAGCAAGGTTTATTCCATCATTGAGGATAATAACGGCAACCTCTGGTTCGGTCTGCTCCAGAAAGGTCTCTACCGTCAGCCCATCACCTTCAACGGCTTCCAGTATATGGGCTATAAGCTCGGCAGCGCACGTAACATCATCGGTTCGGCCTGTGTCGTCAGCGTGCTTGTCGACAGCCGTCACCGTACATGGGTGGGCACTGACAAGGACGGTATCTACGTTATCTCGCCCGACGGCCGTCTGGAGCGTCATCTGCTCGACGGCTATCCCTCTACCGTGATGTCGCTGGCTGAGGGTCGCGACGGTCGCATCTGGGCAGGTTCCTATGGAGAGGGCGGCGGCAGCATCGATCCTGTCACGTTCAATTATAAGCCCCTCAACTATCCCGACGACGACCATCTGATCATCATGGACATTGAGGTGGACGCCCAGGGACAGCTCTGGCTTGCCACCATGCGCCACGGCGTGCTCTGCTATAACCCCGCCGACGGACGGTTGCGCACCTACGTCACGGAAGGCGATGCACCCAATGACAGACGCATCAACAGCATCTCCAATAACTTCGTCTCACAAGTGTCTCTGTCGTCAGACGGTGAGCGCCTCTATGCCTCCACGTCGATGGGACTTTGCTGTCTCGACATTGCCAGTGGCAGCTGGACGAAGACCTTTGGTGGCAACTGTCTGAACTACAGCGTGCCCATCCGTGTGGCGCGCGAGTATGACGGCGACATCTGGTACGGCACGAGTCAGGGACTCTTCCGCTACGACCTGAAGTCGAAGCAGACGGACGCCTACACCACTGCCGACGGTCTGCCCGTGAACGGCATCTCGTCTATAGAGCGCGACCGTCAGGGTATGCTCTGGATTTCCACCGATCACGGCCTTACCCTCTTCGATCCCAAGAAGGGACCCCAGATGAACTACTTCGCCGACGACGGTCTGCAGAGCAATGAGTTCAGCGACGGTGCCTCGTGTACTGCACCTGACGGCACGATCCTCTTCGGCGGTACGGGTGGTGTCACTTGGTTTAAATCTGAAGATATCCAGCAGAGTCAGTGGAATGCGAACGTCCATCTGACGGCCCTCACCATCAACGGCGAACCCGTCAATACCGCCACACGCTCTGGCGGACGACAGGTGACGGAAACGACCATCAACGCCAGTGACCACTTCGAACTGGGCTACCACGACAATTCGTTCACCATCCAGCTCTCCACGCTCACCTATGAGAATCCGGAGCATATCGTCTATCACTACAGCATCAACGGTGAACCCTTCCGTGCGCTGCCTGCCGGAAGCAACGAACTCTCCTTCACCCACTTGCCGCCAGGCACCTACCGCTTCCGTGTGAAGGCCGAGCGCAGTGGCATCGAGACGCCCCAGCGCGACTTCACCCTTATCGTACACAGTCCCTGGTACCGTTCGGCATGGGCCTATTTCTTCTACGCCCTCATCATCGGACTCTTCGCCTGGCAGTTCCTCGCCTACCGTCATCATCGCGAACAGAACCGCCTGCGCCTTCAGGCTCATATCCACGCCGAGGAGATGGGTGAGGCCAAGCTCCGCTTCTTCATGAACATCAGCCACGAGATACGAACCCCGATGACACTCATCATCACTCCGCTGCTCTCTCTCATCAAGAAGGAGGAAGACCCTGAGCGCAAGAGTGTCTATGAAACCATCCGCCGCAATGCCGAGCGCATCCTCAGCCTGATCAACCAGATGATGGACCTCAGGAAGATCGACAAGGGTCAGATGCAGATGCGCATGAGCGAGCGCGACCTCGTGGGATTCGTCAATGATATCTACACCCTCTTCGACCACCAGGCGAAGATGCGGCAGATCACGTTCACCTACGACCACGACTGCGAGGAACTGCCCGTATGGATCGACCGTTCGAACTTCGACAAGGTCGTTGTCAACGTACTCTCCAACGCCTTCAAATACACCCCTGCCGGCGGTGAGATAGGCATCCGCCTCACCCACGACGACACGACGGCCACCATCGCCATCCGCGACAACGGTGAGAAGATTCCCGAGGACAAGCTCGAGAAGATCTTCCAGCGCTTCTATCAAGCAGACTCCTACACCAACGACCGCAATGCCGGTACGGGCATCGGCCTCGACCTCACCCGTTCGCTCGTTGAGATGCATCACGGCACCATCACCGTCCATAACCTCAATCAGGGCTGCGAGTTCGTCATCACCATCCCGCTGGGCAATGCCCACCTCTCACCGGAGGAGATGATCAACGAGAGTGAGCTGCCGCAGGAGCCGTTGGCAGAACTGCAGGCCGCCCTCGAACAGCCAGAGGAAGAGGAGGCGACACCGTATGAGCAGGCCGACACCCGCGGCACAACCATCGTCATTGCCGAAGATGACGATGAGATACGTAACTACCTCGAGGCAGAACTCTCCAAGGACTATGATGTGCATGCTTGTACCAACGGTCGGGAGGCACTCACGGAGACCTACCGTGTCAAACCGAGTCTCGTCATCAGCGACGTGATGATGCCGGAGCTGGACGGTAATGCTCTCTGCTCTCAGTTGAAGACGAACAACTCGACGAACTTTATCCCCGTCATCCTGCTCACCGCCCGTAACCGTGACGAAGACCGCCTCGAAGGTCTGGAGACAGGTGCCGACGCCTATATCGTCAAGCCGTTTAACATGGATATCCTGCGGCGTACCATCCTCAACCTGCTCAATTCGCGCAGGCTGTTGAAAATGAAGTATGAGCGTACGGACAACCTCGAAGACCGCGTGGAGGACATCCGCCTGAAGTCGCCCGACGACAAACTGCTCGAGAAGATCATGGAGTGTATCCGGAAGAATCTCACGAACTCCGACCTCAATATCGATATGATCTCCGACGAGGTCGGCATCAGCCGCGTACACCTCCATCGTAAGATGAAGGAACTCACAGGCCAGACGCCTCACGACTTCATCCGCAGCATCCGCCTGAAGAAGGCAGCCCAGCTGCTGGCCGAGAAGGGCATGAACGTCACCGAGGTGATGTATGCCTGCGGCTTCGCCAACAGCGCCTCCTTCTCTACCATCTTCCGTAAGTACTACGGCATGTCGCCCCGTGACTACATGAAGGAGCACCAGGAGCGGTAATCATAAAGTTCAAAGTTCAAAGCTCAAAGTTCAATGATCGGAGTAATTCTTGCGGCCGGAATGGCCAAGCGGCTGAGGCCGCTCACGGACGAACGTCCGAAGTGTCTTCTCAAAGTGGGAGAGCGCACGCTCCTCCAGCGTACCGTCGACGGCATGATCGCCGCCGGCATCCGTGAACTCGTCGTCGTCACCGGCTATCGTGCCAACATGATCCGCGACTTCCTCACGTCGCACTATCTCACCCCCCAGAGTAATCTCTCACCTCTTACCTCTCACCTCTCACCTCTGAAAATCCACTTCATCGACAACGTGGATTATCAGCATAACAACAATATCTTCTCGCTGTGGCTCACCCGTCCCTTTACCGACGGCCGTGACTTCCTGCTCATGGACAGCGACATCCTCTGTGATCCTGCCATCATCCCCACCGTCATCAATGTCGGCGACAGTGCCCTGGCGCTGAACCGTCATGAGCTGGGCGAGGAGGAGATGAAGGTTGTGGCAGATGCCGAAGGGCGCATCACGGAGATCAGCAAGACCTGTCGTCCAGAGGATGCAGCGGGTGAGAGCGTGGGCATCGAGCGTATGACTGCCGACTACAGCACCGCCCTCTTCCGCGAACTCGAACAGATGATCGAGCGTGAAGGACTCATCGATATCTTCTATGAGCGTGCCTTCGAGCGGCTTATCCCCCAGGGCCACACCTTCCGCATCGTCGATACCACCGATCTCTTCTCCATTGAGCTCGATACTCCCGAGGACTTCGAGAACGCCCAGCGTCTCATCCCCGCCGCCTTGTGGTAATTTATTTCACAATCATCTTCTTGCCGCTCTTGATGACAGCACCCTTGTAAGAGGCATTTACTTTCTGTCCTGCGAGGTTGTAGATAGACTCGTCGGCCTTCGAAGCCTTCACAGACTTGATGGCTGTTTCATCACCACGGCCTGCAAATCCGAATTTCTCGTAGACCTCGACCTTCTTGACGATCGTGGTGCCTACGACCCATCCGCTGTCGAAATAGACGAAAGCATCACCGTCAAATGAAAAGCCGACGTTTGGAAACTCAGCATCTATCACTTGGAAGTCTTCACTGGCCGTTACAGGGACTACACACCAAGAGCAGGTTTCCCCTCCATCCCAATTTTCATGTCCTGTTATACCATAATTACCAAGCCCTACATTATATGAGCCATCGGAAGGAACCTTCAGGGTCAGGCGGACGATATAGTAGTGACCCTGCACTATTGTTATATCTTTACCAATCCCCGACCTGATATCCCACATAGATTCCATCAGTCTGGAAGTCGTAATGGCCATGCCTTCATCAGTACCCTGCCATGTGTCTTCTCCATCATAGACACCAGGCCACTTCCCTTCCCAGTTCATCTCATACACTAATTTCTCACCATTCTCAATCGTATCTGCGTTACTGCCAGTTAGTACACTGATCAGATAGTTGTCATAGTCAATTCCCAGTTCAGGACGATCCGGCGAGATGCCTATGATGCCATCATGCATCAATTCATACATTCTGCCTACCGCCTCCAGCACCTCTGTCGAAGTCTTCATATGGCAATTCAGATAATGATCTGTCGGTCCATCCCATCTGCTACTTTCCAACGTCACCTTATCGCCATAGTAATCCAACAGATCTTCAATCTGGTAACCAGTCCTCAGTAGCACATTGATTCTCGGAAGGATGATGTAAATCCGCCCGTTATCATTGTCATTCCTGTAGAAGGCAGATTCGTAATAATTGCCTTCAGGCAGAGGATAGTCTTTCTTCACATACCATCCACCCTCGTTTCTTTTGAGAATGGAATTGTCTCCCATTCCTTTCATGTCCGTGAACAAGTCATTGAGGGCCTCTTGGCTTTCATCGTCCATCGCCTGAATAAACTTATAGATGAATGATTCGTCTGGGGCCAGTTCTACAAAACTATTACGATTCCAATACCCCAGTTGTGTCTCATCCTGAGCTTTTACACTCCCTACAGCAAAGAGAGCCACTACGATAAATAAAAACTTCTTCATACTCAATCATTTTTTTTAGTTAATTGTATTCCATCCTAACCATTATTGGTCAGAACATTTACCGTTCTCTATCGATATAACTCGGATAGTATGAAAAGGTTGCATAAAAAATGCCAATATTTAATACACTTTAACAAAATAGTCTTTATGGTTAAGGATTGTAAATAGGGCTACATGCATTCTAAAATGGTCTAATTAGTTTCGTCCTTATCTGGTCGTCGAGTGCAGCTATCCAGTCGGCCATAGTCATCGGATTCTGCTCTAAAGCTTGGAACTCAGCATAATCCAAGAATTGCGAGGTCAGCAGGTTCAATCGTTGCAACTCCAACTCCGTTAGGTAGTTTTTCGCAATCTTCACATCGTCACGAGTAACATAGTTACCCTTGAAGTTTGTCATACCTACAAATGGCTTCTCGTTGTCCACCCGCTCGTAAATCAATTCAGCTGCTGTATGCTCATGTACAGCATAGTGCATCTTATTCTGAACGGTGGCAAAGAACTGCTTTGTAAGCTTGGCACGAGGATCGTAATCGGTAGATGTGGCATAGATGTCCGTTACCTGCTGATAGAAACTTGACGATTGCCCTCTTGGCGAACTAACAAGTATTTCTTGTGAGTTGACTCTTCTTCAAGCTCCCCATCTGTATAAATGCCTTTCTGATGCAGACTTATATTTTGCTGTGTAGTATTGTAAATTTCTGCTAATTGCGCTTGTGTCAGCCACACATCCTCATCGGCAAAACGAACATTTACGTTTACCTTGCCTTCTTCATCCTTATAGAGTATCAGCTTGTTTTCTTTATCTGCCATAGCCTTAATCAATCGTTATTCCTAATAGAATCAGTTTCATGTATTCACGCAATTCGTCTACAAAATTACACTTTATTTTTGATTCCACCAAAACTTTCCCACATTATTTATATATACGTATGGTGCAGAGAGCCATTGGCGCGGGCGTTCTTGCTCATTATCTATGGTCAGTTGAATTGTCCAGATTCAAGTTGTAGATAACGCTAAACGCCCTGGTCATTACATTACAAATTACATTGTACTGATTTTATTTTTTGGGGAGCGAATATGGTTACATATATTCATATATATTATTAATATATATATTAATAATATATATGATGTTATAATTGATAATTCTTTGTTTTTTACATCATGTAATGTGTAATGCGTAATGATATGGGAGTGTTGTTCATATTGTTTTACAAAATGAGTGATGGTCGACGTAACTCCGGTAATGCAGAAAGGAAACCGGGACTTTAGTGCCTGTAAAATGGTGGTTTCATTAGACTAAAGCAACGGTTTACAGTAAGTAAAATCAAGGACGTTGAAAAGCCCGAAAACAGAGCAGTTTATGGTTGTCCTTGTCGTTGGTAAATTTTGTTTACTTCTGAGGAAGAAGCATACGGTGTTTCGCTGGTGGTGGCAGCAACGGTGGTACGAATCAGAGCGGCGGAGATGATGACGAGCATTGTTTTTTACAGACGGAAGCCGAAGAAGGCTCGGGCGCGCCATTTGTTTTGGTTGACGACGACGGCCTCGTCGTCGAAGAGGGAGTTGTTCATCACCAGTGTGGCACCTGCGAAGTAGCGGGGCGAGAAATTGTAGATGACGGCTGCACGCTCGTTGAAGATCATGTTGAAGCGCATGGGCTTCGCCTCACGGCGCTCGTCGTTGACAACCAGTTTGTTGTAGTTGTAAACGACAAAGGTAGGCAGGATGGAGAGGTGCAACAGCCACTTCTGGCCGAGGACGAGGTTGTAGCCATAGCCGCCGCCGATGCCGATGTGCCCCACACGGATCTGCACATCGGGTGCTGTGGAACTACGGGCTTTCAGGTCGTCGGTGGTCTCGATGGTACCGCCCTGATAGCTGATGCCTGCCAGCCAGGAACCTGCGGAACGGCGCTGGATGTAACTTTGGGTAAAAGCGGCAGGGTAGGAGAAACGGCGGTGGTTGAAGGTATAGTAACCCACGAGATTGATCACCTTCATCTTCACGTCGCCCTCCTCCATGCTGAAGATTTTGTCGCCACGCTCGATGTCGCCAGACAGCGATTCCGCCCGCTGGTAGCTGAAATCGAGACTGAGGCGGTTGCTGTAGTAGTTCAGATTGAACTCATAGTCCTTGTAGGCACCGCTGAACTTGGCAGGATTGAGGGCCAAGGAGGCAGAGAGGCCGCGATAGGTGGCTGCAACGCTGACGGTGGTCTTGTGGCTGGTTTTCAGGTCGGCTTTTGAATGTATGCCGTCTTGGTCTGATTTGGCGTGGATGGTGTTTCCCGTCTGGTTCAGCCTGACCTTCAGCGTCCACTTCCCCTCCGGCCTGACAACATAGTTCGTGTCGTAAGGCGTTCGGTAGTAGCGGGCGGTGAGGGCACTGTCAATCTTCGCCTTCTTCTGCTGGTACCGGCTCTGGGCCGATACCGGCAGAATGGTGATGAGCACCCAAAATATGAAGGCGATGATTCTCATGTTACAAAGTAAAGAACTTGGCGCCGATGGAGAGTCCGATGATGTCGCCGACGGACACGTCCTGCCCCTGGAAGAGAGATCGTATGTAGAGGTCGCAGGAGCCGATCTCATAGAACAGCGTGATGCGGTTATGACGCTTACGCTTGTTTTCTGCGATCTTTAACGTGATGCGTTGTCCGAAGGCTACATTCAGGCGGAACTTCGTGGACATGAACTCGTAGTACTTGTCTGGATAGCGGCTGGGCTGCGACTTCCAGAACTCAGAACCATAGACGGTGTTCAGATAGAGACTCGCGGTCAGGGGCTCGAAGAGCCAGTGGTGCTTGTCGCCGCCTGTTGCATTCGGCGTCAGGTCGATTCTCCAAGGGATGTAGTTGCCCTTCAGCGTCGTTGTCACTTTAAAACGCGAGGAGTCGTGCTTGGGGATAAAGCCGATGAGCAGGTCGGTTTCCCATTTCCTGTTCTTGCCGTAGCTCCATCCGATACCAGCCGAGAGGACACCCATGTTACCCGCATTCTGAATGACGAAATGGGTAGGTATCAATGAAGCCCACATCTTCTGCTTGCGCTCCAGGCTCCTTTCATATCTACTCTCATTTACCTGCTCGACTGCGATGCTGTCGTCTGCCATGACCTGAACTGTACAGGCCAGCAATATCATACTAAAAGCGAATCTGTTCAATTTCATAGCCGTCGGGGGTAATTGTCATGAGACGATAGTTACGGTGCTCGGCGCAATCGATGCCATAGAACATCAGACCGTCGCCATATAGGTCAGAAACTTTGTCGGCGTGTTCGTGACCATAGACGCAGCACAATAGGCCGGGGGCGAAGTCGAGGTAACGACGGAACGCCTTGCACACATTATTATTAAACTGCTCGCTGAAAGGAGGCGCATGCATGACGAGTACGGTGCGGTCGAACTTGTCGGTGTCTGTCGTGAACTGCTCTTCCAGGAAGTCGAAGTTGGGCACGGCAGCCAGATAGTCGTACTCGGTGGCATTCGTATTCAGGCAGACGAACTTGACCCTGCCTGCGATGAAGGCGAAGTCGAGTTCGCCATACATCACACGGTATGTCTGATCACCCGTTCCGAGGAAGTCGTGATTACCGATGAGTGCCACCCAAGGGTAGTTCAGACCATTGAGGACGTCGCGAGACCATTCGAATTCGGTGTTGGTGGCGGTGTCTGTCAGATCGCCACAGTGTACGACGAAGTCGATGTTCTTCCTGCTGTTCAGGTCTGCCACCTGATCCTTGGCATCGGCGAGCCACAGGTGGGTGTCGCTGATGAAAGCCACGCGCAAGGTGTCTTTGTTGGCGAATTTGCTCTCAATGACGGCCATCTGCCGTTCGTTGATTTCTTTGTCGCCATCGACATTCACATCGTAAGGATGTATGTCGAAGACACCGCCGCATGAGGTGAGTGAGAGTATCACCACCAGTGCTAACTGTAAAAAGGAAATCTTTTCTTTCATTATTGTTATGTCCAATTGTTTATTCCTGTCCTGTGGCCTGACGATACTCTAACTGCTTGGTCTGGAAGTCGGCAAAGGCATCGGTATAGCGGTCACGGGCCTGCTGGTACTGCTGCTGGGCGAGGAGCAGATCGCTCATCTTGGTCTGGCCCACGTGGTAGTAATCCTTGTTCAGACGCAGGTTCTCCTCAGCCTGTTCGATGGCATCATGGGCGATGAGCAGCTTCTTATGGCTGGTCTCGACGTCGGCCCAGGCTTTGTTCATGCGGATGATGAGCTTCTGGCCGTTATCCGCCATCTGCTCCTGGGCATCGGCGAGGGCGAGCTTCTGCTTCTTGATGGCATGCGAGCCGCCCCACCAGCCGCTGATGGGTACCTGGACGGCTGCAAAAATCGTCGCATCGCTGCTCTTGCCAAACCAGTCGTTGTAGCTGTAGCTGGCACCGATGCCAACCTTAGGCAGGTTCTGGCCTACCTTCAACTTATGTTGCAGCCGGTGACTCTCGACATTCTTCTCCAACAGGCGGTACTGGGGTGTAGCGGCGAGGGCTGTCTGATGGTCCTGACGCAGGGCGACGGGAACCTCGGGGACACTCTCCGTAGCCGACGAAACCACATCGATGGTCTCGCCTGGCTTGCCGATGTGCTGGGCCAGAAGTTCGCATACGGTGGAAAGACCGTTCTCCAACTCCAGTTGAGCGGACTCTATTTCGCCCTTGCGGAGCTGCACCTGCAACAGGTCGTTGCGGTTGACGGCTCCCACGCGTACCATATTGGATACGTCTTTCTCCAACTGCTCTATCATGTCGTGGAGGGAAGCAAGGGTCTTCATCTTCTCCTTCAGCGATACCACCTTCCAGTAGTACTCCTCGGTGGTGAGTTCCACATGGTCTTCCGATACCTCCATCTGCAATTCGCTGGCCTCGACACCGACCTTCGCCAATTTGTTGCCATTGATGATCTGACCACCCATGAAGACGGGCTGTATGGCTGAAACGGAGCCGAAGAGTCCCTTCTTCATCAGGCTGATGTTGGCAGGTATCAAGCCTTCCGGAATCAGGTGGGCGAGTAAAGTTGGCATTTCGATGTCAATGTCGATCAGGGGCTTGTTGTTCTGAAATCCAAAACCCAGAGCCGATACCTGGGGGAAGTACTTCGTCAGCGCCTCGCTCTTCACCTCCTTCGACTGTTGGATAGCGTTGCGGGCCGAGCGGAGGTTGTAGTTGTTCTCGACGGCCAACTGCTTCAATTGCTCAAGCGTATAAACGCTTTGAGCAGTTAAAGGTAAAAAGGTAAAAAGGTAAAAGAGTAAAAAACTCATTACCAAGCCTTTCTGCCTGAATTCTATTTGATTATTCTGTTTCATTTTGTATCGCATAATTCTTTTACTTTTTTACCTTTTTACTTTTTTACCTTTTCCTCGCTTTTTCCCATCACCTTCCAATAGGCAATCGGCATGATGGTGAGGATGAAGAACATGGTGATGAGTGCACCATAGCAGATGACGCAGCCCATCGGCGACCACAGGCCTGAGCCTCCGAACACCATCGGCACCACACCCATCGAGGCGGCAGCCGACGTGAGGAAGATAGGACGCATACGGCGCTCAGCGGCCACGTGGATGGCATCCTTCAGCGAGAGGTGCTCCAGTTCCTTCACCTCGGCCGCATAGTCGAAGAGGATGACGCCGTTACGCACAAGGATACCCATCAGCGACACGAAGCCGAGGACGGCGGTCAGAGATACGGGCACGCCTCCGAGGAGGATACCCATTGCCGTACCGAAGACGCACAGCGACAGGCACACCATGATGAGCACGGCCTCGCTGACACTCTTGAAGTGCCACAGCAGCACGAAGAAGATGATGGCAATCGAGATGATCAGGGCACTGATAATCTTCGGCGTGGTCTCGTTGTCATCTTCATACTGACCGCCAATCTCCATCTGCATGCCTTCGGGCAGCTGGAAAGTCTCTAAGAACTTCATGATATCCTTCGTGACAAAGCCCACATTCTGGTCGCGGGCCACCTCGGCCATCACCGTCACGGTGCGCAGACCGTTGCGGTGGCATATCTGGCCGTACTGCCAGGTGGGAACAACATCAGCAAACTGACGCAAAGGTACGCTGGGCATGAAGCTACCACTCTTAGCCACACTCCTCAATTCATTAAGATCAGTGGGGAGAGCAGCAGAGATACCAATCGGTATCAACTCGTCCTTCACATCCTGCTTCGTAGCCTGGTCAGCATCCTCGGTCTTCATCTTCACGTTCACGTCGTAGTCACCCTCCCAAGCCGTACTGACAGTAAGACCCTCACCATAGCGGAAGGCCATCTGCAGCTCTACGTCCTCATTGGTGATACCTAAGCGCGAGGCTTTCTCGTCGTCGATCTTGATACGGGTGGTAGAGAGCGGCTCCAGCATGTTGCTGCGCACCAGCATCAGTTCGGGCATACGGCGCATGATGCCTACCAGACTGTCACTGTACTGTGCCAGATCCTCCAGGTTGTCGCTCTTCAGACGTATTTCCACGGGTACGGCCACGGAAGAATAGCTCAACTGCTTGATTTTGACGTAGGCCTCAGGGAAATAGTTCGTATATGCATCGGTACATTCATCCACTAAGCGTTCGGTGGTCTTATTGTCGCTGGTGTTCACAATGAACTGGGCATAGTTCTCACCGGCAATCTGCGGCGCGTAGGCCGTATGGAATCGCGGCGAGGCACAGCCCTTGAACGAGGCGATGCTCACGACGCCCTCCTTCTTGGCAATCATGTGCTCCAAGGAGTCGGCCACCACGGAGGTGCGCTCGATACCCGTACCGACGGGCAGGTAGATCTCTACGGCAAACTGGTTACGGTCGGCGTATGGCATCATGCGCTGCGGCAGCTGGGCGAAGATCCAGGCACCTATGACCACGCTGGCCACACCGCCGGCAATAGTCAGCCAGGGATGATCGAAACACTTGGCCAGCAGCTTCCGGTAGTACTTGTCGAGCACGTCGAGCAGGTTGAAAGGCTTCTTGCCATCTGCGCGCGTCTTCGTTTCCATGGGTTTGCGGATGAAGAAGTACTGCAGGATGGGCAGCAGCGTCTGGGCGATGATCATCGAGGCGAAGAGCACGATAGAGATGGCCCAGGGGAACGAGAGCAGGAAGTCGTGGAACTGTCCCGTCATGACGATGAGGAAGGGGAAGAACGTCACAGAGATACACAGTGTGGCGGTGAAGATGGACTTCAGGAAGTGGACAGTGGCATCAATCGAAGCCTGCCAGCGTGTCTTTCCCTCGGCCATCATCTCTAAATAGGAGTCGATGATCACGATGGAGTCATCGACAATCATACCTAACGTCACAATCAGGGCAGCCAGCGTCACCGTGTTCAGCTCGATGTTGAACATATAGAACAGTCCTAACGAGACAAAGATGGTGATGGGCATCGTGCCTGCAGCCACAGCGGCCACACGGAACGGCATGATCAGCACCACCACGAGGACGACCGTGCAGATGGCGATCAACAGCTCGTGGAGGAAGTTCTCGATAGAGTCGTCCACCACCTTTGCCTGGTCGGTAATGGCGTTCAGCTGCACGTCGTCAGGGATGTGCTGCTTGAAGTTTGCCAGTTTCTTGTGGATGGCCTTACCCATGCTCGACACGTCCTGTCCTTTCTTGATTTCCACCGACAGCAGGATACAGCGTGTACCGTTGTTGGTGATATACTTGGTCATGCTCGGATACTCGCGCTTCACCGTGGCCACATCCTTCAGGCGTACATTATTACCCTTGCTGTCAATGTAGATCAGGGTGTTCTCAACGTCGTAGATCTTGTTCAGCGCATGGTCCACATAGATAGGCGACTTGTAGTCATTGTTCTTCACACGTCCGGCAGTGGTCACGAAACCCTTGCCTCTCAGTACCTGGGCAATCGTCAGGTAGTTGATGCCGTAGTGTGACAGCTTGTCCGAGTTCAGATAGATGCTGATCTGATCATGCTGCATTCCGAAAACGCTCATCTTACCCACGCTCGGAATCATCCTCAGCGAGTCAATCAGCGAGTTCATGTAGTCGTTCAGCTCGCGGTAGGTCTTATCCTTCGACTCCATAGCCAGCAGCAAGGCTGAGGTGTCGCCGAAGTCGTCGTTCACCTGAATGGCCAGCACACCGTCTGGCAGTTCGTTCTTGAATCCCTGCACGCCGTGCTTAAACTTGCTCCAGAACTCATCCTTGTTGTTCAGTTCGTCGTTGAGTTCCACCTGGATGATGCTCAGACCGTCTTTCGAATACGATACGGTCTTCTCCTTCTTCACCTCTTTATAGGTAAAGATGTATTTCTCCAACGGCTTCGTCACCTGTTCCTCCATCTCCTGGGCATTCACGCCAGGATAGACGGCCACGACGATGCCCTGACGGATGGTGAAGTCGGGGAACTCGTTCTTGTTGATGTTCGCGAGGCCATAGATGCCCATAGCCACAAAGCAGCTCACAAGCAGTATGATGATCTGCCGGTAGTGCATCGACCACTCTTGCAGACTCATCTTCTTTTCTTTATTCTCTTCCATAATGGCGGTAGCAAATTTTTCACTTTTCACTTTTCACTCTTCACTTCACAATCTCGACTTTCATCCCGTTGCTCACTTTCTGCTGTCCGGCTACGATGAGCTGGTCGCCGTCAGAGAGTCCGCCGCTGACTTGTGCGCCCTGGGCCGTCTCGCTGCTGATAAAGATCTCACGCTTCACAGCCTTGCCGCCGTTGACCACCCATACAAAGGTCTTGTTGTCTGAGTCGAGCTGCACTAAATTGGCAGGGATAAACACGCCTGTAGCACCCTGCATATAGTTGGTGAACGCCTGACAGATCATGCCCGGCAGCAACTGGCCGTCGTGATTGTTGATGGTGGCCTTCACCTCGTAGGTACGTGAACGGGGATCGGCACTCACGCCACGCTCCGTGACATTGCCGGAGAACTGGCGATTGCCCAAGGCAGGCACGATGATCTTCATCGACGAACCCTTCTTGATGCGCTGCACGTCATCCTCAGGCACGGAGATCTTCACCTTCACGCTGCCGATGCTCACCAGTTTCACGACAGACATCCCTGGTGCGGCAATCTGTCCCACCTCGGCATTCTTCTCAGCGATATATCCGCTGAAGGGAGCGTAGAGCTTCGTGTCGGTCAGTGTCTTCTTGGCCATTGCCTCTGAGGCCACGGCTGTCTTCAACTGGTTCTCGACGGCAATCCACTGCATCTCAGGCAGCGATCCGTCGTCGTGCAATTCCTTCATACGGTTGTAAGTGTCCTGAGCCTGCTCCAACGCGGTCTTGCTGATGGTGTAGGCATTCTGCATCGTCGTGGGGTCAAGCTCGGCAATCAGCTGTCCTGCACCCACGGTCTGTCCCTCGCTGATATAGATCCGCTGGATAGTACCCGAAGTGGCAAACGACAGCGAAGCGCCGCTCTGCTCCTCGATGGTGCCTGAGAAGCCCTGTTCGCCATTCACGGCCTCAGCCTGAATCTGCTGCACCTTCACTCTTACCGTCTGCTCAGCAGCGGCCTGTTTCTTCTCTCCGCAGCTGCACAGTGCCATCAGCACCGCTGCTGCCATCATGAAATGTCCTTTTTTCATCTTCGTATCATTTAATGTTCAATGTTCAATCTTCAATGTTCATTCTTTTTAAATGTCCGTGTAAGTCCGTGTTTGTCCGATGCTAAAATTCATATCCGAGGTTCGGCGACTTCGTGCGGTTGCTGTAGCCGACGGTGAGACCCGCAGGGCCAAACATCGTATTGTAGTAAACAGCTCCCTGAACACCGAGCATGGTGCGGTAGTCGAAGAGCTCTTTCAACTCTTGAGCCTTCTGAGCTGCGGCCACGCGGAGCAGCACATAGATTTTGCTGCCGATGCGCTCTTGGGCCTGCAGCTGGGCAGCCACGAACTGCTTCTCCACATATTCCATATAGCCTACGCCGGCGAAGGGCATCTGCTGCTCGATGTAGTGTCCGAACCAGTCACCGCCGATGGTATTGCCGAAGACGGGTGGCACCACGTCGCCGAAGAGCAGGCGGCCATAGACCATCGGCTGCAGGGTGAAGCGGTTGCCCATGGTGAACGACATGCGCCAGTTGGCACTCAGGTCGCTCATGCCTGTCTGGCCGTCGAGCTTCGCGAAGTTATCCGTCAGGTAGGCGTACTCCGCATTGAACCTTGCACCACGGGTGGGGAAGTTCCAGCTGTCCTCGGTGTTGAATTTCAGACGGGCGCGGTAGCTGAAGAAGTGCTCATTGTCAAGCTCCACCTGGGTCGTTGTTTCCGAACCGAGCTTGTTGCGGTAGTTCATATAATCCCAGCGCACGCCTAACTGCAGGTTAAAATGACGGAGGTCGAAGTTGATGGGTGTCAGTTCGGCCTGCGTCTGGTTGTAACGGATGTTCCAGTCGCGATCGCCCTCCACATAGACGTCGATGTCGTTACGGTAGAACGTGAAGTTCAGCTTCGGACGGGTGAAACTGCGGGGGTGTGCCGTGAGCTCACCACGGGCCCTCATGCGCTTACCCAGTCTGAGGGTGATCTCCGTATTCATAGGTATGGCGGTCTTCAGGGGAATGTCGAGCCCTAACTGCACGGCAGCGTACTCTTCGGAGTCGAAACGGAATCCGGCATGGAACTGTACTGACTTGCGGTTGCCTGCCGAGAGGATCACACGTACGCCGTCGGCATTATTCCAAAGAGAATCCACCTTGTACCAGATACCGGGGATCTTACGTTTGGAGATCTCTGGGAGCTTTTCGGGCACCAACTGGCACTCTGCCGTCTGGTAGAACAGATCCATACGCATCGAGGTGGTCAGCGCCTGTTGCAGTTTGGCGTCAATGCTGTCGATGCGGTTCAAGTGGAACTTCTGGCGCAGGAACTTCTCGTCCTGCGGTGTCATATTCTCAAACGAGATGCTTGTGATGCGATGCTTCTCGGTCATCACCTTCGGGCGCAGCGGATGCAGGATTTCAGGATGGAACGTATCGTCGATGCCGATGCGCTGCTTCAGGGCGACGATCTCGTCCCAGTGGCGCATGGCCTCCTCTTCACCACGGCGCACCAGCGTGTCGATGGCGGCCAGTGAGAAGCTGGCGGCGTTGTAACCCTTTGTATCTACCGACAGATGCAGGTCGGTGATGGCGAGGTTCTCGTCGAGCTTGTTCTTACAGTTCACGTCCACGATCTGGCTGATGATGCTCATCGTGCCACCCATGTCCTCGGCTGTCTTCGGTGCGCCCTGCACGGTTACGCCGATGATGATGTCGGCACCCATCTCTCGGGCGAGGTCTGCGGGATAGTTGTTCTTCAGACCACCGTCCACCAGCACCTTGTCGCCGAGTCTGACGGGCGAGAAGGC
>CACYQO010000029.1 GCA_902776545.1 uncultured Prevotellaceae bacterium | reverse complement strand
AGACGATAAGACGTTCTATTTCCATTGTGCCTTGGAGGGTGACAAACTGGACTGCATAGCCGCCAATCCGACAGTGGCTTTGTCGGCTGTAACCAAGTGTGCCCCAACAGTTGGCCCCAAGGATGGCAGTTTCACGCTCCAGTATAAATCGGCAATGTCGTAGCTGCCAACGTGGTTCAAAGCTTCGTCCACATCGCTCTTGCTGAATTTCATCATGTTTCGTGATAGGGTGGCGAAAGTGTGACGAGCCTGATAGAACTGCAACTTGGGGATGCCTATGGCTTTCCCAACCTCCTTCAAGCCCTTGTTCAGAGCTGCGTTCATCTCCTCGAATCCGGCATAACGCTGGTAGAAGTTGAAGACATGGCTATTGCCAGCATACTTCTTCATCAGCTGCTTTATGAATGGATGCACCTTGACCTCGATGTAGGCATCATCGCTTCGGCGATCCTTCGTCTTGGTTCGGTTGTACTTGACAACACCTTTCTGGAGAACGGTGGCATTGTAGAGGTCTGCCGAATTCATTCCCATCAGGCAGAACGAGAGGATAAAGCAGTCGCGGGCCAATTGGGGACGGCCTTTGGGATCGATGCCCTTGTAATGGTAAACCTTCAGGATGTCTTGTACCGACAAAGCTCTCACGCCCTTTTTCAACACCTGTTTGGGCGCCTTGTATCGCATGAAGGGGTCATTCTTGATGACAGTCGCTTCATCGGTGTTGTACTCCAGCATGGCCTCACGGTAGAGGTGACGCATATAGCCCAGATACATCGATTTTGCTCTGGGTCGGTCACTCAGATAAAGCTCGAAGTTTTTCAGCAGGGTGTAGTTGATTTGAGAGAAATCCAATTTTCTGACACCCAAATAAGACTCCAGTGCGCTTAAAGTGCATTTGTAGTTCTTCGTACTCTTCAAGGAGTTCTTAGAAATCCAATCCTCAGCAAAAGTGAAGAAATCCAGCGATTCCGTCTTCTCTTGCATGACGAGCGTGGACACAATACGCGCTGCATCCATGTTCGCACTGTAGTTAATTTCTGGAGCGATGCTGGTCATTTTGTACATCAGCTCCATCCTCAATTTTTCGACAGTCTGCGCCTTTTCGAAGTTCTTAATCTTCTTGGTTCGTGGTGAGATCTCCGATTCATCCACCTTGACACCAGTAGCGATACGCTTCTCTGTCTTTTTGTCTCTCACTCGCAGATAAACTGCTCTTTGTCCTTTGGAACTTAACTTCCCAAACTCTGTTGTAATTGTTGCCATAACGCAAATCTTAAAGTGTTACAAACAGAGCGTTGTATTCAGCTTGAATCTCGCACCGATTCTTGCGCCGATTTTTGCGCCGATTTTGCGCCGATTTTGCAATTTTGCGCCGATTTTGCGCCGATTTTCGACTCTAAAAGTTGGTCTCAGACCAAAAAGTTGGAACTCGTCCCCTTTAAATTGAAATTCCGAGAAACCCTTTATTTATGGGATTCTCGGAAGATTTCGTTTGTTTTCTTGCTTTGGGTGCCCGGACGGACTCGAACCGTCGACATTCAGAACCACAATCTGACGCTCTAACCAACTGAACTACGGGCACCATGTAAAGGAACGCTCCGGGATTTCCCGATTTGCGGGTGCAAAGGTAGACATTTTCCTCCGAACCACCAAACATTTAAGCGTTTTTTTATCGAAAAACTTATTTTTTGAAGTATTCTGAAAGATTTCTTAGGTTTATTGTGTAACTTTGCCGTCGAAAAGACGGCGAGGCTGCTCACGCTCGGCCATTCAAAACGAGTTTTGATGGCTCTCGCTTAATCGCAGCCTTGCAGCCGTTTTTGACAGATATGACTTAACAGTATGGCAGAAGAAAGAAGTAACGAGTTTCACAATGTGGTGCCGCTGCAGATACGTTTCAACGACGTTGACAAGTTCGGGCATGTGAACAATACTATATATTTCCAGTTCTACGACTCAGGTAAGACGGACTATGTCTCCACCGTTTGCAAAGGCTTTGACTGGGATCAGTATGCTATCTTCGTGGTGAAGATAGAGGTGGAGTTCTTTGCCCAAATAAAAGGCGCTGACAGGATTGCCGTCCGCACCCGTACTGTCAAACTCGGCAACAAGAGTTTCCATCTGGAACAGGAAATCTTCGACACCGATACGCAGGAGGTGAAGAGCCGCTGCCTGTCGATATTGGTGCTGTACGATCTGGAGCAGAAGCAGTCCATACCGTTTTCTGACGAATGGCGCCAGGCCATCATCGACTACGACGGGCTTCGGTAAACCATGGCATATCATGCCGAGGAACACGAGCGTCTATAATACAGGGAAATACCTCCCGACTCGTTTCTTATAATCAAGATATTCCTGCCCGAAATCCTTTTCCAGACGTTTTTCCTCACTACGGACTTGCAGAGTAAGCAGGATGACCTCTGCCAAGACGATAATTAGCGGCATGACTGACCAGAGCCAGACGAGAACACCTGCGTCATAGATATAGATGCCTACGAGCATCGGATTGCGGCACAGACGATACGGACCGCTGGTCATCAGATGTTTCGTCCTCGGAGCCAACTCATGTCCGTAGGCATCGAAAGGATTGCCTTTACCGACGATGCGCATATAGACAATGCTATAGATGCTGAGTGTCAGTCCGCAGACGGCAAGAATCAAACTGACTGTGCACAGTACTGCCGAATCAGGCACGTATGGCCAAGGCCGTCCTGACACCAGCCACATCAAAGCCGGAATGCCAATCACAAAGATAAGCAATCCCAGCAGATAGCCGAATATGTGTGACTTGTTCATATATGCTGATATGTTGTATTTATACCTTCTTCTTAAACTTAGCAGGATTGCTCACCATCACGTGATTTTTTATGCAGAATGTGTTGGCGGTTTCAGTTTTTTTGCGTATATTTGCGGCGGGAAACTGGTTTATCCAGAGACGAGATTATGTTTTATCCATCAAAATTAGACATGACTAGGAACAAAAGAATGTTTCTGTATGCAGCCCTTGCGTGGCTGACATTGGCAGGGTGTGACAGTAAGGGCGACGGAAAGCCCGAGAGTGTGCTGCGGGTGCCGTTCGACGGTGTGGTGATGACGAGACGCAGCGTGCGCAACTACGATGCGACGAAGAAGATTTCGGAGGCAGAGGTGCGCGAACTGCTGAAGACTGTGCAGGAAGCGCCCTCGTGGGCCAACCAGCAACCGACGAAGTATTACGTGGCCATCAGCGAGGAGAAATTGAAGGAGGTGCAGGATCTGGTGGGTGCCAACAAGGAGCGCATCATCAACGCGCCGGTGCTCATCTGCTCTACCTTCGAGCGCGGAAAGTCGGGTTTCTTCCAAGGCCAGCAGACCAACGAAGTGGGTGAAGGCTGGGGTGCCTACGACAACGGCCTGAGTAACTGCTATCTGATCCTGAAGGCCCGTGCGATGAACTTCGACACGCTCATCATGGGCATGCGTGATGCCGACGGACTGAGGAAAGCATTCAATATCCCAGAGAATGAGACCATCATGGCCGTCATTGCCCTGGGATATCGAGTTGCTGAACCTGACAGGCCTGAAAGAAGACCACTGAACGAAATCGTCAGATTCTACTAAGCGATTTACTTGGCAGGCTGAGCAGGGGCTACAGGGGCCTCAGCTGCGGGAGCCTCTGCGGCAGGTGCTGCGGGGGCTGCTGCGTCTTGTGTCTGGCTGGCACCGAAGCCCGGCAAATTGTTCGGGTTGGTGGCAGGAATCTCATAGTTCTCCATGACGGAGCCGCCTGTGGAGGCACCGGGAGCAACGTAGGCGCAAAGCACGCTGAGAACGACCATGGCGGCAGCAAGGCCCCAAGTGGTCTTCTCGATGAAGTCGGTGGTCTTGCGCACACCGCCGATCTGATTGTAACCGGAGAACTGGCTGGCGAGACCGCCACCCTTAGACTCCTGAATGAGCACAATGCCAATCATGAGCAGTGCTGCAATGACGATTAAAACTACAAATAAAGTGTACATTTTTTTACTATTTATTTTTTACTATTATTTATGATCACTTTCTCTAAGAAGCGTATTTGGTCTGCAAAGTAAGCATTTTTTTTCGGAACTTGCAAACTTAATCGCCGAATAATTTCAAGTGCCTTCGAATATCTGCCTTGTTTGATGTAAATTCTGGCCAAAGTTTCGGTAAAATACTCCTCTCCCACCTCTTCTTCGGGTTCTTCGGGCTCTTTTGGGGTATCATCGGCCGGCAGGGGCACATCGCTGAGAGTGAAACGCCCTTTGTCAGCATTTATGAATGTATCTATAAGATCCTGACCACGCATCTCAGGCACGGACTCAGTCTCCTCCTGAGGCGTGTCGCCCTCGGTATCGAGCAGATAGGCCACGTAGTCGATGGCAGCATCGGCAGGCGTCGGGCGGCGCTTGCGAGGCTGAGGTTCCTCTTGGGGGATGGCATCAAGGAAGGAGTCAATCAGCTCGGTGGTGCGGGAGGAGGATATCGGAGTACTCGGAGTATTCTGAGTATTCTGAGTAATCGGAGTATTCTGATGACTCGGATGCTGGTAGTGGGCAGCCTCAACCATGTTGAAGAGCACACGGCGGTCGGTGATGTAGATGGCGGCGCGCCGCAGTTCCTCATCGAAGCCCGAGTCGTGGAGCAGATAGAGATTCTGGAGCATCAGCAGGCGGAGCGTCTGGTGGTAGGGATACAGCGCCACCTGGGAGCGCAACTCGTAAAGTGTGTCGCGATCCATCCGCTCAGGGTGCTTTGTCAGTTCTATCAGATCCATTCTCTTTTGTTATCCGGCTTTTACCAATTGGCTACGGCAGCATTGAATATTTGTTCGCAGATGTTCTTCACCATCTCTGCCACGAGTTCGTCCTGCACGGCAGAGAGCGACAGCGTCGATTCGTAGCTGGCGGTGGCGGTAAACTGCTGTTCAAAGTCTTCATTGTGGTTGGCGTTGTTGGTGAAGCGGCAGTTGACGGTCATCGACAGCTCAACCATCGCCGAGTGTCCCTCGCTGCTGACACCCTTGTTGCGCTGGTCGTAACGCGTTATCTCGCCTTCAAGTTTCAGGTCGCCATTACGCCTCACGAGTTCCAGACGGGTGTGGTCTGAGAACTGGCTGCGGAGTTCGTTGTTGAACATCGGTCCCATGGGTGCCCAGTTGTATGAGGCACGGAGGGGGAAGTCGGCAATCTGGATGGTCTTCGTCTTCGAGTAGTCGATGCTGGCGCCGTTGAACTTGTAGCTGACGGAGCACGACGTGGGTATCAGCAGGCACAACAGCAGGATGGTGGCCAGCCCGAACTGTTTCAGCCGTCGGTAGAGGGTGCGGTCGCTGATGCCCAGTTCCTGCGCGGCTTTGCGGCGGTTGCCGTGGTTGCGCTCGAGGGCCTTTTCAAGCATCGCCTTTCCCAGATCGTTGAGATTGAGGTTTTCGGGTTCCTTCTCGGGCTCGATGTATTCCTCGGCCATGGCATCGACGGCGGGGGAAGTGATGGGAGTAATGGGCGATATGGGCGTGATGGGAGTGAGCTGGGTAGAGGTGGCGGCTGGGGCAGAGAGCGGTTGGCTCTGAGCCTCGTCGAGACGTTTCTTCAGCTGGCTCATCTCATGGCGCATCTCGTTGACGTTGCCGCGCAGCTCGAAGAGTATCTTGTAGAGTATCTCGCGTTCGTTCTCGAAGCTGTGATCGCCGCTGTCCGTGCGATGGATGGTGGCAAGTTCGGTGGTCTCGTGGTCCTGCGGGATGAAGGTACGCAGCATGTCGGCGGTGATGGTACGCTCGGGGCTGAGCACGGAGATCTGGCGCGTGATGTTCTTCAGCTGGCGGATGTTGCCCGGCCACTTGTAGCGCATCAGCACCTGCTTGGCCTCGTCGGTCAGCACCACCTTGTCCATCCGGTATTCCTCAGCCATCTGCATGGCAAAGAGCCGGAACAGCAGCACGATGTCCTCACCACGCTCACGAAGAGGCGGCATCTGCATAGGAACCTCGTTCAGACGATAATAGAGGTCTTCGCGGAAACGGCCTTCGCTGATGGCTTTCTGGATATTGACATTCGTGGCTGCCACGATGCGCACGTCGGTCTTCTTCACCTCTGTGGCGCCTACGGGGATATACTCGCCGTTCTCCAGCACACGAAGCAATCTAGCTTGCGTGGCCAGCGGCAGTTCGCCCACCTCATCGAGGAACAACGTGCCTTTGTTGGCAGCACCGAAGTAACCCGGCGAGTCGTTGATGGCACCCGTATAGGAGCCCTTGACGTGTCCGAAGAGCTCTGAGTCGATGGTGCCTTCGGGGATGGAGCCGCAGTTGATGGCGAAATATTTCTCGCGCCTCCTCGGCGAGTTGTCGTGGATGACACGGGGGATAATCTCCTTACCCACGCCACTCTCGCCTGCGATGAGCACACTGAGCTTAGTGGGCGCCACCTGCAGGGCTACGTCGAGCACGTGGTTCAACGCCTCGCAGTTGCCTACGATTCCATACCGTTGTTTAATGGCTTGCAGATCCATTTCTATCGTTCATTTCGTTTTTGAGCTGACAAAATTACACATTATTTCTGAAACAACTGCAATTTTGGCAGAATTTAACGAAAATTTCTCAGCCTTCCATCTCTGCAGGCACTGCATCGTCTCCCTTCTTCTGCGGAATGCGCACGGCAAAACGAGCCTTGTCGCCATCCTCGCGCTTCTCGTGATAGAGCTTCGGCAGGGGGTGAGCCAGAGGGGCGTCGTAGTCCTTGCGGAAACGATACATATCGACGGCAGTGTAAACGGCATGACGCAGCGAAGAGGGGTCTGCTTGTCCCCTGCCGGCAATCTCAAATTCAGGACCGTGGTCGGGCGTGGTACAGATGGCGTTGATACCCGCCTTGAGCTTCACACCACCATCGATGGCGAGTGTCTTAAAGGGAACGAGCCCCTGATCGTCGAACATGGCGAGCACACCGTCGAACTGGTAATACATCTGCTGTCCGAAGTAGTCATCGGCTATGAAGGGACCGAAGGCCTGAATGCCTTTCGTCTCCAGTTGCTCGATGGCTGGCAGGATCACCTTTTCCTCTTCCGTGCCCAGTTGCGGATTGAGGGCAAGCAGGGCGATGCGGGGATTGGAGATGCGGAAATCACGACGCAGACTGTTGTGGAAGATAGTGGCCTTGTCGACGATCTTCTCTGTGGTAACAGCGGCGGGCACGTCCTTCAAAGGCAGATGAGTGGTAACGAGGCCGATGCGCACAAGGTCGCTCACCATCATCGTCAGCGAACGGTCTTCCTTCGAGGGGTTGGCATTCGACTTCATCGGTGCCTGCACCAACACATCGTAGAGTCCCTTCTGCAGATCCTCCTTAGCCCGGGCCACGGCTTTGCGGGCTGCGGAGTCAGACTCCTCAGTAGGCGTACCAAACTCCACTTTCACCTCCTCGTCGAAAGTGGTAAGCAGGTTCAGACGTCCGTCGCGGGCATCCTCAGCCTTTTCAATGATTGAGAACTGTGTCTCCAGACTGAGCGCCTTGCGGTGGTAAGAGGCCACTTTGGGCGAGCCGTAGATGATGGGCGTGCAAAGGTCGAACATCGTCGGATCCTCGAATGCCTTGAGTATCACTTCATAACCAATACCGTTCGTATCACCGTGCGTGATTGCCACGCGAATCTTTCTATTATCCATATGTAAACTTTGAACTTTGAGCTTTGAACTTTGAACTTTATGATTACTTTCACCTTTTCACTCTTTCACTCTTTCACCTTTTTTGGCTGTGGAGAGGAGGCCGCAGGCAGCGAAGATATCCTGACCACGACTGGCACGGATGGTGGTAAACACGCCGTGAGCCGTCAGATAGTCACGCAGGGTCTCCATGCGCTTCTCGTCGGAGCCGGGCAGATCGACGCCAGGTATCTCGTGGAAACGGATAAGGTTCACTCGGCAGTCCAATCCCTGCAGCAGTCTGACAATCTCACAGCCATAGACAGGCGTGTCGTTGAGTCCGCCAAAGCAGATGTACTCGAACGAGCATCGGCGCTGGTGGCTGAAATCATACTGTCGCAAAAGGGCAACGACCTCTGTGATGGACATCTGACCCTCGGCTGGCATGAGCTTGCGGCGCTGTTCTGGCAGAGGAGAGTGCATCGAGATGGCTACGTGGCACTCACTCTCGTCAAGGAAGCGCTTGAGTTTTGTCTTGACGCCCACGCTGCTCACCGTTATGCGACGTGGACTCCAGGCATAGCCGTAGTCGGCTGTCAGGATCTCCGTAGCCCTTAATACCGCGTCGAGATTGTCCATCGGCTCACCCTGACCCATAAAGACAATGTTCGTCAGGCGCTCGCGCTCAGGCAGGGCGTAGATCTGATTGAGAATGTCGGCAGCAGTGAGGTTGCCCTCAAAGCCTTGCTTGCCCGTCTGACAGAAGAGGCAGTTCATCTTGCAGCCCACCTGGCAGGAGACACAGAGTGTGGCCCTTTCGCCATCGGGGATGAAGACGGTCTCTACGAATTTCTCAGAGTAATCAGAGTAATCAGTATACTCTGAGCAATCTGAATAATCTGAACGCCTCACGGGAAAGAGATACTTGACGGTGCCATCTTTAGAGCGCTGGCAGTCGATGGGCGCCATTGCACCCACGTCATACAGCTCCTTCAGCCGCTCGCGGTTCGACTTCGAGAGATTGGTCATCTCGTCGATGGTCGTCACATGCTGCTGATAAAGCCACTTGAGAATCTGCCCGGCCGTAAAGGCGGGCATCCCCAAGTCGCGGACAATCGCCTTCAATTCGTCGGACGAGAGCCCAAGAAGCACCTTCTTTTCCTCTTTTATCTCCATTTTCGTGTGCAAATTTGGTATTCTCGAAAAATATTACGAAATTTGCGCATCAATAATTCACAAAAAGACCCTCATGAGAGAAAAAATAGACTGTTTTCTGCCCTGCGACGACATGAATGCCGTCGCCAGGACAGTAGCACAACTCAAGGCCAGCAAGACGGTACAGCACATCTATCTGCTCACCTCCGACCCACAGCCCATTGACGGTGACGAAACGCTAAAAGGCTGTCAGCAGCTGACTGTCGACAACCTCACGGGCAGCAACACCCTGATGACTATTGCTGAAAACGCGAAAGCAGACTACGTGCTGCTGCAGACGAAGCCGACAAGGCTGGAACTGGGCGAGGGAGCCTTGGAACGCATTCTCCGCGTGGCATCCGACTCTGACGCTTCGATGGTCTATGCCGACCACTACGACCTCATCGACGGCAAGCGTACCCCCCACCCCGTCATCGACTATCAGACGGGCAGCATCCGTGACGATTTCGATTTCGGCTCGCTGCTGCTGGTGAAGACAGCCCTGATGCATACTTTCGCGATGCAGGCTGGTGAAGCCGACTACCGTCATGCAGGTCTCTACGCCCTGCGCCTCTTTCTGAGCCGCAACGGACAACTGTTCCATATCGATGAGAAGCTCTATACGGAAGAGGAATTGGATACACGCGCCTCAGGCGTGAAGCAGTTCGACTATGTGAACCCTCGTAACCGAGAGGTGCAGATAGAGATGGAGCATGCCGCCACCGCCCATTTGGCGGAGATCGGCGCGAAGATAGACCCCTCGTATTATCGGAGGCCGGACTTCAACGAACAGGAGTTTGATGTCGAGGCATCGGTAGTCATCCCCGTTTACAATCGTGAGAAGACCATCTGCGACGCTGTGAACTCAGCCCTCTCGCAGAAGACGAGTTTCAAGTATAATGTCATCGTGGTCGACAACCACTCCACCGACAAGACAACAGAGTTGTTGCAGGCTATTCACGATGAACGGCTCGTGCATATCATCCCTGAGCGCACGGATCTCGGCATCGGTGGCTGCTGGAACCAGGCCATTAATGATGACCGCTGCGGACGCTTTGCTGTACAACTCGACTCTGACGATCTCTATTCCTCGCCGAAGACGCTGCAACAGATCGTCGAAGCCTTCTATAAGCAGAATGCGGCGATGGTGATCGGCTCGTATCGCATGTGTGACTTCGAACTGAATACCCTGCCGCCGGGATTGATAGATCACGCAGAGTGGACTGACGAGAACGGTCCTAACAACGCCCTGCGTATCAACGGCTTAGGTGCACCTCGTGCTTTCTTTACGCCGTTGTTGCGTCAGATTGGCTTTCCTAACACCTCTTATGGAGAGGACTATGCACTGGGACTCATCTTCTCGCGCCACTATCGCATCGGGCGCATCTTCACAGAACTATATCTCTGTCGCCGATGGGGAGGCAACAGCGACGCTGCCCTCAGCATCGACCGCATCAATGCGAACAATCTCTATAAGGATCGCCTACGCACATTGGAAATCCTTGCCCGTCAGCAGATGCTGCAGGGAAAACAAGAGTTGATGAACGACTCAGCGCTGCAACGGTTCTTCAATCGTCAGTTGGAGAAGTGGGAGGATGCCAGTCGCCGCTATCAGGATCTGCGCAATGTGAAGACGCGGGATCTGACGGTGGGAGCCTCATCCATCAAAGTACAGTGGAACCCCGCCCGAATGGTGTCCACAGGTGCCAGTATCGACAAGAAGGTGATTGCCGATCGGCCTTGTTTCCTCTGCGAGGCTAACCGCCCCAAGGAGCAGACAAAGAAATCCGTTGACAGTCGCTTCGACCTGCTTGTGAACCCCTACCCCATCTTACCGATACACTTCACGATCCCCAGCGTCAAGCATGAGCCTCAGCGCATCCGGGAGAACTACGGTGAGATACACAAGCTGCTCGAAGAATATCCGGAGATAATGGTGTTCTACAATGGTCCCAAGTGCGGTGCATCAGCCCCTGACCACGCCCATTTCCAGGCAGGTACCAGCGGACGGCTGCCTTTGCAGCTCTCCTGGCAGCGCCTAAGCCGCAACCTCACCACAATCATCAGCCTCAACGAAGGCGAGGACATATCTCTTATCGAAGAATACCCCTGTCCTGCCCTGCTCATCCGCAGCCACTCGCAATATAGCGACGAACAGCTCTTTTTGCGACTCTACGAAGCCCTACCGATGCAGGACGACGACACAGAGCCGATGATGAACATCGTCAGCTGGCGACGCAACGACGACTATCTGTCGGTGGTCTTCCCACGCGGCAAGCACCGTCCTGACTGCTACTATGCTCAGGGCAACGCCCAATTTATCATCTCGCCGGGAGCCCTCGATATGGCGGGTCTCATCATCACCCCCAGACAAGAGGACTTCGAACGTCTCACACCAGAGTTGGCCCTCAGCATCCTCAACGAGGTATCGTTATCGAAGGAGCAGATGCAACAGGTGATCAACCGCCTACAGGATAAAGTTCAAAGATCAAAGCTCAAAATTCAAAGTTCTAAAGAACCCATCGTCACCGTTGGCATCGTCACGGCTGAGAAGATTGCCTTCCAACTCAATCAGGCCTTCGTTGCCAAGGGCGAGGTGATCACAGGTCCGCAGACCGTCGAATTCTCAGAGGGTGGTATCCTGTGGCGAGGTACACAGTATCGTGAACTCACCTTCACACCACAGGCACCAGACGCCACGTTCTCACTCAGCGACGTCACTATCGGCGTCGACTTCCACTGGGAGCGCAAGGAGACACAAGAGTTTGAGGGTACGCTGCGCATCGTTGTCGAGGCCGACAAGATTGTTGCCATCAACGAACTGCCTGTAGAACGTTATCTGACGAGTGTCATCGCCAGCGAGATGTCACCCACCGCCTCCATCGAGTTCCTCAAGGCCCACGCGGTCATCTCCCGTTCGTGGCTCCTGGCACAAATGGAGAAGCGTCGCCGTCTCGACAGCGGAGCCGACAATTTCTTCTCGTTCATCAAGAAAGACGACGAGATCATCCGTTGGTACGACCGTGAAGACCATACCATCTTCGACGTTTGTGCCGACGACCACTGCCAGCGCTATCAAGGCATTGGCGGCGGTAATCGTGTGAAAGCGGAACAGGCCGTCAGCGAAACACGCGGACAGGTGCTCTCTTACGACGGTGAGATCTGCGATGCACGCTTCTCGAAATGCTGTGGCGGTGAAACGGAAGAGTTCCAATATTGTTGGGAAGACACGCCCAAGCCTTACCTCGAGAGCATCCACGATCCCTGGTGCAACACTAACGATAAGCATATCCTCTCACAAGTAATGAAGGAGTACGACCAGGAAACACCCGACTTCTACCGCTGGACGGTGGAATACACGCAGGAACAACTCTCCGAGCTCGTCAACCGCAAGTTGAAAGACGACTTCGGCACCATCGAGGATCTCATCCCACTGGAACGTGGTAAGAGCGGCCGTATCTGGAAACTCAAGATCGTCGGCACGAAGAAGACACTCACCATCGGCAAGGAACTCGAGATCCGTCGCGCCCTCAGCGAGACCCATCTCCTCTCCTCCGCCTTCGAGGTGGAGATAAGGAGTCAGGAGTCAGGAGTCAGGAGTCTGGAGAAGTCATTCGTGCTTCACGGCAAGGGCTGGGGACATGGTGTCGGTCTCTGTCAGATTGGTGCTGCCGTCATGGGCGAGGCCGGCAAGACCTACGATGACATCCTCCTCTTCTACTACCGCCACGCCGAAATTCAGAATTTGTATGAGTAATCATAATTACTAATTCCTAATTACTAATTCCTAATTATGAGTAAAAGAAATCCCTGGGCCTGGGTGCCCACCCTTTACTTCGCAGAAGGCCTGCCCTACGTGGCCGTGATGACCATCTCGCTTATCATGTATAAACGTCTCGGGTTGTCGAACACCGACATCACCCTCTATACATCATGGCTCTATCTGCCGTGGGTCATCAAACCCCTGTGGAGTCCGTTCATCGACATCATCAAGACAAAACGCTGGTGGATTGTCGTCATGCAGCTGCTCATCGGTGCTGCCCTCGGCGGTGTCGCCTTCACCATCCCTGCGCCCTACTGGTTGCAAGGATCGTTGGCGTTCTTCTGGCTGATGGCCTTTGCCAGCGCCACTCACGACATTGCTGCTGACGGTTTTTATATGCTCGGTCTTGAACAGCACGCCCAAGCGTATTTCGTAGGCATCCGCTCCACGTTCTATCGCATCGCCACAATCGTCGGCCAAGGCTTGTTAGTGATGCTGGCAGGCAACCTCGAGGTTGTCACCCGCAACATAAAATACTCATGGAGCCTGATGTTCTACGGCATGGCGGGCCTCTTCATCGCCTTCTGGCTGTGGCACCACTATATTCTGCCACGCCCAACAGAAGACAAAGGCATCGAGAAGATGCACGGCCGACAGATCATGCAGGAGTTCTGGCACACGCTGAAGACCTTCTTCCAGAAACCTCAAGTGTGGGCAGGCATCTGCTTCATGCTTTTCTACCGCATGCCAGAGGGGCTGCTCGCCAAAGTCAGCGCCCTCTTCCTCATCGATGCGACTGCGAAAGGCGGACTCGGCCTCTCACCTGCTGAATACGGACTGGTACAGGGCACCGTCGGTGTCATCGGACTGACCTTAGGCGGTATCCTCGGCGGTATCGTCGCCAGCCGCGACGGACTGAAGCACTGGCTCTGGCCGATGGTGATGGCTATCACCCTGCCCGACCTCGTCTACGTCTACCTCTCCTATGCCCTGCCTGAGAGTCTTTTTATCGTCAACGTCTGCGTCTTCATCGAGCAGTTCGGCTACGGCTTCGGCTTCTCTGCCTACATGCTATACCTTATATATTATAGTCAGGGTGAACACAAGACGGCCCACTATGCCCTCTGCACCGCCTTCATGGCCCTGTCGATGATGATTCCAGGTCTCTTTGCGGGAGCCCTGCAGGAAGCCGTCGGCTACCCCATGTTCTTTCTCATCGTCATAGCGGCCTGCTCACTTACCTACATCGTCACCGCCACCCTCAAGATTGACCCTGAGTTCGGCAAGAAGCAGAAATAGGAATAGGGAAATCCCTACACACGATTAGGATAATTCACTTGCGCAAGACTCAAATGATGCTTAACTTTGCACCATCAAACATTTAAAACGTAACGATTATGAAGAAGTATTTTTACAACACCCTCATGATGGCTATCATTGCCACAGCAGCCGTCTCGTTCTCTTCCTGCGAAGACGCTCAGATCGCCTACACTCTTGAAGGTACCTGGAAAGGGAACATGTATATCTCTACCTCTTATAATGGCCATTCCTACGACGCCACCTATACAGAGATCACTTTCGAAGGAGACCCCTACTCCTTCTCGAGTGGCATCGGATATTGGGTTGACTACTATAGCAACGCCCCTTGGGACTACGTCGCCAACCATATCAGTTGGTCTGTAGATAATCGCGTCATCTATATCCACTTCCGCGAAGATGGCACATCATTCAGAATCTCCGACTATCGTTTGAACGACGATCGTTTCGTAGGCACACTCTATGACAATGGGAATTATGTCGAGTTCGATCTCGTTCACACCTCGTCGCCAAACTGGGGCAGATACAACTATTGGGGTTACGACTCCTGGTTCGACTACTACTATTCTCGCACTCGCGGTGAAGGTGCTTCCGATTCCACAGCAGTCGAAAAGCCCATCCGCTACATCAGAGGAAAATAAGCAAGACTTCCCTACGGGGAAGTTTTTGTTTATAGTTTAAAGTTTATAGTTTATAGATGAATACTTCTATAGGCAGATATCGGGCTTGCAAGGTAATCATCTATAAACTATAAACCATAAACATAAACTATAAACATAAACTACAAACTAAATCCCTGCGCCGTCCTGGAATCCGGCATCGATAGCTTTCGACTGTTGGATGCGCGAATATGGCGGAACAGAATGTGTCAGCCAGATGTTACCACCAATCACAGAATGATGTCCGATGGTGATACGACCTAAAATCGAGGCATTGGAATAGACGGTCACGTTATCCTCGATGATCGGATGACGCGGGATGTTCAGCATATTCCCCTGCTCGTCATACTTGAAGCTCTTCGCACCCAGCGTCACACCCTGATAAAGCGTCACGTGGTTGCCGATGATAGTCGTCTCGCCAATCACCACACCCGTACCGTGGTCAATGGAGAAGTACTCGCCGATCTGTGCACCTGGGTGGATGTCGATACCCGTCTTCGAGTGAGCTAGTTCCGTGATGATACGCGGTATCACAGGCACCTTCAATTCATGCAGACGATGCGCCACACGGTAATGTGTCATCGTGTTCATCACAGGATAGCAGAAGATCACCTCACCGTAGTTCGTAGCAGCAGGATCGGCGTCGAACATCGCCTCCACGTCGGTATACAACAGCCGTTTGATCTCAGGCAGCGTGTCGATAAACTCACCAGCCAACCGTTCGGCTTCATCATACACCTGAGCCTTCGTGCGTATCTGCTCGCAGTCCTCACAGAATTGCAGTCCGTGGGCAATCTGCTTCGTGAGCAGTCCCACCAGCTCCTCCATATGCACACCGATATAATACGAGCGGATGGCCTCGTCGGGCTGTCGCTTGTTGAAGTAGTCGGGGAAGATAATGCTCTTCACCAGCTTCACGATCTGCTTCACCTGCTCCACCGACGGCAGCGGCGCCTCTATGGCGGGCATCATACCCGCCTCTTTCTCACCGATTTTCGACAGCAGCGCCACATTCCTGCGCAGCACGTCGTTAGTACCTTTCTTATCCATATCGGCTGCAAAGGTACGTATTTTTAGGCACGAATTACACGAATATCACGAATATTTTCCTAAAGGAGACACTTTTTTCGCGACATTCGTGTCATTCGCGCCATAATTATATGATTCAGGCATACTCAAAAATCGAAGTAGAGGGAATCTACAGACCATCGGTCATCGACGGTGATTTCGTAGTCCATCTGATAGACTGGCGAGAAGAGATAACCGCGACAGATGGTGATATGGTTGCGCAAGACTGGGATGGCTTCAATATTCCGTTCCGTCGCTATAGCTTCTGTCTGGCCTTTGTAGGTCTGTGCCGTCACCGTCAGCTTGTCATCGTTGCCATGAGGAATAGTGTAGATTTCGAATTTCTCCTCGTTGTGGGTAAGATCATACCATTGCGACTGCTTCGAGTTCACCACGCCCCAGCCGTCGTTGCCAGCATCGAGTGTGCCTGAGCCGCCTGTGTAATAGAACCGAATGCGTCCTGCCTGCGACGGGATCTCATCGTATGGAATAAACCGCACCATCGCCGTGATACGTTTCAGTTCCAACGTCCGCGCCACATCCTCATTTTCCACAATCAGACTGTCGCCGTAGAAGAATGTATCCGTGAACCCCGTCGTATTCGTAAAGCCGATCTTGTTCGCATTCGTCGATGTCGGATTGCCATTACTGCTATGCGCCAAAACCACCAAGAAAAACCTTCCCTCCGGTAATTGGATCTGCGCCTCGCCGAAACCCTCATCTTCCGATGTCTGATTGATTTGCCTGATTCTTTCTCCATCCTGATACACCAGGAAATTCAATCGCGAACAGACGCCATTGACATCACGTCCTCTCGTCCGTGCCATCTCAAACGGCACCTGCTCGACACTGCCGATGCGCAACACGACATTTGCCTTGGATTCCTTGTCGGCATCCTCGACATTCATTTTCTCACACGACGCTGCCCCTGCGAGCACCATCACTCCACACACACATGCCTTAAATAGGCTGAAGAACTGCTTTTTCATAAAATACTATTTCTAAAGTGAACAAAAATTCTGACGCAAAGTTAAGCATTATTCGTCAAACACGACGAACAATGCTCAATTTATTAAGACAATTTAACGACTCTACTCTGTCTTATTCGACGGTCAGGACAGCCTTCTTCAAGTGCTTCAAACTGCTGTCAGGACCGATCATGATTTCAAAGTCGCCAGGTTCCAACACGTAGTCGAGGCTGCTGTTATAGAACTTCAGCAGGTCGTCAGCAATCTCAAACGTCACTTCCCTGCTCTCACCCTTCTTCAGATGGATGCGCTGGAAGCCTTTCAGTTCCTTCACAGGGCGGGTGATGCTGGCCACAACGTCGTGGATATACAACTGTACAATCTCAACGCCGTCATAGTCGCCTGTATTGGTGACAGTCACGGAAGCCTTACGTCCGTTAAGCCGGATGTCGCTATAGTCGAAAGTGGTATAGCTCAGACCGAATCCGAAGGGGAAGAGCGGATCGTTGCGCACGTCAAAATAGTTGCTGCCGAATTTCGAGAACGTGCTCAGGTCTTCGCCCACAGGTCTTCCCGTCGGCAGATAGTTATAGTAGAGCGGTTCCTGTCCTGTAGCCTGAGGCATCGAGGTGGTGAGCTTGCCGCAGGGCACCTTGTCGCCGAAGAGCACATCACAAATGGCATCGCCTGCCTCACTACCGCCAAACCATACCTGCAGGATGGCTGGCACGTTATCGTTCTCCCAAGTGAGCACCGTCGGACGGCCAGCAAAGTTCAGCACTACCAACGGCTTGCCCAATGCGAGCAAAGCCTCTAACAGTTCCCGTTGTGTGTCGAACATCTCCAACGTAGCTCGGCTGCTGCATTCGCCGCTCATCTCGGCCGACTCTCCCATCGCACAGACGATGACGTCCGCATCACGGGCGATATCCAATGCCTCGCGTTTCAACAGTTCGGCATCCTTGAAAGGTGTCTGACGGTAGAAGCCGCCGTCCTTCTGTATGGTTGAGTCATTAGTGAAGTTACAGCCCTGGGCATAGCTGACCGTCGCCTTGCCTGCTAACGCCTTCTCCATCGCCTCTTTCAGCGTGGCATAGCGCTCGTTGGCGGCTGTCGGTGCCCAAGTGCCAGCCATATTGATGCGGTTGTCGGCCATCGGTCCGATAAGCGCAATCTTCCCCTGTTTCTTCAGCGGCAGCACCCTTTCATTATTTAATTTTTTAATTCTTTCATTTTTCAACAGTACGAACGATTCCGCAGCCAACTGGCGGGCAGCCTGTCTGTGCTCTAAGGTGTAAATGTCTTTCTCGTGGCGCTTGGGGTCGAGGAAACGGTAGGGATTGTCAAACAAACCTAAGATATATTTCGCCTCCAGCACACGACGGCAGGCCTGATCGATCTCGGCCATCGTCACCTTGCCCTCTTTCAGCGACTGTTCGAGTGTCTTGATAAAGCCTTCGGCGCACATATCCATGTCTGTGCCGGCTTTCAGGGCCAACACTGATGCCTGTTGCAAGTCACCCAACCCGTGCTTGGTAATCTCGGCGATGGAACCATAGTCTGTTACCACAAAACCGTTCCATCCCCATTGTTTGCGCAACACGTCGTCGATGAGCCATTTGTTGGCCGTAGCGGGAATGTAGTCCACAATGTTGAACGAGGTCATCACCGAACCAGCTCCTGCTTTAGCGGCTGCCTCGTAGGGCGGGAAGAACTGGTTGTACATCCTGACGTGGCTCATATCCACCGTGTTATAGTCACGTCCAGCCTCAGCTCCGCCGTAGAGGGCATAGTGCTTCACGCAGGCCATCATGTTCTCAAGACCGTAGTTGCCCTGATAGCCTTTCACCAATGCTTCAGCGATGCGACTGCCCAAAAACGGATCCTCTCCGTTGCCCTCGGCGATACGTCCCCAACGGGCATCGAGCGCAATATCCACCATCGGACTGTAGGTCCAGCAGATACCGTCAGCCGTAGCCTCCTTGGCGGCTATCCTCGCAGCCTGCTCAATGGCCTCCAGATCCCAGCTGCACGACATCCCCAAGGGTATGGGAAAGATGGTCTCATAGCCGTGAATCACGTCCATGCCAACAAGTACGGGAATGCCCAGACGGCTCCTCTTTGCAGCGTCCTGCAGCTGTCGGATACTTTCCACGCCTGTCTGGTTCAGCACCGTTCCCAACTTCCCCTGCTCTATCAATGTCAGCAGCGGACTGTCCTTCAGTTCCCCCGTTGTGGCCGAGGTGCCAGGCAAGAGATTCATTTGTCCGAGTTTCTCCTCGACGGTCATCTTGGCCATCAGCTGGTCGATAAACGCATTCATTTTCTGGTCTTGCGCCTGAGCGCTCTTCTGGTTTTGCGCCAGGACGTTCTGCCCTGCCAGGAGCACCAGCACTCCCATGATGAGTCTTTTTAGTTTCATATCATAAATCATTAGTCGCTGCAAAGTTACAAAAAGATTTCAATAATTCGGCCACAAAAGCCGAAAACTTGCCTTCCAACAATCATAAAAATGCCAATTCACGCTGTTTGAGATACACTAAAACGGTTACGGTTACAAGTGTAACCCTGTAACCCTTTGGCCTGAACCACTACAATTTTGTCAACAAAATTCACAACAAGGCTTTTTATTTTAACAATTTTGTATCTATCTGATAAACAGGCAATTACAAAGCCCTGATTTTGAACTAATGAAAACCAGACTTTACAGGCAGTAAACCGGGAGTTTAGTTACAGGAAACTCCCAGTTTGGACTATCCAAAGTCCGCCCCTTCTCCATGCCTTCTTCTTTTGTAAAACAATTTCAGCCACGCTCATATATTGACACAGACATCGCTCCCGTTACAGTTACAGTTGTTACAGTTAAAATGATGACAATTATGACAGCTCCGCTTTGCCGCTTGCCACCGCAGGGACGCAAGAAATGACAGTTAAGTTTTTGGCAGTCCATCGCTCATTACAATTACGCATTACATTACAATGATCCGATTTTTAAAAAGCAAGAGAAAATAGTAACTTAAGAATTATTATATATTATAATATATAATAATTTATAATATATATAAGTACATATATAACTTCTTTAATTTATGTCCTACACTCTCAAAATTGATTTGATTACAATGTAATGTAACGTACATCAAACACAGCCCCAAGATAGCCCGAAAAATAACTGTAACAACTGTAACTGTAACGCCCAAAGTGGGAAAGTGGTATTTGTAAGATTATAGTTATCTTTCCTTAAATTTGAGCGTAATTTGATTAAAATATTAAAAATCTTGTGAGTTTTTTCCTTTGTAATTCGTTATTAGAACTAATTATTGGTGTTTTTATGGAAAAAGAGATTAGCGAAACCTATTATTTTGACCCTACTGTTTTTAATAAAAACGGTAAAAGCAATCATGATGGAATCTCCTTTAGAATGCTTATCAAAGAGTTCGAACGGGATTTCCATGGCCGGCATACTACTAAATATGCGCTTAACCTTTATGGGAATTCTCAGGTCATGAACCTTCTGGCAAGTTCGTGTGGTGCTGCACCTTTTCTAATTTATGGGATGGAATTGACTCAAGGGAAATCGTTTGATGCAGAGAAAGACCCTTATGTTAACCATGAAATGGGTACTTATAGCCGAAACATCTATGTGTATGGCATTGACTCTGCATATATGACGGAGTTTGACGAAAATGGATATCCCATTATCGATGATGAAAATGACATATATCCACTTACCCTGTTGATTGACTCTTCAATGAGAGACGGAGTATTAAGATTAGCAGCGCCAACCATTGATGACGATGATGAAGAGACAGAAGAAGAAGTGATAATTGACGTACCGAAATACGAACATGCCTAATGGAAACGATGGATTATAAAAGGGACTGGCACCTGATACGCAACGATAACGGAGAGTGGATTAGCGATGATAATGCCATATTCGTCTCAAAAGTCATACTCAGGATCTGGCAGTCTAAAGCAGCAAGAATGGGAAAGACTTTGTCTGTACAACATGGCCCAGATGGAAGTCTTTGGTGTTATAAACATGAATTAGAAACTTTAAAACAATAATAACATGACTAAGAATATAAAACTTTATAAGAGGGGAATTCATGACGAGAGTCTCTTAAAAAATCTAATGGAGGGAGGTTCTTTATACCCATTGATATCATTAGTCCGAGAAAAAAAGAATGATTTGGTTTTACAAATACGTGATAACTATCTGAATCTGTATTATCAAGGGGGCAATGTGGCAGAAATACATTCTGCAGAGAGTGTAGTTCTTGACAAGAATTATTTCAGGACACATGCCCAAAAAGAAGATGAAGATTGGGCAAAAGTGAATGAAAACTACCAAGAAGCCATTTCGTTATATCAATCAGGATGCTATGAGGAATACATAAAAGTCGTAACTGATGCGATGAATAATTATGATACAATAACTGGGAAAGGAACTGAAGAAAAGAAAACTCAGCACAGAATCTGTATAGACAACATGAGCAATTCAGATTACACCATTCTTGATTTGGAATATCAGGTTAGTTCTGAGTCTGATTTCTGTTATCGTGGAAATCGTAAAACTAAGAAAGGGACGAAAGTGCCATCTCCAAGATTTGATATTGTTGCAATCAGAAATAGGGATCATCGCTTATGCGTAATAGAGTTGAAGAAGGGCACAAAAGCCTTGAAAGATCCGTCAGGCATTCAAGAGCATGCAGAATCTTACAGGTTCACAATTGGATACGACTCTGCAACGGAGCAAGCTTTTGTTGATGAGATGAATATGCTACTAAAACAAAAAAGAGACTTGCTCGGCCTATTAGATAAAAGCGTTTTCATAGATACAACATTACCACCTGAGTTCTTGTATGCCTACCAATATAATCCCAATGAAAGGTCTTATCATAGCTTTGAAGCGCAGAAGAACTATTTCGCTCAATACCAAAATAGTAAAGTTGGGGAGAATTATGCAAAAGGCAAAAGAGTTATTTGGCTTGACGATAATGTGTATAAACTTAAAGACGCTATGACCATCACTATTCATCGCGGCATTGACCAAATTGGCGGATGCATTACAGAGATTGAATCCAGTAACGGCACCAAAATACTTATTGACCTTGGGCATAATCTGCCAGAAGGCGATAGTCCTGCGGATGATAAATATGACGATCCAAAGGAACTGGAGACATTGTTGAATGGTGTGAGTCATATATTTTATTCACACTATCATGGGGATCATATCGGCTTTGAATCTAAAGTTCCCACAACGGTTGAACAGCATATTGGAGCCCTATCATTAAAAATGATGACAACGTTGAAGGAGTACATGAAGTTCGCAGATGATCTAAAAGAAGAGGCTTGTGAGAGTCTTAAGGCGTTAAGTCGCTTTAAGATATATGAGCCCAAAGTTAAAGTTGATTATGGCGGCATAAAGGTGACGCCATATCCAATTAGCCATTCTGCAATAGATGCATATATGTTTGTTATAGAGTGCGACGGCAAGCGCATTTTGCATACTGGTGACTTCAGAGATCATGGTTATAGGGCTAAAGAACTATTACATGATGTGGAGAATGAAGTCGGAGATATTGATGTTCTCATTACCGAAGGTACCCTGTTAAATAGGGATGATAAGAGAATGATGTCTGAAAAAGAACTGCAAGATGAAGCGTATCAATGGTTTAAGTCAAATAATTGTAAGTATAAATATGCCTTTGTCCTCTGTTCATCAATGGACGCAGACAGATTAGTTTCTTTCTTAATGGCTTCGCAACATTGCAGTAAGAATCGACGTTTTATTGCTGACAGTTACCAGATAGAGCAAATAAAGAATCTCAAGCAGTTGCCTGATCCTTATAACCAGCTATTTGCTTACCCCTATGGAAGAGACAAAGAATCTGAATGGAAACGAATGAAGCAATACGGTTTTACGATGTTAGTACGCAATACAGACTCTTTTAGAAAGAGAATACATGAGACGATGACAGCTCTTCATTTAAATCCTGAAGATGTGTTGTTTATTTATTCGATGTTTAATGGGTATGTCGATCCTATGCGCACAAAGATATTCAAGAAAGATTTGTATGATTTCACACATCTATACAATTGGAAATTAATTCACCTTCATACTAGTGGTCATGCAAGCAAGGAAGCCTTACAAGCTATTTGTGAACATATCAATCCGAAAAAAGCTATCATCCCCATACATAAGGAAGAATTAGGGCTTATGGGGAAACTTGATATGGACATTCATTGTCCATTAGTTGAATCGACACAAGTTATTGATGACATCAATATCATTATAAAATAGAAGAACATCAGCACAGGACGGAGTATATCTTTATCTGATATTATTTAGCAGTTCTGAGGCAGAGGTCTCTTGCATGCGGATGTAGGCAAAGAGCTTCTTGCCTGCATCCTTCAAGCTGGCCCAAAAGACATAGGCCACATCGTCGATGAACTAGTTCCAAAATGGAACTTGTTGCATCTTTCTCTAATTCCTCACATTCATGAAAGTCGTATCGTTTTGAGCTGTCTTTTTTGCAAAAGCCATGCGTTTTTCTTAATCTCAGCCTAAAGCAAAACGATTTTGATGCATATATTGTGATTGTGAAAGGATAGAGTGTGGTGGAGACACTATTTGATTCTGCGAATAAGGGCAGAGGGATTGCGCTTAGTATCCCAAATGTCAACAACATGTACGACATCTTCAGCCTCGTCTTCCCAGGTTATCTTAGCCATGGATATTTGCTATAGAGTTCCTCCCACACTTGCTCTGAAGAGGTCCATTTTACCTCCCCTTTCCTTAATCTCTCCTCAAATCTGTCGATTCTCGCAATGGCTTCTTCGTCGGAGAAAGGACCGAAACTGGGGAACTTGTCCCAGTCAAGGTCATCAATCCAGTCGTGAACTTCTGTCAAGTCGTCGACAGGCATTGTATCAGGAACAGGAGCAACAATAGGCTCGCTGACCTTACCTCCGAAACTTTCTTCTTCAACTGTAGGATACCTCTTTTCTTCCATGACTTTATAATTATTTGGCAAAGGTAAGAAATATTTCTGAAACCAGTATCTTTTAAAGCTGTCTTTTTTTGCAAAAGCCTTACATTTTTCTTAATCTCAGCCTAAAACCAAGCGAATTTTAGGTACAAAAGTCTTGGTGATTTCGGAAAATAAGCGTAATTTTGCAAACGAAAGGTTGTGAAGGAGTAAATATGAAGATAGTAATACTTGACGGATATACGGCTAATCCTGGCGATTTGTCTTGGAAAGGGCTGGAGGCATTGGGTGAGTTGACGGTGTATGACCGCACGAAGGCCGATGAGACGGTGGCGAGGGCTGCCGATGCGGAAGTGGTGTTGACCAACAAGGTCATTATCAGCAGAGAGGTGATTGCACAACTGCCTCGGCTGAGATATATCGGCGTGCTGGCTACGGGCTATAACGTGGTGGATATCGAGGCAGCCCGCGAACGGGGCATCATCGTGACCAACGTTCCTGCCTATAGCACGGAGAGCGTGGCACAGATGGTGTTTGCACACCTGCTGACTGTCACAAACCGCACGGAGCATTACGCCATTCTCAATCGCAAAGGCCGCTGGAGCACGAATCCCGATTTCTGCTATTGGGATACGGAACTGACAGAGTTAGCGGGCAAGACCTTCGGCATCGTAGGACTGGGAAACATCGGACAGCGTGTGGCTCAGATAGCACTCGCCTTCGGCATGAAGGTGAAAGCATTGACGAGCAAGGCCTCAGAAGCCTTGCCTGCTGGCATCGAGAAGGCATCATTGGAAGAACTGCTCCCGGCCTCGGATGTCGTTTCGCTGCATTGTCCGCTGACGGACAGTACCCGTCAGATGATAAACAGCAAGACGCTGCGACTGATGAAGCCCACGGCCATTCTCATCAATACCGGACGCGGACCGTTGGTGGACGATCAGGCCGTAGCCGAAGCTCTTGAGGACAGGAGGCTTGCAGCCTTCTGTGCCGACGTACTTACTGAGGAACCGCCAAAGGCAGACAATCCGCTCTTGAAACAGCCGAATGCCATCATCACCCCTCACATCGCCTGGGCCACGAAAGAGGCTCGCAGCCGCCTGATACAGGTTGCCACAGACAATGTCCGCTCTTTCCTGAGCGGCAAGGCCATCAATATCGTATAAGAACAAATTTCAGGCAATACTCACATTTTTTCGCTGCCGGATGTAATTAATTCACTTTTCCTGCGACTAATAGGTTAGTAAGGATTTAGTTGAACAATGGAGACGAAAGAATTAGAGAAAGATTTCCTGACGATGGTCGAGGCACAGAAACGTACGATCTACAAGGTGTGCTATATCTATGTCAATGACCAGGACGACCTGAACGACCTGTTTCAGGAGACGGTGCTCAACCTGTGGAAGAGCTTCCCGCGCTATCGGGGGGATAGCAAGCTCACTACCTGGGTCTACCGCATCGCCATGAACACCTGCATCACATTCCTCAGACGCTCCAACGCCCGTCCACAGACCGTACCGATGACGGCCAATGTGGCAAGTATGGCAGCAGACGAGGACACGACAGGACAGCTCAGGGAGCTCTACCGACTCATCAACCAGTTAGGGAAACTGGAACGCGCGCTGATTCTCCTCTGGTTGGAAGAACGGAGTTATGAGGAAATCGCCGACATCCTCGGCACCACTAAGACCAACGTCGCCGTGAAACTGAATCGCACCAAAGAGAAACTTAGAAAAATGGTGAAAAAGTGAAAAAGTAAAAAAGTGAAAAGGTAAAAAAGTAAAAAGGTAAAAGATTATGGAACTTGAAGCATTGAAAGCCAGTTGGAACAAGCTCGATGAGCGTCTGGCAGAAACGGAAATAGTGAACCTTCGCGTGGTGAAGGAAGTGATTCATCAGAAGACCAAGTCGGCCTATGAAGCTATCATTGGGCAGAACCTCTATACCCTCGTGGTAAATCTCCTGATCATCTGTGTGGTATTCCCCCATGTCTATATGAACACCCCCATCCGAACCGTATCGTTTGCGATTGTAGAGGGGCTGATGGTCATCGGACTGATACCAATGATAAGGAAACTCCTGCTGTTGTCGAAGTTCGACCTTGCTGGGAAGAAGAGCTATGAACTCAGCAGTCTGGTATTGAATTACAAGAAGATTTGTCACAACGAAAAGCTTTGGACAATTGTCATCGTTGCCACAGGCTTCATCTCTTTCTACATCTCTGAGCTTGGTTTCAATCCCTGCTATCAGTTTGAAGTCAGCAGAGTGCTGCTCGTCATAGGTCTCACGCTGATCACCTTTGCCATAGCCTTTGGCATCGGTCTCTGGCAGATCCGCCGTCACGCCCAGCAGCTGCAGGAGATAGAGCGCGGACTCGAAGAACTCCGCGAGTTTGAGCACCCGTCACGTTGACGGGTGCTGTCTTTTTATGCCCGCTTGATTGCTGCACGAACCTGTGACATGTTGCTACGCGAGACGGGAAGCGATTCGCGGCAATGCTTGATGAGCAGCTGGGTAGAGCCGGAATGTGAGACAATCTGTTCCACCTGGCCAAGGTTGACCAGGAAGGCACGATGGCAGCGGACAATCATCGGATAGCCCTGCAACGTTTCCTCCATCTGTTTCATAGTAGCGCGAATCATGTCGGTATGTACCTGATCGTCGAGCAGATGGCTCACCTTGACGTAGTTGCCAACGGCCTCAATAAATAACAGGTGTGACATCTGGAGCGTTACCGATTCGTTGGTCGTGCCAGTGAGTGTTAGCTCCTGCGGGAGGGGAGAAGAATCAGCGGGACAGGTCGCGTGAATCAGGACATTGTCCGTATCATGAACCTGTCCCTCTGATTCTTCCGCATGTATCTCGACATCCCCTCTTTGGGAGGGGCTTGGGGAGGCTTTTTGCTGCATCTTCTTCAATTCCTCGTTCAGCAGTCTCGTCTCTTCCAGTTCAATCGCCAGATACTTGCTGCGGAACTTGAAGCGCCAATAGAGTCCGATGGCGAAGGAGCAGAAGGCGATGATGACGAGCGTTTCGAGGAAATTTACAAGAGACAACTGATTACCCTCCACCCCATCGCTCAGCACGAAGTGGCGATAGAGGCAGATGCCTAATGCCACAAGCGGCGTGTTGATGAACTGGAACCAGAGGTTGCGGCGGATGATGTATTCGGCACCCTTCTTGAACGACCTCGGCATCTTGATGACATACTTCAGGACGATGTCCGTCACCATGCAGATCGAGAAACCAATCACACCCAAAGCAACCAGATGTACGTAGGCCTGCCATTGCCATGCATCCAATCCGAAAGATTTGAACACGGCCAGCGCCACCACCATAAACGTGGTGCTGATGATTCTCGTCGTTATCGTTTCAATACGTCCCTGCTTCATACAGGGTGCAAAAGTACGAAATAAAAATGACATTCATCACATTTCCATGCAGAATATCCCAAATTTTTGGTTATATCGGAAACAATTCGTAATTTTGCAGCGTTAAAACATTGAAGATGAAACTTCGACCATTCAATATCAACGATGCTCCGACGATTCTGACCTGGTGCAAGGACAAGCATGCCTTCCGCCTTTGGAGTGCTGACAGATATAAGGATTTCCCTGCCAAGCCTGAGGAGATGACGGAGCAATACGAGGGCAATAACGTGTATCCGCTTACGGCCGTAGTGGGAGATACTATCATCGGACATATCCTGCTGAGATATCCGACGGAGGATAGGAGTCTCGTGCGCTTCGGCTTCGTCATCGTGGATGACTCGAAACGCGGCAAGGGCTATGGCAAGCAGATGCTGCGCCTCGCCATCGAATATGCACAACGTGAATTAGGCGCCAATCGCATCTCCCTTGGTGTGTTTTGTGATAATCCCTCTGCCGTCGAATGCTATAAGTCCGTCGGCTTCCGCATCACAGGAGAAGATGCCTATCCGATTGATGGGGAGGAATGGAAAGGTTTTGAGATGGAATTAATGGTATAACCGATGGTGATGATTTCCAGATGAACTTCAAGAAACTATAAAAACGATATGAATATGATGTATAAAACCCGCAATTTACCCAACACCCGAATCGATGTGGCCGATGCCCTCAGAGGTATCGCTGTGGCCGGCATCATCCTATATCACTCTGTAGAGCACTTCAACATCTTCACCCAGGAGCCGATAGTCCATCCGCTGGCGAGTGACCAGACGGTAGCCGACGTGCTGGCCTGGCTGCTCTCAGGCAAGATGTACGGCATCTTTGCTATGCTCTTCGGACTGAGTTTCTTCATCATGAACGACAACCAGCAGCAGAAAGGCAAGAACTTCTCCCTGCGCTTTGCCTGGCGTATGTGCCTGCTGTTCATGTTCGGCATCATCAATGTGGCTTTTTATGATGGTGACATCCTGATGCTCTATGCGTGTTACGGCCTGCTGCTCATCCCCATCAGCTATCTGCCGTCGAAGTGGGTGTGGTGCATCATCGCCCTGCTGGCCATCCAGCCCGTAGAGCTTTATTGTCTGCTGACGGGTACCACCATCGACAACAGCACCATGTGGGAGCTGTATGGGAAGATCAACAGCGCACATGAACATGGTACGTTTTGGGAGAACACACTTACCAACCTACGATACGGCTTTGAGGTGAACTTCCGGTTCAATATCTTCAGCGGACGACTGACGCAGTTGCTCTGCCTCTTCATCCTCGGTATGCAGTTAGGACGGCAAAGGCTGTTTTACAACGAGGGGCGCAATCTGAAGATATGGCATAACATCCTCATCTGTTCGGTCATCATGGTTATTGCGTTGAGTTTCGTGAATTTCGGTGCATTAGATTCATGGCTTAAACCCATCTACAACCTCATCATCCTGCTGATGATCGTCTCTGCAATAGTCTCTGCCTGGTATGCTTTCGAGGGCGTTCGCCGGGTGCTCCATCATCTATGCATCTTCGGACGTATGAGCCTCACCAACTATCTGCTCCAGTCCATCATCGGCTGCGCCATCTTCTGCGGCTATGGTCTCGCCTGTTACCATCTTTTAGGCATCACCTACGCCGTCATGGTTGGATGCGGAATGGTCGTTTGCCAGTATCTCTTCGCCCGTTATTGGTTTAGCAGCCATCCTCGCGGACCGTTAGAGGGGCTTTGGCGAAAACTGACGTGGATTTATTAAGCGATAGCATCTATCACAGCGAGGAAGCCATCCTGCTGACATTGCAGGAGCATGGCAGTCTCATCACGCGAGGACTTTGTCTATCCCCGCGACAAGCATAACCGCGAATACGGTTGGGGCTTCGTCAGGCTAAATAATAAAGGATAAGTACCTCGTCTCTGCGACAGTTATGGCAAAGTGCGCCTTATCTGTCGCAGAAATCATATATCCGCCGCATATAACTGAGGCGAAAAACAGAGATTTTGTTGTTTCTTGCTCCAAAACGTCATAACTTTGCATCAGAAAATTTAAACAACGAAAGTATTAACATTTAAAAATCAGAAGTTATGGCAAAAGTAAAATCATTGGTAAAGCAGGTGCTCATGAGCATCGTTACCGTAGTCCGTTTCACAATGAAACAGTTGGAACCATTCAACCGCGTAGCAAGTATCGGTGGTGGACTTATAGGGTATAATTACTATTCCCACTGAGGCATCGGTTCAAGGGCGCAATGGAGCCAGCCCTGTTTCATGAACCCACGGGAACATGCCCGTGGGTTTTTACTAAATAATGAATATTTGAATATAGCCTATTCGTTATTCCCTAAGAACGAGATGCGTTTTAGGGGCAACATGTTCTTGTCATCATCGGACATCTTATCGTAGTATTCCTGCCACATCTCGATGAAGTCATTGCCATCGATAAGGCGGATAAACTTATCATTGCCAGAAGCGGCATTCCTGGCATCTGCCGAATATGTGCCACTTGTGACAAACAACGCGATGTCGCCAGCCTTCAATACACCAGACAAAGCACGTACCTCAGAGGCACCAATAGAAGTCTCCGGCTTATGCTTTACCTGTACCTTGATACGAGGTGTCTTGGCACCAAGCGGATCCAAGTAAGCAATGATGTCAATTCCTCCGTCCTTGCCTTTTGGAGCGATAAACGGCGTATGATAATCCATAGCTCGCAACAGCGCTGCCACCATATCCTGAAATTCATACGGATCTTTGGAAGCAATGAATGCCTTGATGCCTTCACGGGCATCCGACTCCAATTGCTCTAACTTCATGGAGTTGTCAGATTCAGCCGTATTGTCCGTAGGCTCCTCATCAGGATTATCCTCTATATCGCGTGCCTTCTTCCACGCATGATAAGCATCATTGGCAATATTCATCACCGCCTCAGGAGTCTTCTTCAATGCAGCCTCACCTTCAGGCGTCAGATACCAGTTGCCGCTCTTCTTTACGATGAAGCCAGCCTTCTGATAGTCGATGGAATAGAACTGAAAGCTATTAGTCCATCGGATATATTGCATCTTACCAGCCGGTTCCTTTTCCCAATCCGTCAGTTCCACATTCTCATTCACAAACGGATAGAGATCCTTCGCCGGCATACTGCCACCACGACGGCTCATCTCTTTCATCACCGCGTACAGCGTCTTTGTTGCACAGGCTTTAGTCCTGCTGAATTTGTCTTTTGCCATATCGTTATTCTCTTGTCATTTCTTGGTATAGTTTGAAGAGTTCAGCCACACATTGGCTCTCTGTAAATGAAGACTTAACCGGGAACCCATAAGCCTCCATCACAGCACGGTCGTTCTGCTGATGGGCGCGACGAAGTTCTACGGGCATAAATGCCTCATCATACAACTCAGCTAAACATACATCGCCGTTATTCTCGCGTGCTGTGATTATAGCCTGAGCAGTATGTTCTATCTTCATCCGTTGTTCTTCTGTCGGCTGTGGCCACGGAAAATTGTTATAGACAACACTGTTGGAATAGCGGTAACGCATTTCAAGACGACCACAAACTGCACGCATCCATGCCATGTGGACATTAGACTGCATCACTCCAAAGTGATAGAGGGTGGCATTGGGAACGACATAAATTTGGTTGGATGCGATAACGTCAGGCGTGAGGTATACCATTGGGATATAACGACGTTTTTCTGAGCATACTGTTGGTACGGCGAGGTACTTGCTCTCCGGCTGACGGATTTCGGCAAATAGCATAGGAGTATCTGCGAGCAACACGGTGTTCTTTCTATTACTTGCCATTCGCCATTGCTGTACACGCTCTACCTTCTCTCGTATAATGATATTCTTCGCATATACGCTCAACGGTACATCTTTTAGCCAGATACACCATCGCTTAATAGCATAGAGCATTTCCTGTGCTCCAATGAACGGACGAAGAAATTGTTCTATCAACGGGTCGCGACTTAACAGTTCATCATGCTCGGCTATACTGATAGTAAAATTGCCGTCATCAAGGGCAAAGCTTCCATAGTTCATTGGTGAAACGTCACACAGTGGTGTATTACGTTTGGAAATGAACACATTCGGACCTTCTGTCAGATAAGCGTTGATATGTGCAACCTGTTTTTTCTTTTCGTTGTCAAAAAGAATTTTCTCTGTTTCGATGTCGTAGGAGAAGCCTACAATGACGCAATGAACGTGAGCCTTCAAAGTAGCTTCGCTGTCCCAGCGGAAGGTACGGTGAGCAAAATTGATATTGATTCCACCTTCAAACAGATTTTCCCACAGGGATGCAACCTGCTCTCCCTGACAGATGCTGTTAGTACTGACGAAGGCAGCATGAGTATCTATGCTATTGCGCATTAGATTCGCAGCTTTCTTGTACCAGCAACAGACGTAGTCCATATTTCCCACATTCTTCCATTTGTGCCCAAAAACATGGAGCATATCCTCTTTTTGTATAGTGGACATCTGGCGGGCTCCAACGAATGGGGGATTGCCCATGATAAAATCGTAATGCACCCCAACCCTTGTCGGTGGCTTTGGTCCGATGTGTTGGTCGGCGGTAACCAAGTTGATGTCTTCATATACTACAGGCTCACTTGCTAATAGACCTTTCTCATCAGGAATAATATAAGTGTTCTTTGCAAAAATAGTTGGATGATTTGATGGTATCTCCCATATATCCCACTCCATTCTCAGCGCATTGCCCTCGCGAATGTTATGATAAGGCTTCAGCGGCAGGAAGTCGATGTCACGACGGATAATCTTCTCTGTCTCTGTCAGCATCTGCGCCTCGGAAATCCAAAGAGCTGTGGTGGCTACAGTTACTGCGAAATCGTTAATCTCGATTCCGTAGAACTGCTGGATGCTGACCTTCACAGGGTTTATTTCCTCAAAGCCAATGAACGTCTGGCCATGATACATCTCGCGAATGACTTCGTTTTCCAGTCGGCGCAGCGAAAGATAAGTCTCGGTCAAGAAGTTGCCGCTACCGCAGGCTGGGTCGAGGAATGTCAAAGAAGAGAGTTTCATCTGATACTCACTCAGTCTTCGCTTGCGCTGTTTTTCAACTTTCTCCTCTAAGATTTCGTCTAATTCGCAACGCAGATCATTTAGAAACAGCGGATCGATGACCTTGTGGATATTCTCAATGCTGGTGTAGTGCATACCACCACTACGACGCGTCTCAGGATTCAGCGTACTCTCAAATACAGCACCAAATATGGTCGGCGAAATTTCGCTCCAATCGAAGTCTAATGAGGCATTCTGAAGCAGGGTCTGTTTCAAATCCTCTGTAAACTGCGGAATCTCTATTACTTCTTCGAATAGCCCACCATTTGTATAAGGGAATGCCTTTAAGTCATCTTTCAGATATCTACTTCGTTTATCTTGCGGTGTATTCAGCACCTCAAACAAGTCTCTCAAAGCACGGCGCAAATCCTCAGCATCATAGCGAACCAAAAAGTCGTGGAACTGGTCGTGACTAAACACACCCGCATCCTCAGCATACAGGCAGAATACGATACGGACACAAAGGATATTGAGCCAACGTAAGGCCTCTGGAGAGTTATCATCGTACTGTTTCAATAGAGCTTCGTAAATTTTACCCACAATTTCGCCAGCCTGCATGGAAACTACCATTTCCTTCGATAGATGTTCGTTCTTGTCATCAACGAGGAACATCAAGCGGTAATATTCCTTGTCGAGATTCTTCAACAAGATACTCTCTGGCTCACGGTTGGGCTGTTCCATGTCATATACCAGAAACTCCCGGAAGTTGCATGTCACAATCCATCTGGGGCGCTGCGAATATGGAAGTTCTGCAGAGTAACGCTTACCTTGTTGGAATGGAGTCAGACGCAGACCGTCGCTTTGCGTGACAGGTGCTCGAAGATCCTTATCAATCGATTTCTGTTCGATGATAACCTTGGTGGAATCAATATGACCGTCGATAAAGTTGGTATTGTCAATCTTTACCTGCTCTTCAAAACGGATAAAGTCAAACGAGTTCTCTACGCCATAGACCTGAGAAAGCAGTTCCAACCAGAAAGGTTGGCTGTCTCCTTTTTCATATCCTCTATCTTTCCATCGCTCTGCGAATTCTGCGGCAGCGACTGCTATCTGTTTATCTGTCTTCATCGTCCGATTTTGGTTCAACGCGAAATAATAGCAAATGCTTCTTTGTTAGTCCGGATTTCTCCCCGAACCGAGGGCAAAGATACGAAGAATATTCGGAACGACAAAACGTTTTCTGTAATTTCTATCAAAAAAGGCCCAGGATTGCTCCTGAGCCTGACAATTATAATGTGTTTTGTTTCTTAGTCGAAGACTATGGCAATGGTCTCTTCGAATTCTGAGAGCAGTTCCTCCAGACGTGGGTTGTCCTTACGGGAGAACAGAGCGGTGAAGTTCTGCACACCGTCAAGCATACCCTCCGCCGTGCGGATAATGTAGCGGTCACGGTGTTCGTAGATGTTGAACCAATGGATGAAGAGACGGTTGCGCAGGCCCTCCTTCTCGTCGCCAGTTTCACAGAGGTATAGCATCGCATCACTACCATTGGCCGTAAAGAACTCTTCAATGATGGTGAAGATGGTCTGCCGTAACTTCCTGTCGCCAGGCGAACGCCCGTCACCCTCAACGTTAATGCAGAACTGGTATGCCCCACTCGGCACGAAGTAAGATGAGTGCAGATTGATGTTTTCCAATCTGAGTGTGTTCATAGCAAGAAAGGTTTTAGGTGGACTTTAGGAGTATTTCAGCTTTAGTTCTCCGTTTCTGATCATCTCAAACTCCTTGTTGGTTTTCTCAATCCATTCTTTCTTGCGGCGGATAGTCTCCCTGACGGCGGCTCTCACCTCCTCGCGGGTACGTTTTTTCTTTGTTGTTTCCATAATTCTTTTAAGTTTTAAAAAGTTTATTTGTGATACTTGTCGGATGCAAAGTTACGAAGAATAATCGGAACGACAAAACGTTTTCTGGAATTTCTGTCAAAAAAGGCCCAAGAATAGTTCCTGTGCCCCGATAGTCAGGCGGTGATTTATCAATTCAAGTCGTTGCGATAATGGCAGGTTATTGCGCGATAAGGCAAGGTTATTGCGCGATAAGGCATGGTTATTGGAAAATAGGGTTTGGTTCGGAATATGTCAATGAGTTATATTCATATATTTAATATTCATTTCTTTTTTTATTTGATCCTTTTGCTGGTACAGGAGAATTTCTGATAATATCAATATAATCTATTAATAATCAATAACTTATATATAATATTATACTTATATTTCTTACAAATCCTTTCCTTACTCTGAAAAAACACAATGAATAATGAATATTTGAATATATTTTTTCTTAAATATTTGGACGGCTGAAAAAAAGGTCGTAACTTTGCGCTCAAGACCATTGCTTGTAACAATAGGTTATGACTATAAATAATAGAATATATGATAGACTATACTGACGTTGACCGCCGACTAATATACAAGGACAGGTCAAATATAGACGACTTTAAGGTGAATGAGATGTCGGCAAGACCTGAGCATCCGTTCTACAATCGTCTCATTACCGAGCGTTTTATGCTGCTGAGTGATGATGCTGCAAAATATGCATTAGACATTTTCAATGATGCTTATTACATCTGTACGCTTTTCTATATGTTAGATCATCCCTTATCATACCTTGGCAAGTTACGTAATAAGATAATAACTAAATGTAAGGGAAAGTATTTGAGCACGGCGACAATGTCGTTGGTATACAATCTTCTGGGGCTTGAACAGTACGGAAATCCTTGGGGAGAAAGAAGAAAATTCGTGGAATTATGGCTCCATTTTATTATTGAAGATGGTGAAAGACATAAAATCTTCGACGATTTCACCATTGCCATTTTTCCTGGCACTCAATTCAGTAAGATAAAATACCCTAATACTGCTGAACGCTTTGAGCGCCGGGATATTTTTGAAATCCTCCATGCTAAAGGATATGAAATGATTTGCGTCAATGACATTAACTATGTGATAGAAGAAGTCAAGAGGCGCAAGCCCGGTGAAGAAGCTGTCAGTGAATTGTTGGCGTTTAGGGAAAAAGTGGAAGCATGCTTTGAGGAAGACGATATCTTGGAGTATAGTGACGAGGATTATAACGTGTGGATGAGAGCCCGCGATAAAATAGATGCTGTCATAGGTTATGATGAGGATGAAGATGTAGACGATGAAGATGTAAACGATGGAGATGTAGACGATGAAGATGATCAAGATGAAGATGATCAAGATGAAGATGATGAAGAAAACAATGAAGAAAGAGAAATGGAGGATAACGGAAATGAAGATGAAGGTTTAAACAAAACGGCTCCTAAGATATTCGATAAAAGAATCAACGTAAAGAAAGTTGCTGACCATATTAGTAAGTTAAGTTCAGACAAGGTAATAGGCAAACGCCGTTGGTATGTGATATTCCGTGTCTTGTATTTTCTTGAATGGATAGGAAGTTCTCAGAAAATTTTTATAGACTGGGTAGTTGCACATTTTCAGTGGAAAGGCAAAAAAGAATTCAGAGGCGTTCAACCTGAATTTATTCACTCTAACCCCTGTGATTGGAACGATGTTATTATTGAGGGGGAGGATTTTAAAAAAAACAACGAAGATATAGGGCCAGATTATTTTAATTTTGCCGTCTCAATTCGCGATACTTTCGTTAACGTTGATGAAGACGGTACGATGCACGACAAGGATGAATTTCTAATTACTCCGAAACAAGGAGGTATTAATCACAAAAACAAGTGGATTTAAGTGGTACCAATTGGCACCACTTTTTTATTTCTTTTTCTGCCTAATGACGATTTGATTAAATACGTTCAATTGGTATGCAATTGTATCAATTGTAGTTTTTCGTTTGTGTAAATTGTATCAATTGTAATTTAACGATTGTATCAATTGTTACAATTGTAAATGATTGAAAATCAGTTAGTTATAATTCAGATTATTTCTTTGAACATTCAAAAATAATGCCTACCTTTGCAGCAGATTTTATTAAATCATATTAAAATGAAACAGAAACAACAAACGAAGTGCACAGCACAGGTAGCCAAGCGCAAAGGTTCAGTAACGGTTGGCAGTGAGAATCCTATTTGTAAGGAAGCTCAGGAGTTTATCGACGAGTTTAAAAACTACGTTGATAATTATACCTTATTTATAATTAAGGATTCTTTTTGTGGATTCAACGAACCTACTCAGCAGAAGATGGTTCAGATCCTTCAGTATGTTTTTAATGGTATGGACATAGAGAATGCTGTATTGGTATTCCCCAGTACAGGCATTCAGCATCTTGACATCCTTCTCTCGGAACTCATCTATAAGATTAACATTAGCATGGATAATTTCGCCTACTATGAGCGCTAAGAAACAAACCACAGCAACCGCCAAGTCGCTGCAAAGCGGCGACTCGGCTTCGAAAGTCACCCGTTCGCGATTGAAGACAGACAACGCGACAAAAAAGTTGGAAGATTCAGTATCGCCAAAGATCAAAGACAACACAACAATGGTGAGCCGGCCGCGCAGGAAGCCGGACCACTCGGTGAAGGGAACGATGAAAACGTGGGAGGGAACAGACTACTGCGAGTTTCATCCAGTTGGCAAACGTGAGTCGAACCGTACGGAAATAAAACGCGTGGGCGACAGTAGCTTCTATCAGACGAATGGCGAAAAGGAGTCGAGCTATAGCCTCCATGTAAACGTGGACGGCGATAGCCAGGATCCTGTAGCTGAGATCTATGAAATCATGGATGTGCTGACTCGCGACAAGCGGAAGCAGTTACCGAAGTTGCCCGAGGGTTCCGAAGGCCGCATGCTGCTCGACGATGGCAACGGACTTCAGATATGGCTCGACACCGCTAAAGGCGAAGTGAACATTCTGGCGCGTCTGGAGTGCTCGCCGAACATCGAGCGCATGCTGCTCCAGTCGCAGGCTGCGATGAACGTCTGCGTCGCTCGTCATCGCTCGGAAATTCTGAACCACGAACTGAATAAATAAATGTACGCATATGAGAAAAAATTGGCGATTTGTCTATCAAAACAACCAGTTTTGGGGTGAGTGCCTGCCTTGCACGCTCGCAGTTTTTAACAACATCATTAACTTGGCCGTGGTGGGGTGGAAAATCAGCACCCGCCAAGAGGTGGAGTATGCCGTGGCTCATGGGCTGCCGCTGGACAAGTGGGCCTTGAACAGCGACTTCCAGCAGTTCTGCCTGAAGCGTGACGTGATGCCACGAGCCGGTGAGACATTCAGACAGCTGAGCATCGGTGAAAAGCTCATTCAGTGGACTAACGCGCTGAAAATGTCGCTGCCGTGTTTCATCTTCGCTGCCTCTGAGTTTGACCTCGTGCCCGTCACCGACAAATGGGGCAACCCCGTGCTCGACGAGAAGGGACAGCAAGTGATGCGCCGCCGACGTCAGCTGAAGGGCATTCACCTCTCAGGGCTGTTCATGTTCGACGCCGACAAGCTGACGGTAAACCCCTACGACATTTATCTCCGTACTACGGTGGCGGGATTCCCCTGGCAGGTGCGACTGGCCCACAACACATCGAGCGGTCACGGTCTGCGGCTGGTATGTGAGCTGCGGCCAGAACTCGGCAACATCGCCGACAACCAGATCTGCCTGGCCCGCGACCTCGGACTGATGGGCATGATTGGCAGCACGGGCAAGCCCGTCGTTGATGACTCGTGCATCGATGCCAGCCGTATCTCGTATGCGCCACGCCGTCAGGACATCTATTTCATAGACGAAGAGCATTTGTTCTAAATATATTTAGTATTAACCCCCTTAAAACGTTTTGATATGAACGAAGAAAAGGACATTTTTGAGAACGGTACTGAGGCCGACCGCCTATACGGCGACGCGTACCGTCAGGGTGAGGGCCACTGTGCCCCCACCAACCCCGAGAACCGTTTCGACGAGGCTCCTGCCTCCGTCAAGTCACTAACCCCTGAAGCCGAGGCAGCGGTTGTTGTTGAAGGCACAGGCATTAAGCCCCCGAGAGCAGCACCGGCAGACAATGATACGGTTGAGGTGTTCGGCTATCCCGCGGTGGATTTCATCAACACCCAGCTGCCCAAAGACGTACCCGAAGGCTCCCGGCATAAGATGGCGCTGAAGTTGGCCTCCGACCTCATCATTGTCCTCGACGGCGACATTGACAAAGTGCGGCGCGTGCTGATGTCGCTGCCATGGGTGCAGGATGTCGTCAAAGAGCGCGGACAGGACGAGATTGAGCGCATCCTTCAGACCGCCCAGAAGCGCATGCTGAAGCGCGAGGCCGAGAACTACAACGACCCGCAGCCTTCGAAGGAAATGCGTAACGCCATCAAGTTAGTAACCGGCCGCAGTTACCAGCAACTGGCCCGGGAGGCCCGCCTCACAGCCGAGGGCCGCGAAATGGCTGCAGCAGAGTATGGGATGGTCGGAATGTTGGAGCACATGGGTCAGGACATCAAGAAGATGTTCAGGCATTACATACTGGCTCAACTGTTGTGTCATCGTATTCCTCTGCAACTCTTTCCTGCCGCAATCTTCATTGGCGGTGCCTATGCCATGACCTTGTGTACAAGAATGTGGTACCGCTTCTGGGCTTCGCCGGGCAAGCGATGCAGAATGAACTGCCTGTTAGAGCTGCTGGGTCGTATGGGCTCAGGCAAGCAGCTGCTCGTTGAACTCTACCGCCTGATGATGGAACCCGTCAAGAAGTCGGATGCCGCCCAGGAGAAGGCTTTGAACCGCTGGAACATGGAGCGAGAACAGAAAAGCGGAGCTGACAAGAACAAGTCGCCAAGACCTACGGGCATCTACCGCTGTCTGCCGTGTGCCTCGTCGGCTGCCGCCATCCGCGAGGCTGAGTTCAACGCCAAGGAAATGATCGACGGTGAGGAGTGGCCCTTGCATGTCAGCATCATGGACTCAGAACTCGACAACACCCTCCGTCAGATGAAGAAGGGCTACATGGATATCTACACCCTGTGGCTCAAGCTCTTCCACAATGAACCGCAAGGCTCGTTCCTCAAAACGTCATCATCGCGTGTCGGTGAGTATGATGTTCACCTGAACTGTATGTACAGCGGCACGGAATATGCCCTGAACAAGCAGGTGAACGTGGAGAACTATCCGACAGGACTCTGTACACGTATCACTCCAGTACCTACAGGCGATACCGACTTCAAGATGAAGGAGAAGTACGACTACGACGAAAAGGACCAGAAGCGGGAGGCGGACCTCCGCGAATGGGCCTACAAGCTGAACGCCACGAAGGGTGAGATACCCTCCAAGGAACTCTCTGACGCTCTCTATGACTGGACGGCACGCCGTATGGCAGACGCCAAGGAAAACGGCAGTCATGCGGAGGAGGATTTGCTGAAACGTGTTGGCTGGGTGGCCATGAACTTCTCACTGCCCTTTATCGTATCTCGCCACTGGGATAAGATGGTGGAGGAAGGCGGTATGTACAAGTGCGGCCCGGACTTCAAGATCGATCGCACAGACATCAATCTGGCTCTGCTTATTGCTAACGCCCAGTGGGCTTTCACCCAGCACTTCTTCAAGGCCATCGCTGAGCAGCACTATGATAATGACGCTGCCAACAAGGCTGCGAATAAGCAACATCAGCAGAAGACGCTATTGGCCTATCGCCGTCTGCCCGAATACTTCACCAGCGACGATGTGATGCGTGAGTACGGCTACGAAAGTATGGGTAGCGTATGCGGAAGACTGAAGATTCTTGTCGATGACGGAATGGCGTCTAAGAAAATCCGCACAGGCGAACATAAGGGCAAATATCATAAGTTGATGTAGCCGTTATATTGCGATATTCATTATTCATTCTACATTTGTAGTTCCTTTTATCGTAGGGGTGGTTGTCGGGAGACAATTGCCTCTATTTTTTAACAAAAATTGTTACATAATGTTTGGTAGTTTCAGATATTTTTTGTAACTTTGCAGAGGAATTAGAGGATGGAATGGCGCAAGTTCAGACCCCCTCTGGCTCCCCCTAACTTTGGTTCGCTTAGTATTCTAACACCACAAAAAACACTTACAAAAATGTTAGAACTGTATCTTTCAAAAGTGACCGAGACTTCGGAATCGGAACAGGCGGGTAAACTGTATGCCCGTGTCAGTTACAAACAAGTTTTAGACGTGAAGGCTATGGCGAAGCACATGGCAGAACACAACACGATGTTCTCAGAGGGATCCATCACCGGTATCCTGATCGACTTCGTGAAGTGCGTGCGCGAGCAAGTTCTTAACGGCAACACGGTGAAGATTGAGAACCTGGCGATTTTCAAGGCTACCGTGGAAGCCAACGCCTTAGAGACGCTCTACGACGCTGATACCGACAAGGTGGCCTCTGCAACCATCGGCACGTTGGCCGAAGGTGCCAAGACGGGAGCTGCTGTGAAAACAGTTAAGCTACTGGCCCAGAGTACTGGCGACTTCACCCGCGATGAGCTGAAGAAGGACGCCAAGCTGGCCTGGACCGACAAGGCCAAGGCAGAGATTGCGGCAGCCAAGGGCGGCAGTCAGGAGTCAGGAGGCAGTAGGGCTGAGAGCACGCTCTACAGCGAGCCCATCACCCTGAGCGACACGGCTACCGTGAAGGCCATCGCCATCATGGGCGGTCAGAGCAGCGAGGTGGCTTCAGAGACCTTCACCAAGAGCGATGACGATGATGAGCGCCCGGGAGCAGGTGGGTAATCTCTTCCCCTCCTGAGTCAGGAGGGGTTCTTGCGTCCCTTTGGTAGCAAGCGGCAAAGCCGAGCGAGGGGTGGTCTGAACAGCCTTAGACAATGCGCTTCTTCAGACCCCCTCTAACTCCCCCTAACTTAGGGGGAGAAAAAAACTCGCGAGGGTGAACCTCGCGAGGGTGGAACGAAGTGGAGCTGGAGGCAGCCAAACTAAATTCTGCAATTTCATGTAATTGCGTGTAAAGCTTAAACCACCGCTCCTTCTTTTTGGCAAATTTACTTCAAAT
>CACYQO010000028.1 GCA_902776545.1 uncultured Prevotellaceae bacterium | reverse complement strand
GTGGCAAGCCACGAAGTTAGGTGTGGTCACCAGATAGGTAGAGCGGATAGGTGTATCACCGAAACGCAGGTGAGAGCAGGTGAAACCTCCCGACTTCTTGGAGTCGTAAGAGAAGTAAGCCTGGCAGTACTTGTCGGTGTTGTCACCAATAATTTTAACTGAGTTCTTGTTAGCACCAACGGTACCATCAGCACCCAGACCGTAGAACTTAGCCTGGAACATGCCGGCGCCACCGAGGGCAATCTCCTCAACCTCGGGCAGAGAGGTGAAGGTCACGTCGTCTACGATACCAATGGTGAAGTGGTTCTTAGGCTCGGGCATAGCGAGGTTGTTGAACACGCTGATGATCTGAGCCGGTGTGGTGTCGTGAGAACCGAGACCGTAGCGGCCACCGACGATGAGAGGACGATTCTCGACATCGTAGAAGGCATCCTTCACGTCCATGTACAGAGGCTCGCCGGTAGCACCGGGTTCCTTTGTGCGGTCGAGGACGGCAATCTTCTTCACGCTCTTGGGAACAGCTGCCAGCAGGTGCTTCACGCTGAACGGACGATAGAGGTGAACAGAGATCATACCCACCTTCTGACCCTGAGCGTTCAAGTAGTCGATGGCCTCGCGGGCAGCATCGGTAGCAGAACCCATCAGAATGATCATGCGGTCGGCATCCTCGGCTCCGTAGTAAGAGAAGAGGTGATACTCACGGCCAGTAATCTTAGAGAGCTCGCCCAGATACTTCTCAACCACCTCGGGAACTGCATCGTAGTAGGGGTTGCAGGCCTCACGGTGTGTGAAGAAGGTCTCGGGGTTCTCTGCGGTACCACGGGTGATAGGACGCTCAGGCGACATAGCACGGTCACGGAAACGCTTGATGTACTCTTCCTTGACGAGCGGACGGACATCCTCCTGGTCGAGCAGCTCAATCTTGTGATACTCGTGAGAGGTGCGGAAACCATCGAAGAAGTTAACGAAAGGTACGCAGGTCTCGAGAGAAGCCAGGTGAGCGGCGGCGGTCATATCCATCACCTCCTGTACAGAACCCTCGCAGAGCATAGCGAAACCAGTCTGACGGCAAGCCATCACGTCCTGGTGGTCACCGAAGATACAGAGAGAGTGTGAAGCCAGCGTACGTGCAGAAACGTCGAACACGCAGGGGATCAGCTCACCGGCGATTTTGTACATGTTAGGGATCATCAGGAGCAGACCCTGAGAGGCGGTAAATGTAGTGGTGAGGGCACCAGCCTGCAGTGAACCGTGAACGGCACCGGCAGCACCAGCCTCTGACTGCATTTCCTGAACACTGACGGTCTGTCCCCAAAGGTTCTTACGACCACGGGCGGCCCACTCGTCAACATGCTCCGCCATAGGCGAAGACGGGGTGATGGGGTAGATAGCAGCTACCTCGGAGAACATGTAGCTCACGTGAGCCGCAGCCTCGTTACCATCACAGGTGATAAACTTCTTTTCTTTAGCCATTTTGTTAATGTATAAAATGAGTTACTAACTAATGTATTTGTTTAATGATCTTTACTTTTTTACTTTTTTACCTTTTTACCTTTAATAGAGGAAGCCGAGAAGCCACAGCGGAATCTGATTGCCTGTGCCGATCTCCGTATTGTAGCGGGCGTAGATGATGTCGGGCGAGATGCGCTGACGGCCAGGCGACTTGGCATCGAGGATGCGGAACTTCAGCTTCTCGTCGACGAGGTAGTTGTAGTCTCTGCCACCGGCGTTCACCTTATGGTCTTTCCACAGCGAATTGACGAAGAACGTCTCCATGGCCTCCTGCCTGTCCACCTGGATGGGGTAGATGGCGTACATCAGGTTGGAGTTGTGGAGCATGATCTTCGCGGGCTTCTTGGGGAAGTCTTCATTGACGGGATAGATGAGGTTCGTCAGTCGGGCGTCGGTGAGGTACTTAATGTAATTCATCACCGTGGCGCGGCTGGTCTCGATGTCGTGGGCAAGCTTGCTCACGTTAGGCGCCTTCGACGGACCGTCCTCGGCAATCATATAGAAGAGCTTCTTGATCTTCGTGAGATACTTCAGTTCGATCTGTTTGATGAGCAGGATGTCCACCTCGGTCATCATGTTCATCGTCTTCAGCAGATTCTCGCTGTAGTTGCGCTGCTCTTGGAAGAAGGGATAGAAACCGTGGTGGATATAGTCCTGGAAGTATTTGTTGGGCGACACCTTGGGCAGGATCTGCCTGGTGATGCGCTCGTGGTCGGAGAGGATCTCTTCGAGGGAGTAGGGGCGGAAGGTGTTGTCGGTCAGCAGGTTGATGAACTCTCGGAAGGAGAAGCCGCGCAGGTTGTAAGATTTCACGATGCCGTTAAGCTCGGGGTTCTCGTCCTTCAGGCGCATCACGCTGCTGCCCGTGAAGACGATCTTCAGGTTAGGGTAGAGGTCATAGCACTTACGGAGCTCGTTGGACCAGTCTGGCTGTTTGAACACCTGGTCGATGAGGAGTACGCGCCCGCCGTGACGGTAGAATTCTCCTGCAAAGTCGGCGATGCCCTTGCCCTGAAAATAGAAGTTGTTCATGTTGATATACAGGCATTGCTTATCCTGTGTGTCGAAATGATCCTTTGCGTACTGCAACAGAAACGTCGTCTTGCCGACACCGCGCGTTCCCTTGATGCCGATCATACGGTCGGACCAGTCAATCTCGTCCATCAGCGTGCGCCGGACGGGGGCCTTGGTATGCTCCACTAAGTATCTGTGCGTCCTGAAAAAAGCTTCCATTCCTGCTTGATTTGTTCTAATTACTTTATTAAAGTGCGGCAAAATTACGAATAATTCTTCAAATTGCAAAGTCTATGTAGCAAAATCTCTATTAATTTTTGTTATTTTTGCGTTTTATCAATAAATTGGGGCGAAAAACTTACCTTTTGACTCAGAACTTGTAGGCAATATCGAACATAAACCAGCGTCCTTTCTGCGGAACGACGTTGGTGTTCATGCCGCTGCGATAATAGTATTTATCGAAGAGATTATGGATGTTGGCACCAAGGGTGAGCTTGCCTATCTGATATTCGGCACCGAGGTTGAAGATGACGCGCGAAGGCATCTCTTTTTTCATAATCAGATTATCCGTCTTTTCTTGTATAGCCTGTATCTCATCAAGATCAATAGTTTCATAATCTATGTCAGCAAGTAATTTGTATAACTCAATCAACTTGACCAGATCATAGTTATATGTTCTCTGAGTTCCTTCAAACATGATATGCGAGTGCAGTCTCAGATGTGGGGTTAGCTGCCAGCTGACGACGGCGTTCGACATGATGGCAGGGGTGTTGTTGTTGTCATCGATATTTTTTTCGAGGATGTTAGACTCGAAGGTGTGCGTCCATGTGAGATTGAAGTCAGCCGTGAACTTCTTGCTGCGATAGTTGGCCAGGAACTCCAGGCCTGCTGTCTTGTTCTTGCCTTCATTCTTGTGGATGATGATGTTAGTCTTGATCAGGTCTATGGCGTCGTTGTAGAATCCGTTGACCTCGAAGCTCAGACCTTTCACCCATTGGATGCCGGCAAAGGTCAGCTGAAAGGAGTTGACGAATTCCGGGTCCAGGGTGGTTACATTTATCAAGTAGGGATTTTGGACAAGTTCTGGCAGCAGCTCATTGGTCTTCCGATACAGATAGGGCGCATCGACAAACGAGCGTGAAAAGCTGAGTTTGAGGTTCCATTTCGGTTGCAGGAGGATGAACGCTATACGTGGAGATAATTCGTCGAGGGTGATGTCGTCGATGCGTTTCTTATGGTCGTATCGGAGTCCGGCATTGATGATGAAGGAGTGCCACTGGTGTTTCAGTTGTAGGTAGGCATTGTAACTGTTCTCGCTGCCTGTACCATTTTCCGCAATCTTCGGACTTTCCTGTAACAGCATATTATAGTCGTAACCCAATGTGTATCGTACGTCGTCGAGACTGAAATAATCGAATTCGGCGCCGAAGGCCAACGAACCTTTATGTACGTCGGTATTGATGTAGTTGAAGTCTCCCTTCAACTGCAGGCCGAGGTTCTGCTCGTCGCCGTTCATAAACCTGTACAGACCGGGATTATTAAACACGGTGACGGTATCCGAAGATCCATAGATCCATCCTAATTCTTTGAACGGGAAGTCGGCGATGACCTGATAGTGGGTCAGCTCGCTGTTATCGTAGGTAAAGACACCTTTCATGTTGACGTTGCCCAGTTTCCTGCCATAGCTCAGGTCAGCGTGATGCGACTTTGAGGCATAGCTGGGTGAATAGCCCTCGATCTTCCTGTATCTGTCGTGATCGTAGGATTTTGCCATCGTGCTCATGCTATAGGGTGCGATGACCTCGGAGAAATGGGTGTCGTAAAGGAGCTGCAGATCCTTGTATTTCAACTGTACGCCGAAGTCGAACGACGGTTTGTTGCCGATGCGTCCTACGGTGACGGTCGGATAGGGTATGCCAAAGTCGTCGAATTTCATCTCCGGCGGGGCCTGCATCGTCTCGCCGGTGTTGTGGTAGATACTTCCCCAGAAGAGCACGTCGAGGTCGAAGTAGTGCTTGCCAAAAATCATTTCCAAGTGTTTCTGACCGTAATTGCCGATGCCGGCCTTGACTCGCAAGCCGTCGACGTCGGCACCCTGTTTGGTGATCAGGTTCACCACTGCCGTCAGGGCTACATCGCCGTAAAGTGAGGAGGCAGGACCGCGCAGCACCTCTATCTGCTTGATCTTCTCCAGGCTGAGGCTGTAGTCGGGCGACGCGATGTTCGTACAGTAGCTGTTCAGCCGGTGGCCGTTGAGCATGATGAGGATCTTCTCCTGACCGTTGCTGTAGATGCCTCGCATGGCGATGTTGATATCGTCGTTACAGTCTACGATGTTCATGCCGGGCACATAGGCTGCGAGCACCCCCTGCAGGTTCTGGGCACCGCAGTTGCGTATCATGTCCTCGGTGATGAGGGTGGTGGGAACCGGCACCTCTGCGAGGGTCTCAGCCTGGCTGGAGGCGGTGGTGATCTTTGCGGTGAGCCCCAGCTTGATGCTTTCCACCAAGTCGATGAACCGCTGGGGATCTTGCGATGAGGCGGTGTAGTAGGGGTCTTGCGAGAGCAAGCTCCGGGTCCATTCCTCGGCCTTCTCGTTATCGTCGAGTCCGAGCCAGCAGAGGGCCATCAGGCGGTAGGCGCTCTGCTGCATGTTGCCCGAGAATTTCTTGATGTTGTCCTGCAGGATGGTCAGGGCCTGTTCGATGCGGCCGATGTTGTATTCGCTCTCGGCCTGATAGTAGATCTGACGAGTCGTGTTTTCCTGACCGCCGACAGGCAGAACCGTCAGCAGCATCAATAATATAATTAGGTGTAGTCTCGTCTTCATTTCTTGATGGGGATGGTGAATGTAAAGGTGGTGCCTTTGCCCTCGACGGATTCGAAGGAGACGGTTCCTTCATGCTTGTTCTCGATGATGTCGCGGGTGATGCCCATACCCAGTCCGGTGCCCTGTCCGATAGGTTTGGTGGTGAAGAAGTTCTCATAGAGTCGCTGCTTCACCTCGTCGGTCATACCCTCACCGTTGTCGGCGAAGCTGATAAGCAGGTTCCCGTCCTGGGTGCCTACGCTGACGTTCACCTCTGGCTTATAGTCTTCGCCTGCAGTCTGGGCTTTCTTCCACACGGCGTAGCAGGCGTTGTTCATCACGTTCAGCACGGCGCGGCTCAGGTCCTGCGGGATGACCGTCATCGGAGGCATGGTAGTGTCGTACGATTCATGGATGGCGAGATTGAAGCCTTTGTGGTTGGCTCGCATGGCATGGTAGGAGAGCCACACGTATTCCTTCACGAGTTGGCAGACGTCGGCAGACCGGAACTCGTTTTCCTTGCCGCGTGAGACGAGCAGGATGCCCTGGATGATGTTGATGGCGCGCTCACCGTGTTCGACGATCTTCGCCATGTTCTCCTTCAGGTCGGTCACGATGTCTTCCATCTCCTCACAGTCGTCTTCAGCAAGCTTGTCCTTGTTGTCTTCCACAATCTCCGTGAGGTCTTTCAACAGCTTATCAGATATCTTGCTGAAGTTGATCACGAAGTTCAGCGGATTCTGTATCTCGTGGGCGATGCCGGCACTCAGCAGTCCTAAGGATGCGAGTTTCTCCTGCTTCTTGAGTTGTTCCTTGAGTTGTTCAATCTGTTCCATAATCTTAATGTTTATTTGAGGGGTATGTTGAAGGTGAACTCAGAATATTCGTCTTTGACGCTCTTGACGCTGATGTCACCGCCGTGGTTCTGGATAATCTCACGGCTTAGGTAGAGGCCTACACCCGCTGCCTCACCGGTGGTCTTCGTGGTGAAGAAGGGATCGAAGATCTTGTCGATGATGGTGCTTTCGATGCCGGTGCCATTGTCGCGGATGCTGATCAGCACCTGTTTGCTGTCGGCCGTCAGCCGCAGGATGATCTCCGGGGTGAACTGCATACGCTGTGCCTTCTTCTTGATGGCATAGACGGCATTGCCCAGTAGACTCATGATTGTCTTGCTCAGCTGGTCGGGGTTGCCGTCGATCGGCAGCGGACCCTCGGGACAGTCGAAGGTGATCTTTATGCCGTATTGGGCAATGTCCTCCTTGAAATAGGTCAGCAGCATCTCCTTATCCTGTTGTATGACGCCTATCAGGTCCATCATGATGATGCCGCCCGAGCGGTCTTTCAGCACCTCCTCCATGGCCTTGAGCGTACGGGTGGTGTTCTGACCGTGCTCGCAGACTTTCTGCAGGTTGCCGGTCAGCATGTCGAGCACGTCCATCGTGTCGTCGTAGTTCTCCTCGTCCATGTGGTCCTTCTCGTCCTCGATATTCGCCTTGACATCCTTGATCAGGCCTTCGGAGAGCTTGGAGAAGTTGTTAATATAGTTCAGCGGGTTGAGGATGCGGTCGATCAGTCCCTGCGTCAGCTTACCGGTGGCGGCCATCTTCTCCAGTCTCACCACCTGGGCCGTACGGTCCTTGATGATAAGCTCCAGCCGTTCCTTATCCTTCTCTAGCTTACGCATGCGCAGACGGGTGAGAAAATAGATGAGCGCCGCCGCGAGCAGCAGATAGAGCAAATACATATACCACCTGAGATAGAACGGCGGACTGATCTTGAATTCGATGCTGGTGATCTCCGACAGGCGGTTCATCGCATCTCTCGCCTGCACATGGAACGTGTAAGTGCCGTGGGAGAGGTTCACGAAGTTAGCCTCGCAGCTTGTCGACCACGTGCTCCAGCTGCCGTCGTTCAGGCGGTAGCGGTAGAAGCTCTTGCCGATGACGGCCGTGCTGTTGAGCGAGAAGGTGAACTTGAGGTTATGCTCTTTGTGCTTCAGGGGCTTCAGGGCCTCGGGCATCTTTCCGAAGCCTCCCCAGAGTATGCTGTCGCTGCCTAACGTGATGGAGCGGATGTGCAGCTCGGGCTTGAGGTCCAGATAGGGGTCCTTCGCTTTGGTGTTGATGATGGTGAGACCGTTGTCGCTGCCGATCCACACCTCGTCGCCTAACGTATAGACGGCACGTACCAGGAGTTCGCCGAACGGTGCCAGCAGCCGGTTGAAGTCGTTGAGCCTTTTGCCGTCCTTCCAGGCGTAGAGCTCCTTGCCCTCGTTGTTCGTCAGCCAGCAGATGCCCTTGCTGTCGGTAGTGGCGAAGAACGGGTAGGGGAAGGGCTCCGTCGTCTCGGCATCGATGACCTCCACTTTGCCGTTGATGGACACGAGCGAGTGCATCGTCTCCACCCGCCCGTCAGTCCTATATAAATCGAATCTGTCTGTGCCGGGCTTGATGGAGCATACCATGCCGTAGATGCTCTGCATCCAGATGGTGCCGTCGGCGTCTCTGATCATCTTCTTCACACTCTCCATCTGGCAGACTTTCTTACGACTTTTGCCGTCGGCCGAAGTCTGATAGACACCGTCGAACTCACCGCTATAGAAGTATGTGCCTAAATCGAGCACCGACAGGGCGTCCTTGGTGGTCAGATGCTGGACGTTGTTGTCTGGGGATATCCTGTAGATGCCGTCGGCAGTGGCTGCCAACAGTCCGGATTCGCTCTTCGTCATAGCCCAGCAGGAGTGTGTAATGCCGGGGATATGCGTGAACCGTAACCCGTCCTGACGGAACAGACCTTCGTCGGTTCCTACATAGAACCGGTTGCCCATGTGCTCGATGGACAGGACGCTGCCGTGAAGTCCTTCATCAGCAGAGAAGTGGGAGAAGGCTGAAGGGATGCTCATGGCGAACAGACCTTTCGAGGTGGCTCCCCAGAGTGTCCCGCGATTGTCGTAGGAGATATAGACAACGTCGCTTGAACAGAGACCGTTCTCACTATTGACCGTATAGAGCTCCTTGTCCTTGTCGTCGGTGATGGCGAGGCCGATGCCCTTGTGAATGACCGCCTTCAGACCGTAGTCTAAGGACTCTTCGATGACGACTTCATCCTTGACGATATCGGTTTCACCCTTCTCGGCGGCATCGGCATCGATGACATCGAGCACGCCGATCTTCATGGTGTTCTTGTTAATCTTCTTGTAGAGCCTGACCTTGTCGCCCTTGACCTCGAAGATGCTGCCTTCGCGCGTCAGGAACCTTACCTTACCGTCTCGCTCATAAATCTCGCTCACCTCACCTTTGAAGAGGTTCGACTTGCCGATCCTCTGGAGATAGATCTCGCCATTGTCCCTGCGCTGTACGCGGCCGAAGAAGTTGTAGCCGCCCACCCAGATCGTTCCGTCTTCCGTTTTACAGGTAACGGTCACACGGGTGATGCCGGGCGTATGGAGCACCCGCCACTGGGCATGGTCGAAATAAATCATGCCTTCGAAATTGGCCAGGTAGACGATACCGTCGTTGTCGGTCTCGATGTCGAAGTTGATGCTGTTGGCATGATAGTCCTCCGGTAGGAAGTTCTGGAAGAAGGGGATACCCTGCCCGTTGGAATGAGGAATGAGCAATGAGAAGTGAGAAATGATGATGACCAGACATGCAAACGTCCTGCCCCTCATGGTCATATATCGCATCATTCGATTATAGAAGTAATCAACATTCCTCATTGCTCATTCCTCATTTTTCATTTTCCACAAATTTCTCATACGGAATGTTCTGCCCGATGAAGTAGTTCCACTCCTCGGTCGTCAGGTTGCGCTTCAATTTCTTCTGTATCTTCTCCACCATCGTCGGCACGGAGATGTTCACCGCCGCCAGGTTGCCCTTGATGTCACCCATCCAGAAGGCGGTCTTCGAGGTGTCGAAGTTGAAACAGGTGATCCAGTTGTTCGACTGTAGAAGCGTCATAGGCTCCACCTTCTCGTTGTCGGCAATCCAGAGGTTCACCTGACCGTCGTACGACGAGGAGAACAGGCGCCTTCCGTTCAGCCTCATCCTCGAGATGCGGCTGCGGTGGCCTAAGAGCTTCTGAGCATTTCCATGCTTGTCGACGAGCCAGATGGTGCCGTCGTTTATGCCGAAGGCTTGGTAGCCGGTATTCTTCGATTCGCAGTAGGCGGTCACGTTGCCGGGCACGGGCACCTTCGAAGTATCAAACGTCTCCAGACCCTTCACAATGTGCTGCCGTCCTTGGTCGTCGAAGAGTATCGGTAAGTTTTGTTTGCGGGTACTGGTGACGATGCGGAAGGGTGTCTGCTTGACGTTCCTGAAGATCTGGCGTTTCTTGTCGAACTGTGCCAGGCTCCGCTCTCCGATGATGAGTAGGAAGTCGTCGTTGATATAGTTGATCTTCATCGGGTATTTCATCCCGTCGATGCTGAGCGTCTTCACTTCATTCTTCCTCTTTCCTCCTTCCTCCTTCCTCGAGATAATCACCAGCTCACCTGTCCGGCTGAGGGCATAGATGAGGTTGGTGGCTTTGTCGATGTAAATGTCGCGGAAGTCGTATTGGTTGTTTTTGAAAAGTGTCTCGGTGAGCAGGCGGTCGCCTTTCCGTTCACAGAGGATGATCTCACCGTAGTTGCTCACGGTGACGAGCCGGTTCATTTCGTTGGGCAGGAAGTCCATATTCATGATCGCACCGGTATGCTCCGACCACGACACCATACTCTCACTCGCCCGCATCAGCGACTGGAACACAGTAGGGTTGTACAAGTCGCCTTGATACCTCGAAGTGAAGAGATAGGAGGCGTAGCTCAACAGGTCGGCGATCTCCTTGTTGCCGGCCTGACTCTGGATGGTGGAGATGGATCCTAAGGATCGTCCGAGGGCGAGATAGCTCAGGGTGTCGGCCACGCGCTTGGAGAACTCTGCCTGTATGCGCTGGTGCTCGGCCATCTGCCTCTGGCTCTCTGCCACGGCGGAGGCTTCGAGGGCTTTTTTCTCTGAGGCAATGGCGTTGCGCTCGGCCTCGACGGCGTTGAGCCGCTCCTGTTCGCTGCACTGTCGCATCTCGTTGGCCACGCGGGTCTGCTGGAGGGCCTCCTCACGCTTCTCGTCGGAGATCTCCCTCTGCTCATTGGCGATCTTCTCCATCTGGGCACTCACGCTGCGGTCGATGGTCGAGCGGAGTTCCTGCTTCTGCATGACAGCCAGCCGCTCTTCAAGGTCTTTCACCTTCTGCCGCTCCTGCTGCCATCCCACGAAGCCTGTCGCTGCCAGTCCGGCCAGCAACAGTCCCGCACATCCCATTATGATAGTCCCCTTTTTCACTTTATCAAATCATAAAGTTCAAAGCTCAAAGTTCAAAGTCGCTTCAGCGCTAACAACGTGATATCATCGCTCTGCTCGGCCTCGCCGACGAAGTCTTTCACGTCGGCCTTCACCTTATCGACGACCTCCTGACAGCTGAGCTTGCTGCTATGGTCGAGCAGTTTCTTCAACCGATCTTCGCTATAGTCATTCACTTCCGCGTCAACCGCCTCCGTCACGCCGTCGGTATAGAGCAGCAGCGTGTCGCCCTTTTCCAGCTGGAGGGTCTTTTCGGTGTACTGGTAGTCATCGATGGCGCCTGCCACAATGTCCTTCGACAGCGGCAGCTCCTCCACGGTCCCGTTGGCCTTTATCAGATAGGGCGGGTTATGACCGGCGTTGGTATAGGTCACTTCACCGGTGCGGATGTTGTAGATGCCGTAGAACACGGTGACGAACATATAGTTCACCGACTCCTGTGAGAGCAGGCTGTTGCTGTAGGTTATGCACTCCGCCGGACTGACGCCCCGGATGCCTGTGGCACGGATGAGGGTACGGGCGACGGCCATGAAGATGGCTGCCGGCACGCCCTTGCCGCTCACGTCGGCGATGGTGAATCCGATGCGGTCCTTGTCGATGCGGAAGAAGTCGTAGAAGTCGCCTCCCACGTCCTTGGCGGCGTTCATCTCCGCGGCGATGTCCATCGAGGTGGTTTCCTCGGGGAACGGCGGGAAGATGCGGGGCAGGATGGCCTGCTGGATCTCACGCGCCACGGCCAGGTCGCCCTTGATGCCCGTCAGCTCGTTGTGCTCCTTCTGCATCTCCTTGATGTAGTGGATCTGCTCGATGGCCTTCTCGATGGTCAGGCTCAGGTCGTCGAGGTCGATGGGCTTCGTGGCGAAGTCGAAGGCACCGTTGTTCATCGCCTGGCGGATGTTGCCCATGTCGCCGTAGGCCGACACCATGATGCACTTCAGGGCGGGATTCTGCATCTCGTTGATCTTCGTGAGCAGCGTCAGACCGTCCATCTCGGGCATGTTGATGTCGCTCAGGATGATGTCGAAATCCTTTTCCTTCAGCAGCATCGTGAGTGCCTCCAGACCGTTGTGGGCGAAATGGAAGTCATATTCACCCTTTCTGATTTTCCTTCTGAAATATTGTGTCAACAGCAACTCGAGATCGTTCTCGTCGTCGACACTGAGTATCTTTATCGGCATAACTTTAATTGACGGTTTACTAATTTACGATTTACGTTTTAATTAAATATGAGTGCAAATTTACTAAATTTAAGGCATTAAAGGCAAGAATGGCGTGATTTTTTTTGATTTATTATCTTTTTTCGTGAAAATTCGTGTCATTCGTGCCAAATTATCACTACCTTTGCACCCGAATCGGTAAAAATCGTAAATCCGTAAATCGTAAATGGTAAATGACTCTCCATGTCTTTAACCCCGAACACGACCTTGCCCTGGCTTCTGGCCTGAGCAATTTCACCGCCCCCCATGCGGGACGTCGGCTGAGGGCTGACCTCGGCTATCTGCCGGCTCTTTGGGCTGGCGAGGGCGACTGTGTGCTGGTGGAGCATGTGGATCAGGCCCGTCGGGCTTATGGTCGGCTGCGGGCGAGGGTAGGAGGGTCGCCTTGCCGCTTTGTCGACAAGTCACAGTTGCCGCACCTTCCTATTGACCGTGTCTCGCCCTGGGGTTGGGATCTCGCCTTGCGTGCTGCCCTCATCCGTTATGGAGCCCCCGCCGAGGCCTGTCCCTCAGAATCAGAGATCGCCGCCGTCCGCGACCTTTCCCACCGCCGTCATGCCGCCAAGGTTCTGCATCGTCTAATCTCCTTCCTCGTTTCTCCTTCCTCCTTCCTCGAATCACCCCTCGAAGCCGCCTCCGTCGAGGCTGTCGAAACATGCCTTCTGAAGCATCCGCATCTGGTGGTCAAGGCCCCTTGGAGCAGCAGTGGCCGTGGCGTGCGTTTCATCGAAGGCGAGCTCTCCGACTACCACCGTGGCTGGCTTCGGAACACCATCGCCCAACAGGGTTCTGTCATGGTCGAACCGATGTATCCGAAAGTCAAGGATTTTGGTATGGAGTTTGAGGCACTACAAGACGGCCGTATCCGCTATCTCGGACTTTCTCTATTCGACACTCGCAATGGCGCCTATACGGGCAATATTATCGCCTCAGAAGAAGACAAACTTGATACGATAAGCCGTTATGTACCAGCGAGTTCGATTGGTGATATTCGAGAGAAACTGATATCTGCCTTGTCCGATGTCTTCACGTCTCATGCCTCGTCTCCATCGTCTTGTCCATACACGGGGCCGTTTGGTGTCGATATGATGATTCTCTCCCGTCATGATGGTCAAGGATTTTCGATTCATCCCTGCGTCGAGATCAACCTCCGCCGCACCATGGGTCACGTGGCCATAGAAATGGCCAATGCTTTCACCTTTTCACCTTCTCACCTTTCCACCTTTCCTCTCCCTCGTGTGATGCAGATCACCCTCTCCGACAAGTACCGCATCCACATCCGCCGCCTTTATCAAGAAGCTATGATGTAAGTAATAGAAGTGTCAAAGTTTATGAAGTCAGATACGGGTTGTAGCGCAGTTCGTCGGCGATGGTCGACTGCGGGCCGTGACCCGGGAGGATGACTGTATCAGCGGGCAGCTTCGCCAAGACATTGGTGAGGCTGCTCATCAGTTGTGTATAGCTGCCGCCTTCGAAGTCGGTGCGGCCGACGCTCATACGGAAGAGGGTGTCGCCGGTGAAGGCGGTGTGCTCCTCAGCACAGTAGAATACGACGCTGCCTGGGGAGTGGCCGGGTGTCTTCAGTACCTGCAGGCTGTGGTGGCCGAAGCGGATCACCTCGTCGGGGGTGAAAAAACGGCCTACGGCGGGATATTCGCGGCGGAGCGGGGCACCGATGATGCTTTGAAAGTTGTGGGGGATGTCGGAGATGATGAAGTCGTCTTCTTTAGCTGCCTCCACCCGCAGACCGTATGCCTGGTAGATGGTGTCGATGCCGAGGTTGTGGTCCCAGTGGCCGTGGGTGGCGAGGAGACGGACGGGTTTGAGACCCTGACTGCTGATGTAGTCGGTGATGGCGCGGCGCTCGTCGTCGTAGTAGGCGCCACAGTCGATGATGACACATTCGAGGGTGTCGTCGCTCACCACATAGGTGTTCTCCTGAAGCAAATTAAAAGCGAAAGTCTTTATACTAATCATAAAGTTCAATGTTCAAAGTTCAAAGTTCAAAGTCAATTGATGGGAAGGTAGATGACGTATTTTTCGCGGAACCAGTCTTCGGCGAAGAAGGTGCTGATGTCGGTGGTCTCCACGATGTTGCGGAAAGGCTGCGTCTCGGCTTGTAGGTCGCCGCCCTTGAGGCAGAAGATGCCGTTGGGCAGGGCGTTCTTGGCGGAGCCAAGCGGCAAAGCCGAGCGGAGCTGGGGTTTGGCAATGTTCTTGCGCACGATTTTTACGAGGTCGGGCAGGGGCATGACAGCGCGGCTGACGACGAAGTGGTACTGTCCGCGTTCGTCCTCGCCTCGCAGGTGTTCGGGGTGGCAGTTGGTGAGGCCTATGGCCTGAGCTACCTCCTGTGCCACGCGGATCTTCTTGCCCGTGCCGTCGATGAGCTTGAACTCGCAGTCGGGGAAGAGGATGGCCAGGGGGATGCCGGGGAATCCGCCGCCGGTGCCGAAGTCGAGGATGCGCGTGCCGGGACGGAAACGGATTGTCTTGGCGATGGCCAGCGAGTGGAGCACATGGTGCTCGTAGAGCTGGTCGATGTCCTTGCGGGAGATGACGTTGATCTTCGCGTTCCAGTCGTGGTAGAGGGCGTCGAGGGCCTCGAACTGCTCCTTCTGCCGCTCCGTCAGCTCCGGAAAATATTTCAGTATAATCTCTGCTTTCATCATATCATAAAGCGCAAAGTTCAAAGTCAATACTCAAACATGGAACTGAGAATCCTGTCTACGGCCGCATAGGCGATGGTCAGCTCGATACTGCCGACGGTGTAGGGAGCAATCTCGTCGGGGTTAAAGACGAAGGTGATGGCATCGCTGCCGAGGATGAAGTTCTCGGGCACGTAGATGTCGGAGTTGTTCAAGTAGCCGTTGTCGTGGAGCGCCTTCATGGTGGCGAGGCCGGTCTTCTCCTGAAGGGCTTTCAGCAGAATGGGTTTCAGCTGTTCTTCGAAGCCTTCGATGAAAACGTCCCTGATGTTCAGCAGCCGGCCGGTCTTGGCTTCAAAGTTCATGATGACCTGCTGGTTGATGGCGTGGTTGCCGCCTTCACGGTAGTTGAGGTCGGCCAGATAGACCAGCGTTCCCTTGCTGCCCGCCTGCGTGTGGCTGTTGATGATGTAGTGGTAGTGATACCATGCCTGTTTGTGTATGTCGTCACTGTCCTGGTTATAGAGGGGCAGTAGCGTCCGCAGGTAGTTGCTGGTGTATTCGTCGACATAGGCCTCGGCGGACTTCTGCATGTTGTCGTCGTTACGGTCCAGCAGCCGTTCGGTGACGGTGGCATTGATGATCTCTCCGGCTCTGCCGCTACTGGGGGTGGCTTGTTCGAGTCGGATGTTCACGCTGCATGTCGGCGAGAGACTGTCGGCAGTGAGGGCTACGGTTTTGTCGGCAGTGACGGTCTCGAAAGTGATCGTCTCAGATTCCTCGCTGCAGGCACAGAGCAGCAGGGCAAGTACTGAAGAGAATAATAGTCGCATATACATAAATCATGAAATCAAGTGCAAAAATACACTTAATTTCGGAAATGAACAAATTTCTCGCAGAAAATCAGTACCTTTGCACCCAAATTTGAAAGGAAATCGTCAATGAATAAATTCAAGGCAGCTCTTTTTGACCTCGACGGCGTGGTGTTCGACACCGAGCCGCAGTATTCTGTGTTTTGGGGCGGCATCTGCCGTCAGTACCATCCGGAGCATCCGGGGCTGGAGCATGAGATCAAAGGTCAGACACTGACGCAGATCTACGACCGCTGGTTTTCGGGCCCGTTGCTGGCTGAGCAGGAGAGCATCACCAGCCGGCTGAACGACTACGAGCAGCAGATGCGCTACGAGTATATCGAGGGCTTCGAGGCCCTCGTCGCCATGCTCCGCAGCCATGGTGTCAGGACGGCGGTGGTGACCAGTTCGAACATTCCCAAGATGGAAAGTGTCTATCGCTATCAGCCGGGATTCAAAGCACTCTTCGATGCCATTCTGACATCGGAGGATTTCGACCGTAGCAAGCCTGATCCAGACTGTTATCTGAAGGCGGCGCAACGGATTGAGGCTCAGAGTAATGAATGCATTGTTTTCGAGGATAGCTTCAATGGACTCCGTGCCGGTCGTGCGGCAAACATGGCGGTGGTCGGACTGGCTACGACGAACGCCGAGGAAGCCATCCGTCCGCTGTCGGATATTCAACTGAAAAACTATGAAGGGCTGACTTTCGAACGTCTGCAGACGCTGTTGTCTCGGGCGAAATAGGGATTAAAGATGTAGTATGAACGCTCAGAATACTTCCGTACATATCCGTCTTTGGCAGTATGAATTCTGGTTGCTGGCCATCTCAGAGTTCCTGCTGTCGATGTCGGTCTATATGCTTTTGCCGACGATGCCCGTATGGCTGGTCGGCGACCAGAATCTGAGTGGGGTGGAGGCTGGTATCGTGATGGGTGCCTTCGGGGCAGGATTGTTTGCCCTGGGTGCCTTCGTGAGCTACTTGATTGAGCGTTATCGTCGTAATATCGTTTGTGTCGTGGCAATCGCGTCTGTGGCAATCCTGCTGGCGCTATTGTATTACCTCGACAGCCTGCGCTATCAGTTTGTGGAGTTTCCGGTGCTGGTCCTGTTGCGCTTTGCGATGGGAGCGGCCTTCGGCATCTCGCAGATGGTGCTGTGCAGTACGCTGATCATCGATACCTGTGAGAGTTTCCAGCGCACGGAGGCGAACTTCGCCACGGGTTGGTTCGGGCGTATCGCCTTAGCCTTAGGACCATTGGCTGGACTGCTGTTGCTGCGCTATACCGACCATTCGGTTGTATTTCTCGCTGCTACGGGCTGTGCGGTGGTCAGTCTGGTGCTGGTGCTGATGGTGAAATTCCCTTTCCGCACGCCTGAAGATGATGTGTCGTTCTTCTGTCTCGACCGCTTCTTCCTGCCTCATGGAACAGTCTTGTTCTTGAACCTGCTGCTGGTCACTGTGGCGTTCGGCCTGTTGCTGTCGATGCAGTTGCCGGTACGCTTCTATTCGATGATGATGTGCGGATTCTTGGGGGCGCTGTTGTGCTGGCGGTTTGTGTTCCGTGATGCAGAGCTGAAGAGTGAGGTGGTCACAGGACTGATCCTCCTCGGGGCGGCACTGATCATGCTGCTTACGCGCAGTACGCTGTCAATCGTGAGTTATGTCGCACCGATGTTTTTCGGACTGGGTATGGGACTGATCGGCTCGCGGTTCCTGCTTTTTTTCATCAAGTTGAGCCGGCACTGTAAGCGCGGCACGTCGCAGAGCACGTTTATGCTCGGGTGGGAGAGTGGCATCGCCCTCGGTATCGGACTGGGACTCGGTTGTTTCGAGGATGCTCCTCAGCCGCTGATGTTTACGTCGCTCTTCCTCGTGGTCTTAGCCCTGACCGCCTATCAGTTCTCCCACAGTTGGTTTATGAAAAATAAAAACCGATAAGCGGTTGCCTATCGGTTTATTTTTAGTTTTATTTTCTCTTAACCGTTCATCGACATGAGGAACTCCTCGTTGTCGTGGGTGGTCACCAGACGGTCGCGGATGGTACCCATGGCCTCCACAGGATTCATCTCGGCAATGAACTTGCGCATGATCCACATACGGTTGAGCGTCGTCTCGTCGTGCAGCAGATCGTCGCGGCGTGTCGACGAGAGCACCAGGTCGATGGCCGGGAAGATACGCTTGTTGGCGAGTGAGCGGTTGAGCTGGATCTCGGAGTTTCCAGTACCCTTGAACTCCTCGAAGATCACCTCGTCCATCTTCGAACCCGTATCGACGAGTGCAGTGGCGATGATGGTGAGCGAACCGCCGCCTTCGATGTTACGGGCGGCACCGAAGAAGCGTTTGGGCTTCTGCAGGGCGTTGGAATCGACACCACCGGTGAGCACCTTGCCGCTGGCAGGCGACACGGTGTTGTAGGCACGTGCCAGACGGGTGATGGAGTCGAGGAAGATGACCACGTCGTGTCCGCACTCGACCATGCGCTTGGCCTTTTCGAGCACGATGCCGGCAATTTTCACGTGACGGTCGGCGGGTTCGTCGAAGGTAGAGGCGATGACCTCAGCGTTGACGGTGCGTGCCATGTCGGTGACCTCCTCAGGACGCTCGTCGATGAGCAGCATCATGATATAGGCCTCGGGATGGTTGGCGGCGATGGCGTTGGCAATGTCCTTCATCAGCACGGTCTTACCGGTCTTGGGCTGGGCCACGATGAGGGCACGCTGACCCTTACCGATGGGCGAGAAGAGATCGACGATACGCACGCTGGGGTTCGTCGTGGCCCTGTCGCCGCAGAGGGTAAACTTCTCCTCGGGGAAGAGCGGTGTCAGGTGCTCGAAGGCCACACGGTCACGTACCTCGGAGGGGTTACGGCCGTTGATGAACTTCACGCTGCACATGGCGAAGTATTTCTCATTCTCATGGGGGGGACGGACAGTACACTCCACAACGTCGCCGGTCTTCAGACTGTATTTCTTAATCTGCTGGGGCGACACATACACATCGTCGGGCGACGAGAGGTAGTTGTAGTCCGAGCTGCGGAGGAAGCCGTAGCCGTCGGTGAGGCACTCCAGCACGCCGTTGGCGGTGATGATCTCCTCGAAATCGAACTTCGGACTGCTTGCCTCCCGGGCATTAAAGACGGGCTCTGCCTCCTGCCCCTGATGGCCGGTGGGACGGTCGAACATATCGAGGGTGGGGATGGCTGCATTGTCCTCGATGGGGATGTCGATAATGGGGATGAAGTCGGTACCGTCACCGGGATCACCCATCCATACACCTTCGGCGTCGACCTCGTCGGTAGAGGGGTCTTCGCGGCGGTTGGCCATCTTCTCACGCAGTTTCTCGATAGCGTCGGCGGTGTCGGCATCCTCCTCGGGAGCGAAGTCGGTAGCCTCGGGAATGAAGTCTGCAGCCTCGGGTATGAAACCCTCTTCGGGCACGATCTCCTGCGCCTGTTCGGCTTCGGCGGCCTCTTGTGCAGCACGGGCGGCAGCCTCTTCGGCCTCTTTCTCTGCCTTCGACTTACGTCCACGTTTCTTGGGAGCCTCTTCTGTGGGAGCGGCCTCCTCTGCAGGCTCTTCGTTGGCGGGCTGGATAGGCAGGTCGCTGAACAGAGAGGGAGCCTCCTTCGGCTTTCTGCGGTTGCTCTTGCTGTCGAGGTTCTCGCCTTCCTGGCCTTTCACCGTATAGACCTTACTGGTGTCCTTCTTGGCGATGCGTGTGCGTTTCCGTTTGGCAGGCTCTCCGGAAGCAGCGCTCCAATTCGGGTATCTCCATTGATTCTAATTCTTCTTTTGTATACATAATATATGCAATAAATTCTAATTTGGAATTTAAGTTTGAGATTAGGAAAGTGCTCGACGGACGTCAGCACAATTCTGAAAAACGGTGCAAAGTTACGCATTATTTCTTAAATCTCCAAACTTTTCCCATTTTTTTTCGTACCTTTGCACCCAAAAATGATGAATGATGGAAATTAAGAAAGCAGAATTCACCCTGAGTGCCCCGATGGAGTCGATGTGTCCGAAGGACAATAAACCCGAGTATGCCTTCATCGGCAGGTCGAACGTGGGCAAGTCGAGTCTGATCAATATGCTCACGAACAACAAGAAGCTGGCTAAGACATCGGCCACGCCGGGAAAGACGTTGCTCATCAACCATTTTATTATTAATAATGAGTGGTATCTGGTCGACCTGCCCGGCTACGGCTTCGCGAAACGCTCGAAGAAGGAGGTGGCTAAACTCGAACAGATGATCAGTGGCTACATTCTCCAGCGCGAACAGCTGGTGAACGTGTTCCTGCTCATCGATATCCGTCTCGAACCCCAGAAGATTGATCTGGAGTTCATCCAGTGGCTGGGTGACAGCAGCGTACCTTTCGCCATCGTCTTTACCAAGGCCGACAAACTGTCTGCCGCCAAGGCACGCCAGAGCGTCGAGGACTATAAGAAGGTGCTTCTGGAGACGTGGGAGGAGCTGCCGCCCATTTTCGTCACCTCGGCTGAGAAACGCCAAGGCCGCGACGAGGTACTGGATTACATTGAACAGATTAATAAAGGATTATGAATAATTTAGCAACGGACTACAGGACTGATTCATTCAGCAGTAAAAAGTCCTTAAGTCGTGTAGTCCGTTGAAAAAAAGAAATATGGCAAAGGACACTCCATACTTAGATGTGCAGCAACTGACGAAGTCGTTCGGCTCGTTGGTATTGTTCCGCGACATTAGCTTCTCCATCGCCGAAGGGCAGAAGGTGGGACTGATTGCGAAGAATGGTACGGGTAAGTCGACGCTGCTTTCCATCCTCTCAGGTGTGGAAGGTTACGACTCGGGAGACATCATCTTCCGTCGTGACCTGCGGGTGGGTATGCTCGAACAGTCGCCCGTCATTGATCCCGCCGAGAGTGTCCTCGATGCCTGTTTTAATCATCAGGGAGATGAGGAGAAGGTGTTGAAAGCCAAGCAGATTCTTACCCAGCTGAAGATCCGCGACCTGCAGCAGCCGATGGGTCAGCTCTCCGGAGGACAACAGAAGCGCGTGGCACTGGCCAACGTACTCATCACCGAGCCAGACCTGCTGATCCTTGACGAGCCGACGAACCACCTCGACCTTGAGATGATCGAGTGGCTGGAGGGCTTCCTCAGCCGTGGCAATAAGACGCTGCTGATGGTCACCCACGACCGGTTCTTCCTCGACCGTGTCTGCTCTGTCATCCTCGAACTCGACGACCAGACCATCTATACCTATCGGGGCAATTACAGTTACTACCTCGAAAAGCGTCAGGAGCGTATCGACAACCGCAGGGCAGAGATCGCCCGTGCCAACAACCTCTACCGCACAGAGCTGGAGTGGATGCGGCGTATGCCGCAGGCCCGCGGCCATAAGGCTCGCTACCGTGAAGAGGCATTCTATGAACTGGAGAAGGTGGCCAAGCAACGCATCGAAGAACGGCAGATCCGTCTGAAGTCGCGCAATGTCTATATCGGTTCGAAGATCTTCGAGTGCCAGTATGTGTCGAAGGCGTATGTTTCGAGGAACGAGGAAGGAGGAATGAGGAAGGAGAATACCAAAATTATCCTGAAGGACTTCTACTACAACTTCTCCCGCTTCGAGAAGATGGGCATCGTGGGCAACAACGGTACGGGCAAGAGCACATTTATTAAGTTGTTGCTTGGCCAGGTGCCTCCAGACAGCGGACGCTTCGACATCGGTGATACCGTACGCTTCGGCTATTTCTCTCAGGAGGGACTGCAGTTCGACGAGCAGATGAAGGTGATCGACGTGGTGAAGGACATCGCCGAATATATCGACATGGGTGGCGGAAAACATCTGACCGCCTCACAGTTCCTGCAGCATTTCCTCTTTACACCCGAACAGCAGCACAACTACGTCTATAAGCTCAGTGGCGGCGAACGGCGGAAACTCTACCTCTGCACCGTGCTGATGAAGAACCCGAACTTCCTCGTGCTTGACGAGCCGACCAATGATCTCGATATCGTCACCCTTCAGATTCTGGAGGAGTATCTGCAGGATTTCCCTGGGTGCGTCATCGTCGTCAGCCACGACCGTTACTTTATGGATAAGGTGGTTGACCACTTGTTGATATTCAAGGGCGACGGTGTGATTAAAGATTTCCCCGGGAATTATACGCAGTACCGATGGTTTTCGAGGAATGAGGAAGGAGGAACGAGGAAGGAGAATACTCCTGCCTCAGGCAAATCCCGTTCCTCAGAAAAGGTTCTCTCAGACACATCTCCTTCCTCCTTCCTCGTTCCTCCTTCCTCGAAGCGTAAGCTTTCTTACAAGGAGAAGCGCGAGTTTGAGCAGTTAGAACTTGACATCGCAGCCCTTGAAGCTGAAAAGAAACGCATAGAAGAAGCTCTCTGTGGCGGTACGACCTCAGTGGAAGAGATCACCACGATGAGTAAGCGGCTGCCTCTCCTCAATGATGAGCTCGACGAGAAGTCCCTCCGTTGGTTGGAGCTCAGTGAAATATAAGTTCAAAGTTTAAGATGTTACAACAACAATATCCCTCAAAACTGTTAGAACGGGCGGTCGCGGAGTTCGCGAAGTTTCCCGGCATCGGCCGCAAGACCGCTTTGCGCCTTGTGCTCTGGCTCCTGCGTCAGGAGAATGGTGAGGTGGAGCAGTTTGCCGAGGCCGTCAGCCGCCTGAAGCAGGAAGTCAAGTACTGTCATGTCTGTCACAACATCAGCGACTCGGATACTTGTCCCATCTGTGCAGATCCCCGTCGTGATGGCTCGGTGGTCTGCGTCGTCGAGAACATCCAGGACGTGATGGCCATTGAGAATACGCAGCAGTTCCATGGACTCTATCATGTGTTGGGTGGTATTATCTCTCCCATGGACGGCATCGGCCCTTCCGATATTGAAGTCGACTCGCTCGTCAGTCGTGTGGAGGAGGGGAATGTGCAGGAAGTGATCCTCGCCCTCAGTCCGACGATGGAGGGTGACACTACCAATTTCTATATCTACCGTAAGCTCGCTCCTAAGGGCGTCAAGGTGAGCGTCATTGCCCGTGGCGTGGCTGTCGGTAACGAACTGGAATATACCGACGAGGTCACCCTCGGCCGATCTATCATGAACCGTACACTCTTTGAAGATAAATAAACAAAAGATATGAAAGCAATCAGTCAAAAACTGACCGTCGTCTGCCTCCTGTTCCTGGCACTGTCCATCGCCATCGTAGTCCTCTACGAGACCGACACGCTCGCCTCCGGCCTGCTGGCCGACGACAAACAGTCGGAATTTATCCTTACCTTCATCATGGAACTCTTGTCGCTGGGCGCCGCCTTCCTGGGGCTCCGTTTGTTCAAGTTCGCGTTAGTCCATGATGAACTCGTCGCCCGTCCGGAACCTGCTATGTGGAAGTGGGGACTCATCCGTCTGCTCATCCTTGAGGTTCCGATGCTCGTTGACACCTTATTATATTATATATTTATGAACACTACGTTCGGCTATCTGGGCATCATGCTGTTGCTCTGCCTGCCGTTCATTTTCCCATCTAAGAGCCGTTGTGAAGATGAAACTGAGTATCATAATCGTCAGCTATAACGTACGCAGTTATCTGGAGCAGTGTCTCCGGAGTGTGCAGAAAGCCCTCGAGGGCATCGAGGGGGAAGTGTGGGTGGTCGACAACAATTCACAGGATGACAGTGTCAATGTGCTACGTCGCGATTATCCCTGGGTTCGGATCATTGCCAATACCGAGAATATGGGCTTTGCCCGGGCCAACAACCTTGCCATCCGTCAGTCGCAGTCAGACTACGTGCTGCTGCTTAATCCCGATACCGTCGTTGAGGAATTAACGCTGCGTGGAGTGCTTGACTTCATGGACGCTCATCCCGAAGCGGGTGGGGCAGGGGTAATGATGCATAATGAAGACGGTACTCTCGCTCCCGAGTCGCGACGCGGACTGCCCACACCGTGGGTGGCGGCACTGAAAATGCTCGGATTTACGAAGCGCTATTATATGAGTTATCTGCTATGGGACAAGCCCGGACGCATAGACGTCATCAGCGGCGCCTTCTGTTTTCTGCGTCGTAAGGCCCTCGATCAGGTGGGATTGCTCGACGAGGACTTTTTCATGTACGGCGAGGACATCGACCTCTCTTACCGTCTGCTTAAGGGTGGTTGGCAGAACTGGTACCTGCCTTATGAGATCACTCACTTCAAAGGTAAGTCCACCCAGAAGACCGACTTCCGCTATGTCCACATCTTCTATCAGGCTATGCTCATCTTCTTCCGTAAGCATTACAGTCACCTGAGCTTCCTATATGCCATTCCTGTGAAAGTGGCCATTTATTTCCGTGCGTTCATTGCCCTCACCGACATCCTCCGCAAAAAACTCCACCTCTAATGATCAATGTTCAATCCTCAATGATCAATAAAATAACCCTCCGCGCCATCGAACCCGAAGACCTCGATTTGCTCTACCGCATCGAGAACGATGTCCGCCTCTGGAACGTCGGAACCTCAAACGTGCCCTATTCCCGTTATGTGCTCCACGATTATGTGGCCCATGTTACCAATGATATCTACACTGACCGTCAGGTGCGGATGATGATTGAAAATGAAGAAGGAAAGACCGTCGGCATCGCTGACCTCGTCAACTTCGACCCTGCCAACCGCCGTGCCGAGCTCGGTCTCATCATCCTCAACGATTTCCGCCGGCAGGGTTATGCCATGGCCACGCTTGAACAGATCCATGACTATGCCCGCCGCATCCTCCACTTGCATCAGATCTACGTTTATATCGATGAACGCAACGAGGCCTCACTCAGCCTCTTCCGAAAGGTGGATTATATCGAGTCTGCGCACATCCACGATTGGCTTTTTGACGGAGAACAATACCACGACGCCTTGCTGTTCCAGCATGTTTTATGAATCTTTTTTCGGTCTGTAAGTAAAAAAAGTCCGAAAATGTTTGCACAGTTCGGAATTTATTACTACCTTTGCACCCGTAGTTCAGTAGGTTAGAATGCCTGCCTGTCACGCAGGAGGTCACGAGTTCGAATCTCGTACGCACCGCTCTTTTTCATTCATAGCGCATAAGTTTTTGGGTGCGTTAGTTCAGTAGGTTAGAATGCCTGCCTGTCACGCAGGAGGTCACGAGTTCGAATCTCGTACGCACCGCACAAGCCCGCTCCTTTTCAGGGGCGGGCTTGTTGTATTTATTCTTTATCTGCCACAGAGGGCAGCATAGGGACAGGAGCGGCAACGGTTGCGGTCGTCGGTGGGAGTGAAATGGAGATCGGGAGAGAAGATGGCGTCGGTAGTCTCTTTGAAGAGGGCGATGAAACGGTCACTGTGGACGGTTATATCGGTGACAGGATCACGACCGATGACAAGCGTGGGGTCGTAGCCTTCGGCAGCGGCATGCTGGATGAAGAGCAGAGCAGGTGAGACGGCCTCTGTCCGATGTTGGCGGACGATATGGCTGTAGAGAAAGGCTTGGAGATAATAGTCGCTGTGGTTGGGAATCTGTGCGGGATCGAAGATAGCCTCGATGTCGGGCATGGGACGGAGATGACGGGCACCGGTCTTGTAGTCGATGACGCGGATACGTTCTTCGCCACTGACAGAATCGGTAATGCAGTCAAGACGGTCAATAATACCACCAACCTTTGTATCTCCCCAAGGCATGTCTACGTGCTTTTCGAGGCCGAGGATGGTGAAGGGCGTCAGACGGCGGTCGGTCTCGATGAGCAGGCGCATGTATTTGATGATGACCTCGCGGTTGATGAGTTGGAGACCATCGAGATGGTGGAGCCCCAATGTGTTACTGATGGCGGTGTCGACAGCGCGCTCGATGGTGACTTCATCTTTGAGAAGGTCATCGAGAAGGACTGAAGTGACCTGGCGGCCGATAAACTGATCGTAGAGAGTCCGGGCCGATTCGTGGAAGATGATGCCGAAGAGGCGATTGTCGATGAGATCTTCATCGGTGTCGTCGGGTTCCTGAAGGTTACTGACGTAACGGTAGAAGAAGCGCAACTGACAGCGCAGATAAGTGCTGACGGCCGTGGGGCTGATGCCGCCATGATCTTTGGAGAAACGCCGACGGAGTATGTCGAGCACGGCAGGTGTCTTGTCGATGGACTGTGGCTGACGGAGCAGCGGTTGCTGGCCTGCGTGCAGACTGCGGAATTCAATATCTCCTCTTTCGACCATCAACTGGAGCATGAAACGGGACATCTCGCCTTTCTGGGCATCGATAGTGGCGTTATTGTAGACAATGGTGACGTCTTCTGCACGTTGCAGCAGACGGTGGAAATAATGCAGGTAGATGGCAACCTTGTAATCGATGGTGGTCAGTCCGTATGCCTTGCGGATGGCGTAAGGGATGAACGAAGTGTCGTTGACGCCACGGGGCATATTGCCCTCGTTGCAGGAGAGCAGCAGCACGTGGTCGAAGTCGAGGTTACGCGTCTCGAGCACACCCATCACCTGGATGCCCTCGGCAGGCTCGCCGTGGAAGGGAATTGAAGTGGATTGTACAACTTGCAAAACAAGGCGTTGCAGCGTAGGCACGTCGACGGTAAGGATGCCGCTGTCGGTGAGATCGCTCAGGCGGTTGAGCAAGGTGTACATCTTGAAGATTGATTCAGATTGCAGATCCGAGTCGGTCTTTATTGTCCGGACGATATCGAGGAGCCAGTGGAGGAGGGAAGAGCTGTCTGTGAGATGAGCCGATGCATAATCCTCTGACAGCAGGGCGGCGTAGGGATGACGGGCAACAATGTTGAGCCAACGCTGACGGAATGACTGTGTGCGAGCGGAGAAACCGTTTACCTGAAGGTTTAGTAACTGTGACACGAGCGATGCAACGGGTGTCTGCAACAATGGATAGCCGGTGGTGACATTCACCTTGTCGACGGTGTCGGGCAGACAGTGGATGACTGCCTGCAACAGTCCTTCATTGCAGAGAACCACTGCCGTGCGTCGTCCGTCGGCGATACGCTCTGGGGTGAGCCACTGACTGACGTAACGGGCCTGGATGTTCTCCGTCGGGGCGGAGATGAAGGTGAGCTGGCGTGGTGGCTGTTCCTCGGTGTCTTGATAAAATATGGCCTTTCCCTCATGTTCCAGCCGGCGGAAGAGTGTCTGCTCCACCTGTTGCAAGAGGTTGAAGCCCACGAAGACGTAGGTGTCGTATTCAAAGGAGACGGTCTCATCCTCAGCCACCTGACGGTAAAGGGCTCCTTCGTAAGCAAGTCCTTGAGCAGCAAGTTGCTCGTTAAAGGTGTGATAGATATCGCCGATATGACTCCACAGACGTAGGAACCGTTGTTTGAGTTCGCTATTATGATCGTCGGAGAAGTTACTGAAGAACCGTTGTATGAGTTTGCGTTGCTCGTCGGTGAGATACGACACGTCATCGAGTTCGTGGATGTCGCGCAGGTTAGCAAAGACACGGTCTGCAGGCCCCATGTTCTTGTCGAGGTCATCGAAGTCGGAGAGCAGCAACTGCCCCCAGCCATAAAAATGGTCGAGTGTCTCGTCAATGCCTGTGCAACGGGTAAAGCACTTGTGGAGTTCGCAGACGAGCAGGATGGGGTCGGCCACCTGCAGTCTGGAGTGGCTGCGGAAAAGATCGCTGATGGTGATATAGGCAGGACTCCACAACGGACGTTCTGCCTGATGGGCGAGGTAGTCGTTGAGGAACAGCGAGGCACGCTTGTTGGGGAAGACGACGGCGACACGGGAGAGGTCGGTGCCGAACTTCGAGAGGAGTTCTTCTGCTACATGTTCGAGAAACGAAACCATATTCAATTTTTAACAACAAATTACACGAATTAAACGAATTGTCTGCGCCATAGGTCCGAGGTCTAATCTTTCACTTCTTCGATAGAGTTGGAGTAAACGTACCAGAGGTAGCCGCGTATGTTTTGGTGGCCCATGTCGGCGAGGAGATTCATATATTGGCGGACTTGGTCCTGATACTCGGGTTTTGGGGAGCCGAACTTGAAGTCGACGACGATCCACTGGTAGCCGTCGGTCATCACACGGTCAGGACGATGCTGGCACACTTGACCGTCTTCAAGAGAGAGAATAGAACATTCGTTAAAAAGTACCCAACGGTCTGAGAACCAATCTGCTACACGAGAATCTTTTAAGCGTTTCTGTAGCATGTTGGTAATGCGCTCCAGGGTGAGGGTACCGTCGTAAATGATACCTTCTGACTGGAGGCGCTGGAGGGCGCTGGGAATATCTGCCGTGGTGCAGATGGTGGAGAATACTTCGTGTAGGACGCTACCAGTCTGGATGTAGTTTTGCTGGCGTACAGCCTCCTCGTCATCACCCTCGATGAAAGCACGGCTCCGATTGCTCTGACGGAAGCTGACCTTGTTCTCAAAGGTGCGGATGGTCACGGGCAGAGGTAGGTAGGGTTGGAGGAAGGGGTTGGTACTTTGGACTTTAGACTTTATACTTTGAGCTTTATCATATGGCAGGGTGCCGTAGGTGAGGCGGAGGGGAAGGGTGTCGTCGTCGAGGCCTTCGAGGACGATGTCGGCATGCGGATCTGTCTCCTGTAGGGCATTTGCTACAAGGGGAAGGGTCTGCTCGATAAGAAGGGATCTGGTACCGGAAGCCTTGCGGCGTCCGATGACGAAGAGGCTGTTGCGGGCACGGGTAAAGGCGACGTAGAGCAGGTTGAGGTTGTCGACAGTATTCTGCAGATGTTCATAGCGGTAATCTGCCTCGAAGATGGTGCCCATCATCTGTTTCTGACTGTAGTCGACGGGTATGATGGGAAGATCGTTGAAGGGGGCTTCTGAAGGTTGGCACCAGAGGATGTTACCGCCCTGCTTCTCCAACAGCCAGTCGCAGAATGGAATGATGACATGCTCATACTCCAGTCCCTTCGACTTGTGGATGGAGAAGATGCGTATGCCGATGGTCTCGTCGCTCTGGATGGTCTTCGCACAGAGGGTCTCCTCCCATTCTGTGAGAAAGGCAGTGATGTCGGCAGCACTCTCGTTAACGAAGTTGACGAGGTGGTCGTAGAAGGCGCAGATGTAGGCACTCTGACTGGTGAGCCGCTCAAGGCCGAAGATGCTGTAGAGGCGTTCAACGAGGTCGTAGAGGGGGAGAGAACGTAGATCGTCAAAATGGGCGATATAGGCTTCGGGGAGGAGAGTATCGAGGTCGGTATCTGCCAGCATCTGGGCATTGTCGCCGAGGTAGTCCTGCATCACGTCGCAGTGGTAGATCTTGGCAATGGCAGCCTTAGTCAGTTGGTCGTCAGGACGAACGAGCAGGCGCATGGTGTGGATGAGCAGACAGACAGCATTGGAGGCATCGAGGCGGAAGGCCTCGTCGGAGACGATTGTCACCTCAGGCATCTGTTCCATGAAATACTGGGCGATGAGGGGGATGACGGCATTGGTACGAACGAGGATGGCCATTTGTTCCTGGGTGGCACCGGCTGCCAGCAGTTCGCTGACGGTCTCCTTGAGTCTCTGGAACATCTGTGTCTGATAATCCTCGGTAGGTAGGAGCTCGATGCGCACGAAACCCTCGTCAGCTCGTTGGTCAGGAGTCTGCTGCACCACGTCGGCGTATGCCCTCTCCAACTGATTGGCCTCAGCCTCATTGATCTCCTGTAACGACATGTATTCGAGGTGGGCAGCCTGTTCGAAGAAGGTGTTATTGAAAGTGATGATGCGACGCTGGGAACGGTAGTTTGTGTCGAGGCAACGCGTCTCCACCTGTCGGTCATCAAACTGACTTTCGATATCGTTGAGCAAGCGCCAGTCACCGGCACGCCAACGGTAGATGCTCTGTTTTACATCACCCACGATGAGGTTCTTGCTGCCCTCATGACTCATGGCCTCGTCAAGAAGTACACGGAAGTTCTTCCACTGAACGGTGGAAGTGTCCTGGAATTCGTCGATCATCACATGCTCCAGCTGGGCACCGATTTTCTCAAAGATGAACGGAGAGTCGCTGTCGCCGATGAGGGAATGGAGCAGCTGCTGGGTGTCGCTCAACAGGAAGCGGTTCGCGTCTTGGTTCAGTTCGTGCACCTTCTGTTCGATGCTACTCAACAGACGCAACTGACTAAGGTGGCGTAGGGTGAGGTCGGCAGACTTGTAGAGGTGCCATTGACGGGGCCGTTCGTCGAGGGCCTGTCGTAGCAGACTGTCGAGGGTGCTGTCGGCCAAAGCGTGGATAAATTCTCGACGCGGATGAGTTTTCTTATACCATTTCGATGGATTACCCACACTGTCGGTGACACGCTTGCCCACGATGCCTTCCTCGAACTGTCCCTGGCGCAACTTGATGAAGAAGCTGCAGAGGCCCGACTTGCCGTAGGGGAAATCATCGACGGTGAGACCTTCTGATTCGAGGATATCAAAGAACGTGTCGGCAAACTGCTTCATCCGTTCCACAGCACTCTGTCGGAGTTCCCGAAGACGGGTGGTGTATTGGTCAAAGAATCCTGGTTCTGCCAATTTCTCTTCTAAGGTACGGCTGACGTTCTTATAAGTATCGCTGAAAATATGACGGCCGAACTGCTTAATCTGGCCGATGACGTTCCATGACTTATCGTCGGAAATGTTCTCCATGATGTATCGCAGGATCCACTGGAGCATAGCGTCAGTCGTGCTGAGGTCGGCAATGAGCTGGTCGACCGCAAGTTCCTCCACCTGCACGTCGTTCAGACCGATGCGCAGGTTGGTGGTGAGGTCAAGCTCACGCGCCATGTTCCGCATGACGCTCTGGAAGAATGTGTCGATGGTCTCTACACGGAAGTAGTTGTAATTGTTGAGGAGGTTGGAGAGGCTGATGCCCGCCCGTTCGCAGATGACCTTCGTGTCGAGACCCGTCTTCTCCTGAACGACTTTCAGGTAGTTGTCGGAGTCTGGCAGTTGTTTCCAGATGCCGTAGAGCTGACTGAGGATGCGCATCTTCATTTCCTCGGTAGCCTTGTTGGTGAAGGTGACGGCGAGGATCGTGCGGTAGCTCATCGGGTTCTCTACCAACAGGGAGATATATTCGGTGGCGAGCGTGAAGGTCTTTCCGCTACCGGCACTTGCTTTATATACAGTCAGAGGTCTTACCATCGTTTAAATAGTTCAAAGTCGAATTTCATGCCGAACTCGGCGAAATGCCTGTTTCGGAAACTGGTGAAGGCACCAACAGAGATATAACGGTTGGTGAAGCCATAGCCTAATTCAAAGTAAGGCTTGGAATGTTCGAGCAACACGCCGCTGAAGTAGAAACGTTCTTTCTCAATGTATTTGCCCAGGTAGGGAATCCAGGTGGCAAACAAGAGGGGAGACTCGTAAGACAGGTTGGCGCGGATATAGTAATTGGATTCGTTGTATTCGCGACCGCTGAGCAATTGGAAGTTACCACTCCAGTCATCGTCCCATCCCTCGGGCAGGTTCTCGTCGTGGAAGTTGGCGAAGTCGAGGAAGTAGTCAGTCGTCTTGTTTGTATAGAAACCTGCCCCAGCACGCATGTTGAGTAATCTCAGTCCGGGTATACGATACTTCCACTGGGCATCAAACTCCCAACGGTCATATTCGAGGTTCGATCCATTGATGCCCTTGATACTGCTTTCCCAGTCGATGGCAAATAGTGGTCCTTTATTGAGCCATGGTTGCAGTTTGATGCCAATGATGGGTGCGAAGCTTCGGTATTCATCAGGCACGCCGTATTGATGCATTACCTCTGGGTTGATGGCTTTACGCTGGTGTATGATAATACCCGTCTCGATGTCCAGCCAGTCGAAAACCATGATGTTATTGTACAGTCGGAGATAGTTGTCGTTGAATTGGTCTATATCAGAGTTTGTGAAGTCGATGCTGTCGTGATGAGCCTCGTTGATGGCATCCATCACTGTGCCGTTACTGATGCGGTTACCATTACCATAGATGATTTCAGCATAACCATTGCGTTTCGGGTTGTAGACCATCTGGACGGGAATGGAGAAATAGAGCTGATTTTGCTTGAAATTGTAACCGACGGTAGGTTCGATGTTCAGGTATCTGTGTTGGGAGAAACGGAACAATGAACGGAACTTCATCTTGTAACGGAATCCACGGCTGTCGCTATAACTGACGTAGAGGGGGTTGATGATGGGTGAGATACGGAAGTAAGCCGCACCAGATTTGGTTTGGGCGTCGATGGGTGTGACGAGCGTTTCACCTATCGTGTCCCAGAATATCTTCTTCCAGAGGTTCGGCTTATGGGGAACGGTATCTGCAGCTGCAGCCTGGTCGGATGCCTCTCTCTCCTTGTCGTACGCCTCGTAGATTGCCTTGTCGAGTCTGTTCAACGGTACGGGACGGATGGAGTCCATCAACTCACGGCTGGATATAGACGTGATACTGTCGGGCAGGGTGGTCGGACAGTTGTAGAAGGCATTGAACAATACGGTGATCCTGTTGCCCAGAAACCGGAAGGTGGCGGCAGTATTGCACTTTGCGGGCATCAGCGTCCGTCCTTCTTTTTCATTCTGGGTGATCTCTGTCCGGAAAGTAATCATGTCGAACTCGCCATTGAGGACAGTCCTCAAGATGCGTCCCGTCTCTGTCTCCACAATCGCGTAACCGTTTAACAGTTGAGTGTTATAGAGTTTCGGTCGGAAGTCAATACGTGTGGCACCGTTCATCAGAGTGATCTGGGTGTAGTGGTAGTAACGGCGGTTATGCTTGTTGAAGGGCGACAGCACGTGCCCTTCGTAGAAGGCGATGTCATAGATGTCCGGGGTCATGAAGTCTACGAGCGTCGGCATGGCCATATTGTTATGGCGGACGGTGCCAGTGAGCACCTGACTGTTCACGTCGAAGTTGTGGACATCTTTGAACTTTGCCGTATTGTATGACTCACGGATATATTCGCGCGGATCTTTGGCCAGTACATAGGTTGTCGGGATGAGCCAAAGGGCGAAGTTACGCTTCTCCACGTTGTAGCGGAACTTCATGTAGATATTCTCTTCAAGCGACTGGAACTCAGACAGGTTGGCCTTTCGGTATTCATAAATGCGATTGAGGATGAGTGCTTCCTCCTTCTCCTTTCCGACGATGCTGACAGACATACAGAAGAGTATGCCGGCCAGCATCGTTCTGGTGTAGGATAGAAGGAACTTCTTCATAACTCTTTGAGATATTGACCTGTCAGGCTCTCCTTGCATTGTGCCACCACCTCGGGTGTACCAGCCACCACCAGTGCTCCTCCACGGTCACCACCGTCCGGACCGAGGTCGATAACGTAATCGGCACACTTGATGACCTCCATGTTATGCTCAATGATAAGGATGGAGTGGCCCCGTTCGATGAGGGCGTTGAAGGCCTGTAGCAACCGTTGGATATCGTGGAAGTGGAGACCGGTCGTCGGTTCGTCGAAGATGAAGAGTGTCGGTTCCTGTTTTTCCTGTCCGATGAAGTAGGCGAGTTTCACACGCTGGTTCTCGCCGCCGGAGAGGGTGGAGGAGTTCTGGCCGAGTTTGATATAGCCGAGACCCACCTCGTCAAGGGTTTTCAATCGCTTGACAATCGTCTTGCACATTTGTCCGGTCTCCTTGTCTCCTTGTTTCCCTGTCTCATCAAAGAAGTCAACGGCTTCTGATATCGTCATGTTGAGGATGTCGTCGATGTTCTTTCCGTGATAGGCCACGTCGAGAATGTCTTTCTTGAAACGGTGACCATGACAGGCTTCACACTCCAGAACGAGGTCGGCCATAAACTGCATCTCCACCGTGATGACTCCGGCACCCTTACACTCCTCACAACGACCGCCCTCGGTGTTGAAGGAGAAATACTGGGGTGTAAAGCCCATCTGCTGGGATAGTGGCTGGTCGGCATATAAGTCACGGATGGCATCATAGGCCTTAACGTATGTGGCGGGATTGGAACGGGTGGACTTTCCGATAGGGTTCTGGTCTATGAACTCCACATGCTTCACGGCGTCGATGTCACCACTGATGCCGAGATATTCACCTGGCAAGTCACATACCTCACCGAGATGACGTTTCAGAGCAGGGTAGAGGATGCCCTTGATTAGACTGGACTTGCCAGACCCCGACACACCTGTGACGACGGTCATCACATTCAACGGGATCTGCACGTCGATACCACGCAGGTTGTTCATACGGGCCCCCTTGATGTCGATATGACGGTTCCAGGGACGACGCGTCTTCGGCACGGGAATCTCATCCAGATGCAAAAGGTATCTGACAGTATGGCTTTTCGGGTATTTTTGGGAGTCAAGAACTCCCTGTCTACATGTCTCCTTAATTGATCCCTCGAACACGATCTCTCCACCCAGACGGCCTGCATCCGGTCCGACGTCGATCAGGTAGTCTGCAGCGCGCATGATTTCTTCATCGTGCTCCACGACGATGACGGTATTACCCAACGACTGAAGCTCTTTCAGCACGTGGATGAGCCGTTCGGTATCGCGGCTGTGCAGTCCGATGCTCGGTTCGTCGAGGATATATAGGGAACCGACCAGTGAACTGCCTAACGACGTACACAGGTTGATGCGCTGGCTCTCGCCACCCGACAGGGAATTGGAGAGACGGTTGAGGGTGAGGTAACCCAGTCCGACGTCCAACAGGAACTGAAGGCGGCTGGTGATCTCTACCAGCAGTCGTCTGCCTATCTCTTGGTCGTGACTGTCGAGTTCCAGCTGGTCGAACCAGTCCTTCAGGCGTACAACGGGCATCTGTACCAAGTCGGTGATGCTCCGGCCACCGATCTTCACGTAGTCAGCCTCAGGCTTGAGTCGGGTACCATGACAGACGGGACAGTTGGTCTTTCCCCTGTAACGGCTCAGCATCACACGGTACTGAATCTTGTACTGGTTCTCCTTGAGCATATCAAAGAACGCGTCGATACATGGACGCTCCTTTTTCCGTTTGTCCGATGGGAGACCATGCCACAGCCAGTCTTTCTGTTGCTGCGTCAGGTTCATATAGGGCTCGAAGATGGGAAAGTCATCCTGGGCTGCATGTCGGCAGAACCAGTCCTTCCACTCTTTCATTTTCTCTCCGTGCCAACAGACCACACAACCATCATAAACAGATAAGGTCGTATTGGGGATGACCAGCTTTTCGTCGATACCGATAACTCGTCCGAAACCCTGACACTCAGGACAGGCCCCTACGGGTGAGTTGAAGGAGAACATGTTGTCGTTGGGTTCCTCAAAGGTTATGCCGTCGGCCTCGTACTTCATCGAGAAGTCGTAGAAGATGTTCGACGGAGGGAAGAGCAGCCGGCAAGAACCGTTACCCTCGTAGAAAGCAGTCTCTGCGGAGTCTACCAGACGGGCGATATTGTCAGGAGTGTCATCGGCAGAGAGACGGTCGATGACGAGGTAGCTTTCCCCTCCTAAGTTCTTGGCAGAGCCAAGCGGCAAAGCCGAGCGAGGAGGGGTAGGGGTGGTCTGAACCGCCTCCTCACTCCTCGAAAGAACATCATCGATTCTCAAGAACTCCCCATTGACAAAAATCCTCGCATAGCCTTGGAGGATATACGCCTTCAACTGCTGCTCCATCGTCCTCCCTTCCGGCAGATGGATGGGAGCCATCACCACAAAACGTGTCCCACTGGAGTATTCCAGCATCTTCTGCACGATATCCTCCGTCGTGTGCTTCTTCACCTCCTCGCCGCTGATGGGACTATACGTGCGCCCTATGCGCGCGTAAAGCAATCGGAGATATTCATATATCTCCGTTGAGGTGCCTACCGTACTGCGTGGATTTCGCGAGTTCACCTTCTGTTCGATGGCGATGGCAGGCGGGATGCCTTTGATGAAGTCACACTCGGGCTTGTTCATGCGCCCTAAGAACTGTCGGGCATAACTGGACAGACTCTCAACATATCTTCGTTGGCCTTCGGCATAGAGAGTGTCGAAAGCCAACGAAGATTTGCCGGAGCCACTGACTCCGGCAATCACTATGAATTTGTTTCGGGGGATCTTGACGTCAACGTTCTTCAGGTTATTGACCCTCGCCCCCTTAATCTCAATATAATCGCTCAATTTAAATCTCTGTATCTCTGTACCTCTGTGTTTAAATTACAGAATGCTCTTGACGGCCTCCAGCATGCCGACGCTCTTGATGAGGTCGAGGAACTGCTTGATCATAGCGTTCAGGCCGGGAATCTTGTTCAGATCCTCCTGCCAGATGAACTCAGCGCCGAGCACACCGTCAGCCACCTTCTGGGTGTCGCCGGTAGCCCACAGATCCTTCAGGAGGTCCATGATCTTCTGGTCGTCGTTGGGTACAATCTCCACGCCGTCCTCACGCTTGCCGCCCTTGTAGTAAGTGATGATGGCAGCCAGACCGAACACCAGACCCTTAGGCAGCTCGCCCTTGCGCTCCAGATAGGTCTTCACACCGGGCAGATCGCGGGCCTGGAACTTCGGGAACGAATTCAGCATGATCGAGGTAACCTGATGGTCAACGTATGGGTTGTCGAAACGCTCGAGCACGTCGCCGGCAAACTTCTCCAACTCCTCCATCGGTAGGTCGAGTGTCTGCATGAGTTCATCGAACTGCACCTTATGGATGTACTTCGAGATGATCTCGTGATTGCAGGCATCACGGACGATGTTCACACCACTCAGGAAAGCCACAGGCGAGAGCACAGTGTGCGGACCGTTGAGCAGCGTCACCTTACGCTTGTGGTAAGGCTCCTCAGAGGGTACGAACAGCACGTGTAGGCCGGCTTTGTCGGCGGGGAACTCCTTAGCAACCTCCTTCGGGGCTTCAATGACCCAGAGGTGGAAGTTCTCTGCCTGTACGACGAGGTTGTCGCGGTAGCAGATCTTCTCCTGTATCTGCTGGATCTCGTTGCGGGGGAAGCCCGGCACAATACGGTCTACGAGAGTGGCATAGACACCACAGGCCTCCTCGAACCACTTCTTGAAGTCCTCGCCCAGCTTCCATAGGTCGATATACTTATAGATGCAGTCCTTCAACACGTGACCGTTGAGGAAGATCAACTCACAGGGGAAGATGATCAGTCCCTTCGTCATGTCGCCGTTGAAGGTCTGATAACGACGGTACAGCAACTGCACGAGCTTGCCGGGATAGCTGCTGGCAGGTGCATCTTCGAGTTTGCAGTTAGGATCGAAGGCAATGCCGGCCTCGGTGGTGTTCGAAATGACGAAACGGATCTCGTGCTGGTCGGCCAGTGCCATGAAGGCGGCATTCTGGGTGTAGGGGTTCAGCGCACGGCTGATGACGTCGATACGCTCCAGTGTGTTCACGGGTTTGCCGTTCTCACGACCCTGCAGGTTCACGTGGTACAGGCAGTCCTGGGCATTGAGCCAGTCTGCCATACCTCTCTCAATGGGCTGTACGACAACGACGCTGCCGTTGAAGTCCGTCTTCTGGTCCATGTTCCAGATAATCCAATCTACAAAAGCGCGGAGGAAGTTACCTTCACCGAACTGAATCACCTTTTCAGGCATCACGCTCTTAGGAGCGAATTGTTTGTTTAGTGGTTTCATTTTTTTACCTTTTTACTTTTTTACCTTTTTACTTTTCTCAATTGTGAGTGCAAAGATAGGGATTTTTTCCGAAACGACCAAATATTAACAATTGTTGTATGCAAAAACTTGCGTAAAGGTTTGCAGGGCTTCTTTTCACCTTTTTACATTTTTACCTTTTTACCTTTTCACCCTTTCACCTTTTCACCCTTTGCTATCGTCAGGTAATACCCCAGCCGATAGAGCGAGAAAAGCTTCAGGATGGGACTGGGGCCGCAGAGGTTTCGTCGTTCCATGTTCCCGAATATACGGTGCCACAGGCGGATGAGATATCTGATGGCGGAGATGTGGATGCCGCCGTCGAAGGTCAGAATACGGGAGTAGCCCCGCAACTCTTGACGGAACGTATAGAGGGTCCGCATGCTCCGTTCAATCTTTGTCAGATAGTCGGGGTTCGACTCAAACTCCGTCATCATCACTGGGTTGTCGATATGCGTCACAGGGACTTGTTGTTGTTTCAGCATCTTTCCGAACAGCACGTCCTCATAGCCGCTTCTTTTGAACCGCTCGTCGAAGGGACAGGCCATAAACACCTCGCGCTCGATCATAAAGTTCGTTGAGCGGAACTCATGATATTTGTTCGCCTGTCGTTTCTCGGCGGTGTGTGCGGGTTCTGCGTCCTTCTCGTAGATATACCGCAGGTTGTGGCTCAGCGTGTCGTCTTCAATGATGCAGATGCCACCGTTGACCACACCTTCGTGAGTGTCGGCCATATAGCGTTCCAGGAAATGGTCATCTGGGATGGTGATATCGCAGTCGAGGAACAGCAGCCAGTGGTATTGGCTCTGTCGTCCGAGATAGTTTCGGGTAGCGGCACTGCCTGAGTTGGTCTCCTTGACGATGTATCGGCAGTGGGGCAATTCGTTGATGGGCTGGTTCTGCGGGATCGTGTTCTTTTGCGGTGAAGCGTCGTCGGCCACGATGATCTCATAGTCGATGCCCAATGCTGCAGCCTGTTGCTGTAGCACTGTTACTAATTCCACGCATACATTATTATAATTAGGAATCAAGATCGACAATTCTTTTTTCGTCCATTGTGTCATTTCAGCTTGCAAAATTACGCTTTTTCTTCTATATTTCAATTACAAAAGCCCCAAAAATAGTTAAAAATGTGTCTGCGGAAGCAAATTCTTCACTTTTCACTCTTCACTTTTCACTTCTTTTTAGTACCTTTGCACCCGCTTTTACGAGTTAAGAGCATGAAATTCAGTAAAATTAAACAATTAAAAAGTAAAAAAATTAAAGATTATGGCAACAAAAATCAGATTGCAGCGCGGCGGCCGTAAGGGCTACGCCTTCTACAGAATCGTTATCGCCGACGCTCGTGCACCACGTGATGGTCGTTTTACTGAGAAGATTGGTACTTACAATCCCAACACCAATCCTGCCACAGTAGACTTGAATTTCGAGCGTGCACTGTATTGGGTTGAGGTTGGTGCCCAGCCCACAGACACTGTACGTAACATCCTCAGCCGTGAGGGCGTGTACCTGATGAAGCACCTCCGTGGTGGCGTGAAGAAGGGCGCTTTTGATGAGGCTACTGCTCAGAAGAAGTTTGATGCCTGGAAGGCAGACAAGCAGAACGGTCTGGCAAAGATCGCTGAGGCAGATGCTAAGGCTAAGAAGGATGCTGCTGCCAATGCCCTGAAGGCAGAGAAGGCCGTCAATGAGGCCATCGCCAAGAAGGTAGCCGACAAGAAGGCTGCTGAGGCTGCCGCTAAGGCTGAGGAAGAGGCTGCAAAGGCTGCTGAGGCCGCTGCTGCTGAGGCTCCCGCAGCTGAAGCTCCTGCTGAGGCATAAGAAATTAGTAATTAGTAATTAGGAATTAGTAATTATGATTACCGGACAAGCGCGGTGTTTCTTTTAAAGAGACACTGCGTTTTTTTTCTCTCACCTCTTACCTCTCACCACTCACCTCTAAAACATGCATATCCTGGAGATACCATCTTTCTTCACCCCTTATGGCGGTGAGTTCTGCCTCGATCAGGCCAAAGCCCTGAAGGCGCAGGGCCACGAAGTGCGTATCCTCAGCAATGTGCAGTTGGGTGTTACCATTGGATTGAAGGGCTTCTTCTCCCTGCCTTTGCGTCGCTATGAACATCAGCGTGACGGCATCACTGTCTGTCAGTCGTTCCAGCGTGGCATTCCTTTGACCGTTCGTTGGAATGTCCGTCGTTGGATAAAGATCGTCTGTGACATGTTCGACGACTATGCCAACAAGTATGGTCGTCCAGACATCCTTCACGCCCATTGTTCAAAGTGGGGTGGTTATGCTGCGATGCAGATCAGCCGGAAGTATCAGATCCCTTATGTCATTACTGAACACCTCTCCCGACTGGTGTTTGAGAAGGAATTCGGGCCTGCACCCAGTCGTGCCTGGCAGATTCCGCTTTTGAGAGAGGTATACGAGAACGCCGATCTGGTGATTCCCGTTTCTGAGGAACTGGTCGATAATATTGCCTGCTACTTCGGCAAGGACTATCGCTGGCAGGCTGTGTCCAACACCATCGACGTGGATTATTTCCATTACCAGCCTCGTGAGCCGTTAAGTGGCCGTCCCTTTCGTTTCTGTTGCTTGGCCAACTTCTGGCCGTTGAAAGGGTACGATATCCTGCTGCCTGCCTTCCGCCAATTGAAGGAGGCCGGACTGGATGTCGAGTTGCATATTGCCGGCAGAGACACTGATTCTGCGGCTTGTAAGGCGATGCTCTCCGAGGGCGTCATCTCACACGGATTGATTTCAAGGGATGATGTAAGAGAACTGCTCTATCAGTCTGATGCTCTGGTGCTTGCCAGTCGTAGTGAAGTGCAGCCTTTGGCCTTGTTAGAGGCCATGAGTACGGGCATCCCTGTGGTGGCTACTGAGTGTGTACCTCAGAGTCTGCGCATTGAGGGTGGTTGCACGATAGTGCCCGTCGATGATGTTCAGGCATTGTCTGATGCCATGAAACATGTGATGGATCAAAAAGACTTTGACGGGGTGTCTGTCTCGGCAGCTGTCAGACAGTTGGCTTCCCCCGAAGTGATTGGTCGTCGGCTGACTACGCTCTTCAACAAACTGCTTGCTTCAGCCTGACAAACACGCATCGAAGGGCCAGTCCTGCCTGCCAAAGCCATTCGTGGCGCATGACTGCAAACAAACACTTATTCTTGAAACTTCTTGCAACTTGCCACTTCTGTTCACAGACCAGTGTCTCTTCTGCGAGTGAGGGCTGATGTGAACGGAAGGCATGCATGCCCAGTTCGAAGATGCGCTGGGTCATGAAGTCCTGAATATCCAGATGGTGCTGATTGGCCAGATGGCAGGTGAGTTCTGTCGACCGTTGCACAAATCTGAACGCCTTCTCACTGTCTTTGACGTTCGACACGCTGCCATCGCCAAGACTGTAATTGAGTGTCACGTCAGGCAGATAGGCCATGTCACCGTTCAGGGCCATCGTGAAGGCGATCTGCATATCCTCGCTCACATAGGTCTTATTGCGGAAGAGGTCTGTGTCTTCCTCATACGCCTTTCTGAAGATGTCTGTGCGATAGAGGGCGGTGCAGAGATGAAACACGCTCATGTTCTGTTGGGTGATGATGGCCCGCAACAGGTTCTTTCCAGGCGTGATGGGGGCATGCTGCTGTTGTCGGCTGGGGTAGGTTCCCTGGGTATGTTCGTCGTAGTATTGCCAGTTGGTGATGACCATCGTCACCTCCGGGTGTACTTCCATCACCGTGACTTCCTTCTCCAGCTTCTGCGCGTCGATCCAGAAATCATCGCCAGCACAGTCGGCTATGTACTTCCCACGACACTCTAAGAGACAGTCGAAATAATTGTCAACGATGCCTTTGTTCCGTTCGTTGCAGATGAGGCGGATGATGTCGGGATACTGTTTGGCGTAGGTCTTGCAGATGTCTCTGGTGTTGTCGGTCGAACAGTCTTCGCCGATGACGATCTCGATGGGCACATGACACTGTTGCATCAGGATGGAGTCCAGTGCCCGTCCGATGGTTTCTGCCTGGTTGTAGGTCAAGACAACGACCGAAATCATCTCCTCCATCATCTCTCCTTTTTCATCTTGGGTAGTGTACGGAGCAGGATCCTCCGCCCCAGACGGCTGTTCGTCAGTCTCCGGAACCAGACGTATTTCGTGCTGTAGTCACGGTCTGGCAGGGGATAGAGGGCATTCTGGCGCAGGGTCTCAATGGTCTCGTCGAGTTGCTGTTCCGAACGTGTGAGCATGATCGTGTTGTAGATGTGGTCCATCGTCAACTGGGCTACGCGCCTTTGCAGGGCCAGCCGATCCCTCTGTGGCATCGTGTCGGCGAGCTTCTGCAGGTGGCGTATCACTGTGAGGTGGTCTTCCAACTGCTTCCTGATGCTTGTCGTGTCTGCCTGGTGGACGGCCGATGTCTCTCGCTCACGGTAGTAGTAGGCCTTCACCTCTGTGAGATACACGCGCTCTGCCCGTATCAGCAGCTGGGGAGTGAACTCCTCGTCCTCGCCGTAGTGGATGCCGGGTGTGAAACTCAACTGTCCTCTGACACTCTGACGGAACAGATAACAGCAGGCCGTCCCACGGATATTCTCACTGCGCATCAGTTCTGTGCCGCTCTTCACCCTCGGAGGATTGAAAGAGGTGGCACTCTGGCTGTCGTCGTGGGTGAAATCGAACATCACCACGTCAGCATCCTTATGATAGCGGATGATGTCGAGGCAGTGCTCATAGGGCGCCTGAATCAGGAAGTCGTCGCCGTCGATGATCTGGATGTATTCACCCTTCGCCATCGCCAGAGCCGTATTTCGGGCCACGCTCACACCACCGTTCTTCTGTCTGAGATAGATGATGTCGTCACCGTATTTCAACAGACTGTTCATCGGACTGTTGTCCGAGCCGTCGTCCACGATGATGATCTCCCGCTCTGCTGAACGCAGCGAGAGTCTGAGGATGCTGTCGATGCATGCGCACAGCATGTCCAGCGGCAGGTTGTAACATGTCAGGATAAAGCTGACCAGTGGCTGTTGTTTCATATCGGGTGCAAAGTTACACCTTTTTTATTTATATTGTATGCAAAAGACCAAAAATGTTAAGTCCCAATAAAGAAAAAAGGTAATCCCCTCCTAAGCTTAGGAGGGGCCAGGGGTGGTCTGAACCGCCTCTATCTCCGTCTCCATAATCAAAATAATTCCCGAAATGCTTGCAAGTTTCGGGAATTATTCGTATATTTGCGCCGTAATTGCACATAATCCGTACACCATATCTTTCTATAAATAATGTGTAACCCCTAAAAACAAACCGCTTATGGTGACATAGCAAAGCCATACAAATCACGCGACTCCGATAAAAATTTCCAAAAAAACTTGCAAGATTCGGAATTTGTTCGTACCTTTGCGCCATTATTATAAATATTAGGTTTAACAAAAAAACAAGGACAAACAAGAACCAGACAGTACACAAAGCATCGGGGAGTTGAAACGCAGCAAAACAGCCGCCCTCCCCAAAGGGAAAGAGACAGATACATTTTTATTACTAACATCAAGGTAAGGAATGTGCGTCGCGCTCCCGTTCGTACTTTATTAGATATATGAGCTTTCTGCTCTTGTCTCTCTCCTTTATGAATACCGCCAATATTCGCAACTGAGAGCAAGCTGTTCAGAAGGTTCACGCCCCAAAGGGCGTGAACTGTTCTTGCTTGTTTAGTTGCATGGTCACTTGGCGGTAACCTATAAAGGAGAATAAGCATCGGATGGTTGCACGCCTTTTCTTATTCTCAAAAATAAACAAAGAATGAAGAAACTATTTCTTTTAGCTCTTGCTCCTCGGAGTGGTGCAGAGCACGTATGCCTAGGAGCCTTACGCCGTCCTGAGCAAACACGATAACTAATAGTAATTCACAATAATATTAACATTCTAAATTCAAACAAAATGAAACGAAAAGATTATCAGAAACCGACGACGAAGGTCGTCCAGTTGCAACACAAGACACATCTGCTTCAGGCGAGCGCACAGGTGCAAGCCACAATGAGTGGAACGTTTACGGAAGAGGAGACTTGGAACGGAGAGTAATGCCCCTACAGCAATCCGAGTATTAACAACAAAACAGAAGAAAACAATGAAAACAAAGACTATCTTCAAGGCGCTGGCATTTGCCATGATGATGCCAGCCATGCTGCTGACCACCGCTTGCAGCAGCAACGATGATGCCATCGCCAACAACCCCGAGAACAACAACCAGAAAGGCTACGCCATTCCCGTGACCATCAACGTGACCCGCGAGGGCGACGCCACCACCCGCGCCACGTATAACGAATCGACGCTCTCTTTCAGCTCTGGCGACAAGCTGTTTGTGCAGGGTAGTGGTCATCCTAGTGCTGGCCAGTTTGCCGGTACGCTGGAGTGGCAGTCTGGCGGAACATTCAGCGGCACCATTTATACCCAGTATAAGTATACCGGCACTGCCGATGCACTTCTCACTGGGGCTGGCTCGCGCACAGCCACCCTGCTGCCTGACGGCTATGATGAAAAAGAATTTGATGAGCGCTTCCTGTACATTTCTGACGAAGAAGATTATAATGCAAGACTGTATGTTGATTATGATTATGCTTTTGCCAGCACGAAGAAAGAAGCCGTGGAGCAGTTCAGCTATGAGACTGCAAGTACGTATTCCAATGGCTTTTCCCTGAGTCCTCAGAGCGCCATCCTCAGCTTCACCATCAACGGGTTGAAGGAGCACGGCTCTACAATCAACGTATCTTTATCTGATGTGTTCTTGGATATTGATGGATCTGTAACTACAGATGCAAGTGGAACAGCAACATTTGCTATGGCTCTTCCAGCAGACGAATATATGGAAAATTACACTCTGACAGTGGGTGACGCAGAATTAGAATTCGGCAATAAAGTACTTGAAGCAGGCCACATTTATAACATCGAAATGCCTGCCTTGTACGTTTTTGACGTCACCGACAATGGTGATTATATCTATTACTCCTACGACGAGACATGGAGACAGGCTATATCAAATCATTCCACTAAAAATCCTTATTGGTCAATTAAAGGTGACAAGGTGTGTTACTATGACATCGGCGAAGACTTGATGCTGAAAGAAGGTGATAGTTATGTAAATCCGGATGCTAAAATCAGTACATCTGCTTCATACACGTTGGGTGGATTGGAAGAACTAGATATCAGCTACAATACTATCTATTACTTAATTGGCGAGACGTGGCAAGCGGCTATCCAGAACCATCCCGATGATAACTCTGCTTGGGAAATTAAGGATGGTAAGGTGTATTATAAATCCGAGCAGAAAGCAGTAATTAAAGGTGGTAATTTTGTAGATCCGAATAGTGAAATCACATCGGGTACATATTCATTGAAGGATTTTGAAGTATTACAAATCGGCAACTATTCTGTCTATTACTACGTAGATGAGACATGGACTCAGGCTAAAAATAACCATCCTGATAATAACGATGAATGGGAAATAAATGATGGTAAGGTGTATTCGGATGAGGGCTATCCGCTGACTCATAATGATAATTATGTAAGTTCGAATAGTAGTACTATCAACTCAGAGGCTGATTACAAGTGGGAGTATCATTTCGAAATCGATGACTGTGATATCTATTACTACGAAGGTCAGACATGGGATGAGGCTAAAAGTAGCCATTCTGGTAGAAACAATGAATGGTATACCAGTGGTGGCAATGTGTATAATGCCTCATATGGACCACTGACTGACGGTCTCGATAATATTGATTCGTCGGATACGATCGACTACAATAATTGGTACGAATGGGGGAATTAGATGAATAATGCGCATTCTCACGCGGCGTGATCCGTGAAATCCCTCAAGGAGGGCGACGCTTCCGTACAACGGATGGCTCCGCCCTCCTTTTTTGCCTTAGGTGCCAGTCCCCGTGACTACGGCTACACAATCCTACACTAATCAAGAGACTTCGATAAAAATCCCCCCAAAACTTGTAAGATTCAGGATTTGTTCGTTGGATGGAGATGAAGACGACGAGTTGACAGAAATGAATTGCTATCTCAAGTTTGCGAAACGGAAGGCGCGTTTATAGTAATGCCTTCCATGGGTCGTGCTAATGCCTACTATCACTCATGCTGATGCCTTCCATGAGTCATAGTAGGCATTACTATGCCCAGATAAAGCCTATCAGAACAACCCGTAGTAGGCATCATCACGAAATTCGAAGATACAGTTTTTACTTGTAGAATAAGTGTAGCCAAATTGTAATACCCAAATGTATCATGTGGGATTCTGGATAATTGACTGATACCCAAACATATAACGACTATGAAGAATGGACTGATACAGAGATACATTTTTTTTCGGGAAAAAGAGAAGTGTTATCATAGAGAGAAATCATATAGAGGTAATAATATACAGAAATGCAAATGTTGCAACTGTATCAAACATCGTAAAAAGGTCCGCCCTTGTTTTGGGGGCAGACCTTGTCAGGGTTAAGACCATTGCAAGATGTGTCAGAACGGAATATCCTCTTCTTTGGACTCGTGAGGCGTTGACTGACTTTCAAGTTGCTGACGTTCGTACTCTTCTACAGACTGGAGGTAATAGAATTGGCACATGACGCCATCGGCACGTCTCAAAATACGTTCGCCGTCTTTTGCCTTGCCAGTGACAGAAGCAGGGTTAAGACAATGGAGGTGAGGAGCATACTCACAATAAGCCTTCAACTTTTTCGTCAACTTGGTCTTTGAAATCTTATAAGTCACCTCACGACAGAAGTTGTTGAACACTTCGTCCTGCTTGACCTCCCGGTCGAGATTACCACTTTCCGGGGCAAAGAAAATATCGGCCCAATCCTCGAAGTCCTTGCCAATTGTTGCCCTTTCAGACCTACGCTCAACACGCTCCATTGGCGGCATAATCTTCCGATCGGCTACAGGCAGTGAAAGAAACAGCCTGACGCACTGAAGCATGAAGGCGATGTCTGCCTGCCAGTCTTGTTCCGGATACTCGATGCCCATCAGGTCACAGTTGAAGTCATCACGGATCTTCCTCGTTTCGAGGTAATCGTTCTGACGGGTTTTCTCGTGATAGTAGTCAGAGAATATCTGAGGCCATACCCGGCCCATCGTGCTGGGGTCGTTCTTGCGGAGCGTGTAGTTCGTACCGAAGGCAAACTTCGGACTCTGCGCAAAAGGTATCTCGAATGGATGATCGCCTTTGGCCTCGCCACGGAAGTTACCTGTGATACGCCCGAAGAAGAAGTCGAAGTTCAGATTGCGGTGGCACTCGTCAACGATAATCAAGTCGGTGGCATCCGTCACACCATCGAAAAGGAAACGATTGTCCACAACAGAAGGCACTCGTGCCTCGATGCAGAACGTTGTCAGTAGCTGTCCTAAACCCTTGAGATAAAATGACTTTCCGCTTCGGCCGTTACACTCGTCTTCACTCTCGCCCATGGCCGAGTCAAGGCAGAGGGTGGCCCATGCCTGCGACTCTGACTTGTAGCCACAAAGGAGATAGCCGATGTTGGCCAACTTAGACAGCAGGCAGAGGTTCTCCTCAGCCTGTTCCGCCTCGGTGAGTGACAGTTGCTGTTCATCAGTCTTACGCCAATAGAGGCGTGAGGTATTGATGACAAACTGGAAGAACTTGCTCGGCTGTCTGTCTGCAACCTTTACCTGAAACCTGCCATCATCAGTTTTCACGACGTCGAACATCGGGGCCATATCACGGTAATCGTGACCGACTATCGATTCCTCCCAGACGTAACTGTCGCAGAGTGAAGTATAAGATTTCCGCACGATTCCCTCGGCAGTCACCTCCACCCAGCCGTTGCGAAAGAAGAACCGCTGCGAGCTGGCGGTGGCCTTAGTGAAATCAAGGTCGTCACGCTCTATGAGATGGCTTACATGATTGTTTGGTAAGTCACGACATCGCAACAGTTTGTTCTGCAGAGCCTCGTCAAGTCCTTCACGGGAAACTTGTTCCATCAGGAAATTGACAATGGTCTTTGCCATCACCCGACTGACCTTGATACCGTCTACACGGATGTAGACGGGTTCTTTGTGCGTATCGTCCTTCAGTGTGTAGAAGCCGTGAAGACCAAGGTAATAGTTCAGTCTTGTCGGAGAGATAACATAAGACGTATGTCCCTCCTTGTCTTCCTGCTTCGACCAGTAAAGTGCACTCTGCGCCCTACCTATGAGACGTTGCATGTCGTCACGATGGGGATGCAACTGGATGAAATCCTTCAGGTCTTTGCGCAAACGGAGCCGGTTGTCGTGCAGACGGCCCATGTCTTCGTCGGTCATCCATACAGTCTGGATGATCGGATAGCGCAGTGCCAGTCTCCTACCGGACTTACGGCCTGTGGCGTCAATGTCAGGAATGTTAATGATACGACGAGCGTATTTCAGCAGCAGCTTCACGTCGTAGTCAGTCAAGTCTTCGGTCTCACTGCCAAGCCACACTGGCTGGTAGCCCATGCTCAAGCAGTTGACGGCGTCACTGCCTCCAGATACGAGCACAACCTCGTCAAGCTTCTCTTCACCGCGTTCCTCGAACTTTCGATGTAGGGCATCAAGTCCGAAGATGTAGTGCGAAGGCTTTTTGCCGATGATGAAGAAACGGAAGGTCTTATTGAAGCACTTTGGCTCATAGACCTTCTGAAACCTCCTGATGTTTCCGTCTTCGTCCTGGAATGCACAATCCTCAACGAAGATAGGATACGACTCTGTCGCCTTGCGGATGGTGGTCTTACCGTCCTTAGTCATCGATATGGAGGCCACGGACTTCCAACCGAGTTCCTTGAGGTGTTCTGGTCTCACACAGGGACCCCATGCGACGAGATCGTCGTTAGAGAAGCCTTCACGGCAGACAACTTTCGGCGGCTGCCCGACTTCGAAGGCCATCGCGTCGCGCTGTTCAATCTCGGGCTTATTGACTGAAGACTTGAGCTGCTCGGCCACGCCGTACTGCTCCATCAGTTCGTGGAGAGCGAGACTGAACTGTGACTGCGTATAACCTTTCTCTCTCATGTAGATGTCGAGAGGCGTGAACCATCGTTCGCCCTCGCCACCGCCATAGTCGATGATGTGCCAGCAGTCGTCTACACCCTTTGGCGGCACAAGACAAGCCGATGGTGTCTTCTCGTCAGGACGGAGCCTGAACTTCTTTTTGGGGTTACTCACGACACCGGCTGCCTCAGGGCAAACACTGGTGATGATGTCAAGTCCGCTGCACGAAGCAGCATAGACTTTCTGTTTTAATTCTAAATCCTTCATATTATACCTTAATAATATTGTTGAAGGTTTACTCTTGCACGAAGCGGACTTAGGCATAGAGTTGTTTCACCGTATCCGCCTCTACCCGTCAACACGCCGTGCTCAGCTATATGTGCTGTGGGTTGAATTCGGCAACAAAGGTACATGTTTTAATTGATACCACATGAGATAGTTTTAGTTTTGACAGCCCGACGTAAGATGTTGATAAACAGTACTTTTTGCCCCGATTTCAGAGTTTTGACCCTATACAGCAAAGGGTATAGTCATGTTTTGACCCCATGAGGCTTGTTTAGGGTCAAAACTTCTGCTATAGTTTTGATCTGACTTCCCCAAAACGGGGTCAAAACAAGGGCTGACACTCATAGAGGCCAGCCCAAATGATAGCATGAAAAAGTCAAAAGTCAGTTGGAATTTAGGGGGTTTTCATCCAAAAAGGAATCCACAAAAGCATCCATATCCTGATTGAAAGCATTCTGTTGCTCTTTAATCTCTGAATTCTCAATGTTAACAAGTTTTCTTCTCTCAGTCATGACTGCTCCCATTTGGACGACTCCAATGATTCCTTGACAGCGAGTAGATATACATTTCAGCATGGTTTCGTTCTTACTGCCGTCCCAACCACACCAAAAGAGGACATGCATGACAAACTTACCCGCCAACATATTCTTCCATCCAATGACGTCGTCTCTCTGCTCTGCAAGTTCCAGAATATGATCAAGCAATATGCGAAGACGGAATGCTTTCTCAGCATTTTCTTTTCCAAAAGCCATTAGCTCATCGTCTGTCAATCCCATCTTCCGGGCATCGCTGATGGTCTTGCAGGCACAGAAGTAATTGAAATCCGTATTGTTGATCTCGTGGAACAGACTTGCAATAAGCTGCCTCACATCTTCTGCGTTTTCAATAGCTTTGACCAAGTCATTATCTATACGAACGTTGCTTTCGTCCATAACCTCGATAAGTTTCTTGTTCGCTTTGACCGAACGTTTAAAACTGTTATCATATCTTGGACAGGCCAAATCCGGATCGGACTGGATGGCTTTTTCTTCATCTATGATGTCTATACACGTATCAAGGCAGTCTCCAGCCAATTTCAGATAGTCATTCAGTTCTTTCATCATATCTTTCACCGACTTGTCGTAAGTTTCCCATCCGAAGATGTCTACCGAATACGGGCCGGTGAACAGAGGTGAATTGTCATAAGCTTTAGCTCGTTTTGTGGATTTCTTGCCACGTTTCGCTTTTTTACGGAAATCGTCTATGATTGTCTTGTAGGAGGAAAGCGTACAGCGCATCTTACTCAGCAACTCGACAACTGTTGAGAAATACTTTTTATGATCAGAGGGATAATCCAGATTGTAGGTATCCTTTAATCTTAAGATCCTCTGGTATTCTTTGTTTGTATAGTCATAGCTAATCCGAAGCTTAGATATGAAACTATGCACGCCTTCAATGCTCCATTCTTTCTGCTGAAGGCCATACATAAAACGGTCATCACGCACAGGAATGAACATCTTGTCCATTTTTCTCAGAGTATCTTCGTTTGGATCAATTAAAAAAGGATTTGGCATAGGCTATGGTTTCTATTTGTAATGAATGAATAAATATGAGTTATCCTGTTCGCAAACTACGAATAATTTGCGAAAACCTTCTTCTATTATTATATGTCTTATAACAGGCATAAAAATACTAATTAAATTGGCTGCAAAATTAATAAAAAGAAGCGGTATTCCCAAAATAAAAATTAAAAAGTTTCCTAAAATGGACAACTTTTATCAATTCGTCGTCAAAAAAGTTATCTCAAATGGAGAATACTTTAATTAAAATATTGTTTTTGGGAGGCTAATCCCCTTTACCTTTCCATTAACAATTATTATCAGAATAAATTCGAAAATAATTGCCAAAATTTTTGGTAGTTTCAGAAAAAAGTTGTACCTTTGTAGCATAATTAAAAAGCGGGATGTGGCGGCCCGGAGTAGTTCGTCACAACATAGTTTAATACCATGAAATATTTTTAGGTTATGAGTCAGAAATTCAAAAAGCTCCAAAACCAAAACGAAGAGAGCACTGCCTTCGGTAAGTGGTTCGCAACAGCTGTCTATGACCAGCACTTCATCGAGACCGAGGAACTGGCAGACTTCATCCAGAAGCAGGCTTCGGTCAAGAAGAGTGACATCAAGGCCGTGCTCGATGAGTTGGGTGACGCCATGAAACACTTCTTCGAACTTGGTCAGAAGGTGCGCCTCGACGGCATCGGCATCTTCAAGGTGGGATTCTCCAGCATCGGCGTCAGCGACAAGGATGACTGCGGTGCTCAGAACATCACCACTCGCCGAGTACTGTTCCAGCCTGAAACCGAGCGCATCGTTGTCGGTCAGGCCAAGAACAAGAAGAACAAGATCGTTCAGAAGTACGTGGTCGTCAAGACGCTGGTGAAGGACGTGGTCTTCGAGGAGACCTACGACACGGCTCTCAGCCCTGAGCCCGAGTCTGGCGAGAGTGGCAACGCTGGCGGCACTAACGGTGGTTCGCAGAACGGTGGCACTACTGGCGGTAACACTGGCGGTAACACTGGCGGCGACGGTGGTGACGACGATGAGCGTCCCGGAGCAGGAGGGTAATCTCTTCCCCTCCTGAGTTAGGAGGGGTTCTTGCGTCCCTTTGGTAGCAAGCGGCAAAGCCGAGCGAGGGGTGGTCTGAAGAAGCGAATAGTTTCCCGCGTTCAGACCCCCTCTGGCTCCCCCTAACTTAGGGGGAGAAAAAGCCGTTATTGTTTGGTAATAATCATATCAGCACGAAAATCCGCTCCGTTGTATAATAAAAAAGGTGTCAGTTGCGTTATAGAGATAGAATGAACGAAAGCGAAAAAGGAGCCTACGGCCATGTGTTGAAGTACACGGGTGTCTTCGGGGGCGTACAGGGACTCAATGTATTGGTGAGCCTTGTACGCAATAAGTTTGTGGCTCTGCTGCTTGGTCCTTCGGGCATGGGACTGGTGACGCTGTTCAACACCACCGTCTCGTTCATCTCACAGTCCACGCACTTCGGCATCTCGACGAGTGCGGTGCGCCAGCTCTCAGAGTTTCCAGATGACAGCCATCCGCAGGTGGTCCATTTTGTGAAGGTCGTGAGGGCATGGTCTTTGCTGACGGCGCTTCTGGGTATGCTCGTGTGTGTTGCCATAGGTCCGTTCCTGAGCAGCACCACCTTCGCATGGGGTGACCACAGTCTCCACTTCATCCTCCTGGCTCCTGCCGTGGGTATGTTGGCTGTGACGGGTGGTGAGACGGCCATCCTGAAAGGTCGGCGACGTCTGAAATCCTTGGCACTGGTGCAGGTGGGATCGGTCTTCGCTGCCTTGTTCGTGTCTGTCCCCGTCTATTTTTTCTTCGGCGAGGCAGGCATTGTGCCGGTCATTGTGCTGATGGCGCTGATTACGTTGTTGCTCACCGTCCGCGAGTCTTACCGGCTGTATCCCTTGCAGTTGCGAGGGGCGAAGGGTATCCTTGGCGAGGGTATGGAGATGGTGCGTCTGGGCGTGGCTTTTACGCTGGCAGGCATCATCGGCACCGGTGCGGAGATGTTCATCCGTTCGTGGCTGAACGTGACTGCCGACCTCGACGTGCTGGGTCTCTACAATGCGGGTTATATGATCACCATCACCTACGCTGGCATGGTATTCTCGGCGATGGAGACCGACTACTACCCGCGTCTCTCAGCGGTGAATACCGACATTGAGGCGACCAACGAGACAGTAAATAAACAGATGGAGGTGTCGCTGCTGATCGCAGCCCCTATGCTAGTGGGACTGATCATTTTCCTGCCTGTGCTGATACCGTTATTCTTCAGTTCGAAGTTCGTGCCGGTGGTGGCGATGACGCAGGTGGCTGTGTTGGCGATGTTCTTCAAGGCGGTCACGATGCCAGCGGCGTATATCACGCTGGCACGCGGCTATTCGGTGATGTTTCTCCTGCTCGAAGGGGTTTATTTCGTGGTGTTCGTGTTTCTCATCATCTTCGGCTTCCTGCGCTGGGGACTGGTTGGAACGGGCATAGCCATCACCCTGGCGAACATCTTCGACTATGTGATGATCAACGCAGTCGCCCGTTGGCGCTATAAGTATAAAATGTCGCCGGCCGTGATGAAGTATAGCGCCATTCACATCCTCATCGGACTGTTGGCCTATTTCACTACCATCACGGTCGGCGGTTATGCTTACTGGGTCTTCGGCATCGGCTTGACGCTCGTAAGCACTTTGTTCTCCCTGCTCATCCTCCATCAGAAGACTCATCTCTGGGAACGCCTCAGACAGAAGTACTTCTTCTTTTTAGACAGAAGAACATAAGAACAAAATTATGGGGCTATTATAGCGCAGCCAATATGTTCTTATGTTCTTATGTCTAAAATAGAAATATGTCTTAGAAGCGGAAGTCGAGCTCCACGTCAATCAGGTTGTAGTCGTGTTTCGCCAGGTTGCGGTCGTTCACGTGCGAATACTCCAGATGCATTTCCAGGTTCTTCGTGAAGAAATAGTTCAGACCGCACTCTATCTGATTCACTGATGTACCCCAGTCCTTCTGGTTGCGATAGGTCTGATAACGTGCCTTGGCGTGCAGCTTCGATTTGATCAGGGGAATGATGCCGAACACATACCAGCCGTCGGCCTTATCGCCATTCTCGTAGCAGATTTCACGCACGTTGTTGCCAGGAGAGGCAGCACCCCAACCCTGGCTGTGGATATACTCAGCACGGAAGGTGTACTCGTTCAAGTCGTACTCGGCAGAGATACAGTAACGGTTCTTTTCCACGCTGCGCTTCTCACCTGTCAGTGGGTCTAACATGCCACCACGGCTACCGGTCCATCCGAAGACACCAATACGCACACCCTTGATGGGCATCACCCAGGCTCCGGCGATGATATCCTTGCGGTTATCCTTATCCGACTCGTTCACACCTTCACCGTTGTACACGCCTATCTGATAGTGGAACAGCTTGCGGCCATTGGCGTTGGGGAAGAGGTCACCAGACACCTGGATACCGATGTCACGACCACCAGAAGACTTTTCACCCGTACGGTCACCGAAGGCAGAGAGCTTGTTGATGACGTCGGCATAGCCTCTCCATCCCTGTGTGATGGGGTGGGTGGGGTTCTCAAAAGTGAAGGCACGCTTGAACTGTCCTGCACGCACCTTGAATTCCGGGAATTTCCTCCACTCGGCGTAGAGGTCTACGAGCTGTACGGTAGGCTGTCCGGGACCAGTGGCGTTCGTACCCTGGATCTGGGCGCGCCAATCGAAATCACCAATCTTACCATCGAGGATGAAACGGGCCAGGCGCAGTTTGAAGGTGTTCGAGTGATTACCCTCGGGATCCTGTCCCTGATACTGCAGCATGCCGTAGCCGCTGAACTTGATGTTCTTCACCCAGGCGGGCAACTCGATCTTCGTCTTGTGGTCGGCCTGTGCCGCTTCGGTGGTTTCCTCTACTTCCGCAGCGGTAGCCACGGTTTCATCTGCCAACGTCTCGGCATTGGCGGGGATGGTCATCGCCATCAGCAGTGCCATCATCCCTGTCAGTCTTTTCATTGTCATACGTTGTTCCTTTTAGTTATTGAAATGAGTAATATGGCGCAAAGATACAAAAAATATTTGGAACTACCAAACATTTTTTGCATTTTTTTACCTTGAGGCAGTCGTAGGACTATCTACGAAGGAGAAGGACAACGTTTTCCACGTGGGGCGTGTGGGGGAACATATCGACGGGCTGGACAGCGGCGACACGGTAATCAGCGTCGAGGTCGTGGAGGTCACGGGCCTGTGTGGCAGGGTTGCAGGAGACGTAGACGATACGCTGGGGAGCTGCCCGGAGGATGGTCTTGACGACGTCGGGATGCATGCCTGCACGGGGTGGGTCGGTGATGATTACGTCAGGACGTCCGTGCTCGGCGATGAAGTCGTCGGTGAGGATATCCTTCATGTCGCCGGCATAGAAGAGGGTGTTGGTGATGCCGTTGATCTCGGAGTTCACTTTCGCGTCCTCGATAGCCTCAGGTACGTACTCGATGCCGATGACCTGACGGGCTTTCTTGGCCACGAAATTGGCGATGGTGCCAGTGCCGGTGTAGAGGTCGTAGATGAGAGGCTTATCTGAGTGCTCAGAGTTTTCGGAATACTCTGCAAACGCAAACTCACGGGCAACGGCGTAGAGGTGATAGGCTTGCTCGGTGTTGGTCTGGTAGAACGACTTGGGACCGACCTTGAATCGGAGGTCTTCCATCAGTTCGAAGATATGGTCGTTGCCCTTGAAGACGAGGATGTCCTGGTCACCGATGGTGTCGTTGCACTTCTGATTGTCGAGATACATTAATGCACTGATCTGCGGGAACTTATCGGCGATATGTTGCAGTAAGCCTTTGGCTTGCTCCTGACTCCTGACTCCTGACTCCTGACTACTTCTGTCATAGTGGAACTGAATAATGACCATCCACTCGCCTGTGTTAGAATTTCGGATAATCACATCGCGGAGCAGACCAGTCTGCGCCCGGAGGTCGAAGAAGGATAGTCCGTTGGCGATGGCATAGTCGCGCACTTCATTGCGGATCTGGTTGTGCAGGTCGTCCATCAGCCAGCACTTTTCGATGGGAAGGATCTTGTCGAACGCCCCGGTGATATGGAATCCAATGGCTGGTGTGTTTTTAGCACCCTCGCCCGGGACGAGGGTGCTAATCTCCTCGCTGGTCAGCCAGCGCTTGTTGGCACAGCCGAAGTCGAGCTTATTACGGTACTCCTGCGTCTTCACACTACCGAGGATGGGACGGAACTCTGGGAGTTCGATCTTGCCGATGCGCGAGAGCTGGTCGTAGACCTGCTGCTGCTTGAACTTCAACTGTTCCGTATAAGGCAGGTCCTGCCACTTGCAACCGCCACAGACACCGAAATGCTGGCAGAACGGTTTCACGCGTACATTACTATATTTAATAAAGCGCACCACCTCGCCCTCGGCGAAGGAATGTTTCTTGCGACGGATCTGCACATCGCAGACATCACCGGGCACGCAGAAAGGTACGAACACCACCAGGTCGTCCCAGTGAAACAGGCACTTGCCTTCGGCTGCCACAGCCTCTATCGTCACGCCCTCAAGGAGCGGTAATGACTTCTTCTTCCTTGTCATATCTGTCTTATTTGGACTGCAAAGGTACAAAAAAACTGTGTTAATCCGTGTAATCCGTGCCAAAAAAATATAAATATCATTATTGCGGAATAGTTTTTGGGCTTTTTTCTTGTATATGTGCGGGAAATATTGTAATTTTGCGCAATTAAAAGCAAAACAATTTATAAACATTTAATAAACTAACAGAATTAATATGAGCCAAAAGAGAGATGCGTGAGGAACTTGGTGGTAAGGGTGCAAACCTTGCCGAGATGAACCTGCTTGGTGTTCCCGTTCCTCCAGGTTTCACAATCACAACCGATTGCTGTAACGAGTACTATCAGGTTGGTCAGCAGAAGATCATGGAGCTGCTGAACGACGATGTGATGGCTGCCGTGAAGCACATCGAGGTGCTGATGAACTCAAAGTTCGGTGACAAGGAGAATCCCCTGCTTGTATCCGTTCGTTCTGGTGCCCGTGCTTCTATGCCTGGTATGATGGATACCATCCTGAACCTCGGTCTGAATGACGAGGTGGCTGAGGGTATGGTGAAGAAGACCCAGAATCCTCACTTCGTATATGACAGCTATCGTCGTTTCGTACAGATGTACGGTGACGTGGTGTTGGAGATGAAGCCCGTGAACAAGACCGATATCGATCCGTTTGAGGAGATCATCGAGAAGGTGAAGGAAGAGCGTGGCGTGAAGCTGGACAAGGACCTGAACGTTGACGAGTTGAAGAAGCTGGTTCAGCTGTTCAAGGCTGCCATCAAGGAGCGCACTGGTAAGGACTTCCCCAACGATCCTATCGAGCAGCTTTGGGGCGCTATCTGTGCTGTGTTCCGTTCTTGGATGAACGAGCGCGCTATCCTTTATCGTAAGATGGAAGGTATCCCCGACGAGTGGGGTACAGCTGTTAGCGTTATGGCCATGGTATTCGGTAACATGGGTGACACCTCTGCTACCGGTGTATGCTTCAGCCGTGACGCCGCTAATGGTGAGAACCTTTTCAACGGTGAGTATCTGGTGAACGCTCAGGGTGAGGACGTTGTGGCTGGTATCCGTACCCCGCAGCAGATCACGAAGATCGGCTCTCAGCGCTGGGCTGAGCGCGCTGGTATCTCTGAGGAGGAGCGCGTAGCCAAGTATCCTTCTATGGAGGAGGCTATGCCTGAGACCTATGCTCAGCTGAATCAGATTCAGGAGAACCTCGAGAACCACTATCACGATATGCAGGATATGGAGTTCACCGTTCAGGAAGGTAAGCTCTGGTTCCTCCAGACCCGTAATGGTAAGCGCACAGGTGCTGCTATGGTGAAGATTGCCATCGACCTGCTCCACGAGGGTATGATCGACGAAAAGACCGCCATTCTGCGTTGTGAGCCTCAGAAGCTCGACGAGCTGCTGCACCCCGTATTCGACAAGAAGGCTCTCTCTGCTGCAAAGGTGATTGCTCAGGGTCTGCCCGCATCTCCTGGTGCTGCCTGTGGTCAGATTGTGTTCCACGCTGACGACGCTAAGGCTTGGCACGAGGATGGCCACAAGGTGGTGCTCGTACGTATCGAGACCTCTCCTGAGGACCTCGCCGGTATGGCTGCTGCCGAGGGTATTCTGACCGCTCGTGGTGGTATGACCTCTCACGCTGCTGTAGTTGCCCGTGGTATGGGTAAGTGCTGCGTATCAGGTGTAGGTGCCCTGAACGTAAGCTATAAGGACAAGACTGTCGAGATCGACGGCGTTACATATAAGGAGGGTGACTACATCTCTCTGAACGGTACCACTGGTCAGGTATATGCTGGCGAGGTGCCCACCAAGGCTGCTGAGCTCTCTGGTGACTTCAA
>CACYQO010000027.1 GCA_902776545.1 uncultured Prevotellaceae bacterium | reverse complement strand
GAAGGCTACATCGACAAATACATCGCTCCTGTCAGACGTCAGATTGATAGTAGAGCAAGGATTGCAGACTGCCTATCAAGGCGTGAATTCTGTGATGGTGAAAACGTATTGGCAAGTGGGACGACGAATTGTTGAGGAAGAACAACAAGGGGAAAAACGTGCTGAATACGGAAAACAAATCATTACATTGTTGGCTGAAGATTTGTCGAAAAGTTATAATAGGGGATTTACTGCTCGTGATCTTCGGTCGTATCGCCAGTTCTATTTGAGTTTCAAAGACTTAGAGATTTGGCACTCGCGAGTACCAAATCTTAGTTGGACTCACTTCCGCACCATGCTTCGTGTTGCAGATGACAATGCTCGTTATTGGTATATGTGGCACGCTATTCTACTCTGGCAAAAAATGACCAACTGTTTGCTGCAAAATATCTCACATATCTGCCTACAGAGGAACAACTAAGAAAGGAGATAGAACAGCAGAAAATCCTTTTTGAGCAACAAAATCACGAATCAGATAAATGATTATGGCATATTTTAACGAAGACAATGTAACTGAGCAGATGTGCATAACAGTGGCCAAGGAGACAGGCTTGTCCCCAGCTGTCCCAAGCTTGTCTCAAGCTTTGTCCCAAGTTCTGTCACAAGCTTTGACTAACAAAGAGAAAGAGTTATTGAATAAGATTCCAACTTGAATCAAACAGGTCAATAGATAAAGTCATAGTATGATTTGAAGGTCGACAAGCAATAAACAGAAAAGAAATAACGTTTTGAAGATATGGAGAATTATAACGATATACTGAACCATCTACTGAATCATTCAGAGAATGAAGTGGTGGAATTCAAAGCTGCTAAGAACAGCTTTGATGTGGATGACTTGGGGAAGTATTTTTCTGCATTGAGCAACGAAGCAAATCTGCGTGAACATGAGTTTGCATGGATTGTGTTTGGTGTGGACAACAAAACGCATGAGATAACAGGAACGTCTTTCAAAGACGGAGAGGCGGCTTTGAATAAACTGAAGCAAGATATGTCGCAGCATACGACGGATAAGTTGATCTTCCGTGAGATTGTTCCCATCTACGTGGATGGTAAGCGCGTATTGATGTTTAAGATTCCTGCATCACCCCGTAATATCGTAATGTGTTGGAAAGGCATCGCATACGGCAGAGACGGTGAGAGCCTCGTTCCGCTGAATCAGGCAAAGCGTGACGAGATAAGGAATCAGCCACCTGTCCCTGATTGGACTGCACAATTAGTACCAAATGCGACAATTGATGACCTTGACGAATTGGCCATAGCTACGGCAAGAATCATGTATAAGAAAGTACATGCATCGAATATCCCTGCTGAAGAGGTAAACGGTTGGACAACGGAAGAGTTCCTGAGCAACAGTAATATGATGCGTGATGGACAAATCACCCGAGCAGCAATTCTTCTATTAGGAAAACCATCTGCGCTAGACAAGATTCATCCAGCTGTGGCTCAGATTACATGGACGCTGGAGGATGAAGAAGAAATTGTGCAGGATTATGAGCACTTCGGTATTCCTTTCCTGCTGACTGTGGATAAGGTGTTGGCAAAGATCCGTAATATGACCATGCGGGAGTTGCCTGGAGGTACGCTGTTTCCTGACACCATGAAGCAATATGACGAATATACCATCCGCGAGGCCCTACATAATGCCATAGCTCATCAGGACTACACACTTCAGCAGCGTATTGTCTTTGTGGAAAGTCCGGGTAAATTGTATTATGGCAATGGTGGCGATTTTATTCCTGGCACTATTGAAAAGGCGCTTGAGCATAAAGGCCCGCAACGGCATTACCGCAATGATTGCTTGTGCAAAGGCATGGTACACTTCAATATGATTGATACAGTAGGGCGAGGTATCAAGAAGATTTTTACCTTACAAAGAGAAAGGTTCTTCCCCATGCCCGACTATGATATCGACAAGGATGAAAAGACTGTTGGTGTGACAATCTATGGTAAGATGATTGATGAACGATACTCGGCTTTGCTGAAGAGCAGCACAAAGTTGACATTGAAAGAGTGCTTGTGGCTGGATGCTGTGCAGAAGAACCGTCCGATAACAAAGGCGGCCATTGAGCATCTACGTGAAAAAAGACTGATAGAGGGTAAGGGTAAAAACCTGACCATCTCACTTGGTGTGGCAAAGCTGACACATCAACTTTCACAATATACAAAGAACAAAGGATTGGCTTACGAAACGTTGCTCAAACTCATTTTGCAGTTAGCACACAATGCAGGTGAGGAAGGATTCAAGAGAAATGATGCTTTTGAGACGGTAGAAAATGCTTTGCCAGATACAAAAGATCGTAAATCAAAACTATTTTATATGGGTAGAATACTCACTAAGATGAGCAGCGATGGATTATTAAAGGTTGATGGACGTACATGGTATATAACCGAAAAGGGAGAATCGGAAATTCGATCGTGACTTCGTATATAATTCGTGTATAATTCGTATATAATTCGTGTATAATTCGTATATAAATCGTACATATTTTAAGCGAACTTTAAGTAAACTTTAAACGATATGTCATACTTTAACGAAGACAATGTAACTGAGCAGATGTGCATAGCAGTGGCCAAGGAGGCTGGCTATGAGTATTGTGGTGCAGACGAGCTGCGGGAGGCGAAGAATAAAGTCATCAAGTCACTTATTAACGAAAACCTGTAAGAGAATATGTATATACCACCATTCACAGTAAGCGCTGAGGCTATCAACCTGATAGCGGAGATCTCAGGTCAGATAGAACGCTATGCCATCCGTTTGGAACAAGAGGACGGATTGCGCCTTCGTAAGGTAAATCGCATTAAGACCATTCACTCCTCGCTGGCCATTGAAGGAAACAAACTGAGTGAAGATCAGGTGCGCGACATCATCGATGGTAAGAATGTGGTGGCTCCTATCAAGGAGATTCAGGAGGTGAAGAATGCCATCAAGACTTACGAGATGTATCCTTCGCTCGATGCTTTCAATGAAAAGGATCTTCTGAAAGCCCATGGTGTGATGATGCAGGCACTGGTGGACGATGCAGGCCATTATCGACATGGCGGTGTAGGCGTGTATGGCGAGAAAGGACTGGTGCATTTGGCACCTCCTGCAGATCGTGTACCTATGCTGATGGGTGATCTTTTTGATTGGCTGAAACATTCAAAGGACCATCTGTTGATTCGCAGCTGCGTGTTCCACTTCGAATTTGAATTTATACATCCTTTTATTGATGGTAATGGTCGCATAGGGCGCCTATGGCAATCGCTGATATTGGGTAAACTGCACCCACTATTTGAACATCTGCCAGTAGAAAACATGGTTTATAGTAATCAACAACAATATTACGATGCCATCACAGCCAGCACTAACGCAGGACAGTCGGGGCCATTTGTCGACTTTATGCTGAACGAGATATACAAGACGCTGAAGTCGCACCAAGGAGAGCCGCTGCACGATAAACTGCATGATAAACTGCATGATAAACTGCACGATATGTTCCCGGAATTATCAGAGAAAGCCTTTGAAGTGTTGGAAGTCTTAAAGGCGCATCCGGGGCTTAAGGCTGAGGATATCGGTACGCAAGTCTCTCTTTCTGAGCGTCAGGTCAAGACGTATCTCAATGCACTCAAGCAAGCAGGCCTCATAGTCCGTGTAGGCAGCAATAAGACTGGCTATTGGAAAGTAACAATCGACAATCTATAAATAATAGGTATATGGCATTTAATGAAGACAATGTAACTGAGCAGATGTGTATCGAGATAGCCAGGGAAGCCGGCTATGAGTATTGCCATGCTGAAGAACTGCGAACGGCGAAGAACGATGTGATCTGTGAGCAGTTGTTACAGACGGCACTCATGCGCATCAACAAAATCACGATGCAGGAAGCACAGATCGTGATCCAGAAGGTGAAGGATGCCATCTACCAAGGTATGGGTGGTGACATCATCACCGCGAACCAAAATCTGAGGAATCTTTTCTTCAAGGAGAACAGCTTCCCCTTTGGTGAGAACGGTGAGCATACAACCATCAACTTCTTTGACACCAACCCTGCCACTGCCAGCAAGAATAACTCATACGTCGTTACAAACCAGTGGGAATTTCCCAAGAGCTCGTATGCCGGAGGCAAGCGTCTGGACGTGGTGTTGCTGATTAACGGTATTCCTATGGTGATAGGTGAACTGAAGACGGCCACGAAAGCCAGCGTCACCTGGGCCGATGGTGCGAAAGATATCTTGGATTATCAGAAGTCCATTCCTGAGATGTTCGTGCCCAATATTCTCAGCTTTGCCTCTGAAGGCAGAGAACTCTATTACGGCAGCATCGGTGCGCCTTTGACGAAGTGGGGCCCGTGGTTCGCTGATGAGGAGCGCAGACACGGGACTTTGGCTGATGTGCAGAGGAACCTGAAGAGCCTTATTGATCCTCTGCGGCTGTTGGATATCTACCGTTTCTTCAGCGTTTTCACCACCACCAAAGACTCTTCAAAGAAGATCAAGGTGGTGTGCCGCTATCAGCAATATTATGGCGGTATGGCTATCGTTGATCGTGTGATGGCCCGTACAAAGAGCGGTATCGGTCCTAAGAAGGGACTGATATGGCACTTCCAGGGTTCGGGTAAGTCATGGCTGATGGTGTTTGCTGCCCAGAAGCTGATGAAGATGGAGGCACTGAATGCTCCAACGGTGGTGATTGTAGATGACCGTATAGACCTGAGAGACCAGATCACCGGCGACTTTACCCGTTCTGAGATTGAAAATGTGGACTTTGTCTATAATGGCAGCGACCTGGCAGATTTCTTCACACAGGACCAGCGCAAGATACTGATCACGACCATCTTCCTCTTTGGCAAGGTGCAGCAGGCCCTGAATGTCCGGGAAAACATCATCGTACTTGTGGACGAGGCTCACCGCACGCAGGAGAGGGATCTTGGAGAGCGTATGCGTCTGGCATTGCCCAACGCCTTTTTCTTCGGACTGACGGGTACGCCCATCAATAAGCGCGATAAGAACACTTTCAAGTGCTTCGGTGCAGATGAGGACGAAGGCGGCTATATGTCGAAATACACGTTCCAGGATTCTATCGACGATGGTGCCACGCTGGAGTTGAACTTCCGTGAGGTGCCTGTGGAACTTCATCTGGATGAGGCAAATCTTCAGGAGGCCTTTGACAAGATGGCCGAGGAATATGGACTTTCCGATGAAGAGAAGGACCAGCTGACAAAGGGTACCAAAGTAGAGGCTTTCTTCACTTCGCCCAAGCGCATCCATGAGGTGTGTGACAACATCGTGAAGCACTATCGTCAGTATGTGAAGCCGACAGGATTGAAGTGTCAGGTGGTGGTCTATAACCGTGCCTGCTGCGTGGCCTATAAGAAAGAACTGGATGCCATGCTGGCAGAGAGTGGCGACGAGACGGCCATCGTGATGCATACCGCCAACGACAAGTCGAATGAATATGCAGAGTATAAGCTGACCAACGATCAGCAGGAGAAACTGCTCAATAAGTTCCGTGATCCGCTGTCACCCCTGAAGTTTGTCATTGTGACCTCGAAACTGCTGACGGGCTTCGATGCGCCCATCCTGCAATGTATGTATTTGGACAAACCTATGAAGGACCACACACTGCTGCAGGCCGTATGCCGCACGAACCGTGTGTATGAGGCACAGAAGAAATGTGGCCTGATTGTGGACTACGTTGGTGTTTTCGACGATTACGCCAATGCCCTGAGGTTTGACGAGGCATCGGTGAAAACCGTCATCAAGAACATCAATGAGGTGAAGGCCTGTATTCCGGAGTTCCTGAAGGACTGCCTGGATTTCTTCCCTGGTGTGGACAGGACTATCGGTAACTTCAGAGGCTTGCAGGATGCCCAGGAATGTTTGAAAGACGAGAATGTGAAGGCGAAGTTCTGCTCTCACTATACCAGACTTCATAAGTGCTGGGAGGTGGTATCGCCAGACAAAGACCTGCTACCTTATAAGAATGATTATATCTGGCTAAGTCAGGTCTATGAAAGCGTACGTCCATCTGGTGGTCCCGGTAATCTGATGTGGACCATTCTTGGCCCGAAAACAATCGAACTGATTCATGAGAACGTGGTTTCCATTGACATCGGTGAAAGTGTTGAGGATCTCGTTGTGAGTGATACCCGCCTGTTAGAGGAATGTCTGAAGAACGAGAATAAGCGTAACCGTACGATCATTGAAATCGAGAAGATGCTGAAGCTGCGTCTCGGCAATTCCAAGCATAGTGGTACGAAGGAGTTTAAACTCCTCTCGCAGAAGCTGAAGGAACTTCAGGAGAAACTACGTCAGCAGCAGATAGACAGCATCCAGTTCCTGAAGGATTTGCTGGCACTTGCCAAGGAGGTGTTGGATACCGAAAAGGAACTGAACCAGCCCAAGGATCAGCGACAGAAGGCAAAAGATGCTCTCACGGAACTCTTCGAGAGCATCAAGACACCAGAGACGCCTATCGTTGTGGAGAATGTGGTCAATGATATCGATACCAAGGTGGTAGATATCGTGCGGCGTTTCAACAATGCCTTCAAGACGGTGACAGGCCAAAACGAGGTGCGCAAGATGCTGCGATCCATCCTCTGGCTGAAATATAAGATCAAGGACAATGATGTGTTTGAGAAGGCATACAAGTATGTGGCTATGTACTACAATACAGGCGTTGATGCCTTAGAAACAGACAATGTTAAGGCCAAAGAGGTGAATATCAACGAGGCTGATGAACCTGTTATGATGAAGGCTGCTGAGGATCTGCAGCCACCAAAGGAAGATTAAATGTGTAGCCACCAAATTATTTCAAAGATAATTTGCAACATTGGAAATTATTTGCTACCTTTGCGCTTCAAAAATACTAATTAAATTATGGATACTCAGATTTTGAAACTTGAAGCACCGTATGAGTACATCTTCTGCAACGGCGTTGTGGCGCTGCATATAGCAACGCTGATTGTGTATGAAACCTCAGAGGATGAGGAAGGGGAGTACCAGCTGGAGGCGCACAGCCACCCGATAGTCAAGTACAAAGATCGCCCTGGCGGCACGGTATGGAACAAGGCAGAACTTCGCGACTGTGAAGTGCTCTGCTGTGAGGACAACATGCAGATCTCGCTGAAGAAGTTCCGTAAGCTCCTGAGCCGTCATCCAGAGACGGAGGAAAATGACGACGCAGGTACTTCACTGAATCCTATTTGGAAACGAGACCTTGAGGATTTCGGTATCAAGGTGGCATGGCCTTTAGGCGATGACGGCAAGGAACATTTCATGACTTTCAATGTGAAGCTGGATATCAGGACGGATGGCAAATACCCTTTTGTCTGCGTTGACCTTTTTACGGATTTCTTCTTCTACATTGAAGCCATGAAACTGGAACGCTTGAAGGATTTTCTTGTCGCCAGAAGGAACTGGTATTACCAGATTTTCAAAGAACATGCGTTCAATATCACTTTCACATGTGACGATAAGAAGTATTCCGACTTTATCTATGAGGTAAACCTCGCAAAGTAATATAGCGATGGCCCTATCTGCTATTGGCATCATAGAGCAGCAGGCTATAGCAACTCTTGAGACTTTCGGCAGTACGCTCGACTCGTTACTGGATCTGTATCATGAGACGGGGGACTCCAATGCCCTCAAATGCTATCAGCGGCTTCTGGCCCGATATCAGCAAACCACATTCGCAGAAGCTACGGTTTCTGGGGGAAAAGGCAGGTTTGTCGATGGCGGCAGGAAACTTCGTGGTGTTCCATATTCGGAGAACAATTCAGAAAAGCCTTCTGCACGGAAAGGAGCTCCTGAGGTAAGCGACGTCTTATTCACCGATCGCGTTAAGAACATCATACGGAAGGCTGCCACGAAGAACGGTCAGACCATCGATACCAATGCACGCGCGCATACGGGTTCCTATAAATATAATATAAATGCTGATGTGTTCTGTAAGAGTTTGGACAAAATGGCGGCAGACTATTCAGATGAGCTAAAGACTTATCTTGGTGGCACGATGAAGAACGTGCAGGTGACGAGAGTGTGCCATTTCATCGGTCAAGTACTAAGTATGAATGTCATCAACGACTCGAAGCTGCAATTGACGGACATTACTTTTGCCTTTGCTGACTATTATAAACTTGAAACGGTGAAGGCAAAACTCAGCGTGAAGAGGCTTTCGTATGAAGAAGAGGACTTTTTTGCCCACTTCAAAAGGATCATGAAAAGCATCATAAGCTTGAATAACCTTAAATAACTTTTATCTCCCATCTCTTTTTTACTATAAATCTCGCTTAAAGCGCAGATTTTCAGGTTTTTATGACTGTTAATAATTTCTCTGAATAACTTTTTGATTTTCCAGAAGTTATTCAAAATATTTGCATGTTCGAAAGAGCAAGCCATTTTTGGTTACGTGATCAACAACTTTATTATTAACAATTTGGGTGAGACTTCAGGGAATCAATTGAGCATCGCAGAGAGCGGTGTAGGGCCCAATCTCAAAAAGTTTCCTCAGTTTCAAAACCAAAAAAAGATGAAAGAAATTAAAATTTTCAATCATGAGATGTTCGGAGAAATCCGGACAATGACGGACGAGAGGGGTGAGACCTTCTTCGTGGGTAAGGACATCGCAGAGGCTCTGGGGTACAGGAATACCCGTGATGCACTGTTCAAACATGTGGACGATGAGGACAAAACCACCGTCGCGATTCGCGACACTGGTTCCAACTACAAGAGCCAGACAGTGGTCATCAACGAGAGCGGTCTCTATGCACTGATCCTCTCTTCGAAGCTGCCGCAGGCGAAGGCGTTCAAGCGCTGGGTGACCTCGGAGGTGCTGCCTCAGATCCGCAAGACGGGTGCCTATGTGTCGCAGAAGAAACAGATCGAGAATCTGACACGCCACATCGAGGAGCTGGAACCCAAGGCTGAGTACTGCGACGAGGTGTTGGAGAGCGTGAGCTGTTTCACGACCACCCAGATTGCCTTCAGTGTGACAATTACAGATTAATAACCAATTAAAAGCCTAAAAAGAATGATTACATTTCAAGAGAACACACATTTTTCTCAGGCTCTTCCCTGCACAAGGGAGGAGTTCTGGGAGCAAGTGAAGAAACCGACTACCAGGTGGCGCATTGATATGCGAAGAGCTATCATCGCGGCGGTGGATGCTTCGAAGACTCAGGGCGCAGTGGCTCTGCATAATCTGCTCCAGAACAGCGAATATCAGAAGTTCTTGCTGAAAAAGCAGAATCTGAAGAAAAAGGCTGCCAAAGAGGCCTGGGAGAAGAAAACGGATGCAGAGAAACTGCTGGCTTTTGCTCAGGAGGTCAAGGATAATCTGCCTGCGTTTATCTTTGCATGCAGAGAGTTCGATGAAACTGAGACTGCCAAGGGCGGGATGTTTCGTCACAGAAGACTTGCTGACTGTCATCTGAATGGCCTCTTTATGCTCGATATCGACCACATTGAGAATCCTTTTGAGGTGTGGTATAAGATGAGGGATGATAAGGAACTGATGAAATCAATAGCATTAGTCCATATCACCAGCAGTTCTTTTGGTATCCGCATTGTTGCTACGGCAGACGTGAGCATCGGAAACCTTGCTGACAATCAGATTGCATTGGCTCAGAAGCTTGGCTACAAGGCCGATGAGAGCTGCATTGATGCTACAAGAAACTCTTTTGCTCCTAAGGAGGAAGACATTATTTATATTAATGAAGAATTACTATTCAATTACTACAATGAAGAATTTGACAAAAAGTACACAGATGAGTACCGTAAGAAGAGAACTCAGCCAGTGTTTAAGGGAGACAGGAGTCAGGAGACAGGAGACAGTAGGAATGTCCTGCCGCATGGTAATCTACAGACTCCCGACTACTCGACTCCTGACTCCTCAATCATAAAGTGGTGTGGGTATGATGTTCAGGCTATTATTGATGCTCGGTATGGTGATAAGCTGCCATGCGCAGAGGATAGCAATAGACATAAAGAGAGTCTTAAGCTCGCCACAGACTTATTGCTCATGCTTGATGGCGACAAGAAACTGGTGCAGCGTATCATCGAGGCTCAGCCTTGGGTTAAGAGGATTATTGAGGAAAGAGATGAGAATGTGACCCAGACGGTGGAGAGTGCAGCCTCGTGTGTCGCGGAGAAGGAAAAGAAGTATGCAAGTTCGTTGCCATCCAAGGCCATGCAGGAAGCGGTGAGAAAGATTGCAGGATGCACGTATCAGGAAGTGGTCAAGGGTGTGCATGCCGAAAGGGACGAGGCTGAGGGCATGAGCATGTATGCCCAGCTTGACGGCTGGGGCGCTGAGATCGAAGCGATGTTCGATGACTTCCCGTTGCTGAGGGATGTGTGTGCCGGGCTGAAGAGACCTCAGTATCCTGCGGCGGTGTTCACTGCCGGCGGTGCGCTGATGACACTCATGACCAGATGCTGGTACAGGTTCTATCACCGTGCCTATCAGGATCGCAGACTCAATTGTTCCTTATATATTATAGGTCATCCGGCCTCCAATAAGTCGATGGCTGATGATATCTGTGAGACGCTGATAGCACCCATAGAGGCATCTGACAAGGCAGGCAAGGCTGCGCTGAACCGCTATAAGAAGGAGACAAAGAAGAAGGCTGCTAACAAGGAGGGCAAGGACAAACCCCAGGGCATCATCCGAATTCATCCGTCCCGTACTTCTAACGGTCAGCTTATCGAGGACATGCTCAACGCCAAGGAAACCGTGAACGGCAAGGAGATGCAGCTGCACATGTTCACGTTTGATACGGAGTTGGACAACTCGATCATGCTCCAGAGTGGCGGTTCGTGGATCAACAAGCAGGCGATGGAATTGAAAGCCTTCCATAATGAGAAGGACGGACAGATGTATCAGAATTCGGATTCTCCCGTAGATGAGTTCCGTGTGACATGGAACTATATCTATTCTGGCACACCCATAGCACTGAAGAAGAAAGTGAATGAGAAGAATTTCGGCAGTGGTCTTAGTACGCGTCTCACCGTGATTCCCATGCCAAAGACGAACTACAAGATGATTGATTATGAGGAAGAGGAAACCGTTGACTGGGCACGTCTGGAACGCATGAAGACATGGGCCTTCAAACTCGACTGTAGGGCGGGACAGCTGTCTGTGAAGCCACTGGTGAAGAAACTGTATGACTGGACGAGCAACCGTATGGCGGATTGTGAAGAGGATGATTCGGAGGCCAACGAGCTCATGCTGAAACGCGTGCCGTATCACGCCTTGAATTACTCCGTGCCTTTCATCGACATGCGCCACTACGGGAGCCTGCATCAGGAAGGCAAGTTCTGGGAGGGTACCTATGAAGTGGATGATACGGACTGGAAACTGTGTGAATTGATGGCCCGCATCCAGTATGCCACACAGCAGCACTTCTTCGGTGTCTTGGCAGAGAATTACTTCGATGACATGAACAACGATGTGCAGATCTCTGGTAAGCGTCATCAGCAGAAGTCCGTCGATGGCTACAACCGTTTGCCTGATGAGTTCACGAAAGAGGACGTTGACAGATGTTTCGGCTATAAGAATGAAGATTCTGGCTATATGAAAATCAAGCGTCTTCAGGATTCTGGTATGGTGGCGCTTCTTGAGGAGGTCATGCAGAACGGCCGTATGCACAGGAGGTATCGGAAAGTGAATAAGATGGTGATATAGTCCACCTATCACCTAACAACCTAACAAAACTAAAAAAAGACTGCTACCATTCTTTGGCAGCAGTCTTTTTTTTATGTCTTTATTTCATTCCGACGATTTTCGTCTTGGGCTGTTCCTTGTTGCGGCGGTTGACGACGGTGACGACAGCCTGGGCGAGGTTGATGAAAGCGAGGCCCGTAGCTGTGTCGCTGCTGAGGGCGGCTGGGGTGCCGGCATCGCCATTGTCGCAGATGCTCTGCACAAGAGGAATCTGGGCGAGCAAGGGGACGTTCATCTCCTCAGCGAGGTGCTTGCAGCCTTCCTTGCCGAAGATGTAGTAGCGGTTCTCGGGTAACTCGGCGGGGGTGAACCACGCCATGTTCTCAATGAGGCCGAGGATGGGCACGTTGACCTTCTCGTTGCGGTACATGTCGATACCCTTGCGGGCGTCGGCGAGGGCTACCTGCTGGGGTGTGGAGACGATGACGGCTCCGGTGATGGGAAGCGTCTGGAGAAGCGTCAGGTGGATGTCGCTGGTGCCCGGAGGCGTGTCGAGGATGAAGTAGTCGAGCTCGCCCCAGTCTGCATCGGCGATGAGCTGCTTGAGGGCACTCGTCGCCATGCCGCCTCGCCAGAGCGTGGCAGTGGTGGGGGAGACGAAGAAACCGATGGAGAGCAGTTTGACGCCGTATTTCTCGATGGGACAGATGAGGTCGCGACCGTCTTTCTTGACGGCGTAGGGGCGTTCGTCTTCGACATTGAACATCTTGGGCATGGAAGGGCCGAAGATATCGGTGTCGAGGAGTCCCACGCGATAGCCGAGACGGGCGAGGGCGATGGCGAGATTGGCAGAGACGGTAGATTTACCGACGCCTCCCTTGCCGGAACTGACGGCGATGATGTTTTTGACACCAGGCAGCAGCTTTTCGACCTCAGGGCGGGGAGCAGACTTGAACTCGGTGATGATCTCGACAGAGACTTCTTCTGACTCCTGACTCCCGTCTCCTGACTCCTGACTCCTGTCTCCTGACTCCTTCCTACAATAATACTTAATCGCGGCTTCGGCGGCCTTGACGGTGGATTTGAGGAAGGGATCGGTGTCGCGAGGGAATTCCAGTACGACCTTGACCTTCCAAGGTTCTCCCTTCGTGGCAGGGGCGGCGACCGACGGAGTGTCGGCCACCATGCCACTATCCACGAGGTTTTTCTTCGTGCCGGCATACGTCACCGTTGCCAGCGCATCCATGATCAGTTGAGGATATAAAGTCACTTTGAACTTTAAACTTTGAACTTTGAACTTTATGATTACTTTTCTCGATAGCCGGTGATGGACTTCCAGTCCTTATGAGCGATGTAGATGGCGAGGCTGCCACGCGGGATGATGTAGGCAGGCATGCTACCCTTGAAGGTGCTCTTGGAGATGGATGGGGGAGCGGGGGAGTTGAGGATCACTTCCTTGAGCGACGGACACTTGGCGAAAGCCGAGCCGCCGATCTTCTTCAGGGCCGTGGAGAGCTCCACCTTACTGAGCATGGTACACTCCATGAAGGCGTCGCTGCCGATGCTGGTGACGGCTGCGGGGAGCTTGATGCTCTGCAGCGAACTGCACTTCTCGAAGGCGTCGGCATCGATGGAGGTCAGACTGATAGGCAGATCGATGCTCTGCAGACTGGTACACTCCTGGAAGGCCTTGTTGTCGATTTTCTTCACAGAATTTGGCAGTGTGATGTTGCGCAGGGCGTTGCAGCGGTAGAATGTCTTGCTGTCGACCTCCGTAATCATGCCGTTGATGGCCACGCTGTCGAGTGTGGCGCAACCCTCAAAGGCACTGCTGCCGATGGACTTCACCATGGTGGGGATAATCATCTGACGGAGGGAGGCACATTCCTGAAAGGCGCTGGAGCCGATCTTCGTCAGGGATAAGGGGAGGTCGATTTTCGCTAAGCTCTGACACTTCTCGAAGGCACTGTTGCCGATGGCCTTCACCGTGGAAGGCAGAGATATGGAATCCAGATTGGTGCAGCCTTGGAATGTGTTGGAACCGATTTCGTCGAGGCCGCCCTCGATGGTGACAATTTTGAGGGAGACACAGTCCTTGAATACACCGCTGCCGAGCTTCGACAACTTGTCGAAGTTGACGGCCGTGAGGCTCTTACATTCCTCAAAGGCATTGCTGCCCATCTTCTCCACCTTGGTCAGGTCGATTTTCGACAGGTTCTGACAGTCTTCGAAAGCGGAGTTGCCGATTTCCTTACAGTCCTCTGGCAGCTCGACGGTGGCGAGGTTCTTGCAGTCGCGGAAGGCATCGGTGCCAATAGACTTCACGCTCTCCGGGATGGTGATGGCGCTGAGGCTCTCACAGTCCTTGAAGGCGGTGTTGTCGATCTTGTCGATCTTCGCGTTGATGGTGATGTTGGCGAGCGATTTGCACCCGTTGAAGGCCTGCTTGCCGATGGTTTTCACACCCTCGGGAATCTCAATCTCAGTGAGGGCTTTGCAGTTCTCGAAGACTTCATCACCGAGCTTCGTGACACTCTGCGGGATTTTTACGGAAGTCAGGTTCTCGCAGTCCTTGAAAGTCTCGTCGTCGAGGATGGTGACGCTCTCGGGAATCTGAAAGGACGTGAGCGATTTGCAGTCTTCGAAGCAACTCTTGCCGAGGCTGGTGATGCCTGAAGGAAGAACCACCTTCGTGAGTTTACCAGCTCCCTGGAAGAGGCCGTTGGGAAGGGTAGAGGTAGGTAACGCTTCCTTGCCATCGGTAAAGACGGCTTCGGAGATGTCTACGCTGGTCACGACACATTCGCCTTTCTTCTCATTGGCTTTGGTGCGGTTGACAATCTGCTGGAACAGTTTGATGTCGGCGGCATTGAGCGGGCCGCTGACTTTCAGCTCGGAGATCTTGAACTTTTCGTCGTTACTGATTTGTTCAGAGAGTTTTCCGACGGCCTCCACCGTCACATTCTTTGATACTTGTGCGGCAGCACATAAAGGTAAAAGGGTAAGAAGGTAAAAAGGTAAAACACCTTTTGCCAATACCATTACCTTTGTCAATAATCGATAGTTTGTCATAATCTTCATTTTTTATTATTTTACCTTTTTACTTTTTTACCTTTTTACCGTTTTACCCTTATTTCGCTTTGTCAAGGGAACTCCGCTTGGTGCGGTGATAGGAGCGGTAGTCGTCGAGTTGGATTTCGACGTCGGGTTCAGAGAGGGTGCCTGTGCGCGGCAGGCGCCATTTCATGTATTTGATGTTCAGACCACGGGCGATCCACATGGATTCGTAGTAGGTCTGGATGGAGAGAAGTTCCGGGGGTACGGAGGTGCGGTGGTGCGGGGGCACGAGATTAGTATCTGCGCTTGGAGTGTTCTCGTACTCCCGTACCCCCGTGCCCCCGCGCCCCCGATAAAGGTCGTCTGTGCTCAGCAGTACCGGCAGGGCGTTCTTCTCGACCATGTACGTCGTATAGGTGAAGAGGAAGTTGGAGTCGGTTTTCAGGTGGATGATGCCACCGTCAATGAGGAACTTGCGATAGCGCTCCATGAAGTAGGTGGAGGTGAGACGCTTGCGGGGATTCTTCATCTGGGGATCGGAGAAGGTGAGCCAGATCTCCTGTACTTCGTCTTCGGCGAAGAACCGCTCAATGATCTCGATGTTTGTGCGAAGGAAGGCGACGTTCTTGAGTCCTTCGTGGAGGGCTTGGGTGGCTCCCGTCCACATACGGGCACCTTTGATATCGACGCCAATGAAGTTTGTGTCAGGGTAAAGCTTGGCCAGTTCCACCGTGTATTCGCCCTTGCCACAGCCGAGTTCGAGGACAATGGGGTTGTCATTATGAAAATACTGCTCCCGCCAGTGCCCCTTCATCTCAAAGGGAACATGTTCCACTACCGAAAAGGGGTATTGGAACACGTTCTCATAAGATGCCATATCGGCAAACTTCGCTAATTTACCTTTAGACATGTATTGTTTTTCTTGCAAGGACTACAGGACTACAAGACTTTTCTGCGCAGCATAAGTCCTTAAGTCCTGTAGTCCGTTGCTAAATTGTTATTCAATGACGACGGTAGTCCAGCCGTGCTTGTCCTCGATCTCACCGTACTGGATGCCACGGAGGGTGTCGAAGAGTTTCTTAGACATCGGACCGGGCTTCTCGCCGAAGCTGTAACGCTTGCCGGTGTCAAGGTCGTCGATATATGAAATTGGTGAGATGACGGCGGCTGTTCCGCAGGCACCTGCCTCCTCGAAGGTCTCGAGCTCCTCTTCAGGGATGGGGCGACGCTCCACCTTCATGCCGAGATCCTCAGCCACCTGCATCAGCGACTTGTTGGTGATGGAGGGGAGGATAGAGCTGGACTTCGGGGTGATATAGGTGTTGTTCTTGATGCCGAAGAAGTTAGCGGCACCGCACTCGTCCATGTATTTCTTCTCTTTGGCGTCGAGGTAGAACTCGCAGGCATAACCCTTCTCATGGGCCAGGTTATTGGCGAAGAGGGAAGCGGCATAGTTGCCACCCACCTTGTACTTACCTGTGCCGAGGGGAGCCGAACGGTCGTAGTCGCGGATAATCACATAAGGATTGGCTGCGAAACCTCCCTTGAAGTACGGGCCTACGGGTGTGACGAAGATGAGGAAACAGTACTCCTTAGCGGGATGAACACCCACCTGGGCACTGGTACCGATGAGCAGCGGACGGATATACAGGGTGGCACCGCTCTCGTAGGTGGGAATCCACTCCTGGTTCAGGCGTACCACCTTCTTCACCATCTCCGTGAAGAGCTCGGTGCTGACCTCAGGCATCATGATGCCACGGCAGGTGCTCTGCAAACGGGCTGCATTCTCGTCGACACGGAAGATGCGCACCTTGCCGTCAGGACAACGGTAGGCCTTCAGACCTTCGAATGCCTCCTGACCGTAGTGCAGGCAGGTGGCTGCCATGTGGAGGTTCAGATACTCATCGGAGCAAACTTCGATTTCACCCCATTTACCATCGCGATAGTAACAACGCACATTGTAGTCGGTCTTCATGTAGCCAAACGACAGACTACCCCAATCTAAATTCTTCATATCTCTTTTGTTTGTTAAAGTTTCGATTCAGTTTGCAAAAGTACACAATTCGTGTCACATTCACAACATTTTTAGCCGAAAACTTACTTTTCGGCAAGGATTTTCTTGATTTCCTCGTCGGTCTTGGTCAGTTTGTCCTTGCAGAGCTTGATGAGTTCCTGAGCGCGCTTCAACTGTTCCGACAGCTGATCGATGTCGAGTTCGTCGTTCTCCATCTTGTTGACGATGGACTGTAATTCCGCAAAGGCGGCTTCGTATTTGATCTCTTCTTTTGACATAGTAACTTAATTTTTTAGACAGAAGGACATAAGAACATAATTATTTGATGACGGTGGAGCGGAGAGTGCCGTTGGCGAGGCGGGTCTCGATCTCGTCGCCGGATTGTAGTTGTTGAGGGGAGCGGACAGCCTTGCCGTTGTGCAGAGTGATGCTGTAACCGCGCTTGAGGAGCAGGGCAGGATCGAGACTCTTGGTCTTCTCCTCGATGAGTTGCAGACGATGCTGCTCAGCCATCAGGCGACGGTCGAGGATAATCGGCATTTTCACTTCCAGGGCATTGATCAATGACTGTTGTGTGATGATGCTTTGTCTGATGGCGGTTGTCATGCGGCTGTTGAGACTGTCAAGACGGGCCTCCTGACGGGTTTTCACGTTTGTGAAGAGTCTGGGCAATATCTCTGCAAAGGTGGAAAGCCGTGACTTATGAGAAGTCAGTTTCTGCTGTGCTAATCGTATTATTTGTTCTTGGGCGTCGTTGATGACATCGAGCACGGTCTTCAGGTGGTCTATGAGTAGGGCTGCAGCGGCGGTGGGGGTCTTTACCCGGATGTGGGAGACCATATCGAGGATGCTCTCGTCGCGGTCGTGACCGATGCCTGTGATGATGGGCAGGGGGAAATTAGCGACATTCTCTGCCAGAGCGAGGGTGTCGAAACCACTCATGTCGCTCGTGGCACCACCACCTCTTATAATAACGACGCAGTCGAAAGGAATGTCTGAGTCCTCTGAATCATCAGAGTACTCTGAAAAGATCCTCCCGAGGGCATTGATGATACTCTGCTCTACTCCTTCGCCCTGCATGATGGCGGGGAAAAGGCGGGTTTGGAACTGGAAACCGTAGGGATTGTCGGCGAGCTGATTGCAGAAGTCACCATAGCCAGCGGCTGTTTCGCTGCTGATGACGGCGATGCGCTGACAGAAGAGCGGAAGTTGCAGTTCCTTCTGTAAATCGAAGACGCCTTCTTCTTTCAGTTGTCGGATAATTTCCTGACGTTTTCGGGCCATGTCACCCAGGGTGTAGGTGGGGTCGATATCGGTGACGATCCATGAGAATCCGTAGGCCTCGTGGAACTGAGCAAAGACTTTCAACAGCACCTTCATTCCTGCATGGAGCCGTTGCCCGGTGGTGCGTTCAAAGCCAGGGCGGATGAGCATCCATTTGTTGGCCCAGCATTTGGCTGAGGCTTTGGCGATAGGCGTAGCGGTGCGCTCGTCTTTCTGAATGAGTTCCATATAGCAGTGACCGCGAGATTCTCGACATTCCGACAGTTCTGCCTCTACCCAATATTCACTGGGCATCTCGCTCTCAATCACCTTGCTCACCAGGCGATTAAGCTCGTAAAGGGTCACTATTTTTTTACTACTACTCATTTCCCTGCCTTTCCGATCATATAGGCTCGCCAGAAGTTGGGGATGCCGTAGCCGAAGATATTGTCAGGATCTTTGGCATTACTGCCAGTCTGTCTTACCAGTTCGATGATTTCCAAGGCAGTCTTCTCAGGCAGGGCCTGCCACAGACAGGCGACAAGGCCCGCCACCAGTGGCGTGGAGAATGAGGTGCCCATGTCTCTGATGATGCTGCCACGGCCAGAGATGAGCGATGCCGGACTGCCGAGTGCCATGACATCTGGCTTCACACGGCCATCCTGAGTAGGTCCGACACCACTGAAAGGGGCGTTTTTCTTCTCCATGTTCACAGCGCCTACGGTGAGAATGTCGTAGGCATCGGCAGGGAAGGAAATCTTCTTCCAGGGACCCATGCCACTGTTTCCTGCCGAGTTGACGAGGATAATGCCTTTCTTTGCCAGCATCGAGGCCGTGCGACTGATGAGTGCCGTCTGTCCGTCGAGATCTCGCTGGTGGTAGTAGTCTGGGATGCTGTCGTAGTCGTTGTAGCCAAGACTGGAATTGATAATGTCGACACCAGCGGAGTCGGCAAATTCTGCAGCCATCGCCCAGTAGTCTTCCTCTACGGGCTGTTCCGTCTGTTGGTCTTCACAGCGCAACAGCCAGTAGCGAGCTTCAGGGGCGGTACCGATGAGTACGTTTGGTACGTTGGCAGCCATCGCAGAGAGCACCTTCGTGCCGTGGTCTGTCTCCTGATAGAAGAAAGGACTGTTGGGATAGACGAAGTCCTTGGTGCCGATGATGTTTCCCCGCATAAAGGCAGGGATGACATTGACATTCTGGAATCCCCCGTCGAGCACGGCAATCGTCATGCCTTTACCCCGGAGTCCGATGTTGTGCAGACGCTGTCCTTGGAGCATCTCCAACTGATCCTTGCCGTTACCGTAGGTCACACCCTTGATGCTGTCCCAAGGGTTGAAAGTCTCGTGATAGGTATGTTTGACGTAACGGTCGATAGAATCGGGGGATGTCCATACACACTGGGATTGGGTGATGCAGTCAAGTGTGGCCAGATGTCGTAATAAGGTGGTGTCGTTGGAACGTACGAGGACGGTGTTGTTCCACCGGCTGGTGCCGACGATAACCCATTCTGCCTTTGAACGTCTCTCTCCCTGCTGCCGTTGGCTGAGACTGTTCTCTATCTGCCGCAGGTATTTGGCGCTGACGGGTAAGTCGGTGGAATCTAAGGCGATTCCCTGACGTTTACGGCGTTCGACGGCTTTATGCGACAGCCAGCGGCCCGGATGTTCGAGAGAGTGGGGGGAACCCTGCTTGTCTTTCAGCGTGTAGCGCCAGATATAACATTTCCCGCCAGGATACTTCTTTCTGGTACTGGCACTCACGTTGGACGGTATCTGACAGATGACGGCGACCAACAGGCAGGTTATAAGTCTGAATAGGCAGTTAAAACACATTCCGAGTGCAAAGGTATAAAAAAAATGGATAACACTATTCACTTTTCACTTTTTTTTATTACCTTTGCACCGTTTTAGAGAGAAACAAGAGGATATGGACAATAAGCAAGCCGCACTTGAACTGGGTCAGAAGCCCGTAGGACAACTGCTTTGGCAGTATGCCCTGCCCGCTATCGTAGCGATGACGGCTTCGAGTCTCTACAACATCATCGACCGTGCCATGATTGGTCAGATTGTGGGTCCGGAAGCCATTGCGGGTCTGGGCATCACGTTCCCATTTATGAACCTGAGTGCTGCTTTCGGTGCTGCGGTGGGTGTGGGCTCTTCGACGTGTATCAGTGTGAAACTGGGACAGAAGGACTATCAGACGGCTGAGCATCTGTTAGGCAATACAGTCACCTTGAACCTGATCATCGGATTCTTGTTTATGTTGGTCAGTCTGGTGTTCCTCGACCCGATCCTGCTTTTCTTCGGAGCTTCTGAGGTGACACTGCCTTATGCCCGTGAGTTCATGATTGTGATTCTGCTGGGCAATATGGTCACTCACATGTACTTCGGTATGAATGCCGTGCTGCGAGCAGCGGGCAAACCCCGTCATGCGATGTATGCCACATTGTTTACAGTGGGCATGAATGTGTTGTTGGTCATCGCCTTCGTGTGGTGGTTCCGCTGGGGTATCCGCGGTGCGGCATTGGCAACAATCAGTTCTCAGTCGATGGCGCTCTGCTGGCAGATGTGGATATTCTCCAATCCGAAAGAACTGCTGCACTTGAAACGGGGCATCTATAAGTTGAAAGGTGTTTTGGTGAGGAATATCATCAGCATTGGCATATCCCCCTTCCTGATGAATGCCACCAGCTGCATTATCGTGATCTTCATGAACAACCAGTTTGTGCGCTATGGCGGTGATATGGCCGTGGGTGCCTATTCGATAGCCAACTCCGTGGTGATGGTGTTCTTCATGTTCGTCATCGGTATCACCCAGGGTATGCAGCCAATTGTGGGTTATAATTACGGTGCTGTGAAGTTCGACCGTATGTTCCGTTGTCTGTGGTTAGCGATTGCCTGTGCTACGGCCATCCTGTTGGTGGGGTGGGGACTCTCGATGCTTTTCCCAAGGCAGATAGCCCGTATCTTTACGACAGATGCGACGTTGCTTGACCTCGCTGCAAAGGGCATCAAACTCGATATGCTGGTGTTCTTCGTTGTCGGTTCACAGGCTACCATCACTAATTTCTTCCAGTGCATCGGAAAGGTGAAAGTAAGCATCTTCCTCTCGCTCTCGCGACAACTCTTCCTGTTGTTGCCGATGGCATACGTGTTCCCCTTGTTATGGGATCTGGATGGTGTGTGGTATGCGATGCCCGCCAGTGACTTCGGATCGTTTGCGATGACGATTCCCATGCTGATATGGTATATGAAAAAAATCAAACACTCATGAAGCATATTATCATCAATGTAGGAAGGCAGCTTGGAAGCGGGGGACACGACATCGGAAGGATGCTCGCGCTCGATTTTCAGGCGAAGTACTACGACAAGGAAATCATGAATTTGGCGGCTAAGGAGAGCGGATTCAGTGAGAAGTTCTTCGAACAGAACGACGAGAAGAAGGGTTTCTTCAAGGGACTGTTCAATATACAGACCTCGCACATCAGCGGTGGCAGTATGTATAAGACGAACTTCTCGCAAGAGAGTCTCTTTCAGTTCCAGAGCGATGCCATCCAGAAGGCGGCCAAGGAGGGATCATGTGTGTTTGTAGGCCGTTGTGCTGACTATGTGCTGCGCGACTTCCCCAATACGGTGAATGTCTTTATCACCGCCTCGATGAAATATCGCATCGATCAGATCATGAACAAACAGCACCTCGACCACGATGCAGCCCGGAAGTTCATCGAACAGAAGGAGTCTGACCGTGCTGCCTACTATAATTACTATACGGGTAAGAAGTGGGGGGCAGCCGAGAGTTACGACCTCTGCATCGATTCCGGCGTGTTGGGACTGGTGGAGTCGGAGAAGATTATTGCCGAGTTTATCCGTAAACGGTTTAAGTGATGAAGAAGATAGGCATATTGAGTGATACGCACAGCTATTGGGACGAGAAGTACCTGCACTACTTCGAACCCTGTGACGAGATTTGGCATGCAGGCGATATCGGTAATGTGGAGGTGGCAGAGAAACTGGCTGCCTTCCGTCCGTTCAGGGCTGTCTATGGTAACTGTGACGGCGGAGACCTGCGGCTGATGTACCGTGAATTGAACCGGTTCAAGTGCGAGGATGTCGATGTGCTCATCAAACATATCGGCGGCTATCCCGGCAACTATGACTTCAGCGTGCGTTCGACACTCTTTGCCAATCCCCCGCAGCTCTTTGTGGCAGGTCATTCACATATTCTGAAAGTGAAATACGACAAGACGTTAGGACTGCTGCATATCAATCCTGGTGCTGCCGGTCTTCAAGGCTGGCATAAGGAGAGAACCCTCGTCCGCCTGACTATCGAAGGAAAGGTGTTTAAGGATATGGAAGTGATAACGCTGGGGAAAAATGTATGATGGAATTTATGCAGACACTGGGCAAGGGAATTATGCAGGGTCTCAATCAGTTCATAGACAACGACCTGCAGAATTATATGCCTCTGTTTGTCATAGCGGCTGTGGTTTTAGCAGTCTTTTTAATAAAGAAAATAATTCAGATAATTAAAACAAAATAGAAAATGAAAACAATCGTCATTACTGGTGGAGCAGGTTTTATTGGCTCCCATGTTGTTCGTCTGTTCGTGAACAAGTATCCCGAGTATCACGTCATTAACCTCGACAAGTTGACATATGCCGGCAACTTGGCAAACCTCAAGGACATTGAGAAGGCACCTAACTACGAGTTTGTGAAGATGGACATCTGCGACTTCGATGCTTTTTACAAGCTGATGCAGGACAAGAAGGTCGATGGCATCATCCACCTCGCTGCAGAGAGTCACGTGGACCGTTCCATCAAAGATCCCTTCACCTTTGCCAAGACCAATGTGATGGGTACGCTGTCGTTATTGCAGGCTGCGAAACTCTATTGGGAGTCTCTGCCGGAGAAGTACGAGGGCAAGCGCTTCTATCACATCTCTACCGATGAGGTGTATGGCGCTCTTGAACTGACACATCCCGAGGGTATCGAACCTCCGTTTACTACGACGGCATCGAGTGCAGAGCATCATCTGGCATACGGTGACAAGTTCTTCCTGGAGACCACGAAGTACAACCCGCATTCACCTTATTCAGCAGCGAAGGCTTCTTCAGATCATTTTGTCCGTGCTTATCATGATACTTATGGTATGCCCGTCGTCGTGACAAACTGCTCGAACAACTACGGTCCTTATCAGTTCCCCGAGAAACTGATTCCGCTGTTTATCAATAACATCCGCCATCGCAAGCCGTTGCCCGTCTATGGCAAGGGTGAGAATGTACGCGACTGGCTGTTTGTTGAGGATCATGCCCGCGCCATCGACCTTATTTTCCATGAGGGTAAGATTGCCGACACTTATAACATCGGCGGTTTCAACGAGTGGAAGAACATCGACATCATCAAGGTGGTCATCAAGACCGTCGACCGTCTGCTGGGACGTAAGGAAGGCGAGGATATGGATCTCATCACCTTCGTTACAGACCGTGCCGGCCATGACCTGCGCTATGCCATCGACTCTACAAAGTTGCAGAAAGAGCTAGGTTGGGAGCCCAGTCTGCAGTTTGAGGAGGGCATCGAGAAGACCGTCCGCTGGTATCTCGACAACCAGGAGTGGCTGGACAACGTGACCTCCGGTGACTATCAGAAGTATTATGATAATATGTACGCAAACCGATAATCGTTATGAAGAAGATCTTGCTTTTAGGCTCAGGAGAACTCGGTAAGGAGTTCGTGATTGCCGCCATGCGTGCAGGACAATACGTGATTGCCTGTGACCGTTATGACAATGCCCCAGCCATGCAGGTGGCTGACGAGCGTGAGGTGTTCTCGATGCTTGACGGCGATGCTCTGGAGGCTGTGGTCAATAAGCACAAGCCTGACATCATTGTACCTGAGATTGAGGCCATCCGCACGGAGCGTCTCTTCAAGTTCGAGGAGCAGGGCATTCAGGTTGTTCCTTCTGCCCGTGCCGTGAACTACACGATGAACCGTCGTGCCATCCGCGATCTCGCTGCCAAGGAACTGGGTTTGCGTACGGCTAAGTATTTCTATGCCAAGACCTTCGAAGAGTTCAAGGCTGCTGCCGATGAGATCGGCTTCCCCTGCGTGGTGAAACCGCTGATGTCTTCATCTGGTCATGGACAGAGCTATGTTCATAACGACGGCGAACTGGAACAGGCCTTCAAGGAGGCGATGGAAGGAAGTCGTGGTGATGTGAAGGAAGTTATCATCGAGGAATTCATCGACTTCGACTCAGAGTTCACCCTTCTGACGGTGACTCAGCAGCACGGATGGCCCACGTTATTCTGCCCACCCATCGGACATGTGCAGAAATCGGGTGACTATCGTGAGTCGTGGCAGCCGTATAAGATTTCTGATGTGGCTCTGCAACAGGCTCAAATGATGGCAGATAAGGTGACGAAGGCCTTGACAGGTGCAGGTATCTGGGGGGTGGAGTTCTTCCTGACGAAGCAGGGAGAGGTAATCTTCTCGGAACTCTCACCACGTCCACACGACACAGGTATGGTGACACTCGGTCATACCATCAACCTCTCAGAGTTCGAACTCCATCTGCGTGCCGTGCTGGGTCTGCCCATCGCAGGCATCCACCTCGAACATGCTGGTGCTTCGGCAGTGATTCTTTCGCCGAAGGAGGCTTCTACGCCTGTCGATCGTTCACTGCTCGACTACAATTTTGTCGATGCCTTGAAGGAGGATCGTACCCGTATCCGCATCTTCGGCAAGCCCGAGGCTCACAAGGGTCGTCGTATGGGTGTCGTGCTCTGCTACGGCGAGGTCGGCGATGATACCACCGCCCTCCGCGACAAGGCCAAGCGTCTGGCCAAGACTGTCCTCGGCACAGATCCTTATGCGAAGCTGAGGTGATAGTATGGAGATAAAGTTGATAGACCTGCCTAAGATAACGGATCCTCGTGGCAACCTGACGTTTGCAGAGGCTCAGGCGATAGTGCCGTTCGACATCAAACGGGCCTATTGGGTATATGACGTGCCTGGTGGTGAGAGTCGTGGCGGCCATGCCCACAAGCGACTGAAACAGTTCGTCATCGCCCTGAACGGTTCGTTCAATGTCACCCTCGACAACGGCTACGAACATAAGACAATACTGCTGAATCATCCGTGGCAGGGGCTTCTGATCGATGTAAATACCTGGCGTACGCTTGATGATTTCTCCTCAGGTGCAGTTTGTCTGGTGTTGGCTTCAGAACATTATGAGGAGGATGACTATATTTACGATTATTATGATTTCCTGAAATACGTTGGATGTTCGAAATAATTAGATATAATCCAGAGCATGCCGACGAATGGAATAGGTTCGTGGCAGAGTCGAAGAACGGTACGTTCCTCTTCGATCGTCGTTACATGGATTACCACTCTGACCGCTTCAGCGATCACTCCTTGATGTTTTATAAAGGAAGCAGGCTGTTGGCAGTGCTGCCAGCTAATGTGTCAGACGATATGCTCTGCTCCCATCAGGGACTGACTTATGGCGGACTGTTGATGAGTCCTCATCTGACGATCGTTCAGACCATGACCCTCTTTCACGAGATGAACGAGAGTCTGCGTGCTGAGGGCTTGCGCTATGTCACATACAAGGCCATACCCTGGGTTTATCATCGTCTGTCTGCTGAGGAGGATCTCTATGCGCTCTACCATGAGTGTCATGCTCGTATCGTGGCGAGAGACTATTCCACAAACATCTTCCTGCAGGCAGGACTGCGATGGGAACGGGTGCGTCGTCGTGGTATCGTCCGTGCTCAGAAGGCGGGCGTCAGTGTAGAGCGTTCAGATGATTATGCTGCCTTCTGGCCAGTCCTGGCAGACAATCTGATGACCAAGCATGGTGTGAAACCGGTTCATTCGCTTCAGGAAATCGAATTGCTGCATGGCCGTTTTCCTGAGAATATCCAGCTTTACCAGGCAGTAAAGGATGGTGAGGTGCTGGGGGGTGTTGTGTTATACGTCTCAGGACAGGTGGTTCATGCCCAGTACAGCTCTGCCACGCCTGAGGGGAAGAAACTTGGCGTGATCGATCAGCTCTACGACAGGATATTCAGCGACTATCGCAACTACCCATACTTCGACTTCGGACGCTCTACGGAGCATCTTGACGGCAGCGGACTGAACGAGAATCTGGTATTCCAGAAAGAGGGTTATGGTGCCAGAGGTCTTTGTTACGATATCTACGAATACGACCTATGATTAAGTATCTCGATCTGAAACGAATCAACGACCAGCATGATGCTGAATTGCGGCAGGCCGTCAAAAGGGTGCTTGATAGTGGTTGGTATCTCAAGGGTGAGGCCACCAGCCAGTTCGAGACCCATTATGCTGAGTATATCGGCAGTCGCTATTGCATAGGCTGCGGCAACGGACTCGATGCGCTGATGCTCATTCTGCGAGGTTATATCGAACTGGGTGTGATGCAGGAGGGCGATGAAGTGATTGTGCCTGCCAATACCTTCATCGCCAGCATCCTTGCTATCACAGCTTGTGGCCTGAAGCCTGTGCTGGTGGAACCCCGTCTCGATACCTTTCAGATCGACGACTCTTTGATTGAGGCCGCCATCACCGTCCGCACCCGAGCTGTGATGATCGTTCATCTCTATGGTATCTGTGCCTATACGAAACGCATCGCTGACATCTGCCGCCGCCATCATCTGAAACTCATCGAGGATAATGCCCAGGCTCATGGTTGCTCTTTTGAGAATCGGCGGACAGGCTCTTTAGGCGATGCAGCTGGTCAAAGTTTTTATCCAGGCAAGAACCTTGGGGCTTTAGGTGATGCTGGGGCTGTAACAACTGATGACGGGGCGCTGGCTGAGATCATTAGAGCTTTAGGTAATTATGGCAGCCAGAAGAAATATGTTCACGACTATCAGGGCACGAACTCCCGCATCGATGAACTACAGGCAGCCATGCTCGATGTGAAATTGAACTATCTTGATGTAGACAATCTTCGTCGTCAGGAAATTGCTTCTCTATATATTAATAAGGTGAAGAGTCCGTTGATCTTTTTCCCGAAGACAGACCGGGAGAGTGTCTGGCATATCTTCCCCGTATTATGTGAGCGTCGCGACGAGCTGCAACAATATCTTTTTATAAATGGTGTGGAGACGCAGATTCACTATCCAACACCCCCTCACAAGCAGAAATGCTATTGTGAGTGGGCTCAGCAGTCGTATCCCATCACAGAGCGTATCCATGCCGAGGAATTAAGTCTGCCTTGTAATCAGGCCATGAAAAAAGAAGAGGCTGAATACATAGTCAACCTCCTCAATAGATTCTAAGTTATTGTTGTCCGCTAAACATGATAGACCTGTCTGAACCTGTTGTTTTCCAACAAGTTCAGACGAATAATGTTTTCCAAGCCCTCATACGCGTGTGCGTGAGGACTATTTTTCGGTTCCTACTATGTCTGGCGGACCTTCTATCATGGCAGCCAGTGTCTCCTCCCAGTCTTTCTCGGGATGCTCAAGGAATCCCTGTACGTCGATATAGTACATCAGCATGATGCGCACTATCGTGGCGAGGCCGGAGAAGCTCCACGAGCGGCTGACGCCTTTTTGCAGCAATGTTATGAGCAGATTGGCAATGAGAGTCACCCACACCTGTATCTTGATGGCATTTGCGCTCTCGCCGTAGAAGTATCTGAGCGGGAAGTTCTGCTTTATCTGCCTGAAGAGCGACTCTATGGCCCATCTTGCCTTGTAAATGGCCACGATTTCCTCATATTCGGTGTCAAGGTCGTTTGTTAGCAGCCGTATGAGCTTTGCCAGGCCTTTCTTCTTCTCGTCGATATAGGTGACGATGCGTGCATGATGTTCGATAACCTTCTTTTCGGTCTCGCCCGTTTCTCCGTCCTTGCTGGCGACCTCCTTGCGGAATACGACGGATTCCTCCTTCCACTGCATCAGCCCCTTTTCATTCATGTAGCAGGTGCTCTTTATGACCTCATACGTGAGGTTCTGCTTCATCTTGGTCACGTAAATGATGCCGCGCCGCGTCATCTCCTCGAATTTGGCATAGTCGATGTAAGCCCTGTCGATGGCCAGGATGTCCCCGCGGTTGAGTTTGCCGGGGCACAGCATGAAATGGTCGTGGGTGGCTGCCGACGTGAACTCCACATCGCACGGTACGCCCTCATTGCCATGGATGCAGGTATGCACCTTCATGCCGCCCTTCTTCTTCCCTGTCTTGGGATTGCGTCCGACGCCCTTGAACACGAGGTTGGAGAAGAGGCTTATGGTCGTGGAATCGATGATTTGCAGCTTCTTCATCCATTTTGGCACCTTGCCGGAGCTGCTGTCCGATGAAAGCTTGTCCTTATAGGCCAGGTAAAGCCCCTGGTATATCTTCCCGAAAATCTCATGAGAGCGTCTGGCGTTGGCATCTGACAGCGTACTGCGTCTTGGAAGGTCCTTTATGCCCAGATGCGCAAGCTTGCGCCACTCCATCATTGTCGCAGAGGTGATTTCGCGTAAGGAGTCGAAGCGCATGATGACGGCATAGAGCTTCACCGTGAGGTGACACCATGCATTGAACGTCTTCACGTAACGCTCACCACCGTTTTCACGGCTCATCTGAAGAATATTTTGCTTGTTGAAGTAATTTAGCAGCTGATTTAGTATCGGCTGTCCGAGAAAATGTGTAACTTTGCCCATGATTTGGTTATCGGTAGAGTTTGGAAGCTGCAAAGATAACCAAAAGGGCTGAATCTCATGCGAGACTCAGCCCAAATTTTCTTTATGCGTACGCATACGAGAGGAATCAAAGTTTAGCGGACAACAATAATTCTAAGTGTATTTTATTCTGGCAATAGCAGAACGGTGGCACTACGGGCGGCCTGCGCTCCCATCACCAGAACCTGGGCAATGTCTGCCGTTTTCGACGGACCGCTGATGAATGTGCCATAGCCGTCGTAGGTCTCATCGAACTTGATGCGCTTGTAAGCCTCGTGCATATTGTTCACTATTTGGCTCTTAGGCAAGAGGATGACGAGGTTCTCCGAGATGAAGCAGACGGCCTTCTCTTTCATCGTCTGGGGAATCCAGACACAGGCGTTCTCCGCCACGCCGAACTGTCCGCGGATGATGCCGACATCGGTGCCGTTGAGGTCACGGGCACGTCCTACGGTATCTGGGCTTCTCGTAGCGATGGTCACTTCCGCCAGGTTTGAGGCAATCTCCTTGGCGTCAGGATACATCTCTTTCACTAACTCATTGATGTCCTGGCCTTCTTTCACCTCTATCACGTGGCCGCCAACACTTTCCGTCATCTTGATGAACTGCACCAAAGGGTCTGGGTAGGTGATAGCCTTAATGTCACTCAAGTCGGGCATATCGAACTTCTCTCGTACATTCGCCCTATACCTTTTTAATATATCTTCCTTGTTACTCATAACTCTTTTTATTTACTTCTTGATCTCTTTGAACAGCTTGTGGAACGGTTTCTTGGGGAATTCCATCATCTTGTGGCCTTCTGCCCAGGGGTTCAGACCGCAGTTCATGATAGGCGAGGGGATGATATTCGCCCAGTGAGCCAGAGCCGTACCGAGGTTATAGAGCCCTTCGTTGCCATAGAGCGTGCTCATACCTTTGCACATCAATTTCTTCTGCGGATTGGCTGTTCCGAACTCATCGAGTTGCTGGCGCCATAGATAGATTTGGTCGCCAAGGTTCACCTTCGCAGGACAGAGTGTCTGACAACTGTTGCAGAGTGTGCAGGCGCTGACATTGCCAGAGTGCTTCTGTGGATCACGCAGCATACCGAGGTTAATGCCGATGGGACCTGGGATAAAGTAACTGTAACTGTAACCGCCACTGCGACGATAAACAGGGCAGGTGTTCATACACGAACCACAGCGGATGCACTTCAAAGCCTCCCAGTGCTCAGGATTACCGATCCACTCGCTTCGACCGTTGTCCACCAGCACAATGTGCATAGGATGGGCTGTCGGACGGGCCTTGCGGAAGTGGCTGGTGAAGGTGGTCGTAGGTTGACCGGTACCAGCCCGGCAGAGCATACGCTGGAAAACGGCCAGACAGTCGTAGTTAGGGATAATCTTCTCCAAACCGATGGCGGCGATGTGCAGTTTGGGGCAAGATGTTGACATGTCGGCATTGCCCTCGTTGGTACAGACCACGATATCGCCAGTCTCTGCAATACCGAAGTTACCGCCAGTCATACCGGCGTCGGCTGTCAGGAACTCATTCCTCAGGCTCAGTCGAGCGACATATGTCAGATAGGTAGGATCGTGGTTGCCCTTCTCACTGCCCAGCTTCTCTTCAAACAGTTCGCCCACGTCGTCGTGGTTCAGGTGGATGGCTGGCATCACGATATGACTCGGTGCCTGGCCCTTCAGCTGGATGATGCGCTCGCCCAAGTCTGTTTCCACGACTTCGATACCGTGCTCTTCTAAGTAGGGGTTCATACCACACTCCTCTGTCAGCATCGACTTCGACTTTACGATTTTCTTCACTTTGTGGTTCTTTAAGATGCCATAGACAATCTCGTTGAACTCGTTGGCATCCTTGGCCCAGTGGACGATACAACCGTTCTTCTCGGCATTGGTGGCAAACAGGTCAAGATACTCGTCGAGGTGGGTGATAGTATGGCGCTTGATGGCACTGGCCTTCTCACGTAATTGTTCCCACTCGTCCAACCCGTATGCCATATTGTCACGTTTGGTTCTTACGGCCCAAAATGTGGCGTCGTGCCACTTGGCGTAGGTCTGGTTCTTTAAGAACTCTTTTGCTGCTATGCTATGTCCTGTACTCATAACTTTTCACTTTTTCTTGTTAATCATTTCTTCTGTAGAAATCTGTGAAATCTGTGGCTCAAAGTCCTGAGGCCAGGATTTCTACTACGTGTTTGAACTCCACTTGAAGGCCCTGTTTTTTGGCTACACCAGCCATGTGCATCAGACAGGAGCAGTCTGGTCCTGTCACGAAACGGGCTCCCGTCTTCATGTGCCGCTGTACCTTGTCGATACCCATCTGTGTACTGATGGCCGTCTCTTCCACAGAGAACATACCACCAAAACCGCAACATTCGTCAGGACGCTCAGGCTCAAGCACTTGGATGCCCTCCACCAGATTGAGCAGGTCTTTGATTTTGTTGAACTTAGGGATGTTCTCTTCGCTGGGAGAACTGAGACCTAACTCACGGACACCATGACAGGAGTTGTGCAGGCTGACCTTGTGGGGGAACGTTCCCAGCGGATGATCTACCTTGATCACATCGTGCAGAAACTCCACCACATCCATGATCTTACCAGAAGTCATACACTCGTGCTTGCCTTTTAGCAGACGGGGATAGTTCAGCTTAATAAAAGCCGTACAGCTGACGGATGGGGCAACGACATAGTCGAAATCCTTGAATTTGTCCTCAAACTTCTCTGCCAGGGGGATGGCTTGCTTCTCGAAACCGGCATTGGCCATTGGCTGGCCACAGCAGGTCTGGTTTTGGGGATAGTCCACGTCCAGTCCCAAGTGAGACAAAAGCTTATATGTGGCGACGCCTACCTGAGGGTACACCACGTCAACATAACAGGGGATAAATAGTCCGATTTTCATTTTGTTAGTGTATTATTATAGTTACTTTGGCTACAAATATAGTGAAAAAGTTCCAAAAATACTAATAAATGGATGTTTTATGCCTTTATTTTATGCTTTATTAAAAGTATTTGCTTACCTTTGTGGCATAATATTTGCATTTAGCATCACGAATTGAACATTTATATTGCTTATGAATTATAACGAATTGAATTTTGGAACGACAACTCGGGAGCAGGAACTCTCGATGTCGGCAGCCTTCCCCATACTGATGCGGAAGGTGTATGTTTGGATGACTCTCGCTCTGGTAATCACTGGTGTCACGGCCTATGGCGTGGCAAATAGCCCCGGTCTGATGATGGCTATTGCTACGAACAAGCTTTTGTTCTGGGGATTGATCATTGCGGAGTTTGGATTGGTGGTGGCAATCAGTGCAGCCATCAATAGACTGTCTTTGACGACGGCCACGTTGTTGTTCGTCTTGTATTCGGTGATTAATGGCGCAACCTTGTCGTTTATCTTTGCCATCTACACCATGTCGAGCATCGCCAGTGTGTTCTTTATCACGGCTGGCACCTTTGCAGTGATGGCTGTGATAGGTTATACGACCAAGAAAGACCTGACGTCGATGGGTAAGATCCTCTTCATGGCGCTTATTGGTATCATCATCGCTACGATTGTGAACATCTTTTTGAAGAGCACAGGCTTGCAGATGATTGTTAGCTATCTGGGTGTGTTGATCTTCGTCGGTCTGACGGCTTATGACTCTCAGAAGATCAAACAGATGTTGTTGATGGCACCAGATGCTGGTGAGGGAGCACAGAAAATCGCCCTCTTGGGTGCACTGTCACTCTATCTCGATTTCGTCAATTTGTTCATCTATCTCTTGAGAATTTTCGGAAGACGCGAATAATGCCTATATATAATATATAAGGTATGTCCTATTTTTGTCAATAATCCCGAAAACTTTTATGTTTTTGGGATTTTTTTTGGCAAAAAGTTTGGATGGTATTGATATTATTCGTACCTTTGCATCCGCTTTCGCGCAAAATTTGAGAAGAAGTCAAGGCCGAGAGGCATTAAAGAGTTCTTTGAAAGATTTACATAGACAGAAGTAGTACAAGAAGCGACATACTTTTCGTGAGTATGTTGGGTATAAAGAAACGAACCGTCAAGAAATTGAAGAGGTGCTTTCAACTTGATACTGGATAGTCGTTCTGGGACAGAGATGGTCCAATGCATAATTAATAATGCATAATGCATAATTGTTCTGCGTTGGCAAAGATATTCTATACAATGAAGAGTTTGATCCTGGCTCAGGATGAACGCTAGCTACAGGCTTAACACATGCAAGTCGAGGGGCAGCGGGGTCTTAGCTTGCTAAGACTGCC
>CACYQO010000026.1 GCA_902776545.1 uncultured Prevotellaceae bacterium | reverse complement strand
CCTATGCGCATCCGCAGCATCAATACCCAGAAGGTGTTGGGAGCAACGACGGCGAGCCTGAGGGGCAGCCTGTTGGCGGAGGCAGTGCTCATCAGCCTGATAGCCTTTATTCTAGCTTTGCTCATCGTATATCTGGCTCACGACCTGGGTTTACAGGAACTAGTACAAGGAAGCATCTTGTTGCAAGACCATCAGCTGCTGATAGCTCTCACCCTGCTGCTCAGCATCATTGTAGGTCTGATGGCTGGTGCCTATCCGTCTTACTACGTCACCTCCTTCCCACCAGCCTTGGTGCTGAAGGGTTCCTTTGGCTTGTCGCCCAAAGGTCGTATGTTGCGTTCCGTCTTGATTTGTCTGCAATTCATCGTTTCCTTCATGTTGGTGATTGGTGTGGGCATCATGTACCTGCAGAGCTATCTCATCTATCATACCGACTACGGCTTCGACAAGGATGAAGTGCTGGTAGTAAGGACGGCACCTGATACACGCAACAAGGTGGATGCTATCGACGCTGACCTGCGTTCGATTTCAGGCATAGAGGGCGCAAGTCTGACTCAGAGCGTCTTAGGCAGTAGCGACAGTTATATGACGTGGGGCAGAGGTGAAGGCGAGAAACACACGAACTTTACCTGCATCTTCGTGGATTGGCGCTTCCTCGATGTAATGGGCATTGACATCGTGGAGGGCCGTAATTTCCGCAAAGACGATGGCGATGTGTATATCTTCAATGAGTCGGCGAAGAAGAAATATCCTTGGCTCACCATAGATCAGCCCATTAACGATAGAGATTATCCCGTTGTTGGTTTCTGTAAGGATATCAAGTTTGCCTCCTTGCGAGTGGATGATACCCAGCAGCCTATTGCTTTCTTTGTCCCCAGTCCGAATAGCGAAAACTGGGGGAATGGCTTTTGGCGCAATCACATGCTGGTGCGAGTGGCTGCAGGAGTGGACAAACAGGAAGCCAAGCAGAAAGTGATGGAAGTGGTCAACAAGTACGAGAAAGGCCAGCCTCTCGACATCAGCGGCCTGCGCTATATGGACGAGGTACTGGAGAAAACCTATCAGCAGGAAGAACGTTTCACCACGCAGATCCTGCTCTTCTCTCTGCTCGCCATCCTGATCAGTATCATCGGCGTGTTTGGCATGACGATGTTCGAGAGTGAATACCGTCGCAAGGAGATAGGCATCCGCAAGGTGTTCGGTAGTTCCACGAAAGAGATCCTGACGATGTTCAACCGCCGATACCTGTATATCCTGTTAGGTTGCTTCGTGGTGGCGGCTCCCATAGGTTACTTTTGGGGTGAGCATTGGCTTGAGAGCTTTGCCGTCCGTACCACCATTTCGCCCTTGCTGTTCTTAGTATCCTTCCTCCTCATCGCCCTCATCACGATGCTGACGGTCACTTACCAAAGCTGGAAAAACGCCAGCGAGAATCCTATTCACAGCATCAAGAACGAATGAGAATCGCAGTTTGGGCTATCTAAAGTCCAGGAAAGAATGCTTAGAACCATAGGATAGGTTAGGAGTGGCTGATAAATTCTCGAGAGAATTCAGGAGTTTCGTTAGGGTAAAGTCAGACTTTAGTTAGGGTAAACCCTGAAATTCTCTCGAGAATTTGTCTGGGGGCCTTAGGGAAACCAGAGCTGCAAAGCGGGCTTCATGGGACTTTACTTACTTGAAAGTCTTGGCAAACTGCCGACTGTTTGTATCGTTATCGATGCTATTTTGGCTGCTTTTGTGTAGTTTCAATGTAGTTATATGTACTTATAATGTAGCTATCATGTAGTTTCAAATTTCCGCAAATTATTCAAAATAAGACAATTAGAATTTGATTAATGTAGTTATGTATGCTAAAATGAAATTTGGACATTAGAAATTTATAATTCAAGCTGCACATATTTGCGCCATTTTTGCAGTTTCAAACATAAATTACATCTTTTCATCACACTAAAGGTATAACACTAAAAGTGAAATCATACGACTACATGTACATAACTAATTTGGGCGAAATCCACCTCGAATGACATAGATTTCGCCCGAAACACGACCAAAACGGGCGAAATCTACCCCAAAAAGCATAGATTTCGCCCAAAAAGTTTGTTTATAATAAGGATTTGTTGTATCTTTGTGCTGTCTTAAAAGAATAACTTCATGGAATCAATCATCGGAAGAGAAGCAGAAATCAAGCGACTGACAGCAGCTGTAAACAGTCCGCGCCCTGAGTTTATCGCCCTATATGGACGCAGGCGTGTGGGCAAAACGTTCTTAATCAATCAGATGTTCAAGAAACAGTATGCTTTCAAGATGACTGGGGTGATTGAAGGATCGCTGAAAGACCAGTTTACAGCCTTTGCTGATGCCATGAGCGATTATGGCTACGATATGCCAGAGCAGCCGAAGGATTGGATGCAGGCATTTATCATGTTGAAGAACGCACTGAAGCCGAAAGCGGCGAGCGGTGAGCAGTGCATCATCTTCATCGATGAATTGCCGGCAATGGATGCCGAGGGCTCAAATGTGGCTGGTGCTGTGGGTTATTTCTGGAACAACTGGGCCAGCCAATATGACAACATCGTGTTTATCATCTGCGGCAGTGCCACCAGTTGGATGATCACCAATGTCATCGACAGCAAGGGAGGACTGCATGACCGCATAACTGTAGAGATGCCGATTCATCCCTTTACACTCAAGGAAACAGAGGCTTATCTCGAAGAACATCGATTTCTATGGAATCGCCAGATGACGCTCCAGGCATACATGGTTTTTGGAGGCATACCATATTATCTTAGTCTGCTTGACCGCGAAGAGAGTCTTGTGCAGAATATCGACCGTCTATTCTTCAGTCAGGATACGCAGATGCGCCGAGAGTTCCGTCGCTTGTTCAATACGTTATATAAGAAACCTGACAAATATATCGACATCATCAAGGCCCTCAGCAAAAGCCGTAGCGGCATGACCCGTGAGGAACTGGCCTCTGCTTTGAAATGCGCTAACAATGGTCATCTCGGGAATAAACTCGAAGACCTTGTCTATTGCGATTTGATAAGAAAGAATATCGTCCGCGAGAAAGAAATCAAACGAAAGGATGCCATTTATCAGTTATGTGACTTCTTCTGCCAATTCTATCTTACTTTCATCGACAGGGCTGAGTTAGAGCAACAGTATTGGGCGCATCATATCAACACACCAGAAGTCAACTCATGGATGGGCCTGACATTTGAACGCATCTGTATGGCACATGTCCAGCAAATCAAACAAGCACTGAGGATAGATGCCATCTCGACACTCGTCTATTCCTGGCGAAGCAAGACATCGACTCCTGCAGTCCAGATAGACATCGTTATAGAGAGGGCCGACAACATCGTCAACATCTGTGAAGTGAAATACAGCCAAGGTGAATATGCTCTCGATAAAGAAGAATACAACAAGATATGTCGGCGCAGTAATGCTTTCTGCTCTGAAACAGGATTGCGACACACACCTTGGCTCACGATGATAACAACAGAGGGATTGATCCGTGGGAAATACACAGAAATGATTCAGAGCCAGGTCAAACTTGACGATTTGTTTGCAATTTAGTCTATGTTCTGAGACCTGTGTCAAAGAATCATACGCCAGACTGTCTAATTATTAGACAAACAGCTTCCGCCGAGGTCAAAAGCCTTGGCGGATTCGTTTAAATGACGTAACTTTGCATCAGAAAATCGTAAATCGTCAATAAGTAAATCGCAAATAAGATGAAGAGTTATTTCAGATTCCTTTCACGCAACAAGCTATATACCTTAATTAATATAGCAGGGTTGGTAGTATCGCTGATGTTCATCATCCTGATGGGTGACTACACCTGGCGCCAGTATAGTATCGATGCGTGGCACAAGAATGCAGACCGCATCTACATCATGGGCAACGAGCAGCTCTTTTTCATGTGGCCACAGGCAGCAAAACGGATACAGGAGATGTGCCCGGAAGTAGAGCAGACCTGTTGTGTCATGAGCCAGTGTGGAAAGATCAAATATGGTCAACAGGTAGTGAAGAGTGATGAGAAAGAAAACTGCACCATCATGTTAGCCGACTCCACTTTCTTCCAGTTCTTCGACTTCGAGTTGGTAAACGGCAATCGTCAGACTGCACTTGATGCTCCAGACAAGTGTGTCATCACAGAACGACTTGCCAAGCGTCTCTTCGGCGACAAGAACCCCATCGGCGAGTCGTTGCAGATAGTTGGCGAACGTCATGTGTTTTTGAATAATGAGAATCCTTATGATAGTACACTGGTCTATACGATCAGTGCCGTTGCCAAGAATCTTGACCATACCGTGCTCCCCAATGAGACGCAGATTATCGCCAACATGAAGCGCTATCCGCAAGTGATGGGCTTTACACTATCAGACAATACCTTTGCCATAGGGGGTACAGGAACTGCCAAGGCGTTTTTCATGCTGCATCCAGGCACGACACTTGAGGCCAAGAAGAAGGTTATCGGAGATTATCTGGTAAAGAATCATTCCAACACTTGGCAGGATTCGAAACTAAGTCTGACACCGCTCACAGACATTCTGTTTGCCCCACAGAACGTTGTCTCAGGCCTGCAGAAAGGCGACAAGACCCTGCTTCATATCTTGCTGGCAGCCGTACTGGCCATTCTGTTCTTTGCCGTCAGCAACTATATCAACCTGACAGTTGCCAATACGGGGTTCCGCGCCAAGGAGATGGCTACACGGCGGCTCTTCGGCAGTAGTCAGCGGCATATCTCGCTGAAGCTGATCCTTGAATCAACATTGATGGTGGCTGTATCCTTTGCCATCGGCTTGGCATTGGCCTTCTGTTTCCAGGATGATGCAGCAGAATTGTTCAGGGGAAAGATCGACTTGTACAACGATATCAGTATAGGAACGGTCAGCGTCTGTCTCGGCTTCATCCTCGTCGTAGGCATCATCTCAGGCATCATGCCCTCGTGGCAGATTTCCCGCTATCAACCCATCGACATCGTCAAGGGCAGTTTCCGCTTCCGTTCCAAGATGGTGCTTGGCAAGGTGTTCATCATTCTGCAGAATGTCATTACGGTCACAATGCTCACCTCTGCCCTTGTCATCTGGCTGCAACTGAATCACCTCATCCATGCACCACTCGGCATCAATACCGAAAATCTCTACATCGTCATGGGCCCGGAAGGGAAGAGCCAGACGGTGAGGAACCAATTGGAGAAGATGCCGTTTGTCGAGGAAATCGGCTGCTACAAAGGTTCCTCGTTCACTGGCTACGGTGCCAGTGTGAGAGGTATAGAGCGGGGAAGCAAATATGTGATGCTGATGCTGGCAGAAATGGATAAGAAGGCTTTCGACCTCTATGGTCTGAAATACAAGGCAGACTATGGTCCTGCCAATGACGGCTATCTTCTGAATGAGAAAGCTCTGCAAGAATTAGACTATACAGAGCAAGACCGCGAGTTAGACTGGGGAAAAGGCGAGAAGAAGCCTATTACAGGAATAGTGTATAATTTTCATTTCAAAAACGTCTTGGGAGACGCAGAACCTTTGGCCATCCAATTACGAGAAGGGATAGAGAATCCTAATTTCCTTGTTAAAACCAATGGCGACGAACGAGCTATGGATGCCTTTGAGAATATGCTGAAGGAATTGGGTACGTCAGAGGAAGAAATGAAATGGTTCGTCCTTAGTTCTGAGAAATGTGTTGCTGATAGCTTTGAGGAACAGCAGAACACGCTGAAGATCATTACGCTCTTTACTTTCGTGGCCATCGTCATCTCTGTAATGGGATTCATCGGGATGTCGCTCTTCTTCATCCGTCAGCGCCAGAAGGAGATAGGCATTCGGAAGATCATGGGCAGTTCGTCTCGTGAGGTGATGATGCTGATGCTTAGGACTTTCTGTGCTCCGTTGTTAGTATCGTTCGTCATCGCGATTCCACTCTCGTGGTACATCATGAACGACTGGCTGACAAACTTCAGTTATCGCATCTCGCTCTGTCCCTGGATCTTCGCTGTGACTTGCGCCTTTGCCCTCCTTATGGCCGTCCTCTCCGTCGGTTTCCAGATCATCAAGGCTGTCCGCACCAATCCAGTAGAGAGTATCAAGACTGAATAAATTCGTGAAATTAGTGAAATTAGTGGTAAAAAAATAAATAGTATGATTAAGTTAGAAAACATTCAGAAGGTGTTCCGCACGGAAGAGGTGGAGACCGTAGCATTGGGCGGCGTATCGCTCGAAGTGAAGAAAGGTGAGTTTGTGGCCATCATGGGGCCTTCGGGCTGTGGCAAGTCTACCTTATTAAATATATTAGGCTTGCTCGACAATCCCACCAGCGGCACTTACTACCTCGATGGCGAGGAAGTGGGCAAGTTGAAGGAGAGTCAGCGCACGAAGGTCCGCAAGGGACAGATTGGTTTTGTGTTCCAGAGCTTCAACCTCATTGATGAGTTGAACGTAGAGGAGAACGTGGAACTGCCGCTGACTTACTTAGGCGTTCCCAAGAAAGAACGCAAACAGCGCGTAGAAGAAGTGCTTCGCCGTATGGCCATCTCGCATCGTGCCCATCACTTCCCCCAGCAGCTCTCCGGAGGTCAGCAGCAACGTGTCGCCATCGCCCGTGCCGTTGTAATGAATCCCAAGCTGATCCTCGCCGACGAGCCCACAGGTAACCTTGACTCCAAGAACGGACTGGAGGTGATGCAACTGCTCACCCAGCTGAACCAGGAAGGCACAACCGTCCTGATGGTCACTCACTCGGAACGTGATGCCGGCTATGCCCAGCGTGTCATCAACCTCCTCGACGGCCAAGTGGTCCCTGAAGTCAGTCTTTAACTAAAAGACCGATTGATTGGAGTGTTAAAATCTCTGTTGGAAGGAGGTTTTAACACTTCATTAGTTTTTCAAAAGTAACCATTATTTTATTATTTGTATCAATTCGGGGATTTTAGGGACTACCGTAAAGTATTTGATATAAATCAATTACATTATTTAATAAATTATTATTAATTTTGTCCCCACAAAAACAATGTTGAATCAAAATCAGCTAAATGAAACAGTTAATAAACTTTGTGGGGACCGCTCTCCCATGGGCTAAAAGGCAATGTCGCTGGTCGGCATTGTCGTTGATGCTCCTGTTCTGCGCCACGGCGTGGGCACAGGGTGGCATAGCCGTCAAGGGAACGGTTGTCGATGCGAACGGAGAGGCGCTGATAGGTGCCTCCGTTGTAGTGAAGGGGAACACCTCGATTGGTACGATTACGGACTTCGACGGTAACTTCGCCCTGAGTGTCCCATCTGAGACGTCGATCATCGTGGTCTCGTATGTGGGAATGAACACCGAAGAGCTGAAAGTGGGCAAGCGGCGCACGCTGAACGTGACGCTGAGCGACAACACCCAGCTTTCGGAAGTGATCGTGGTCGGTTTCGGCCAGCAGAAGAAGGCGTCTGTGGTGGGTGCCATCACGCAGACCACGGGTGAAGTGCTGGAACGGTCGGCAGGTATCGGCAGCGTGAGTGCTGCGCTGACGGGTAACGTGCCCGGTGTTGCGACCATCGCCTCTACCGGTCAGCCGGGTGAAGAGGATCCGCGCATCTATATCCGCGGTGCGGCAGCCTGGAACACAGACGCCCAGCCGCTGATACTGGTGGATGGCGTGGAGCGTGAGATCAAGTCGGTGGACGTGACGTCCGTGGCTACGGTCTCGGTGCTGAAGGACGCCTCTGCCACGGCGGTGTATGGCGTGAAGGGGGCCAACGGTGTTATCCTGATCACGACCAAGCGCGGCGTGGAGGGCAAGGCGAGGATCGACGTGGGGTTCAACGCTACGCTGAAGGCGGTGTCGAAGCTGCCGCGGAAGTACGACAGCTACGACGGCTATATGATGCGCAACCAGGCGATCGAGCACGAGATCGGCATCGGGGGTGACGCCTCGTGGGCCTACTACCGCCCGCAGACGTTCATCGACAACTTCCGCCATCAGGACCGCACGGTGAAGCCTCACTATGCTGCCGACGGTACGTACCTGGGCGAGTACAGCCAGGCGGAGCGCTATGCCAACGTGGACTGGCAGGACGAGATGTTTGAAGGGACGGCCTTCTCATATAACACGAACCTTAATATAAGCGGGGGTACGCAGTTTGTGAAGTATTTCGTGGCCTTCGACTTCCAGAACGAGGGTGACATGACGAAGGTGTGGGATAACCATCAGGGCTACACGGGGGGGTATGCGTACAACCGTCTGAACGTGCGTTCGAACCTGGACTTCCAGATTACGAAGACCACGCAGTTCAAGGTGAACCTGGCTGGTTCGAATGCGCAGCAGAAGACCCCGCGTTACTATTATGGTAATAACGGTGAGTTCTTCCAGCAGCAGAAGTGGGCCGGTGCCTACGGTATGGCGCCTAACCTCTTCCCGGTTCAGTTCTCTGACGGATCGTGGGGTTACTACCCGCTGGTATCGAACATCGAGAACTCTCCCGCCAGTGTGGCCACATCGGGTTATGAGCTGAAGACGATCACCCGCGTGTTCACCGACTTTGCCCTCGAGCAGAAGCTTGACTTCATCACGAAGGGTCTTGTAGCCCGTGGTACGGTGTCGTGGGACAACCAGTTCAACGAGAGCGACCGCGGCATCTCCGACCTGCACACCACGAAGAAGGCGTATATGCTGCCTGAGGTTGGTCAGATGCTTTGGGAGAATGAAATCAATGCCACGACAGGTTTTGACTTCTATGAGAGCCGCGACTGGACGACGGTGGCTGGTACGGTAGGTTATACGGGCCGTGCGACGGAAATGTCGCTCCAGCTGTTCTGGGGGCGTCAGTTCGGTGACCACAACGTGACGGTGATGGGTAACTGGAAGCGCAGGATCCAGGCGGGTAACGCCGACCTGGAGGACCGGCGCGAGGACTGGGTGTTCCGTTCGACCTACGACTATAAGGGCAGGTATTTCGCCGAGGTGAACGGTGCGTACAACGGTTCGCAGAAGTTCTCTCCGGACAATCGCTTTGTATTCTTCGCCTCTGGTGCCTTAGGTTGGATGATCTCGGAAGAGAAATTCATGAAGGGGCTGAAGGAGAAGAAGATTATCGATATGCTGAAGATCCGCGGATCTATCGGTGAGATCGGTGACGATGCCGGCGGTGCGCGCTGGGCCTACCTGACCACGTGGGAGGTGACGAACAATGCCAAGGGTTTTAACATGGGTCTTGACGGAAGTGAAAGCCCGTTCAAAGGATATAAGGAAGCTGTGATTGCCAACCCGGACCTGCGCTGGGCAACGGTTGTGAAAAAGAACATCGGTTTCGACTATGCTTTCCTCGGCGGTATGCTGGCAGGCAGCTTCGACTACTTCCGCGACGACCGTAAGGACATCTTCATCTCGGGAAGCAACCGCAGTGTGCCGTCTTACTACGGTGCAGCCACGAACCCGGACATCAACAAGGGCAGGATGAAGAACCACGGTTTCGAGTTTGAGCTGCGTTTCAACAAGGTATTGAACAACGGGATGCGCTTCTGGGCAAACGCCAACTACACGTACGCGCATAATGAAATCATAGAAAAGGATGACCCGGCACTGATTCCTGCCTACCGCAAGGCCGAGGGTTACAGTCAGGGCCAGTACATCTCGTTTATCGACAATGGCTTCATCAGCACATACGATGAATTATACAGTACGCCTGCACGCGAGAAGGACGACAGCCAGGTGCTTATCGGCGACCACTATATCGTTGACTTCAACGGTGACGGTGTCGTTGACGAGACCAACGACCAGGCTCCTTACGGTTACACCGGCACGCCGGAACACACCTACAACGCCACGATCGGCTGGGAGTGGAAGGGCTGGAGCTGCTTTGCCCAGCTGTACGGTGCCACGGGTGTCACACGTGACGTAGGCCTCGCTTCTTTCAACAACAAGCTTCTTACCGTGTTCGACAATGGCACATGGTGGAACCCGATAGACGGCGGTGGCGAAGTGGTCGTTCCGCGCTTCACCACGCAGGTTTCCTACAACGACGGTACACAGTATCTATACGACGGCTCCTATTTCCGCCTGAAGAACGTGGAGCTGGCTTATACATGGACGAAGGGCTGGATCAAGAAGCTCGGCTTCACAAGCCTGAAGCTGTATGTGAACGGCAACAACCTCTTCCTGATCACCAAGATGCCGGATGACCGTGAGAGTAACTACGGATTCAGCGGCGGCGGTGGTGCCTACCCGACTGTCAGACGTTATAACTTCGGAATTAAACTCAACATTTAAAGAATTAGGAATTAGGAATTAGAAATTAGAAATTAGGAATTAGAAATTAGGAATTAGGAATTAGAAATTAGAAATTATGATTACCAAAATATTTAATAAAGTGGCAGTAGGAGTAATCTCCTTCCTCCTTCCTCTTTCCTCCTTCCTCGTGACATCCTTCCTCGTGACATCCTGCACCGACTGGTTGGATAAGGATCCGGAGAGTATCGTGGCAGAGGATGAGGCATTTAAGAACTTCCGCAACTTCCAGGGATATATTGAGGAGATATATAATTTGATTCCCGATAAGCAGAAGATCAACTATTGTACCGCATGGAACTTCGGTGACGACGCTGTTCACAATCCGGAGGGCTATGCACACATGGACCATCAGGTGGATCTTGGCAACTACCGTAACTGGTGGACTAACAGCCAGTGCTGGCTGAACGGTGACAGAAGCTCTCTATGGAAAAACTCCTGGTACTGCATCCGTAAATGTAACATGGGTATCGAGCAGATCAAGTCGCTCGTAGGAACAGACGAAGAGCGTGACCTGCTGCTCGGACAGATGTATTTCTTCCGTGCATGGTGGCACTTCGAGCTGATGTGCTACTTCGGCGGTCTCCCCTACATCGACGAGGCCTTCGGTTCACAGATCCCTGAGCTGCCCCGCCTGTCGTTCCAGGAATGTGCCAACCGCTGTGCAGAGGATTTTGAAAGGGCATACGACCTGCTGCCTTACGACTGGGACGAGACACTGGCCGGTATGCAGACTGGAGGAAAGAACGATCTGCGTGTCAACAAGTTCATGGCACTCTGCTATCTTGGCAAGTGCTATCTCTGGGCTGGTTCTCCCCTTATGAAGGAGTTTGAGAAGACCAAGAACGGTGGTACTGCCCAGCTCTTAGGTGCCAGCAGCAACGGCAAGACCTACGATTATGATGTCGCCTACTGTAAGCAGGCTGCTGAAGCTCTCGGCAAGGCGCTTGACCTGGTCAAGAAAGGAACCGTAAAGTATAAACTGGCTGAGTACAGGTATTCCAACATCTACGATCACGAGCGTGACGAGAATGCAGAGTCCTGCTACGCTGACATCTTCTATACCGTGAAGCAGAACTGGAATATGCCCGGATCTACGGAGGCCATCTTCCGTGGTGCATATCCTGGTGTGAACTCTGCCAACTGGAACTGCGCCAAGATCTTCGGTCCGAAGGTGGCCGGTCTTGTGGCTCACGACAACATCATCCACCATCCGACAGCCAACCTCGTGGATCAGTACGGCATGGCCAATGGACAGCCCATCTATCTGGTTCAGAACGGTCAGTTGGTGATCAACGAGAAAGCCGGATGGGATCCGGAGCATCCCTATAAGGATCGCGACCCACGACTGTATCATGACATCGTGTTCGACGGTTTCCACTATGTGCTCAGCACAGACGCCTTGGATGGCGAGCAGAAGAAGCTCGAGTATTGCGACCTCTTCACCGGTGGTGCCATGCGTGCCATCGACAATGCCAGCAGCACGGGCTATTTCATCCAGAAGCTGATACCTCACCAGTGTAACGAAGGTGACAGATGGTACGACTGGGATTATGCCTTCCAGTGCTATCTGCCCTACATGCGCCTGGCTGATGTCTATCTGATGTATGCAGAGGCAAGGGCTGCCATCGCCAATTCAGCCAGCGACCTGAAGGACAGACCCACTTACTGCCCGTCGTACTCTGCTGTTGAAGCCATCAACGCCCTCCGCGACCGTGTGAACTCTGATGACTATCCCATGGAGCATGTCGTTGCCAACTGCATGGACACCAGGGAGCACTTTATTGATGAAGTACGCCGTGAGCGCGCTGTGGAGCTTTCCTTCGAAGGCTTCCGCTGGTGTGACCTCCAGCGCTGGCTGCTCCTGACAGAGGCTCCTTATACGACGAAATACTCTCATGAGTTCGAACGTCTGGAAGCTGCTTCATGGTTTAAGGATCACGATCCGAAGGACGCCAAGATCGGTAACTTCCACAGGGAAGACCTGATTGCCCGTCGTCTGGAATCCAAGCATTACTGGTTCCCGCTTCCTGACAAGGACACCTATCTGTACGAGAACTTCCCACAGAACCCGGGATGGTAATGTAATTAGAAATTAGAAATTAGAAATTATGATTACTAAGATAAATAATGTAATTAGAAATTAGAAATTAGAAATTAGAAATTATGATTACTAAGATAAAATATGCAATAGCGGGAATGCTGCTGACGGGATCTGTCTGCTCGTTGGCCCAGACTGCTGACGACGCTGACTCTACCGTGGTGAAAAAGAAAGTGCATGTTGCTTTCCGCGACGTAGATGCAGACCAGCTTCCCGGAGGCATTTCCTATGTTGACATGGAAGAACTGCAGAAGAAGGACTATACGACGGGCAGCCTTGAAGACATGTTAGGGCTTGTCGGCGGATGGAACGGCAACAACCTTTGGGGTATGGACAATGACCGTCTGGACAATAATGACAACAGCAACATGCCGCTCGTGATTATCGACGGTGTGAAGCGTCCTTCGAACAATGTGCTTCCCTCTGAGATCGAGCAGATCACCTTCCTCAAGAGTGCTCAGGCCGTCGTACTCTATGGCTCCAAGGGTGCCAAGGGTGCCATCCTGATCACCACCAAACGTGGCAAGGTGGACGGTCTTCAGATCCAGGCCAACGCCAACGCCGGTTTCCACGTGGCGAAGGAATTCCCGGAGTACCTGGGATCAGCTGAGTACATGACCCTCTACAACGAGGCCCGCAGAAACGACGGTCTCGATCCGAGGTATTCCCAGCAGGATATCTACAATCATGCCTCGGGTCTCAACCCCTACCGCTATCCGAACGTGAACTACTATTCAGACGAGTACGTCCGCAAGGCCTACAACCGTCTGGAAGGAACGTTGGAGATTCAGGGTGGTGGTAAGCGTGCCCACTTCTACACGAACATCAACTACTACCGTGTGGAGGATCTCCTGAACTTCGGTGATGCCAAGGAGAACTACACCGACCGTTTCAGTGTACGTGGTAATGTGGACCTCGTGATCAACAAGGTGATCAAGGGTTTTGCCAACGCCAGCGCCACGTTCTACAATGCCAACAAGAACAAAGGTGAATTCTGGCATGAGGCTGCGGGTGAAGAGCTGCAGAATGGCAACTGGGTCAATACTGGCAAATACGGCCGTCCGAACTTCCCGGAGAACGCCGCCCCGCTGATTTCCATCGATATGGTGGATCCCAATGCCACGAAGGCACTTGCCCTCCTCCACAAGTCTCTTAACCTGCTCGACGGACAGTACTTCCCCGGAGGTACGAAGGCCACGCAGACCAACGCCATTGCAGACTGCTATTTCGGTGGTCAGACAACAGACGTGAGCCGTCAGTTCCAGTTCGATGCCGGTATCATCTATGACATGGGCAACTTCGTGAAGGGTTTGTCGTTCAAGACGCTGTTCTCGATTGACTATGCTGCCAACTACAGCCTTTCCTACGACAACAAGTACGCCGTGTTCATTCCCACATGGAGTAACTACAATTCTGAGGATGTCATCGTAGGCATCACCCAGCAGAACGACGAGATCGTGACAGGTCACATGGCCATGTCGAACACCAAATACCGCCAGACGATCAGCTGGAACGGTCATTTCGACTACGACAACACGTTTGCCGGCAAGCATCATGTGACAGGTATGCTTCTCGCCAATATGTACACCACCACACGCAGTGGCGAGTACCACCGTTATGCCAATGCCAACTTGGGACTCCAGGCCGGTTATGACTATATGGGCCGTTACTTTGCAGAGGCTTCAGTGGCTGCCGTACATTCCGCCCGTCTGGCAGAAGGTCACCGTGGCGCCCTCTCACCTTCATTCACCGTCGGCTGGAACATCGCCAAGGAGAACTTCATGAAGGCAAAATTCGTCGACGATCTGCTGCTCAGTGCCTCATACAGCAATCTGAACGAGGATATCGATGTCTATATGAGAGTCGGTAATACTGACAAGTACTACTATCTCTACGATGCCCTATGGACAACGTCCGGCGGTAACTTCCACTGGAATGAGGGATCTTCTACAGACCGTACCAATTCGACGATGGGTAGCAACCCTTCGCTCGACTACATCCATCGCAAGGAGTTCTCTATCAGCCTGCGCGGATCGTTATTCAACAAGCTGCTCGACGTTGACCTTACCTACTTCAATACAGATATGGACGGCTTCATCGTGCAGAATCTGACCACATTCCCCTCACACCTGCAGGGTGGTCTTAACAACGGTACATTCATGCCGGCCATCAACAACAACGTCCAGAACCGCAAGGGTCTTGACTTCAGCATTACGGCCCGGAAGCAGTTCGGACCGGTGTACGCCCAGCTTGGTTTCGTCGGTACTTATCTGACGACCAAGAACAAGGTTTACGATGAGCTCGTGGAATATGACTACCAGCACAAGGAAGGACGTGCCATCGATGCTATCTGGGGCTACAAGTGCCTGGGATTCTATTCCACCAGCGACTTTAATTACAATGAGGGCACTGGCAAATATACTCTGAAGAGCGAACTCCCGACGCCGAAGATCGGTGGTACCATCCAGCCCGGTGACCTGAAGTACGAAGATGTGAACGGCGACGGTGTCCTCGACAGCAAAGACCAGGTGGATCTTGGCAAGTCAGGTACATACGGATCTCCTTTCACCTGTGGTGTGAACCTCACACTCAAGTATAAGAACTTCACGCTCTTTATCCTGGGTAATGGCCAGTTCGGTGCCTATGGCATGAAGAACAACGGCTACTACTATATGAGTGGCGATGCCAAGTACTCAGTCAATGCCCGTAACCGTTGGACTTCCGATGAGTCGGCAGCTTCTGCTACCCATCCCCGTCTGTCCACACAGAACTCGGCCAACAATGCTGCAGCTTCCACGTTCTGGATGTACAGCACCGACCGCTTCAACCTTCGCAAGGTTCAGCTGACCTACGATTTCCCGGAGGAAATGTTTAACGGCAAGTGGGTCAAGGCCCTCTCTATTTACTTGAATGGAAACGACCTCCTTACAATTTCCAAGGAACGTAAGTTGATGGAAACAACAGTGGGTTATGCACCACAGACGCGTTTCTACAATCTCGGTGTTAAGGTAACTCTTTAAATTAGGAATTAGGAATTAGAAATTAGGAATTAGAAATTAGGAATTAGTAATTAGAAATTAGAAATTATGATTACAAAGATATATAATAAGGTGGCAGTAGGAGTAATCTCTTTCCTCTTTCCACTTTCCTCTTTCCTCCTGACATCCTGCGACGACATGTTCGAGCCGGCAGACGAGAACAACCGGCAGGAGGAAGCCATGTACGAGGAGTCTAAGTATGCACATGGACTGCAGATTTATGGTTACGACCGTCTGCCGTATATCACCAATGTCGGAAACCAGTGGAACTGGACCGACGTTGCTACAGATGATGCTGTCACGAACCTGAAGAGCAGTTCCTACCTGACTATGACCACAGGCACTTGGGCATCAGACAACGACCCGATGTCGAAATGGAACAATTGTAAGGACGGTATCCAGTATATCAACCTCTTCCTCTCTAAAGTGGATAACGTGAAATGGGCACCCAGTTCTGCTTCCAAGCAGCAGATGTTCATCGACCGTCTGAAAGGTGAGGCTTTCGGCCTTCGTGCCATCCTCTATTATTATTTGCTTCAGGCTCATGGAGGTTATGGCGATGATGGCGTTCTCTACGGAGTGCCCCTGCTCACGACGGCTGAGGACGGTAGCTCTGACTACAACCAGCCGCGTGCTACCTTCGCAGAATGTGTCCAGCAGTGTTTCAACGACTGCGACAGTGCCATGGCGCTGCTCCCGTTGGACTATGGAGACATCACCCTCGAATCGCAGATTCCTCCCAAGTATGTCGCCCTGGGTGCAAACAGTTCCAATTACAACCTCGTGTTTGGCGACAAGGCCCGCAACCTCTTGTCTGGCAGGATCGCCGAGGCTGTCAAGGCACAGATTGCCCTGCTTGCAGCCAGTCCGGCATTCCGCGAACAGAGCAAAGTCTCTTCTGCTGATGCAGCCATACTTTGCGGAAATGTCCTCAAGCGCATTGGCGGTGTGGCAGGATTAGACCCGACGGGTAACACCTGGTACAAGAATACGAGCAAGCTTGAACCCTCTGGCGGTGAGATGCCGGAGATCCTCTGGCGTGAAGACCGTAAAAAGAATGCAGAACAGGAGGGGGAGAACTTCCCGCCGTCGCTGTATGGCAGCGGCCGCATCAATCCGTCGCAGAATCTCGTCGACGCCTTCCCCATGCGCAGCGGTCATCCCATCACCAATCCGAGAGCAGGTTACGATCCACAGAATCCTTATGCAGACCGTGACCCGCGTCTTGAGCTCTACATCCTTTATAACGGCTCAACGTACCGAAAGACGGATATCATCACAGGCAACTATCCTAACAGCAAGGGTGAGACGATGGACAACCTGAACAACATCGGCACCTCTACCCGTACAGGCTATTACCTGAAGAAACTTCTCCGCGAGGATGTCAGCCCGCTGTCAAGTTCGAAAATTGAGCAGCAGCACATCTATCCGCGCATCCGTTTCACGGAGATCTTCCTCGCCTATGCAGAGGCAGCCAATGATGCCTGGGGACCGGATGTCGATGGTGGGAACTTCGGCTTCACGGCCTACGATGTGATTATGGCCATCCGTAAGCGTGCCGGACTCGCTACCGATGAGTACGGTGTCGAACTTAAAACTGGCGACGCCTATTTGGAAGAGTGTGCAACAGACCAGACCAAGATGATGGAGCTGATCCGCAACGAGCGCCGCATCGAGCTTTGCTTTGAGAACAAGCGCTTCTGGGATCTCCGTCGCTGGCAAATGCCTATCGACGAAGGTGTGAAGGGCATGCAGATTGACCGTAACGAGGAAACTGGCGAACTCTCCTACACCATCATTGATGTGGAGGAACGCAAGTTCACCACTCCTTATCAGTGGTATGGACCGATTCCCAAGAGTGAAACGCTCAAATGGAGCAACCTCATGCAAAACAGGGGATGGCAGTAATTAGAAAATTAGAAATTAGGAATTAGAAATTAGGAATTAGTAATTAGAAATTAGGAATTAGTAATTAGAAAATAGAAATTATGATTACCAAATTAACAAATAAGACAGCGGCAGGAGTAATCTCTTTCCTCTTTCCACTTTCCTCTTTCCTCCTGACATCCTGCTACAATGCAGACAAGGAGTTCCCCGACTATGAAGGAGGCACCACCGCCTACTTCGCCTACCAGAATCCGGTGCGTACACTGATTCTTGGCAATGACATATACGACAACACGCTCGACAACGAGCACAAGTGCCGTATTTGGGCGACTATGGGTGGAGCCTATCACGGACGTGACGCTGTGGCGACCATTGTCGTCGAGGAGTCACTCTGCAACAACCTCTATTTCACAGATGAAGGCGGCAACCCCGACGAGCCTGTTCGTCCCATGCCCACAAGCCACTACCGTCTGCTGTCCAACACCATTCCCTACAATGGCGACAGCCGGGGCTATGTCGAAGTAGAGTTCACCAAAGACTTCTTCGACGACGAAAATTCTGTCAAAGACTACTATGTCATTCCCATCAGGATGATGGAGGTCACAGGCATTGACCATATTCTCTCAGGCACCCCCCGTGAAGGTCTCGATCCCTCTCGCACGAATACCGAGGACTGGGAAGTGCTCGCCAAAGACTATGTGCTCTACTGCGTGAAGTATATGAATCCCTGGCAGGGGAAATATATCCGCCGTGGTGTGGATCAGGTGACGGAAAAGGGCGTCCTTTCAACCGTTGTCCGCAGAGACGTATCGCTGGTGAACTCCGACCTTGAGCATTACAAGGAGAATCCCGTGAACCAGAACGACGAGATCTGCGAAATCAAGACCAAGAACATGACGCAGGCCATCTTCCCCGTACACTTCAAGACCTCTGGTGCTTCCATACTGTGTAACCTTATCCTCACGTTCAATGGCGATCAGTGTACGATTTCCACCGACGACAAAGACGTGACAGCCACCGGCTCCGGCGAATTCATCACCAAGGGAACGGAGCGCCCTGAATACAAGGACTACCAGTGGGGCAGCAACAACGGACAGCCTGTCCAGCGTGACATCCTCCGTCTGGCTTACGATGTCAAATTCGCCAACAGCGACATCCAGGTATCCACAACCGATACCCTCGTCGTTCAGACCCGTGAGTCAAACAAGCGCGAGTTCTTCTCTTCTAAATACGTCAAAGGGAATTAGGAATTAGGAATTAGAAATTAGGAATTAGTAATTAGGAATTAGAAATTAGAAATTAGAAATTATGATTACCAAGATTTATAATAAGGTAGCGCTGGGAGTATTCTCCTTCCTCCTTCCTCTTTCCTCCTTCCTCGTGACATCCACCCTCCTCGTGACATCCCTCCTCGTGACATCCTGCGCCGAGTATAATGTGACAGACGATTTCACTGCAGAGCCCGATCCTGCTTACGTCGAGCCTTATAAGGATCTGCAGCCCGTCAAGACATACATTGACAGAATCCAGTATCCCAACCTGAAGCTCGGCGCCACCATGAAGGTGTCGGACTTCAACAAGCAGGAACTGGCCCATGCCGCCTGTGTCACCAACTGCGACAATGTCTCTTTCGGTACCACCCTGATGGCTGGTAGCATCATCAATAGCAAAGGCGTGATGAACTTCCTCGACATGAGCGACCTTCTCTCCCATGTAGAAGAGATCGGCTATGAGGTCTATGGCAGTCCTATCGTTGCCAATGCCAACCAGCCCGACGAGTGGCTGGCCCTGCTCACAGCACCCATCGAGGTGACTGTGGACTATATCGAAGTCAAGGCTGTCGATTACGCCACCATCGACGAATTCACTGGCACGGTGGAGAAGGGAAAGGCCGAGATCGTGAAATACGACGGTGCTAATGCCCTCAAGATCGGTACGGCTTGCAATGTCCGTATCATCGAAGGTTTCGAAGTTGATCCTGCCGCCAAATACACCACCACTTTCTGGGCAAAGACCGACAAGGACGCTTCCTACACGGTCACCTTCTCAGGCAACAAGGTTAACGGCAGCGGTGCCGACGGAAAGTTCACCCTCAAGGCCGGCAAGCTGACAAAGGTCGTTATTGAAAGCCAGAGTGCACCTGACGAGACCGAGGGCTACCTGAGAATCGAGAACACCCGCTCTGCTCCCATCTATATCTCAAAGGTCGAGGTAGGCTGCTATCCTGACAATCACCGTCCGCAGACCGAAAAGGAGAAGAGCGACACCATCCAATATGCCCTCCACACCTGGTGCGACGGTCTGATGAAAATCAACGAAGGCCGCATCACGTCATTCGACCTCATCGACGAGGCCATCGACGAGAAGGCTGTCATGGACAACGGCATGTACGACCTCAAGCATTCCACTGAAAAGATTTACTGGCAGGATATTCTCGGCAGCGACAACTATGCCCCGGCAGTATCCAAGGAGGCGAGCGAGGCTTACGCCAAATACAACGGCGACCCTGCCCAGCTGAAGTTCTTCATCAGCGAGACTGGCCTTGAGAATCAGAAGAAGTATGAGAGCCTCATGTACTGGATTAACATCTGGGACGCCAAAGGCGCCAAGATCGACGGTATCAACGCTAAGCTGAACCTCGTCTATAGCGAGGATGCGACCACGCTGAAGGCCAACAACGACATCCTCGAAAACCTGCTGAAGAACCTGGCCTCTACCGGTAAGCTCATCCGCGTCTCCAACTTCGACATCAAGTATCAGAATGCCGACGGCAGCAATGTGGCAGCCAAGGACATCACGGCAGAACAGCGCCAGAAGCTTGCCGACTACTACGCTGACGTCATCAAGAGCTATATGGCCACTATTCCTAAAGACAAGCAGGCCGGCATCTGTAAGGGCAACCTTGCCGACACCTCCGATCCCGCAGGCCTCTGGGCTGTCGATACAAAGAGCAAGGACTGGGTGCGCACAGCCACCTACAAGGCCTTCTGCGACGCCCTCAGCGGACAGTAATTTTTTAACTTAATTATATCATTTATTAATTCTAAATTTTATCAGTATGAAGAAACTATTAACATTGTTTGCTCTCATGGCATGTTTCCTGGGAGTAAAGGCTGATGAGGTAACTGATGTGGAAATTGACTACACGACCGTTACTTCTGACGCCTGGAATGGAGGCTGGAGAAGCGATGCTGCAGCAGAACGCGTCTCTGTAGTCCCCGGCGAAGGTATCTGTTTCCACAGCGAGGAAGCAACAGATCCTTATTATGACGTCCAGTTCCAGCTTCCCGGCGTCGCTGCCTCTTCTTTATCTGATGCGGCTTACACCATCACCATCAAGATCAAGGGTAATGTGGAGCAGGACATCAGAGGATTTTTCTCGGGTTCTGACAAGCCTGGTAACATTCCCGTTACAAAAGACGAGCAGACGCTGACATTTACCGGCTGCATGAACAACCCCGACGCACAGTACTTTGCCAATAGCGGCGCCGTACTTATCCAGTGCGGTGACTATGTAGGCGACTGGACCATTTCTTACATCAAGATCACGCACGAGGAAAGAGCAGATCAGCGTCCTGTCACATGGCAGCAGTGGCTCACCAATGACGGCAAGGCCATCGTTCCCGATGTAGCCACCGAGAGCGTCTGGGTGGGTAATGCTGAAACACCCTGGCCGGACTGGGCTCATCAGAAGGATGGCGACATCAACGCCAACTGGCGCTCAGACCGCGCTCCCGAAATCTGCGCATGGTCTCTGACAATGGGCACGAACTTTGACGATCAGGCCGGCGAGATCTCTTCAGACAGTCCTCGCGCCCGTCCGTATCCTGCAGAGATCGAAGCAGAAGAAGGCAATGAGTCTAACCATGTCTATGCCGTTCATGTCGATCAGATCGACGTCATCGATGATGAGGGTTCCATCGCATGGTCTAACCAGTTCTGGATCCAGGCTCCCCGCTCTTTCAAGACCGGCGAAACCGTCAGAATCAAGTTCAAATATAAGGCTCAGCATGCTTGCTCCGCAGGCACACAGTGGCATCAGAAGAATCCTTCAATCTATCTCTTCTGGCAGGCTGTCGGCGATGTGAACTTCACCGAGGAGTGGCAGGAGTTTGAGTGGAAGGGCTCCATCCCTGCAGACGCCAACAACACATGGTCACTGGCATTCAACCTCTGCTCTGACGCTACAAACGGCCGCACGCCGAACGTCTTCTACTTCGACGACCTCTCTTGGGAGACCATGGTGCTCGACGAGGGTTTCTTCGTGGCTTCTTCCAACACCGCAAGCGGTATCGAATACGACTTAGACAACGCCATTGAATTCCAGCCAAGCGATGAAGACGGCGTATTGGCGGCCACCGTCGGTAAGGCTGGAAATAAGGACTCATGGGTCAATGAGATCATGATCTCTACCGTTCGCGGTCACGACGCCTCCTTCAAGAGCGCTACCCTGAAGCCCTCTGGCTCCTACATCGGTGAGGACAACTGGGGTGACTACACAGAAGGCTCTAACGCCAAGATCAAGCTCCCCGCTGCAGGCGTATGGACCATCTATCTGGCCATCGAGGACCGGCAGATCAACATCATCCAGGAGGAAGGTGACGAATATACTGTCAAGGAGCCGATTGAAATCAATCCGAATCCCTCTGTATTGGTTGTAAATGCACTCGAGCGTCAGCCGACATCTTCAGAAGAAGAAGGTGGCGAAGGTCAGCCTTGGGACAACCAGTTCTGGGTAGTCGCCAACCGCATTGTTGACGCTGGCGAGGAGACCGTCGTCGAATTCGACTATGTCGCTTCTAAGGAAGCCAAGAGCACCACGCAGTCTCACGCTGCCCCTGGTGATTACAGAGCCGGTGCCATCGGCGACGTGAACTTCACCACCGAGGAACAGCACTTCTCTATGGACTTCGTCATTCCCACACATGAGAAGGCCGACATCCAGTCTATCGCATTCAACCTGGCAGAGATTAAGGACGCTTGCGAATACACCTTCAAGAACTTCATCTGGAGACTGAAGGACAGCACAGAGTCTCTGATCGACCAGACTGGCGCCAAGAACTTCTGCTGGAAGGTCGTTGGCGGCGAGATCACCTACTTCGAGACCGACGGCATCAGCACCATCGTAGCCAACAAGAAGCCTTCTGCTGCTGCCTACAACCTCGCCGGGCAGCGTGTCGCTAAGACCTACAAGGGCATCGTGGTGAAGGACGGCAAGAAGCATATCCTGAAGTAATCCCTTCCCTCTCCTAAATTAGGAGGGGCCAGGGGTGGTCTGAACAACCGCCCTTCCTCTTCTGTCAGGGGTGGTCTGAACAACCTTACATCCCCATTGTCCATCGGTCATGGACAATTTTTAGAACTTTACATTGTTTTGATGGGATCCGGGCTCGAGAGAGTCCGGATCTTTCTTGTCGTGCTCTTCTCTCGCTCTTCATGATTTATAAAAAAATGTTATTTTATGGCTCTTATTGCTCTTTATATACTAAAAATTTGCTATCTTTGCACATCTAAAACAATATTAAATGGGAAATAAATATTTACACAACAATTAATTAAAACAAGTATTATGGCAAAAGCAAAGTTTTTCTGTGCTGCGGTTGTGATGGCATTCATGGCTGTGATTCCCGCAAGTGCCCAAGGCGTCGCATTCGGTGTGAAGGGCGGTGTCAATTTTACCAAGATGAGCATCGACAATGATGCCGTCAAGTCAGAGTCTGGTGTCGGCTCATGGGAGATCGGTATTACCTGTTTCTTCTAAAGCATTAGTAAAATATGAAGCTTTACAAGAAATATTTTTCTTTATTGCTGTTGGCAGTGGTGCTGGCCGGATGCTCACACCGTAACTATCCGACAACGACTTCGATCTGAACAAAGGCATTCATAAATAAAAAAAATACAGCTATGCAACTATCAAAAATCAGGCTTTTGCCTGTTCTCCTGAGCTGCTTTGTCAGCAGTGCATGGGCTGCCGAGGTTTCGGACAGCCTGAAAAAGTTGAGCCGCATTAACCAGGCCACGACGTACGTTTATAACTACCCGTCGAAGAACGCAGCGGGTGAGGATGTAGTGCTCTCGTCAGCTCTCGTCGCATGGTCGCCGGAAGAGCCCAAGGAGACCGACAGCATCGAGTCGCTCCATATCTACAGTCACTTCACCATTACCGCAGATCATGAGTGTCCTTCATCGGAACTCAACCTGAAGGAACGGGCACTCTTCGCCATTCTGTTGAAGGAAGCATACGGGATGGAGGTGGATCCTACTCAGAACTTTATCAGCCACGCCGTCATCATTGCCCCTGACTACGAGGGTTATGGTGTCACAAAAGACGTGCCGCACCCCTATCTGGCACAGGAACTGACAGCCCGCCAGGTGATGGACGCCGTAGAGTACGGTCTGATGCTCTATAAGAAGCATGTCAACGACCAGCGGGCGCTGGCCTTCAAGAGCGACTGGCGGTCGTTCGGCTTCGGCTTCTCGCAAGGCGGTGCCGTGGCCGTGGCCGTACAGCGATATATCGAGGAGCAGGGGCTGGACGAGCAGTTGCGCTACCGTGGTACGATATGCGGCGACGGTCCGTACGACCTGATTGCCACCTTGCGCTACTACGTAGAGGACGACGGCGACAGCTACGGCCAGCAGACCGACCATCGCAAGGGAATAAACACCATGCCGATGGTGGTGCCCTTGATCATCAAGGGAATGATCGACACGCACCCCGACATGAAGGACCATCAGCTGTCCGACTACCTCTCGCAGCAGTTCCTCGACACGGGCATCATGGATTGGTTAGAGAGCAAGGAGTATGTGGTCAACGACATCCATGAGATGTGGTACGACCAACTGCAGGAGGGTCTTGACGCCGGCGAAAGGCAGTACACCAAGGAGCAGATGGCAGAGCTGTTTGAATCGCCCAAGGAGAATCGCGTATGGGCCCACCTCGACAAGCTCTTCACACCCGCCTTCTACGAATACATGACGAATCCCGCCAACTTCGACGCCGTGCCTACGGAGAAGGGAGACGCCTGCAAAGACCTGCATCGCGCCCTGGCAGACAACAGCGTCAGCTCAGGCTGGGAACCCAAGCACCGCATACAGTTCGTACATTCGAAGGGCGACATGGTGGTGCCCTACGGCAACTACCTCGCGTTCCGTGATGCCCATCCCGACGGCGAGGGCACGCTCTACAGGATTGACGATAGCGTGACGCCCTCCGACCATATAGATGCTGGCACCGTATTCTACTTGAATCTCACCACTCTGGGCGAATACGGCAAGTACTTCCAATGGCTCGACGAGAGCGGAACCACAGGCATCCAGAATGTTCCATATTCAATGTTCAATGTTCAATCAGACACCTGGTACGACCTGCAAGGCCGCAAGCTCTCCGGCAAGCCGACGCAAAAGGGTATCTATATCTATCAGGGTAAGAAACGAATCATCAAGTAAATATTTCAACACCATCTAAGCCTCTATGTATATCAGATATCTGATCATGACCGCCCTCGCCTGCTGTCTTGCAGGCAGAGGGATGGCCCAGGCCTATAACGGCATACACAAGTATGACGGCACGCATCCGAACGTGCTGACAGGTTACATGATGGTGGGCGACAATATTCTCTGCGATTATTTCTACGGCATCGAGGCATCGTACACACGCCATCTCACCGACCGCTGGCACGTGGGAGGCGACATGCAGGTGCAGATGGGCAAACAGCTCTATTCGGTGGACGTGCAGGGCGGCTACAGGCTGCCCGTGAAGTGGATGGACTTCTACCTCGACGGCAAGGTGATGTACAACCGCTACCAGCGCTGGGGAACGAACGAGATCATGATCAATCTCTCGCTGACTTGGGAGACACCCTACTTCTATTTACGCTTCGGCGAGACCTACATCCACTACAACATGCTGGGCTTCGGCTATTCGGAACCGCTGACCCTGACCGTCGGCACGGGGGTGAACATCCGTCCCCGCTGGCACTCCTGGAACATCGGACTGTTCCTCCGCAATTACGACGATTTCTACTATGAGGCCTATAACATCAACTGGGGTGCCAATTTCTGGGCTAACCTGATGAAGGACGTCCAACTCTTCGGCGAGGTGAACCTCCGTCCGGCAGGAAGTCTCAGCCAGCTGGCCACGGAATACGAGAAATCATTGAAGTTAGGATTAAGATATGTATGGTAAGCCCATGAAGAAATATCTGTTTTCGGCCTTGCTGGCAGTCCTTACCCTGACAGCCTGCGACAAGGTGAGTCCTGCGGGAATACTTATCGCAAATACCGACGTCGACGACCGCATCAAGATGTCGCGAGACTACTACCGTATTCATGAAGGCGATCTTTTCCTGTTTAAACAAGCCCCTGACGGTGAATACACTTTTCTCGTGGGCGCCGACAGTCATCTGACGACCGATCCGGGCCGTATGCGCGAGATGCTGCAGATAGGCATCGACGACGACGACCTGTTCTATGCCCACCTGGGCGACATTGCCGACACCAAGGCTGAATACTACATCGTCCTCGACAACGTCATCTTGGAGGCCAAGGAGAAATATGGCAAGAAGCATTTCAAGCCCGTGACCTACATGGATGACTACGATACCCCCCATACCATATATATGGACACTGTCAGTCAGAAGCTTTATGAGGTTAAAGATATCCCCCTGCCGTTCCATCCGGTGGTGGGCAACCACGACATCACCAACAACGGCTGGGCGCTGTGGACCAACATGTTCCACTCGTCGTTCTACATGGGTTATGTCTATGTCGAAAACGATGGCTTTGATTATTTCGACCGTCTCATCTTCCTCGATTCTGCCAGTGGCACTCTGGGGGAGGAGCAGATTGACGAGATTGAATCACATTTTTTCGAAGCTGATTTTCCATACATGGATAAAATAAAGATCCGCCATACTTTTGTTTTCGGCCATACCAACATCTTCCGGCCGTCGGCCTCGGAGTTCGCCTCCACCTTCACCCGCGAGGAAACCTACTACCTGCTGGACAAGTTTAACTACTGGAATGCATCCATTGTCTTCAGCGGTCATGTCCATGACTGGGACGAGCGCGAGGTGGGTGGCATCACCTACCTGACGCTGGATGCGATGGCTGAAAGCAACAATCCCGAACCTGGTGATTACCTGGTGCGCGTCCATGCAAAGCGCGACGGTACACTCAAGTGGGAGCGCGTCCACATGAACTATTCGCCACAGCATTAACAATAAATCCCCGCCTTTTGTAGCGGGGATTCATTTTATAGTTTATTCCCATATTTCCTTTTATACGCCTCTGTCTTGCAGTAATGGCCGCTCACCTCGTCATAGACGATGTATCCCCGGTTCATCCAGGTACGCAGCGTATTCTCGCCGTCGCCCGTCTTCCCCTGACTCTGCCGCATCTGGCGATACTGATCCTTCGAGAATTCATCCTGTAACAACTCCAAGAGATTCTGTGGCCCCGACTGCCGCTGGATCTCCACCTCATCACGCAGCTCTTTTTCTAATTGCTGGCCGAAATAGAGCATTTTGCACCAGAGATTATACTGCTGACTCCAGCGGACGAAATCTGCGATCTCACGAGACCACTTGTAGCCGTGCGCCACATAGAGCACCATCCCCTTCAGCCAGGCAATCACGTTGGCACGATAGGAGAAAACCCTGTAAGCCTCACTCTCGTAGAGCTTTGCGGCATCCTTGTTCTCCTGCTTCATGTCGAGTGAGAGCTTCTTCGCCTGCTGACATTCGATGAGCCCGTTGGCTGCCTCCAGACGGTCGATGTAAGGCTTCAGCTCCTGGGCGAACGTATGGTCGTAGATACCCAGAATCGGCTCCGCATCATCATCGTCATCATTCCTGATAATCGACGAGATATCCAGTCGGCTCACCGTTCCGTCGTTTACCATCTTGACAAAGAACTTCCTGGCATTGGGCGGCGTCGTTGAGGCGTTGAAGTTCCACCTTAACGGTGCGATACCCGATACCGAATCGGCTCCTACGCGTTCCTGACCGGCAACAGAGTTGTCAAAGGCTTTCCTGATTAACAGGCCAACCTCATCCACCGTACCCTTCGACGTCACCTTCTTCAAGCCTTCTATCTCGTCTACGATGGTGTAGATGAAGCGCTGGCCGTTGTTGTTGGCATCGACAATGCGCTGGTTGAAGACAGCGTCGGTCAGGTTGTCGATGAGCATCTGGATACAGATGTCCTTCGGTCGAGGGTCTTTCTTCTGCCTGGCGCCCGGGTTCTTCTGCTTCCACTCGGCCTCACGCTCACGGTTGGGCTGGTCGCGCTGGCGGATGTCCTCCATGATATACTCGATGGGCTTCTTGATCGTACCCTTACCGATACTCTGCCTGCCGATGAGCACATTCATAAACGTTGCCTCGTGATCCACGTTGTCCCAATACCTGAACTTCACGCCATGCAGATGGACACCCAAGCCAGGGAACACCGCACTGGCCACAGCGGGCTTGTAGAACCAAGGCACGTTCTTCGTCAGCAGCCTGATCAGCGGAGGCAGCCGCTTCGGCATCGGAGGCGGAGTGGTCATCGTACCGCCGCAGGCCTTCACGCCCGACTGCGCTTTCAGCGCCTGCAGCACCTGTTTCAGTCGCAGAGGCATGCCCTTGCGCGGTTCCTTCAGGGCGTTCTCGATGGTCTGCCGCCATTCAGCCTCGTTAGCCTTGCGCTGTGCGGGTGTGTCATCATCCCGATTCCAGTAGTTCGGAATCACGCTCAGCAACTGCTCCAGCGAGTAACCGCAGATACTCCTGATAGTCATCGCCAACTCAAATGTCAGCGCATTCCTATCTCCCTCCACCGGCTTCTTCCCGCCATTATACAGCTCCCAGTACTTCTCGATGATCTCCGCATACGCCATCCCGTTGTACTCTTTTTTGCAAGGACTACAGGACTCAAGGACTTTTTGTTCCCCTCCTAAGTTAGGAGGGGCCAGGGGTGGTCTGAACAATCGCTCTCCCGAACTGAAACACTGAAACACTGAAACATCAAATATCTCATCATCCAGATACAGCAGCTCTTCAGCATCCCCCGTCGTTGTGAAGTACACCCTCGTGATGTCCTTCGCCTGTTCATCATACTTGATTCCAAGCAAATCACTGGCCCACTTGAGATTACCCACCTGATCCAGATCCGGACGCCGACGGAATGCCAGATGATACCCCTTCGTGGCCGACCGCTCCAGCATCAGCGGCACCAGCTCGTCCTTCCTGCTCATCACCAGCTCCGGCACCCGTGCCATCTGCTCCTTAAGCCAAGCCTTCTTCTCCTCCTCCGACATTCCCTCCGGTGCCTTGAAGTCGATATCCATGCATACCGACATCGAGGCCGTCTTCGAACCCTTCAGTGTCCCGTCCTCATTCGGCAGGCACGAGTAGTTCATCTGCACGAGGTCGCCCTTCAGCTTCACCTCACCCTGCCTGATGCGGCTCAGGTTTGACTTCTGCTGCCCGCCGTTCCTCAGCCTCAGATACTCCTCTCGGTTAAGGACAGGGCGCATCATCTTCGCCCCATCCTTATAATAAATCACATGTACGCTCATATTATTTATGGAAGTCGCTCCAGTCGCGAACTTTCATCGGCTCCATCTCGTCGGGCTCAAAGAAACGCTTGGCTTCCCACTCTCGCCTCTTGACCAACCCCGGCTGCACCTTGCCCCCTGCATACACCCAGCGTTTGAACTCCTTCTTGATGGCTCTCACGGAGCCACCCTCCAGGATTGTCTTCAGCAATGTCGAGGTCTTCAGCTTATAAAACCCGAGGTTGAACGCAAAGCTCACAAGTGCGTCAAACTGCGGCTGATTCAAATTCAAGCCCAGCGAGTCCACCTGCTTCTCCACGTCATACAGGTCTGCCTTCAGGAACATCTCAGCCCAATACTCGCTGATTACGTCACCCATCCTGACGCCCTTCGTATGACCATACCCGATCGTCGGTACCCCGGCAGCATCGTAGTACGCCTCCTTCCTCAGCCCCTCAAACTCCTTCAGCTTCTTCAAGCCAATGTCACTAATTCTCTTCATACTTTTTCCTTTCTTCTTTTTCTGTCTAAAAATTCGGGTAGCCCAGCTTCGAGTTCAGGTAGTGCAGCCCCGCCATGGTCCACGTCATGTACGTGCGGACTTTCTTTTCGCCCTTCAGTGAATACGAGACGTGCGTGCGGAGGCTCACCAGTCCACGGTCGGCCAGGTCGTCGCTGATGTTCCACCGTCCGAACCTTCTGTACTGGATGCCCATGTCGCGCACCACGGCATTGAAGTCGTTGACCGTCATGTTGAACGTTTTCGCCACCTGCGTTGCCGTCAGTGTGTCTTCCGCCTCGGCGTTCACCATCCTCAGCCCTTCACCGATGATCGCGTCCGCCGCAGCAAGGATTTTTTGGCACGGATTACACGGCTCTCTTTGAGAGACACTGCTTATTTCTTTCGCACAAACTGCCGCGTCTTCGATAGAAGCCGTGTAATCCGTGCCTAAAAAAATTCTCTCGCGCTCCAACTCCTCCCACCTCAGCACCAGTCTGGCTCTCGCCTCGTCGTTGAACTTCGTGGCGATATACAGACACTCGGTTTTGGTGAGTAGGTAACAGGGCACCTCTCGCGTTCCACCGTTCGGCTGGTCGATGATTCTCGATGTCAATCGAAATTTCGATTTACATGTTTTCTCCCACGCTGGCTCCATCTTTCGAATGGCTTCCATCACATGGAAATGCTGCTTGCCGGTCAGCTCGGCAATCTCCAGCGAGGTCATGCACTGTGGCTGATCGTTGTCAGCCACCTGCACCATCTTGATAATTGTTGCTTGTTTCATATAGCTATGTTTATTTAACGTCGCCCTCCTTAAGGCGACATATCGTTTGTTTATTATGTATTGGGAAATAGTTACTCCTACCGTTTGTACCAATAAGTCAAACAACGCTGTCAACCTCCTTTCGAACTGATTGACGATGCAAAATTACGGCGATTTCCAGGCTGGTAAAAAGGAATCATTTTACCCAAAAGTTAAAGTTGGAATTTTGCAACGATTTGCCTCAGTTTTATCAGCAAAGCACGCTGTTCAAGACCCATTCCCAAGTATTTCCTGTATGGACTGTCTTTCATCTCTGGCTCCAGCAAAGCATCAAACTTGCGGTCACTATACCGCTCGTAAACATCCTTCTCACGCAGTATGCCAATGATGCGCATTACGCCGTACTTGTCGAACACTTTGCACTTCTTGGCCTTGCAGCCAGGAGTCAAAAACGTCACAAAATCCTCGCTTGTCAGAATCTGCTCCCAAAGGTCGTCGACCTTCGACATGTACGGCTTCGTGACAAACGCCTTAATACGTCGTACGTACGCACGTACCTCTACTATTATTTCTTCCCTGCTGACCTCACGTTTCTTCTCTTCAACATACAGTCTCCCCTCTCGCGCAGCCGCCATCAACAGCTCCACGTCGAAGTCCTCAGGGCGGACTTGTCTGAATTGCTTCATACACCTTCGTGTTGTGAGAAGAGCAGTGAACGCCGGCCGGGCTTACCTCATGAGATTCTCACTCCACTCGGGTTTAACAATAATGATTCTTATTCGCGTTGACAAAGGTAGAACATAAAAATGATGAGCGGAAACTATCAGCTCAGGTGATACTATCAATTTGCAATCACCCTGTAGATAAAGGCACAAAAAAAGAATGTGACAGTTAGCAACGCCCAACTATCACACAACTATCAGTCAATTATCAGCCAACTATCAGCAGCCTGTCCGACTGTCACTCCACAGCTACCAATCGCTGCATCTCCTGATCCACGAACGACTCTATGCGCTCTCTGAGCGACTGCTCCAATTCCACAAGACCGCTGTTCAGATACTTGCGCATGCCGTTGTTCATACCCTCCAGCGTCATCGTCAGCTCCAGATTGGAGATCTGCTTATAGGCACCCTTCTGCTTCAGGTGGCCGATGATGCAGTATAGCGTCTTCTTGCTGAACTCCTGGAATTTCTCATGCGAGCCAGCCTTACTTATCTCGGTGCGGAATGTCGTGAAGATACTTTTCCACAACTTGGGCAGATGCTGTTTCCAATTATCAGCCGTCAGATGGCGAATCTTATCCAGTAGAACCTTCACCTTCTGATCCAACTCGTCGACCACAGGAGCCGCAGCCTTCTCGCCCTGTTTCCTTTTAGTCTGCATGTCGGACTGCATCATGCGCCAGACGTCGATGAAGTTGAACAGTTTGAGCAGTTCCTTGCTGAACGCCTGACGTTTGTCGATATGCGACACACCAAACCGCTCCGGATTGGTAAACAGGAAACGCGATACGCCTTCGATATCGACCTCCATCTGCTCAGTATCGTACACCAGCTCGAACTCATTGTCGCTCTGGAACATCCGCCTGAACTCCTCCACCTCGATCTTCATGCGTTCCTTCACGTTCTTCTTCAGCGTGCGAGGCGTAAACTTAAGTTTCCACTTGTTGTAACGCTTCAGGCAGGCCTTGTGGTACTGCTCCTCATAGCAGGCCATCCATTGGTCGAACGAACTGGCAATCTGCTCCTCCGTTGGCGAATTCAGAAACTCAGATATCTCCATCAGCTCCTCGTTCAGTTCACGCATCGCACACATCAGGATGGTACCCGCCTCACTGCCTGAAATCATCATCAGAGCCTTCATCGACTCGTCATTTCCTTCAGCAGCCTCCAGACGATTCTTGAACTCCAGATAGCTGGCCGAATTATACTCATACACGTTTAGCTGCACTTTGTTCTGGCTGTACACCTGACGTACCTTCTGCATCAGTTCCCACACATTATGTCCCCACGTCGTAAAGTTCACGTCGCAGGCATCGCCCAGGGGCAGGCACTTGCGCCAGCCGTCCAGCATCATCAGGAAATACTTTGTCAGCCTTCGTGCATCGACGGCGAGGCTCATGCTCATCATGGTCAGCGCCAACATGCACGACGAGCAGTCGAGCGCCTCTACCTTGCGCTCGAAATTCTTGAGTATCGTATATGTTGGAGTTTGATTATCCATCCTGACTGTTGTGTCTTTTATAATTCTTTACAACTGTTATCCGTACCCTCTACTTTTGGGGCAAAGCGGCTACAAAGGTACAAAAAACACCCCAACTTTTAATCATCCATGAAGTTAATAAAACAAAAAACAGAGAAACTTATGATTAGGTGTTCTGGCACCAGACTACACCATTCATACGACACATAGGTTCCTGACCCCTTTGTGTCCCAAGAAATCGGGGACGAAGCATACGAAAGTGCTCCGTCCCCGAATGATATTGGGTGCAGGAATGTTTATTACTCCAGGTCGTAGTAGTCGCTTTCCTCCAAGCCGGTGCTTGAGGTATTAGGGCCTTGCAGCGTCTTGGGGCCGCTGCCGGCGAGGATGTGTGTCTTGTGCTGAAGTTTCACCACATTGGTTGTAGGCTTCTGATATGCTTTCTTAATCATAATTGTTTCCTCCTTTTGTTATTTGATTACTACTTTTTTACCGTTGTTCACATAGATGCCCTTTGTGTTGGGCTTGGCGTTGAGTCGCTTGCCGTCGAGGGTGTACCATGCCTCGCTGTCGAAGCTCACCTCG
>CACYQO010000025.1 GCA_902776545.1 uncultured Prevotellaceae bacterium | reverse complement strand
ACTTTTAAGAGAAAATTTTCATCTTTTATGCAAAATTTTAGCCACTCTTGACAAATATCAAGACACAAAAAGGCCTACACCTTATTAATATATATAAAGAAAGAGGGATTCAGGATGATCAGGCCGGTCAGGGTGATTGGGGAGAATAAGGGAATTATTTGCCTGGAGATTTGGCGGATTAAAAAAAAAGCCGTACCTTTGCGCCCAATATAACAAATGACTGAACATCATCATGTCGACGATATTACACATAGAGACAAGTACAGACGTCTGTTCCGTAGCTGTGTCAGAGGACTCTCAAGTCATCTTCCAACAGGAAGACCACTCTGGCCCCAACCACGCAGAGCAACTGGGTACGATGGTAGACGAGGCCCTCTCGTTTACCGACAACCACGCCATCCCCTTTGATGCTGTGGCTGTTAGTTGTGGCCCAGGCTCTTATACAGGACTCCGCATTGGCGTCTCAATGGCGAAAGGTATCTGCTATGGTCGTAACCTGAAACTGATTGCCGTGCCAACCCTCGAACTTCTCTGTGTACCAGTTCTGTTACGAGAGATGGTAGAGGACGACGCCCTACTCTGCCCGATGCTTGATGCCCGACGGATGGAGGTCTATGCCGGTATCTACACCCGTGCCCTAAAACCCGTGAGAGAGGTCAGTGCCGACATTGTGACGACCGAGACATACAAGGAATATCTGGACGCCCACCCCGTGTACTTCTTCGGCAATGGTGCCAAGAAATGCATGGACGTCATCAACCACCCAAACGCCCGTCAGATAGAAGGCATACAGCCTCAGGCGAAGTGGATGCAGCCTCTGGCAGAGCGCAGACTACTCAATGAACAATTCGAAGATGTGGCCTACTTTACGCCCTTCTATCTGAAGGACTTTGTGGCGAAAATGCCTAAGAAACTGATATAAAGGTGAAAAAGTGAAAAGGTGAAAAAGTGAAAAGGTAAAAAGGTGAAAAGGTAAAAAAAGTAAAAAAAATAAAGATATGAATATCAAAGGATTGGATTACAACACCTATCGTGACAAGCTCCTGATGCCAGAATATGGTCGGGAGATTCAGAAGATGGTGGATTACGCTGTCAGTCTGACAGACAAGTCCGAACGTCAGAACTGCGCCCAGGAGATTGTCCGTATGATGGAAACGAAGGTACCTGAGCTCCACGACAATGCCGACTTCGAGCAGACGCTATGGGATCATCTCTATCTGATGAGCCACAAGCAGTTGGATATCGATTGGCCCTTCGACGTGACAGCCGCCGAAAAACTTCAGGAAAAGCCCAAGGCCATCCCCCTTCCTCAGGAGGGCATGCGTCTGCGTCACTATGGCAAATTGCTCGAACAACTGTTTGAGAAGCTGAAAACGATGCCTGAAGGTGAGGAGCGCGATGCTCTGGCCTTTTACACGGCCAACCAGATGAAGCGCGACCTGATGACCTGGGGGCATGGCTCCATGAGTGACGAGAAAGTGGTCGATGATCTGGCACGTTTCACCGATGGCATCATCCAACTCGACCTGTCGACAACTAAGTTGGATAAAGTCACTGCCATTGAGGAACCGAAAGCGAAGAAAAAAAAGAAATAATCCCTGACGCATATGGGATCATTCATCATCGAGGGAGGTCATCCTCTGCGCGGCACGATTCGTCCACAGGGCGCCAAGAACGAGGCCCTGCAGGTGATTTGTGCCACCCTGCTAACCAGTGAGACGGTGACCATTCACAACATCCCCGACATCCGTGATGCGAACAACCTCATCCAGTTGTTGCGTGACATCGGCGTGAAGGTCTCGAGGAGCGAGGAGTGTGGAGTGAGGAGTGAGAATACCTATACATTCCAAGCCGAAAACCTCAACCTTGAATACTTAGAGAGCGATGAATTCGTTCAGAAGTGTACAGAACTCAGAGGAAGTGTGATGATGATTGGTCCGTTACTGGCCCGTATGGGCAAGGCCATCATCACGAAACCCGGTGGTGACAAGATTGGGCGGAGACGCCTCGACACCCATTTTCTCGGATTCCAGAAACTTGGCGCGAAGTTCAACCACGTGCCTGGGCGCGATGTCTATGAGATCTCTGCAACGCGTTTGAGAGGCACTTATATGCTGCTCGACGAAGCCTCGGTGACAGGTACTGCCAATATCGTGATGGCCGCCGTCTTCGCCAAGGGCACAACCACCATCTACAATGCCGCCTGTGAACCCTATCTCCAACAGCTCTGTCTGTTGCTCAACCAGATGGGTGCAAAGATCAGTGGCATTGCCTCCAACCTCTTGACCATCGAAGGTGTGAGCACCCTTCACGGAGCCGAGCATATAATCCTGCCCGACATGATTGAGGTAGGTTCTTTCATCGGCATGGCGGCGATGTGTGGCGATGGCATCCGCATCCAGAATGCCTCTGTGGAGAACCTCGGCATCATCCCTGATGCTTTCCGCCGTCTGGGCGTGAAGGTCAAAGTGGAGGGCGACGACCTCTATATCCCCCGTCAGCGTCATTACGAGATCCAGTCGTTCATTGACGGGACGATCATGACACTGGCAGATGCCCCCTGGCCTGGCCTGACCCCCGACCTGCTCTCAGTACTCATCGTCGTGGCGACACAGGCCCGCGGCTCGGTCCTTTTCCATCAGAAGATGTTTGAGAGCCGCCTGTTCTTCGTCGACAAGCTCATCGACATGGGTGCCCAAATCATCCTTTGTGATCCTCATAGGGCCGTCGTGGTAGGCCACGACAGGAAGATATGTCTGCGTGGTGGCCGTATGACCAGTCCTGATATCCGTGCAGGTATCGCCCTGCTCATTGCCGCCATGAGTGCCAGTGGCACCAGTCGCATCGATAACATCGAACAGATAGACCGTGGTTACGAGGATATCGAGGGACGTCTCAATGCCTTGGGCGCAAAGATTACGAGAAGTGACAAGTGATCAAGCAGGAAGAAGTATATAAGATAGGTCGACTCGGCAAGAGCCATGGTGTCAGGGGAGAGATTTCTTTCCTTTTTGACGATGATGTGTTCGACCGTGTCGATGCCGACTACCTCATCCTCGACATCGATGGTATCCTCGTACCTTTCTTTATCGAGGAATACCGTTTCCGCAGTGACACGACAGCCTTGATGAAATTTGAGGGTATCGACAGTCAGGAACGTGCCCGGGAACTGACAGGCTGTGATGTCTATTTCCCACGCAACCTCGTTGCCAGTGATGATGACAGTATCTCGTGGTCAGCCATCGTGGGTTTCAACATCATCGATGCCAGCACCAACAAATCCATTGGCCGTATCGCCTCCATCGATGACTCCACCCTCAACATCCTCTTCTGTCTCGAAGACGGTCATCTCATCCCCGCCTCAGAAGACCTCATCACACAGATAGACCAACAGGCACGTACCATCACCATGCACCTGCCCGCAGGTCTCCTCGACCTCTAAAGAACATTATTAATATAGGGCCACGACAACATCAAGGGTCGTACCAGAAGTGCCGAAGGCGATTTTATTCTTTTGCCGGGGGATCACTTTGTCTGAAAGCCACCACGTAAGTTCTGTGAGGCCAAATCCAAGTGCAGCGCCTGCTACGGCATCATACCAATGATGACGGTCTTTGGCAACCCGGTCCACTGCCACAAACGTCGCCACGCCATACCCTACCACGGAGATCCAAGGCGACACCTTCCCAAACTCCTTATGCAATGCCGTTGCACCAGCAAAGGCAATCATCGAATGACCAGACGGAAAAGACTTTTGGTCACTATCATCAGGTCTCCATTCCTTAATCGACTGTTTCAGGATCCACCCCGTACCAACTGTTACTGCCCAAGAAACAGCCGTCGTGATTGCCAGTTTCTTCCAATCATCTCGACTCTCCACCCCACAAGCCTTCAACGCAAACACCGAAGCATAGGGCACATACTGCATCACATCATCCAGTCCGTCGGAGTATCGCTGTTGCGCCCTCATTCCAATTGAGATCACCAGAATCAAGGTTGTCACTACAATCTTTTTCATCTTTGATTACATCCTAACCGAATCGTTTCACAGCTTCGTAATAGGTGTCGATGGAACCGATGTCGAAACGACCGGCAGACATCGGCCAGGCATGCATCGTGGTATGTTCCACCATGTAATGCGCCAAATTGCCAGGAGCATCCTTACCACAGCCATTTTCGACAGAATGACGCACCAAATCGAGATCCTTCTTTAAATAGATGTAGAACGGGGGTACTGCCCAGTGACTTTTCGGCACCTGAGGTTTCTCTTCCATGCCTAAAACATGCCAATTCTCATCAAGTTCAACAACACCAGTGCGCTGGAGTTTCTCGATGCTCGGCTGCTCGTGGCACATGATACAACTTGTGCTCTTCTCCTTCGCGAAGTCCACAAACTCCTGAAATGAGAAAAACAACAGGTTGTCCGCCGCCACTACAAGCAAGTCATCATCAAGAGATTTGATGGCGAGCAGCAGGTCGCAGACCGCCCCTAACCGCGTCTCGTTTGTCTCTGTCCCATCATCGACAATGGTAATGGGTTTCTTCCATCGTCCTTCTTCTTTCTTCCATTTTTCGAAGATTGGGGCGAATTTGTGGTTCGTGATGATGATGTGTTCATCGATCTCGGGGATGGTGTCGATGTCATCGAGCATCCGGTCGAGAATAGATTTCTCACCGATTTTCAACAGTGGCTTCGGGAAGTTCTTCGTGAGTTCCCCGAGCCTCGTGGCGTAACCGGCAGCAATAACAATATTCTTCATAGGATTCAGCCATAAAACTGTTTATACCATTCCGCAAAGTGCCGAAGTCCCTCACGCAGGGTAATCTTTGGTGTGAAACCGTAATCACGCTCCAAAGCAGTGGCATCGGCATAGGTTGTGGGCACATCTCCTGGTTGCATGGGAACCAACTGCTTGTGGGCCTCGAAATCAAAGTCCTGGGGCAACACACTGGCCCGTATGAGTTCCTCTTGCAGAATCTGCACGAAGTCCAGGAGGCTCTCAGGCTGACCACCGCCAATGTTATACACAGCATACGGTGGAATAGGCAAACCATCGTCACCTTTCTTGCGTTCAGGTGCTCCGGCCATCACACGTACGATGCCCTCCACAATGTCATCGACATACGTGAAGTCGCGCCGACAGTTGCCGTAGTTGAATATCTGGATGGTGTCGCCTTTCAACAGTTTATTCGTAAATCCGAAGTAAGCCATGTCAGGACGACCGGCAGGACCATAGACCGTGAAGAAACGAAGTCCCGTCGACGGAATGTCATAAAGTTTTGAATAACAGTGTGCCATTAGCTCGTTCGATTTCTTCGTTGCGGCGTAGAGGCTCACAGGGTTGTCCACTCGGTCGTCTGTCGAGAAAGGCACCTTCTTGTTGCCACCATACACGCTCGATGATGAAGCATAGACCAGATGCTCCACCGGCCAGTGACGACAGGCTTCGAGAATGTTGTAGAAACCGATGAGATTAGACTGGATATACGCGTCAGGGTTTGTGATGGAGTATCTCACACCTGCCTGAGCCGCGAGGTTCACCACCACGGCAGGCTTGTATTGTTCGAAAATCTCATCAATCGTCGGTTTGTCGGCAATGTCACCCTTGATGAAAGTGTAGGTGATGCCATCGGATACCAGTCCGGTAAGTTCGTCTAAGCGGTATTCTTTCAGGCGAACATCGTAGTAGTCGTTCATGTTGTCAATACCGATGATCGTGGCGCTATCCAAGTCTTTGAATAGGCGTTTTACCAGATTCGAGCCGATGAAACCGGCAGAACCTGTCACAAGAATTGCCTTTCCTTCTAAATTTATTTTTTCCATCTATAAAAATATTAATTCATCTGTTTTACAAAGCGCTGCCCTGCATATCTTGTTTTATACAGGGCCAAGTCATACAAATCCTGTCGATGTTAATCGACAACAAACCTCGCCCCGTCATCCGGTCTCACCCAAAAGACCTGGAATGTCTTCTCATACTCTGGGAACTGCTCAAGATACAGCTCTGTGAGCGTCTTCTCGATTTCTGCCTTATAAACGGGATCGACGAGTGCAATACAGGCCCCTTTGAACCCTGCACCTGAGAACCTTCCTCCATAGACACCTGGGAGTTCCTTCATAATGTCATAGATCGCTATGAGCTCTGGCGAGCCGCACTCATAGTTGTGGATCGAACTCTCGCACGAGTCGAACGAGAGTTTACCAAAGAGCTTCAGATTTCCCGTTTCCCACGCTGTGACACCCTGTCGCACACGACGGTATTCCGAATAGAAATGTTCTGCACGACGTGCAAATCTCGACGGCATGGCAATCCGCGTCTTCTCAAACGTCGCCTTGGAAATGTCCCTCAAGAACGTCTTGTCAAATGTTTTCAACGGTTGGTCGGTGTATGCGAGCATGTTCCACGCAGCAGTCTTGCACTCGTACACACGCAGATTATAGTCACTGTTCACGAGCGAACGCGTCAGGCCTGAAAAAAAGATGCCGATCTCGAAATCATCCATCTCCCTATTCCGCTTGATGATGCGCCACTCGTTCGAGTCACAGTCGAGGAAGAGCAGTCCGTCTTTCCGTCCCAGGGCAATACATGCCTGGTCAAGCAGGCCATTGTTCAGCCCGATGTACTCGCGTTCTGCCTCTGAAGCGATCTTCACTACCTCGAATGGCTGGAGGGTGATGTCATTCGCCTTCGCAAACGCCATGACGTACGCGATGAGAACGGCAGCACTACTCGAAAGACCGCCTACAGGCAGTGAGCCCTGAATGACACCTGTGATACCCTTCTTAAGTTCAAAACGCTTCTTGAGCGCATATTTCGCGCCTCTGGCATAGTCGCCCCAATGGCCTTCTTTCACCTGGCTCGGTGCGTCAATGTCAAAATCCACCACGCCTTCAAACGTCCGAGACTCCAAATGCACATATTTACTACTATTGACGTTGAACCAAAGATCAACGCCCTTATCGATGGCGAAACCCGTTACCAGGCCATGCTGATGATCCACATGAGCGCCCAACGGACAAACCCTATACGGGGCAAAGATATGATACTGATATTCTTTCATAGGTGCAAAAGTAAGAAGATTTTTTGTTAATACCAAAAATTTCTGCAAAAATAAATACGAGAGAGGCAAAAAAAAAGAAGAGGTGACCTTCGCAGGCGACCTCTTCTGGGAAGGTTAACTATGTATAAGGTTTATTTATTATTCCGTCTCGCACGACGGCTCTATGCTTTTCATAGTCGGCCAGTGCATCCTTGCAGCTCTCGCCTCTGGGTGACTGGACCGTTCGTGTATCGTGTCCAAATGTATCACTTTTCAGGTTTCTTGCTGCAAAGATAATATAATAATTTGAAACGAACAGTTAAAAATATGTTAAATTATTTGATTAACAAACTTTAATCCAGATTCTTTTGAAATATCATATTTTGTTTGTATATTTGTAAATTTTATTCCTATATAATTCTAATTAAATCCGTCCGTGCTATTTTGTCGGAAAATAGCACGGACGAACCTAGCTCTAGTACGCTCGTAAAGATGCAGGCAGCACCGTTTAATCTGGATTATCATGTCATAGTTGTAAATTTAAAGCAACTTTGTTTTCTTCGGCAAAGGTAGACATTATTTCCCAATCTGCCAAATTTGATGGAAAAATCTTTGGTGTTTTCGGATAAATACTGTAACTTTGCAGTCTAAACCGTACTATCATGTTTATATTAATCCAACTTCCTTATGCGTCGGATGCACTGGAACCCGCTATCAGTGCCCAGACGCTCTCGTTCCATCATGGCAAGCATTTGCAGGCTTATGTCGACAATCTCAACAAACTACTTCCTGGCAGTGAATTTGAAGGTTTGCCATTGGAGGACATCGTGCGCAAGACACCTGCCGGCCCAGTCTTTAACAACGCCGGACAAATCCTGAACCACGAAATGTATTTCACCCAGTTCCGTCCTGCCGGTGAGGCAGTACAGGCTCCCACAGGTACCCTTGCAGTCCAAATCGACAAACAGTGGGGCAGCTTCGATGCGTTCAAAGCCGACTTCGAAGCCAAAGGCGTCGGGCTGTTCGGCTCTGGCTGGGTGTGGCTCTCAGAGGATAAAGACGGTTCGTTAGTGATTACCCAAGAACTGGGGGCTTCGAATCCCATAGTGAAAGGTCTGAAGCCCCTGTTGACCTTCGATGTCTGGGAGCACGCTTATTACCTCGACTATCAGAATCGTCGCGCCGCCCATCTCTCCGCACTCTGGCAGATTGTCGACTGGCGGATCATCGCGTCGAGGCGTTGATAGCACAAGCAGATCTGGCCCCAGTGTGCTAAACCACGGGGAGGGAGATACCGGAGATTTTCTGGTACTCGTCAAGGGCGTAGACATCGGTCATGCCACTGACGTAGTCGATGACAGCCATGAGACGGGTCTCGAGGGAGTTAGAGTTGATGTCGTATTGGCTGCTGACGCGTCCGATGAGCTGACGGGAATAGAAACGTTCGGGATGCACGACAGCCTCGATAAACCGTTCCATGAGCGTCTGGATGATCTGATAACCGGAGAGTTCCACATCGAGGACCGGTTTGCTGCGATAGATACGTTCTACAGACATTTTACTGCACTGCCGGTATGCCTCACGGGGAAGTTCGCTAATATGGTCAATCAGGCTGCCTTCAAAGGTGCCTGCAAGGATCTCGTCCTCATGGTCGACAAACACCTTCACGCATTCACTTTCAAGTAGTCCGATGACACAGGCACGCAGATACACCACCTTTTCATTCTTGTCTGTGACACCCTCTTCAACGACGCGTTGCAAGATTCGTTCGCGGGCATCAGAGTCAAAGAAACTCAACAATATCTGCGACGTATCCTCGTATGAAATTATTTTAAGCTTGTGTGCATCTTCGATATCCATGATCTCATAACAAATATCATCAGCCGCCTCCACCAGATACACCAATGGATGACGGGCATAGCGTAAGGGTTCACCCTCATTGGATTTACGCACAATCCCCAATTCCGAAGCAATCCGTAAAAACAGTTCTTTCTCCGAATCAAAGAATCCGAACTTTCCTTTCTTCCCTGCCGCCATCGATGAGAAGGGATACTTCACGATGCTCGCGAGTGTTGAATAAGTCATGACAAATCCACCGAATCTCCGTCCGCAGAATTGATGCGTCAACAGTCTGAACGCATTTGCATTGCCTTCGAAATGTGTCACGTCGCACCAAAACTGTGGTGGCACTTTCGTCTGCAAGCCCAAGCCCGGTCCTTCGGTAAAGAACGACTGGATGGCTTTCTCGCCACTGTGTCCAAAGGGCGGATTGCCCATGTCATGCGCCAGACAGGCCGTTGCCACAATCTGTCCAATCTCACCCAAAAGGCTGTCAGACAATTCCAGATGACGCCGTAGCAGTTGCTGCGCCACATCATTACCGAGCGACATTCCCACACATGACACTTCAAGCGAGTGCGTGAGGCGATTATGTACAAAAATACTCCCCGGAAGCGGGAATACCTGTGTTTTGTTCTGCAACCTCCGGAAGGGGGCCGAGAAGACAAGCCGGTCGTAGTCGCGCTTGAACTCCGTCCGATCATCATGACGTTCGGGATGCCGGTGCTCTTGACCGAGTCGTTTGTTGGATATCAATTGTTGCCAGTTCATCATAATTGACTGCAAAGATACGAAAATTAGCCACAGAACATGCATATTTCTCAGAAATTAACGAAAAAATGAATAATTTTTGCCCAGAAACATGGGAATATGCCGCAAAAGCATTACCTTTGCACCTTGATTAAAATGAAATTTTAAACGTATGCTACAAATCAAAGTCGTGAACAAAGGTCATCAGCCGTTGCCGCAGTATGCCACAACGCAGAGTGCAGGCATGGACCTGAGGGCCAATCTCGACGCGCCTGTCGTACTGAAACCTTTGGAGCGGAGACTCATCCCGACAGGTCTGCACATCGCCCTGCCTGAAGGCTATGAGGCCCAGGTGAGACCCCGCAGCGGACTGGCCCTGAAGAAAGGTATCACGGTGCTCAACTCCCCGGGGACGGTCGATGCCGACTATCGTGGTGAGGTGGGTGTGCTGCTTATCAACCTGTCGCAGGAGGACTTCATTGTGAACGACGGAGAGCGCATCGCCCAGATGGTCATCGCCAGGCACGAACAGGGACAATTTGTGGCTGTGGAGGTGCTCGACGAGACCGAACGTGGCGAAGGAGGCTATGGACATACGGGAGTGAAGTGATAAAGGACAACGAATTACTCGAAAATGATGAATGCGATAAACGTGATTAAAACAATGCCGACAGGCGGAAGTCAATGGCTTTTGCGTTTGTCTGTATGTGTAATTGCCTTTCACATATCATTGATCAAGGTTTTCACACAAACAATTGACAGCACCTACAACCACTTCTTCCTCGAAGCGATGGTGCAGCGCCAGAAAGGTCATCACGATGCCGCCTTCGATCTGTTGAAACACTGTCGTGACCTGAATCCCAACGCCCCGGAGGTTTATTATTTCCTCGGCCAATATTACGCAGCCTTGAAGCAACAGGACGAATCCATGGCCTGCGTCAAAAAAGCGGCAGAGCTTGATCCCGAGAACACCACCTACATGGAAACCCTCGCCCAGGCCTACATCAGCCGACAGGACTACGCCAGTGCGATCCCCGTCATTAAAGGTATTTACGAGCGTGACAAGAATCAGGAGGACATGCTCGAGATGCTCTTCCAGCTCTACCAGCAAGTGGAGGATTATGACAATGCTATCTGCGTGTTGAACCAATTGGAACAGAACGACGGAAAGAACGAGCGACTCTCAGTGGCGAAGTGTGCCCTCTACAACCGCCTGGGCAAGAACAAGGAGGCTGTGAAAGAGATGGCCGCCCTCGCCCGACAATACCCCAACGACCTAAACTACAAGGCGATGTATGGGGATGCCCTGCTCATGAACGACCAGACCGACGAGGCCGTTGATATCTATCACCAGATCCTCGATGAAGATGCCGATAACACCCGTGTACTCCTTTCCCTTCGCAACCTCTATCAGGGCCTCGAGCAGAGCGAGATAGCCGACTCCCTGACCAGACGTGTACTCCTGGGCAGTCATGCCACCACCGACGAGAAACTCCGTCTGATGCGTCAGGAGATCCAGGCCTCTGAAGCTACCGATGGTGACAGTACCCGTGTGCTGGGACTCTTCCGGCAGGTTCTTGCCCTCCCCCAGTCAGATGCCGAGATGGCCTTGCTCTGTGCCTCGTATATGAATGCAAAGAAGATGTCGCGCGATACGATCACCCCTGTCCTCGAACAGGCCGTCGCTATCTCTCCAGACTATGCTCCTGCACGTATGCAACTCGTGGCCTATGCCTGGGAGGCAGACAACATGGACCGTGTCATCGCCCTCTGTCAGGAGGCCCGTCAATACACCCCCGACGAAATGCTCTTCTATTACTACCAAGGCGTCGCCTACTACCGTCGTGACTCCCTCGACCGCGCCCTCAGTGCCTTCCAGAATGGCATCGGTGTCATCACCAACGAGAGCGACCCTGCCATCGTCTCCGACTTCTATGCAGTCATGGGGGACATCCTGCACCAGAAGGGCAAGGCCCTCGAAGCCTTTGCCGCCTACGACTCCTGCCTGGTGTGGAAGGCCGACAACATCGGGTGTCTGAACAACTACGCCTATTACCTCAGTGAACGAGGCGAACGACTCGCCCAGGCAGAGGAGATGAGTTTCAAGACCGTCAAGGCCGAACCCAAGAACGCCACCTACCTCGATACCTACGCCTGGATTCTCTTTATGCAGGGACGCTATTCCGAGGCGAAGGTCTATATCGACCAGGCGCTTCAGCACATGGATGACCAGAAAGAAAACGCTGTCATTATCGAACATGCGGGCGACATCTACGCTCAAAACAAAGATATCACCCGGGCCCTCTCTTTCTGGCAGGACGCCAGTGAGAAATTGCCCGAAAACACTTTACTCGCAAGAAAAATCAAACTTAAAAAATATTTGAAAGAATGAAAACGACCAGTATCCTGAAAATTGCCGTTCTGGCATTACCATTAGTGTTCACTGCTTGTAAGTCACACAAGAAAGTCGCAGAATCCGTCGAAATGACGCCGGAGTTGATAGCCAAGCAAGACTTCATCAACAGTGTGAAGGAAAACGCCCAAGCCATGAAGTTCATCACCTCGAAGGTGAAGTTCTCCGTTGAGGTGGGTCAGCAGAAGCTCACCCTCACCGGTGACCTGAAGATGAAGCGCGACGATGTCATCCGCCTGCAGCTCATGGCCTTCGGATTCGTAGAGGCAGGACGCATCGAAATGACCAAGGACTACGTGCTCATCATGGACCGTATCAACAAACAGTACCTGAAGGCCCCCTGGATGTCTGTCGACTTCCTCCGCAACAGCGGTCTGAATTTCCAAGTAATCCAGGCTCTCTTCTGGAACGAACTCTTCCGCCCGAACCAAACTGCCTTGGTGAAGACCAATGACAAGCAGATTGTAGACTCCATCGCCAACTATACGCTGCTCGAGAGTGGCGACGATATGATCATCGGCCTTGAAGAGGGAAAGATGGAGTACAGCTGGCTTGCCAGTCGCACTGGTTCACTAATCCGCATGGCGAACATCCTCTACAAAGACCGCTTCCACGGCAACACCCAACTGAACTGGGACTACGATGAGTTCACGGCCCTCAACAAGAAGGCGTTCCCTCAAAAATCTGCCATCACCCTCACTACCCCGGAAAAGGAAGTGAAGCTCGGCATGACGCTGAAATATATCAAACATGATGCAGAATGGGAAACCCGGACAGAGATCTCCAACAAGTATCGTGAGGTCACTGTCGATGAGATCCTGCGTCGTTTCATGTCACTCTAAGATAAATATCTCGTAACGCCGTGAAGCGACTCCTACTGCTACTCTGGCTCATGGTCAGTCTGGTGGTGGTTGTCCCCGCCCAGCAGTCCAAAAAAAAGGCTGCTCCCAAGCGGACAACCACTACCCGTGTATCCACACCTCAAAAGAAGGCTCCTGCGAAGAAAACAGGAAAGACAGGAAATACCGGGAAAGCTGGTAAGTCTGGAAAAACCGGAAAGAAAGCACCTGCTCCGACAGTCAAATCCTTAAAGAACGAGCAGGCCCAGGTACGTAAGCAGATCCAGGAACAGGAGCGTAAGCTCCAGGCCAATGAGCGCGACGTAAAGAAACGTCTGCAGAACCTCATGGCCATCAACAATGAGATTGCAGACAAACGTCGCACCATCGATACCATCCGTCAGGACATCACCCGTCTCGACGGGGATATCCATGTGCTCGACAACCAGCTCCACACCCTTCAGGCAGAACTCGAAGAGCGCAAACAGCGTTACATGAAGTCGATGCGCTACATGCATCGCAACCGGAATATCCAGTCGCAGCTGATGTTCGTCTTCAGTGCCAAACACCTCTCAGAGATGTATCGTCGTATGCGATTTGTCCGTGAATACGCCTCTTACCAGCAGGCACAGGGTGAGGCCGTACAGTCCATGCAGGCACAGGTCAGGGAGGCCTACGACGAACTGAAAAATGCCAAGCGTCTAAAGAACGACCTCCTTTACCGGGGTGAACGGGAGAAAAAGTCACTCGAATCGAAACAGGTGGAACAGCAGCAGGTGGTCACCAGTCTGAAGAAAGAGCAGAAGGCCATCCAGGGCATCATCGCCCAACAGAAGAAGCGCGACGCCGAACTCAACGCCCGTATCGACAAACTCATCGCTGAAGAGATTGCCAGAGCCAAAGCCCGTGCTGAGGCAGAAGCCAAACGGAAGGCAGAGGCCGCGGCTGCCAAGAAACGTGCGGAGGAACTGGCCCGTAAGAAAGCAGCTGCAGAGGCTGCAGCAAAAGAGCATGCCCGTCGTATCGCTGAGGCAAAGGCCAGAGAGGAGAAAGCCAAGGCTGAAGCCCGTGCAGCTGCCAAGCGCAGTGCTGAGGAGAAAGCCCGTGCTGAGGCGGTTGCCCGGGAGGCAGAAAAAGCCAGGAAGGCAGCAGAACGTATGGCTGCCGAGGAGGCGAAAGCCCGTAAACGAGAACTCGCTGCTGAAAAGAAACGGGTGGGCACAGAATACACCTACCCTGCTGAGGATCTCCGTCTGAGTTCCTCGTTCGAGGGTAACCGGGGGCGTCTGCCCATGCCAATTGTCGGCGGGTATAAAATTGTGCACCGGTTTGGCACCAACAACGTTACAGACGTGAAGGGCCATGTCACCCTCGACAAGAAAGGTATTGACATCAAGGGACAGCCCGGAGCACAGGTGAGAGCCATCTTCGACGGAGAGGTCACGGCCGTCTTTGGTTATGGTGGCACTTCCGTGGTCATCGTGAAGCATGGCAGTTACTTGTCAGTCTATTGTGATCTCGCCTCCGTCAGTGTCAGCCGGGGACAACATGTCAGTACAAAACAAGCCATCGGACGTGTCGGGTCCGATGGTATGATGCAATTCCAGCTTCGTAGAGGCACTGCGAAGCTCAACCCCGAAGGGTGGTTGGCAAGATAGTAACTATTTCTCCCTCTGAATAGGGGGAGCCAGAGAGGGTCTGAGCAAGTGCTATAGATTAAGTCCTTCTAATAAACCTACGTAGGTATTAATCGCCTCGTCAATCTCCCCAATCGTGATAAACTCATCTGCAGCATGGGATCTGGCAGAATCGCCAGGGCCCAACTTCAGTGATGACCAGGGCATCAGCGCTTGGTCACTCAGCGTGGGAGAACCGAATGGCCTCATGCCCCTTTCAAGACAACGCTTCACCAAGGGATGATCTGCAGCTATGGACGACGAATGCAAATGGAAGGAGCGGGCCTGCAACTCACACTTCATCATCTTCTTCTTCAGGAACTCAAACACGAATTCATTCTGGTAGAACTCATTAGTTCTGACATCTATCACGAAATGCAGCAGATCAGGGATGACATTATGTTGGGTGCCACTCTCCACGACTGTCACCGTCATCTTCGTTGCTCCCAACAACTCACTCTTCTTTCGGAATTGGTAGTCGCGCAGCCACACCAGATCATCCAAGGCCTCATAGATGGCATTTACACCCTCTTCTCTGGCAGCATGGCCACTCACCCCATGGGCATAGCCGTCAATCACCATCAGGCCTCTCTCTGCCGTGGCAGGCTGCATGCCGGTGGGTTCTCCCACAATCGCCACGTCGATGGGTGGCATCAAGGGCAGCACACGTCTCAGGCCGTTTTCGCCTGACACTTCTTCCTCGGCAGATGCCAGCCAGAGGATGTTGAAGTTCCTATTGCGGTTCAACAGGATCCGATAAGCCTGAAGGGTGGCCACCAGACCACCGCCACAGTCGTTGGAGCCCAGACCATAGATTCTGTCCCCGTCGAGCATCGGCCTGAAGGGGTCGTGCTGCCACGAGCCAGTGGGCTTCACGGTGTCGATATGCGCATTCAGCATCACGGTCTTGCGATTGTTGTCCCAGTCCTGACTGCCCACCCAGAGGTTATTGCCTTCTCGTCCGTGAGGCAGATTCCAACGGTCCAAGTACTCGCTGAGTTTGTCAGCTGCCTGGTCCTCATTTCTGCTGACAGAGGGAATCGCAATCAACTCCATCAACAGTTCCACTGCGTCATTTGTGTAATTTCCCATATGATAATGCCATTGATAGTACAAGTATGCCAAAGATAAAGGCCAGCGAGAGGGACGTGGACACCTTGATGTCCGCAAACACCTCCAAGAGCATCTTCACACCCACGAAACTCAGGATGATGCCCAGGCCGTATTTCAGATAGGTGAAATATTTCGCGATGGCCGCCAGGGCGAAGTAGAGTGCCCTCAGGCCGAGGATGGCGAAGATATTCGATGTGAGCACGACAAACGGATCCCTTGACACGGAGAAAACGGCAGGGATGGAATCCACAGCAAACGCAACGTCAGTTGTCTCAATCACAATCAGCGCAATGAACAACGGCGTCGCCAGCCATCTATCACCTTTTACCCCATTCGCCTTTTCACCTTTTACAAAAAAAAGATCCTCATGCATCTGGCCGGTGACGGGGAAGAACCGCTTGAACACCTTCACGAAGATATTCTTCGACGGGTCCACCTGTTCATCCTCATTATGTCCGAACATCTTGATGCCCGTATAGATGAGGAAGATGCCGAAGATGGCGAGGATCCACTCGAACCTTTGCACCATCGCAGCACCGGCGAAGATAAAGACACTCCTAAGCACCAGTGCCCCGAAGATGCCCCAGAAGAGCACCTCGTGCTGATACTTCCTTGGAATGCCAAAGAATGTGAAGAGCATCAAGAACACGAAGAGGTTATCCATCGAGAGCGACTTCTCGATCAAATAACCCGCAAAGAACTCCATTGCCTTCTCTTGAGGGGCAACGGGATAAAAGAACCAGATACCTGCACAAAACACCAGCGACACAGTGACCCAGACCACTGTCATCGTCAAGGCTTCGCGGATGCTCACCTCATGCTGACCTTTCCGCCCAAACGACTTCAGGTCGACATAAAGCATTACGACAACCAGCACATAAAACAATATCCACGCCCACAAGGGCATCACCATACTTTCCATTTCGCGTACAAAGGTACGAATTTCTTTTGAATTATGCGGTTAATTCAAAAGAAATTCGTACCTTTGCACCGTTAACATTAAGTGATATGAAGAACAAACCGTTTGGAGAGGCTCCATTATTACGTCTGGTCATTTGTCTAATGGCAGGGATTGTAGTGGGTGACAGTGTGGGCACTGTCAGTTGGCTGTGGCCCGTTTTAGTAGTAATGGTAGTGGGAACACTTCTGTTGTGGCGATATGCAGTCTTGCAGTCAGGCGCTATTGCAGTCTGTTTCATACTATTGGGTTGGCTGCTGGTGCAAAGGCAAGAAACGAAGTTGCGCGCGTCATGGCCGGAAGAGGAAGTCGTCTACGAGGCTGTCGTCCTGACAGACCCAGTGGAAAAGCCCAAGACCATGGCTGTGGATATCCTGCTGACAAAAACAGGACAGAAACTGAAGTGCTATTTTTATAAGGAGAGAAGGAGGGAAGGAGTAAGGAGGAAAGGAGAAAGGAGTCGAGACTTGAGGATTGGCGACGGACTGAGAATCCAGTCTCGCATCATGCCCAATAATGAATGGCGTAAGGGAACCTTCGACTATCGTCGCTATCTGGAGGTACATGGCTTTACTGGCCAGACGTTTGTATCGAGTTGGAAATGGCAGAAGGCACAAATCTCGCTGCGCAACCTCTCACGACTGGACCGCACCCGACTCTATTTCCTGAAACTCCGCAGTCAGCTTCTTCAACGTCTCGGAGGCCAAGAGTCCGAAGCTTACGCTGTTGTGGCTGCGATGACCTTAGGCGACAAATCCGCCCTAACTCAGGAACTCCGGGACATCTATGCCATCACAGGCGCCTCACATATCCTGGCCCTAAGTGGTCTACACCTCAGCATCATCTTCATGCTCCTGACCCTCCTCTTCGGCGGCAAAAAGTTTTTCACCTTTCCACTTTCTCACCTTTTCACCCTTACCTCCATCTGGGCCTTCGTATTCATAGTTGGCATGCCCGTGAGTGTCGTCCGCTCTGCCACTATGCTCACAGTCTATGCCCTGTTATCATTGGTTCATCGCGACAAGATGTCTGTCAACACCCTGGCCTTCACAGCCTTGTTGGTGCTGATTGTGAGTCCACTGTCACTCTTCGACATTGGTTTCCAGATGTCTTACCTGTCCGTATTCGCCATCCTTCTTATTGTGCCATTGTCTGAACGTCTGTTCCCTGTGGGTTTTCTGATGACGCATCGTGTTATCAAATGGCTCTGGGGGATGTTGGCAGTGTCGTGTGCCGCCCAGATAGGTGTCGCGCCCTTGGTCGCCTATTACTTCGGACGTCTGCCAGTCTATTTCCTGCTGACGAACTTCATCGTCATCCCCGCTGCAATCTTCATCCTATGGCTGTCACCTGTGGTGTTCCTCTTCCCTTCCCTCGCGTACCTATTATTATATATAGTGGCAGCCCTGAACACCCTGCTCGCCACCATCGCGTCCATTCCCGGGGCGAGTATCGACGGACTGTACCCCACAAAACTACAAGCCACGATGACATATGTGGTCATCGTGGCTTGTTATCTGTTGGCGTTCTGGTGCTCCCAGAGAAAACGGAACTACATATAGCCCAGCCAGCGCAGGATGTCATTAAGGTTCGCCACCACCATCAGTAGAATGAGGATGCCAAAGCCCACATATTCTGCCCGGATCATAAAGGTCTCGGAGGGCTTGCGGCGCGTGATCATCTCATACACCAGGAACAGCACATGTCCACCGTCGAGAGCCGGGATGGGCAGGATATTCATGAAGGCAAGGATGATCGACAGGAAGGCGGTCATCTTCCAAAAGAGATACCAGTCCCACATCGGGGGGAATAGGCTACCGATGGCACCAAAGCCACCTAACGACTTTGCACCGTCAGCTGTGAACACGTACTTCATGTCACCCACATAGCCGGCCAGCACGTTCCAGCCGTATTTGATACCGGCAGGAATACTCTCAAAGAAGCTATACTCATGGGTGTATGGCTCATATAGTCCAGCCAGGCTCTTCACATAAAACCCGAGTTTCAGCTCCGGGGTTAATACTACAGAGAATGTGTCCTTTTTTTCTGCCGCTGAAGTATTCTCATTCTTCGTTCCTCCTTCCTCATTCCTCGAAACCACAATCGTGGCTGTCCTCACCTTCAGGCTATCCGTCTTGGTCTTAGCAGCAGTCATCATATCCTCGAGGATACCAAGCTGGTCTGTAAACTCATTATAGCTGTCAATGGCCTTGTCATTGATGGCCACGATCTTGTCACCCTTCTGCAGACCGATGGATGCAGCAGGACTGTCTGCCATCACACTGTCTACCTCCGCAGGGATCAACGGACGAACGAACGAAGGTTCTGCCTTCAGCATACCCAACAGGTTCAGGTTGCCGGGGAGTTTCAACGACATCTTCTTGCCATCGCGGATCAGGTTCACACTGTACGCCTCGCTGAGGTCACGATAGAGGTCGGCTGAGAAATCCTTAAACTCGCCCTTATCCGTGCCTATCAGGATATCTCCATCCTCAAAACCTAAGGCCTTCGCCTCGGTGTTGAACTTCATACCCAACGTCATGTTCTTCACAGGGATATACGTGTCGCCCCAGTGGAAGAGGATCATCGAATAGATAAAGAGCGCCAGGAGGAAATTCACCAGCACACCGCCGATCATGATCAACAGTCGCTGCCAAGCGGGCTTGGCGCGGAATTCCCACGGCTGTTCGGGTTGTTTCATCTGTTCGGTATCGAAGCTCTCGTCGATCATACCGGCAATCTTACAATAACCGCCAAGAGGCAACCAGCCCACGCCATACTGCGTGTCGCTGCCCTTAGGCCTGAACTTAAACAGGCTGCCGTCCCACTTCCAGATGGAAGGGTCGAAGAACAGGTAGAATTTATCTACGCGTACACCGAACAGTTTGGCGAAGAAGAAGTGTCCGCCCTCGTGCAGCAGTACCAGCAGGCCAATGGCCAGCATGAATTGTAACAGTCTTATCAGAAATATTTCCATTATGATTTTGGTTTCATTAATTCTGTAGCGATGCGACGGGCCTCATGGTCTGTACGGATGAGGTCGTCGTACGACGGATTAGTAATGATGGTCGTGCGCTCGATGGTCTCAGCAATAATGTCTGCCATCTGGAGGAACCCGCACTTGTCCTCAAGGAATCCCCGGTTCACAATCTCGTTGGCAGCGTTGAGGATACACGGTACGTTGCCGCCACGTTCTATCGCCTCAAAGGCCAGCGCCAGACAACGGAACTTGTCCAGGTCGGGTTCGAAAAACTCCAGCGGATGGTTGAACAGGTTCAGTCTTTCCCCTGAGAGTGTCAGGCGCTTCGGATACGAGAAGGCGTATTGGATGGGCAGGCGCATGTCGGGCACACCTAACTGGGCCTTCACGCTGCCGTCCTCAAATTGCACGGCACTGTGAACCACACTCTGCGGATGCACCAACACCTGTATCTGACTGGCCTCCACCCCGAAGAGCCACTTCGCCTCAATCACCTCGAAGCCTTTGTTCATCATCGATGCCGAGTCGATTGTAATCTTCGCGCCCATGTTCCACGTCGGGTGTTTCAGAGCGTCTGCTTTCGTCACATAGGCAATCTCCTCCATCGTCTTCAGACGGAAGGGACCGCCAGAAGCCGTCAACAGAATCTTCTCGATGCGGTTATGGTCTTCGCCAACGAGACTTTGGAAAATGGCCGAGTGCTCACTGTCCACAGGCAGTATCTGGGCGTGGTAGGCGATGGCGAGGTCGCAAATCAGTTGTCCAGCCACGACGAGTGTCTCCTTATTGGCCAAGCAGATGGTCTTACGCGCCTTGATGGCGTGGATCGTGGGGGAGAGTCCAGCAAAGCCCACCATGGCAGTCAGCACCATATTGATCGGTCCGGCCTCAACGATCTCGTCGAGGGCCTTCGCACCAGCATATACCTTTACCTCAGGCATATCACTCATCAGCTGCTTCAGCTCGTCATAGCGCTGTTCATTGGCTATCACGACGGCAGCCGGTTTAAACTGATGGGCCTGCTCAGCCAGCAGTTCCACCTTGTTGTTTGCTGTTAGACAATAGACCTCATACAGGTCTGCGTGTTCCTTAATAACCTCCAGGGCCTGTGTTCCTATCGACCCTGTAGATCCAAGAATAGCTATTTGTTTCTTCATATTATTTACGATGGAAGAGTGAAACAAAGAAATGGGAGATGAAGCGACTGTCCATCAGCCATCGCAGCAGGCGCCAGACACGAGCTTTCTCACGATGACTCATTTCACCGAGATGGCAGAATCTGTGCCAAAGCTCTGTACCCTGAGGATAGCCATCCTCGTCGAGGGGACCGCTGTTCTGCTGAGCCTTCATCACCTTGTAGAACACAAATGTCGCAAGGACACCCAGTGCCAAGACAATATGTGTCTGCAGGTTGACAGAGGCACCCAAAAGCCATGACGTCAGCCACAAGCACACAATGGTAAAATTCACTATCAGGATGCTCAGTGCAGCCCCCAGATGCGAGAATCCCATGTCGATATAAAGATGGTGCAGGTGCGTCTTGTCCGGTCGGAAAGGCGACTTGCCCCTCAATATTCTCATCAGCATCACCCTCAGCGTGTCAAAGACCGGGATGCTGAACACTGCGATACACAGGGCTGCTAAACCCATATTCCGATCCTCCAACTGGTTGCAATTCGTCTTTGAAGAGATGGCGAAAAAGAGGAACATCACCATCAGCATGCCAAGCATGAGAGTCCCCCCGTCGCCGATGAACATCTTGGAGCGCAGACCAAACACGTTGTGCATGAAAAACGGTAGCAGAGACCCCACAACGATGACGGCCATACACACCATCGTCGGACTCCACACAGAGTGGAACGTCAGGGCGAAACAGCTGCACGCCAACATAATATACCCCGACGAATAGCCGTCCACACCATCGATCAGGTTCACCGCGTTAATTACACCTACACCAGCAAATATGGAGAGCCCGATGCCAACCCAAGGTGTCAGCCGATCAATGCCCCACAGTCCGTGGAAATCATCCAGATACACCCCGGTCATGGCGATAAAGCCACCCACCATCAGGATCTCAACGATGAACCTCAGAGAGGTAGACAGATTCTTCTTATCATCGACGATACCGATGATCAGCATCACCGTCATGCCCAACAATCCCCACAGCAACAGGAGCTCCTTCATAAACAAAAACAGCACGAGGCTTCCCGCCAATATGCCTGTGTAAACCACAACGCCTCCTAACACGGGCACTGGCACACGTTGCAGTTTTCTCGCGTTCGGGTTGTCCACGATGTTATGCTGTTTGGCATACCTCAGCACCGCTGGGTACACCAAGGTCGAGACGGTCATCGCCACGAAGAACACCAAAAATGTTATCAGAGAATAACTCATAACTTTGTCTTTTCCAACATCAGTGACAACCATCTATCAAAGCCGGCGCTCCCCACCTTCTGTCGCAAACAGAAGCGATAGTACGACTGGGGCATGTGCTCCATTTTCTTCGTTGTCTGCCGCAGCGAGTTGACGTGTCCCTTTCTCAGCAGAGCCACGGGCATCTGCAGTGCGCTCGAAAACGTCACGTAAGGCGTCACCACCATCGTCGTATAGTAAGCCGACAACCCGAAGGCCAGATACACGCCCACTATATCATCAAAGAACAAATTGATGGTCTGTCCATCATTTGCAGCCTCCAGCTGCTTCACCAATTCTATATCCATATCACGATACTTCCATTGCAATTCGCCTGCAAAGGTACAACAATTCTTTCAAACTTCCAAACAAAATTTAATATATTTGACGTATACTGAATAAGTTGACACTTTTGAATTTATTTGGAAAAAGTTTTGTTTATTCATTGTTTTTTTGTAATTTCGCCGCCGAAATGAAAAAACTATATATAGAAACATACGGCTGCCAGATGAATGTGGCAGACTCGGAGGTAGTGGCCAGCGTGATGCAAATGGCCGGGTATGAAACAACGGAGAGGCTGGAAGAGGCTGACGCCGTGTTCTTGAACACGTGTAGTGTGAGGGACAATGCAGAACAGAAGATTTATCACCGCCTTACGGCGCTGAATAATATCAAAAAACAACGTATCTCACGAATTAAACGGATTGACAAGGCGGATCAGACCACCCCTGCCCCTCCTACTCAGGAGGGGAAAGGGATTACCTCGAATCCGTTGATCATTGGCCTGCTGGGATGTATGGCCGAGAGGGTGAAGGAAGAATTGATGGAGAAGTGGCATTGTGATTTGGTGGCGGGACCGGACGCGTATCTGAGCCTGCCGGACTTGGTGGCACAGGCAGAACTGGGACATAAGGCGATAAACATCGAGTTGTCGACGTCGGAGACGTACAGGGACGTGGTGCCACAGAGGATTGGACTGGGACATAAGATCGGAGGGTTCGTGAGTATCATGAGGGGGTGCAATAATTTTTGTCATTATTGTATCGTACCTTACACGAGAGGGAGAGAGAGGAGCAGAGACGTGGAGAGTATACTCAGAGAGGTGAGAGATCTGAGAGAAAAGGGGTACAAAGAGATTACGTTGTTAGGACAGAACGTGAATTCGTACTTTCCCCACCCACCCCTCAATTTTGCCAAGTTGTTGAGGATGGTAGCAGAAGAGGCGGGAGAGATGAGAGTGAGGTTTACAACGAGTCATCCTAAGGATATGAGTGATGAGACGCTGAGGGTGATTGCGGAGGTGCCGAATGTTTGTAAACATATTCATCTGCCAGTGCAGAGCGGGAGCGACAGGATACTGGGACTGATGAACAGGAAGTATACGAGGGAGTGGTACTTAGACAGGGTGGCGGCGATCAGGAAGATTGTGCCGGACTGTGGGTTGTCTACGGATATCTTTGTGGGGTACCATTCGGAGACAGAGGAAGACCACCAAATGAGTTTACAATTGATGCGGGAGGTGGGGTATGACTCGGCGTTTATGTTTAAGTACTCGGAGAGGCCGGGGACATATGCGTCGAAGCACCTGCCGGACGATGTGGCTGAGGAGGTGAAGATCAGGAGACTGAATGAACTGATTGCACTGCAGACGGAGATTTCTGCGGAGAGAAACAAAATGGACGAGGGAAAAGTGTTTGAGGTGCTAGTAGAAGGGTTCTCAAAGAGATCTAGGGAGCAGCTCTGCGGAAGGACGGAACAGAACAAGATGGTGGTGTTTCCGAAAGGGGACCACCATATTGGGGAGAAAGTAATGGTCAAAATAATAGGTAGCACGAGTGCTACGCTTTTAGGAGAGACAACGAATTAAACGAATTACACGAATTGGGAGATGAAGGAGTTTTTGAGTGTATTGAGGAGGTTTGTGCCGAAGTATAGGAGATACTTGGTGATGAGCGTGGGGTTTAATGTGCTGTCGGCCATATTGAATATATTTTCGTTTGCGGCGCTGATACCAATCCTGCAGATATTGTTCCAGACCAGTGATGCCGAGACGGCGACGAGCGTGATGGCATGGGACTGGGGGAATGCTCAGGAGGTGCTGATGAACAACATGAACTACTACGTGAACAGCCTGATTGCGAAGTGGGGACAGACAACGACTCTATTGTTGATCGGGGTGTTCCTGGCGGTGATGACGGCCCTGAAGACCGGGGCGTATTTCCTGGCTGCGGTATCTGTGCTGCCTATTCGGACAGGTGTGGTAAGGGATATGCGCAACCAGATTTACCAAAAAATCACGTCGCTGCCGTTGGGCTTCTTTTCTGAGGAGCGGAAGGGTGACATCATTGCGAGGATGAGTGGTGACGTGGATGAGGTGGAACACTCCATCATGGCAAGTCTTGAGATGTTGTTTAAAAATCCTATTCTGATTGTCAGCTATTTTGCAGCATTATTATTTATCTCATGGGAGTTGACGTTATTCACCTTGACCATCGTACCCATCATGGGCTGGTTTATGGGTTGGGTAGGCCGAAAACTGAAGGCGCAGTCAATCAAGGCTCAGGCGCTGTGGAGCGACACAATGAGTCAGGTGGAAGAGACATTAGGCGGTCTGAGAATCATTAAGGCGTTTATAGCTGAGGAGAAGATGAACAAGCGGTTTGACACCGTGAATTCTGCCTATCGTACAAACCTCATGCGGGTGTTGAGCAGGCAGGTACTGGCTCACCCGATGTCAGAATTTTTGGGCACGATACTGATTGTCATAGTGCTATGGTTCGGTGGGGTACTGGTACTGAACAACCACACATTGTCGGGACCAATCTTCATTTATTATATGGTGATGTTGTATTCAATCATCAACCCGCTGAAGGACTTTTCGAAAGCAGGGTACAGTATTCCCAAGGGACTGGCGTCGATGGAGAGGATTGACAAGATACTGATGGCAGAAAATACGATTAAAGAAGCGGACAATCCGAGACATATAGAGAGTTTCGAACACCAGATCGAATTTAAACATGTAAGCTTTGCTTACTGTCCCACAGATTGCGCAGATCACACAGATATGAAGTATGTCTTAAAGGACATAAACCTCATCATACCGAAGGGAAAGACGGTAGCGATAGTGGGACAGAGCGGATCTGGGAAATCGACACTGGTGGATCTTATACCGAGGTATTATGATGTGCTGGAGGGAGAGGTGCTGATAGACGGAATTAACGTGAAGGATCTGGGGATTCATGACCTGAGGCAGTTGATAGGCAATGTGAATCAGGAGGCGATACTGTTTAATGATTCGTTCAAGAATAATATAGCCTTTGGTGTTGAGCATGCCACACAGGAACAGATTGAGGAAGCTGCGAAGATTGCGAATGCGTATGAGTTTATCATGCAGAGTGAACAGGGATTTGATACGAATATCGGAGACCGGGGTGGCAGACTGAGCGGCGGACAGAGACAGAGAGTGAGTATAGCGAGGGCGATACTGAAGAACCCACCGATATTGATACTGGACGAGGCGACGTCGGCATTGGACACGGAGAGTGAGAGGCTGGTGCAGGATGCCCTGGAGAGGCTCATGAAGACGAGGACAACAGTGGCAATTGCACACAGGCTGAGCACGATTAAGCATGCGGACGAGATATTGGTACTGCATGAGGGGGAGATCGTGGAACGGGGAAGTCATGAAGAGCTGTTGGCAAAGGACGGGTACTATAAAAAACTGCACGAAATGCAGAAATAAATGAGAGAGAGGTTGATATATTTGGTGAAGGTGTACGTTATCACAATTTGCGTATTTGTGATAGCGAAGGTGGTGTTCATGGTGGCGAACAAGGAAGGACACCCGTTTGGCATAGGAGATGTGTGGGATGTAGTAAGGCATGGAATGGGACTGGATCTGTCGACAGGGTTGTATGTTTTGTCGGTACCGTTTTTGGTAACGATGGTGAGTGTGTGGTGGCCATCGAAGGCACTGGAGACGATGATGAAGATATATTATGGGGTGATTGCGATTGCAATGGTGCTGGCATTTACAGCGGATACGAGTTTGTATCCGTTTTGGGGATTTAAGTTAGATGCGAGCTGCCTGCAGTATTTAGCGACGCCGGCAGAGGCGAAGGCAAGTGTGTCAGGGGGATATCTGGCAGTGAGGTTCGTGGTGGTCATGGCGGGAGCGTACTTATTATATAGGCTGTATCATTTCGTGGAATGTGGAAGGTGGAATGCGGAAGGAGAATACCGAAAGCCAGAGGTACGGGGGGACGGAAGTACGGGGGGACGAGATTACTCTGTGGCGGGGAAGGCGAGGAGCACGATATTCTACATATTCTGTATTCCGCTTATGGTGATTGGGATCAGGGGAGGACTAGATGAATCGACGACGAATGTCGGACAGGTGTATTTCTCACAGAATCAGTTCTTGAACCATTCGGCGGTAAACCCAGTGTTCAGTTTCTTTGCCTCATTAGAGAGTACGTCGAGTGACAATGTGGTGTATGACTTCTATGATGCAGGGGAACTGGAACTACTGACGAAAGGGTTGTATGACAGTGAGACCGTGGCCGGAGATACATTGTTGAAGACACAGCGTCCGAACGTGGTGGTAATCCTGTTGGAGAGTTGTGGGAACATGTTCCTGAAAGTGATGCCAAACCTTAGGAAGGCAGCTCAGGAGGGTGTGGAGTTCACGAACTGCTATGGCAACAGCTATCGTACAGACCGAGGGACTGTTTGTGCTTTGAGCGGTTATCTCTCCTTCCCCACGATGTCGGTGATGAAAATGTCGAACAAAGTAAGTCATCTGCCGAGTATTGCCAGAAGCCTTCAACAGGAGGGGTATCATACGGAGTATCTGTATGGCGGGGATATCAACTTCACGAAGATGAAGGGGTATCTCATCAGTACAGGATTTGAGAAGCTGCATTGGAAACAGGACTATACGGAGGCAGAGCAGAACACGTCGAAATGGGGCGTGAGGGATGATATTACATTTTCCACCTTAAGTAAGATGATAGATTCGAGGAATGAGGAAGGAGGAAGGAGGAATGAGAAATGTGAAGAACGATTCCTGATAGGGTATTCGACGCTGAGCAGTCATGAGCCGTGGGATGTGCCTGAGAATAAATATGAGGTGCCGCAGTATAACGGGTTCTGGTATGTAGACCAATGTATCGGGCGGTTCCTGAAAGAGATGAAACAGTCAGCGCAATGGGACAACCTGTTGATTGTGTTTATGCCCGATCATAGCAGCGACTTCGAGGAGTATAACGAGCAACATCCTGACCGGAACAAGATTCCGATGATCTGGACAGGTGGTGCTGTCAAGGGTCCCAGGAAGCTGGATATGATCTGTAACCAGAGTGACTTTGCGGCCACGCTTTTGGGACAGATGGGAATCAGTCACAAGGATTTCGTTTTCAGTCGGGATGTGACAAGTGAGAGCTATCGCTATCCGTTTGCGATACATATGTTTAATAACGGGGTGTCGATGACGGACAGTACTGGGTTTATGTTGTATGACCTGACGGCAGACAAGCTGACCGTCAGTACGTCGAAGGAGGCAGAAAGAATGGCAAGGACAGGGAAGGCGATTCTCCAGATGGCAGCAGAGGATCTAAAAAACTTAGGGACAACGAATTTCACGAATTAAAAGAATGTCAAACAGATTACGCAGATATTTGGAGCCAGGGATGGCAGTGGTGTGGAACCTGGGACTGGCGTATGTCGTATATATGCTGGCGAGGGTGGTATTCCTGGTAAAGAACTATAGTTATTTTGAACAAGGACTGACGTGGGGACATCTGATGGAGATGTTCGGAGGAGGACTGGTATTTGACACGGCGGCGATACTGGTGACAAATATACCGTATATTGTGCTGGCGCTGTTGTTGCCCTGGAAGAAGCCAACGAAATGGGTATATATTATCATCAACAGTGTGGCACTGGCGATGAATCTGGCTGACAGCGTATATTTCCGATTCACCATGCGAAGAACCACGACGACGGTGTTTAGTGAATTCCAGAATGAACAGAACTTAGGAGGGATCATCGGGACGGAGATGATTCACCACTGGTATCTCGTACTGTTGTTTGGAGTCGTAGTTTATGGGATTTGGAAGTTGTATAAGGAGTCAGGAGTCAGGAGTCAGGAGTCAAGAGTCAGGAGACAGGAGACAGGAGGCTGGAGACAGGTCTTCAGGTGGTATGCGGCGCAGGTGGTGGTGCTGGCGGCGATGGCTCCGTTTGTGGTGGCAGGGATCAGAGGAGGATTCACCACGGCGGTGAGACCGATTACGATTAGCAATGCAAACCAGTATGTAAATAGGCCGGTGGAGGCTGCGCTGGTGCTGAATACGCCGTTTGCGATATATCGGACAATCGGGAAGAATGTGTTTGTGGTGCCGGAGTACTTTAGCAATCCTCAAGAATTAGAGGCGATTTATAGTCCAATTCATAATGGACAATGGACAATGGATAATGGACAATTGAGGAAGAACGTGGTGGTGCTGATTGTTGAGAGCTTTGGAAGGGAGTATATCGGGGCGCTGAATGAGACGCTGGAAGGTGGAAAATATCAAGGGTATACGCCATGTGTGGATGAACTGATCAAGAAGAGCGTCACGTTTAAGTATAGTTATTGTAACGGGCGGAAGAGTATTGACGGGATGCCGAGTATTCTGTCGAGTATCCCGATGTTTGTGGAGCCTTTTATCCTCACACCTGCCTCGATGAATGAGGTGAGTGGCATTGCGTCGTTGTTGGCCGGAGAGGGTTATCAGACGGCGTTCTTCCATGGTGCGCAAAGGGGATCAATGGGTTTCCAGGCCTTTGCCAGAGCCACAGGATTCCAAGAGTATTACGGTCGTGAGGACTATAATGCCGACAAACGATTTGGCGGTGATGATGACTTCGACGGGATGTGGGCCATCTGGGATGAACCTTTCCTGCAGTACTATGCCACGAAGATGAGTGAGATGAAAGAACCGTTTATGACGGCAGTGTTTACAGCGAGCAGTCATCATCCGTACGCCATCCCGGAGAAGTATCAGCAGCAATATCCCGAGGAAGGACTTATCATCCATAAGTGTATCCGCTATACGGACATGGCGATCGGGAATTTTTTTGAAAAGGTGAGTCAAGAACCATGGTTTAAAAATACGATCTTCGTGCTGACCAGTGACCATACGAACCTCTCCGACCATGCGTACTATCAGACAGACCTGGGCGGGTTCTGTTCTCCGATTATTATCTATGAGCCAGGGAATGAGGAAAGACAGCCGGAGATACAGGATAAGATTGCACAGCAGATTGACATCTTACCGACGTTGATGGGGATGCTGAACTATCCGAAGCCTTATTTCGGGTTTGGCATCGATGTGCTGAACACGGAGAAGGAGGACACGTGGGCAGTGAACTATCTGAACGGGATCTATCAGTATGTGAAGCATGGGCATGTGCTGCAGTTCGACGGGGAGAAGACAAAAGCCATCTATGCCCTCAACGACTCGTTGATGAAGAGGAACGTCATTAAAGAATTAAAAGATGAAAAAATTAAAAAATTAAAGGAGGAGATGGAGCAAGAGGTGAAGGCGATTGTACAGCAGTATATGGAACGCATGACGGAGGACAGACTGAAGGTAGAGGAAGTTAGAGGAAGATAGAGGAAGGTATGGAGAAGATATTAGTGATTCATGCGAAGCACCTGAGGGAGAGGATGGCTCATATGAAACGGCAGTTGCAGGACTGGCCGGAAAGGGTGGAGTATATTACCGAAGCAGATAAGAACGAATTGACAGATGAACTGATAGACACCTATTTCGTTCCTGGATGCGAACTATACAACAAATCGGGAGCCACCAGCTGCGCCATCAAGCATATCAGGGCTTGCCAATATATCGTTGACCATCAGTTAGAAGGAGCCTTGATACTGGAAGACGATATCGTGTTGCATCAAAGGTTTGAGGCAGACTTTGAGAAGACCATGGCAGAATATCGGGCACACTTTGCCGACCAACCCATCATCATCTCGTATGAGGACTCCTCGTTGCAATTCATCCCCAGGTCACACAGGAGAAAGGGCCAGTGGCTGTATGAGGCCCCCCATGGACGTGTGCGCTTCAATGGGGCCCTGTATATCAATCAGAAGGCAGCGCAAGCCATTGTCGATGATGTAAAAGTCAACAAGTGCGATATCGCCGTCGATCATTACTATATGCACCTGTATGGCAAGGGACTGTTACAGTTCCTGTGGTGTGAACCAGCCTTAGCCACCCAGGGCAGTTTCAATGGTTCGTTCGTTTCTTCAATGGGACAGATAAGATCGCTTGAAGGCATACGCTGGAGACTGAAGTATGCTTACAAGCGACTCATCTACTGGTTCCGCTAACTCCTTCCCTCCTTACTCCTGACTCCTTATAAAATATGCCTGAACAACTCGTCGAAATGCCCGAATGACGCTTCCGTCAGTGAGGTTTCAGCATCCTTAATCCAATAAAGTGGTGTATCGTGATACATCGAAGCCGTCAACGAGAAGGTGCTTGGCGGACCTATGAGGTAGTCACATTCAGAGAGGACATACAGATCCTCCGCTGCATTACCCTTCGGGAATATCACTTTCGTTCCCTTCAGTTCCTGACGATACAAATCCTTGTTGAGTGAAGGGTCGTTACCACAAATATACACCGTTGTATCGGGGTGCTGACTGATGAACTGCTTGATCAGCCTCAGGAATTGCTCATCAGAGAAGAAATACTTCCCGTCATACCAGGTAGCATAGTCACCTCGACGGATATGTACGCCCAGACGGCAGGAGCCCTCGGAGGTTTCTGCCAGAACGGATTCACAAGCCTTAGAGACGGAAGGCTTGAAGGCGAAGAGATTGATGATTTCTTGTTTGTATTTCAGGAAGAGGTCGTACCAGCGGGCCTCCCATCCTACAACAGCGATGTTCCTGCAATTCAGCATTTCCTGCTCCTGAGCCGTGATATCTGCTCCCTCCTCATTAAACTCCAGCGTAGGCATTAATCCCCACTTGGCTGCATATTTTGCTATCGTATAATGCAGGAAATTGTGATTCGGCGTGTCACAGATGTGGAAATACTGGAACTTGTAGGCGAAGCGCATCGACATGGTCTGTCGTCCGTGCTCCCTACCCCACGCATAGAAATGTCCATACTGAAGGATGTTGTTGCACATCCATCCTGAGCCTTTAACGTATATCATAGTCTTCTCAATTTTGTCATTCCATCCCCTCGCGAGGTACCACCTTGCCTCCAATGACCTGGAAACGTTCGTTGAACTCCTCACGTGTTCTCTTCCACCGGTTGTGACTCCAGAGCCACAGTTCCGGCTGCCTGCGGATACTCGCCTCCAGCATCTGATGGTAGATGTCCGTGGCCTCAAACTCCCTCAACTCCTCCGGCTTGCGGGTAATCAACTTAAACTCCGCCTCGTAATATCCCCTTTTCAGATGCGACACCTCGAGGAAGAAGATCGCCTGACGGTTCTTGACGGCGATACGTTCCGTACCTGTCATCACGGGAGTGTCGTGGTTCAGGAACCAACACCAGTGGTGGATATTGTTCCAGTGCGGCACCTGGTCACCTAAATAGCCGAACACCGTCGGCTGTTGTTTGCGTTTGTATTCGATAGTTTTTCGAAGGATATCCACCAGAGGGATACACTCTGCCCCCCATCTTTCCCGCAACCGCAGGAAGAGCTTGTCGAAGGCCCCATTCTCCAAGGCGTGGTAGAGTTGTCCGCACTGCGCCTTCTCCGATACCCACAGGGGCAACGAGGTGATCCATTCCCAATTAAACGAATGACCCAGATACACAGCACACGACTGTCCTGCAGCCACACACTCGTTGACCACCTCTGTACCCTTGAATACCATGTGGCGGCGCATCTGTTGCCTGGTCATCGTCTTCATCTTCACTGCCTCCACGAAATAGTCGCACAAGCGGTGATAGAACTTTTGTTCTATCTCCCGTATCTCCGCCTCCGATTTCTCGGGAAACGACGATGTGAGATTCCCTCGCACCACCTTCACCCGATAGCCTATTAGGCGATAGAGCACCAGATAAACGAAGTCGCTCAGCAGGTAATGTACCCAAAATGGCAGCAACGAGAGCAGATACCAGAGGGCAGACACGAGGCCATATATCACCTTATCCTTCATATATTCTCTTGATCTGCTCGTAATAATGTTCGTAGTTCAGATGGTCGTCGAAGTCGGCTTTCGCCTGTTTTCCTAATCGCTGGCGCAGTGCTGCATCATCCACCAGACGGGCGATAGCTTCTGCGAGTGCCTTGGCATCACCGGGAGGCACCAGCAGTCCGTTGCGCTCCTGTACCACATACTCACGCTGTCCACCATGATTAGTCACCACCACAGGATGCCCCTGCGACATATACTCCTGTGGCGAGAGCGGACAACCCTCCTGAACCGTCGAGGCAAGGATGCCGAAGTCAGCAGCAGCCACCACAGAGAGGACGGGATGACGGAAACCCGCAAAAATCACCTTGTCGGAGACACCCTTGTCTTCAGCCACTTGATGCAGATGGGCGGTGTAGTCCTCACTGCCACGACCTACGAGTACCAGGCGAAAGGGTTTATCCTTGACTTGAGCCACTGCCTCCAACAGCGTATCGAGCCCCTTCTCCGGATCCAGACGTCCATGGAACATACCGATGATACAGTCGGAAGGAATCTGGAACTCACTGCGGATATCCGTCTTTTCGAATGTCTCAGGCACCACAATGCTCGTATGGACAATACCTAACTTAGCCTCATCTATCGTTGGATGGGTGCTGAGAAACACCGACTTAGAAAGTTCCGAATCGAAGATCAGACGGTCCAGATGGCGATAGAGCCAGCGGTAAAGCAGCGTATTCTTTCCCTTACGCGTCAGATGACGGCACATCACCACCCGCACTTGCTTATTTCTTGCCAGACACCTGGCATAACACGCCGTAAACGCATCCTTAAAATTGTGGGCATGCAGAATCAGACTCCTGTCTCCGGACTCCTGTCTCCTGATCACCTTCGCCATTTTCCAGGCACTTGGGATATCCAGCGCCCCCCCCAAGGCCAGCGGGATCACTGTCATCCCCGCTTCCTGATATTTCTGCATGATTGCCTCCACGGGCTTACAGAAAATGGTGACGTTGATGCCCTCTCAATTTATTTAGACATAAGAACATAAGGACATAAGTTTTTTATGTTTCTTTTGTTCTTTTGTCTAAAAATAAGTACCTTTGCATGCGAAATAATGTACATTGTAAATTGTCAAATTGTAAATGACTATGGCATCCTACGATATAGAAACCCTCCATCAGCACATTCTACAGATTCTGTTGTCTGTAGATCGTGTCTGCCGTGAGCACAACATCAAGTACTACTGTTGGGCAGGCACCATGCTGGGTGCTGTCCGTCACAAGGGCTTTATCCCCTGGGACGACGATATGGACATCTGCATGCCCCGTCCCGACTACGACCGTTTTATGATGCATGCCCATGAGTGGTTACCTGCACCCCTCGAAGCCCTGTGCATCGAGACCTCGCCCACCTACCCTGGAGGCTTCGGCAAGATTGTCGACAGCAGCACCACCCTCATCGAACGTGCCCACAGCGACTACCTCGCAGGTATCTATATCGACGTGTTCCCCATCGACGGCATTTCAAAAAACAAGATTGCCCAAAAGTTGGCAGTGGCCCGTTACAAGGCCCTCGACAAACTGCTCTATTTCCTCCATCGCGACCCCTATAAGCACGGACATGGTCCCAGTTCGTGGCCTGTGCTGCTCATACAAAAGCTTTTCACCCATGAGTGGGCGCGCCGTCAGTTACGGGTAGCCTATCTGGCATACGACTACGAATCCTGCGACTACGTGCTCGACTACGACGATGGTGTGCAGGGGGTGATCCCCAAGACGATGTTAGGCACACCGCAGCCCGTCGAGTTCGAGGGCCACACCGTGATGGGGGTGCAGCAGGCCGATGCCTATCTCCGTAATAAGTATGGTGATTATATGGTGATTCCGCCGCATGACAACCAGCGCCAGCATAACTTCTATTATCTGGACTACAATCTGCCTTATCGGGAATATCAGGATCAGCGCGCTTTCGTCAATCGCGATAGCGTTTCTCAATGATTTTAGCCACAAGGATAAACTGATACGCCCCTGCCATCATGGCTCGGATCAATCCGCGTGTACCCATGCGGTATCCGCCATCCATCACATATTTCTTGAAGAATCGCCACAGCGGACGCCATAGCAAGGCCCCTACCCCATAGCCCTTGTCGCGTTTCTTCTCCACCTCATTATCCGTATAGAGGTTCATCTTCTCCATATACTCGTGCATGGTCTCGTCCATCAGATGCAACAGACGGGCCTCCTTCGGGGCTTTCAGTTTCTCCACCCTGCCCTGCACTTTGGGGAAGGTATGCACGTATGGCGGCCACTCCGTGCCTTCACGGATGAAGAAACGCAACTGAAAATCATAATGGAAATCGCGCACAAACATGCTCATAAACATATTCTGACGGGGGATGTAATAGCCAGCAGGACCGTCGGGATCGGCAATCCTCTGATAAAGCACCTCGCGCAGTTCGGGTGTAACTATCTCGTCGGCGTCCACCACGAGAACCCAGTGGCTCGAGGCAGACTGGATGGCAAAGGTACGGGCTGGTTCTGCACTCTTATGGTCTGCCTTGGGGAAGGTGACAATGCGGCAACCAAATTCCCTGGCGATGTCACAAGTATCGTCGGTACTCTCCATGTCGCACACTACCATCTCGTCGAAATCCTTCACGGACTCCAACACCTGACGCAGGTGCTGCCTGGCATTGTAGGTGTTGATCACGACGGATATCTTCGACTCTTTACTCATGCTCAAGAACCAACTGCGCCACTATCGAGGCATCACGATCAGACAGTTCATAATAAAGAGGAAGTCTGACAAGGGTATCAGCATAACGGTCACAATTAACCAACGGTTCACCCTCGTAACGATCCTTATAGTAAGCACTCGAATGTAGGGGAAGGTAATGGAATGTAGCATGTACCCCGTTATTCCTCAAGTAGTTCATCAGTCTGGTCCTTGCTTCCAAAGAAGGGCAGAGGAGATAGAACATATGGTAGTTGTTGGTAGCGTAGTCAGGCAATTCCGGGAGGGAATAGCCCTCTGGCAGGTTGCCTCTGAGGGCTTTGTCATAAATCTCCCATATCCTGCGACGCTTGCCCTGGATGTCGTCGATCTGTTCGAGCTGGGCCCATAGGAAAGCTGCGTTGAACTCTGACGGGAGGAAGGAAGAACCAGTGTCGCACCATCCATACTTATTAACCATACCACGGTAGAACTCAGCCCTGTTTGTGCCCTTCTCCCAAAGAATCTCTGAGCGACGTACGAAACGTTCATCATTCACTACAAGCATGCCCCCCTCGCCACAGTTGATATTTTTCGTTTCATGGAAAGAGAAAGCTGCAAGGTGGCCAATGCCGCCCAGGGGACGTCCCTTGTAAAAACTGTCGATGCTATGGGCAGCATCTTCGACCACGAGAAGGTTGTGTTCTTGTGCCAAAGCCATAATGCTGTCCATGTCACAAGCCACACCAGCATAATGTACGACGACAATCACCCTCGTACGTTCGTTGATGAGAGTCCTGATGGTCTCTGCTGTCACATTCGGGTTATCCGGTCCACTGTCAGCAAAGCGGATATAAGCCCCCTCGCGAAGGAAAGCGATGGCAGAAGAAACAAACGTGTAGGAAGGGCAGATCACCTCGTCGCCCGGTTTCAGTTCGCAGAGCATGGCACACATCTCCAAAGCATCTGTTCCAGAAGTACAAAGGAGGCATTTACGGAAGCCATAGCGTTTCTGCAAGAAGCCATGACAGAGTTTTGTGAACTCACCATTGCCAGACATCGTCATCGAGCGGCACACCTCTTGAATGTAACTCAGTTCGCGTCCCGAGCAATAAGGTTTATTGAATGGAATCATCATATGCGTTATCTATTTAATGTCATTATCCATATTCAAGGTTTCCTGGACGATAAACACCGGTCTGCCTTTCACCTGGTCAAAGATCTTCCCAATATAGAGTCCGAGGATACCCATCATAAAGAGAAGTAGTCCTCCAACGAACCAGATGGAGAAGATGGTGGATGTGTATCCCTCCACCTCGTTCAGTCCCATGAACTTCGCGAAAATATTATAAACAGCCATCAAGAACGATACTGCCGACATCACCATGCCCAGGGTCACTGAAATGTGGAGGGGGCGGTTGCTGTTGGAGATGATGGAGTTGTAAGACAGTTTCAGCAAACGGTAGAGATTGTAAGAACTTTCCCCTTCAAGTCGGTGGTCATGCGTCACATCAACGGTTGTCTTTTTGAATCCCAACGTATGAATCATCTCCACGAATGAACGGCTATACTCTGGTATGCTGCAATACACTTTGATGATCTTATGGCTGTAAACGCCAAACTCTGCCACGGCCTTGTCTGTGTGAAAGCCACTAAGGAAATCGTAGGTCTTATGGAATACTGCAGAAGACATGCGCTTCAGGAACGTATCTTCACGGACCACCCTGCGTGCACTCACAATGTCATAGCCCTCCAAGGCCTTGCGGTACATGGCAGGGAGGTCTTCGGGCTTATTCTGTAAGTCACAATCGATGACCGCCACGTAATCTCCTTTGGCATAGGTCAGTCCTGCAGTGATGGCATAAGGCTGTCCAAAGTTACGACTCAAATTGATGCCTTTTACCCGCTTGTCTTCCTGGCAGATGGCCTTGATGCGTTCCCAAGAGTTGTCGGGCGAGCAGTCGTTCACCAGCAGGATCTCATAGTCTGAGGTCAGCGGATTGACTGCCGCGTGAATGCGCCTCACCAATTCGTCCAACATGTTCTCGCCGTGAAAGACCGGCGACACGATAGAAAAGTCCATAAGTTGCTCTTTTTGGTTGCAAAGGTAGTAAATAAACCGCAGATTACACATATTTCGCATAAAAAACTATGTCATATGCGAATAATTTTGTAATTTTGTAGCCGAAAAGGACTAACAGGATGTTGAAACGCGAGACCTTCGGCGAGATATTCCGGTTTGCTGTCGTGGGTACGATATCAACCGTGCTGAACTATGTCATCTACTGGATCCTGCAGCATTGGATCAACGTGAACGTGGCCTATACCATCGGCTACGTACTCAGTTTCTTTGTGAACTACTGGCTCACGGCCCACTTCACCTTCCATGAGCAGACCTCTACGAAAAACGGCATTGGTTTCGGGGGAGCCCACCTCTTCAACTATCTCCTGCACATGGCACTGCTCAACTTCTTCCTGTGGATAGGCCTGAGCAAGGAGCTCGCCCCGCTTGGTGTGTATGCCATCGCCGTGCCCACGAACTTCATCGTTGTCAGGTTTGTCTTTAAACATTTCCATCGCTCATGAACAACTCCATTACTATCGGTTTCGATGCCAAGCGCATTGTACACAACAATACAGGTTTAGGCAGTTACGGACGTACATTAGTGCGTGATATGGCCTATCTGCCTGACAGTCTAAGACTACGACTCTATGCCCCAGACAAGGGACGTGATGACCTGCGCAGTCAGGTTGAGGGACTGCCCAGAATCAGTTTTTGTTATCCCAAGGCTGGTGCTCTGCCTTTCGATAAGGCGCTGTGGCGAGACTCCGGCATCGTGAGAGATCTGAAGAAAGACAAGGTGCAGATATATCATGGGCTGAGCGGAGAGTTGCCCAGGGGCATACGGAAGAGTGGGATTAAGAGTGTGGTGACCATCCACGACCTGATCTTCTTGCGCCATCCGGAGTTCTATCCTTGGATCGATGCGAAGATCTATGCGTGGAAGTTCCGTCGGACCATCAAGGAGGCAGACCATATCATCGCCATCAGCGAGTGTACCAAACGGGATGTGCTGGAGTTGGGACAGGTCGATCCGGAGCGTGTGAGTGTGGTGTATCAGAGTTGTGCGCCCAGGTTTACGAAGGTGCCCACGCCTGTGGAGGAAGAACAGGTGAGGCTGACATACGGTCTGCCCAAGCGTTTTATCCTGAATGTCGGCACCATCGAGCAAAGGAAGAATATCCTGTTAGGGGTGAAGGCGATGGAGCACTTGCCTTCAGATTTGTCGCTGGTCATTGTGGGAAAACACACTGCCTATACGAACCAGGTGTTGGAATATGTCTCAGCACACGGACTGCACAGACGGGTGTATATCCTCCACGATGTGCCTGATGCCGATCTGCCGGCGCTGTATTCTCAGGCAGAGGCGTTTGTGTATCCCTCTGTGTATGAAGGCTTTGGCATTCCCATCATCGAGGGCATCAGTTGTGGATTGCCTGTGGTGAGTTGTACAGGGTCTTGTCTGGAGGAGGCAGGAGGGCCAGATAATCTTTATGTCGCTCCCGACGATCCAAAGGCGCTGGCAGCAGCCATTCAGCAGGTGATGAAGGGTGCCTCAGGACGCGAGGAACGTATCCAGCGCAGCCGTCAATACATCCGTCGCTTTGAGGGTAATGACGTTGCCAGCCAGGTACTCGACATTTATCACCATCTCCTGTCTCCTGACTCCTAACTCCTGTCTCCTTAAAACTTCCAGCGGAGCTGGAGGTCGAGGTCTGAGAGTGAAGAGGCATCGACCTGTTGGTAGCTGCTGCCGATGGTGGTACGGTCGAAATAGTCTGAAATGCCGATCTTGGCTGTCAGCGTCAGGCGCTTTCCGATGTTGGCCCTTGCCATCAGCCAGTAGCGGATGCCCTCACCATAAAACATTTGTGAAGAATACGTGTACAGCGGCCCCAGTTCGTAGAGATACACCCGACTGTTGTAACTGTCTGTATGGAAATAGCCAAAGCCTCCATTCAGTCGTAGCCAACGACGGGTATAGGCAAGCGTGGCACTCACCATCCCACCCCACTCGTCTGTCGTACATCCGCCGTCTATCTGCATACGACCGCCTAAGCCTGTGGCGATGGCATAGTCGGCACTCAGTCTCCCCCTATGCTCCCATCTGTCGACGAGTGTTTTCTCCTTCTTCGATCCTCCTTCTTCGTTCTTCGAAATCATCTCCCCATCCTTCTGTCGCAGTCTCAGACGATAGCGGCCTGTGAGTGTCCAACGCTGTTTCTGCCAAGTGGCCTGCAAAAGGTTATCCCAGGAATACGACGACTGCGACACCTGATACTTCGCCCAGGCGAAATAGGCGTAATCTGAATAGGCAGAGAGCCGGAAGGTCAGCGAGGGTTGCCAGGTGAGGCCGAGATAGATGCCACTCTCGTTCTGAACCTTTCCCCCATCGCTGTAACTCTGGGCATCGAGGGAACTATAGGCATAGGAATAGAAACGCTGCAGAACCATCAGACTGAGAACGTCAGATACCCGAAGACTGGCAGTATTGATGGTGGCCAGATGACCTTTGCGGTCTGTGGCAGTCTCTCCGCTGAGGGCCACTTTCGGAGAGGCATAGCCATAGTCGAGGCTCAGGTTCAGGAAGTCAGTGCCTTGGGGATAGTGCTGACGATAGAGCGTAGAAGTGTTGGGGTTCAGCGTTCTGTCGAGATAGGTGTAAAGGGCGTTCATGCCCAGATGGAAGCCGTGGGCATTATAGCGCAGGCATCCTCCTGTTTTGAAGGGATGGAGGTTGTGTTTCTTGTTCATCTCCGTCTCCGTGCGGTGATAGTCCGTATCGAGGATGGAAGACACTGTGCCGTCCTTGTTCAGCGTGGCATCAGCAGGGCTCCGCGAAACAAAAGCCGTCAGTTTCAGATGCCTGCCCATATCAATGGTTGCAGCTGCGCCAAAGAGAGAACCTACCGATCGGGAGGAATGAGCCCGGAGGGTATAGGAGGATCGTCCCAGATTCTGCAGCATCGCCATCTTGCCCAAGCTAAAACTGTTGTTCATCACCAGCCCCATCCCCATCGACACGCGGTAGTTGCCCAAGACGAGGGATTCCAAGCGACGGAAGTTCCGCAGTTGGAGATAAAAGGAATAATAGTCGTAGCCCCATTTGTTACGATTGGCGAAGAAGGGTTCTCCGGCATCCTGAGAGCCGACGAAACCCAGTTTCACCTGATCGCCATATGTGAACTGATAGCGCAGCCAATGTCGGTACTTCGGTCCCAGATAGCCGTCTGTGTCGCCCTTACGATTATAAAAAGGTACGCGCGCATAGGCCATCAGTTCGTTCTGTCCGTATCGCGCGATGTCCTTGAGTGTCGGCAGAGGGGCAGGTTTTTCCTCGCCCACATAGACGAAAAAGGAGAGCAGGCGTCGCTGGGTATAGTCGAGTGCCCTGACCATCGCCAGTTCACTGAGTGACTCCATCCGTCCGTATCGCCACAGGTACTCCACGATGCCCTCTATCTGTTGGGCAGAGAGGAAAGGCAGTTCCTCGAGTTGTTCGCGTGTCACCTGGTTGATGTCCATCGGATGCTCCTCCAGATCGCAGAGCAGGTCATACGTCTGTTCCCACGACGCTGACGCCATATCCTCCTGTGTCATCACCTCGTTCAGATACGCTTCCCACGGTCTTGTCTGGGCTGTAGAAGTGAAAAGTGACAAGTGAAAAGTGACAAGTAGCGACAGTATCCTGCACTTCCACAAAATTCCGATTTGTGTCCTCATAATCCTTTGTATTTAAGTTTAACGCTGCAAAGATAGTCATTTTTTTCTACAGATTATACGGATTATACAGATTTTTTGATTTATTAGGTATAAAATTCGTAAAATCCGTACCATCCGTAGGCTGTTTTTTGTACCTTTGCAGCCGATATGCATAAGATTGTCACGATCATATTGGCTGTGGCGCTGTGTCAGCAGATGTTGGCGCAGGACGAACAGAGGCTGACCGCCGAGCAGGTGCTGGCGGAGATGGACTCGCCTACGTTTGTGCCTACGGTGAAGGTGGGCAAGGTGTTGCACGAGGGCGACAGCATCCAGTATATGGAGATGAACAATGTGTATGTCTATCCCCAGCTGACGTTCAAGAACAAGCGCCAGGCGGAGTCGTATATGCGTCTGGTGAAGAACGTGAAGAAGGTGCTGCCCATCGCCAAGGAAGCCCGCCAGATGCTCATCGAGACAACAGAGTATTTAGAGACGCTACCCGACGACAAGGCGAAGGAAGAACATATCAAGCGCGTGGAAGACGATATCTTCCGCACCTATAAGCCCAAGATGAAGAAGCTCACCTATTCACAGGGCAAGCTCCTCATCAAACTCATCGACCGTGAGTGTCACTCCACGGGCTACGATATGATCAAGGCCTTCATGGGTCCTCTGCGTGCAGGCTTCTGGCAGGTATTCGCCTGGGGCTTCGGTGCCTCGCTGAAGAAAGAGTACGATGCCAAGGGGGTCGACCGCCTCACCGAGCGCGTGGTCCTCATGGTCGAAGCCGGACAGATTTAATTTTTTAGTTCTACCTCTACTAAATTGTTGTACTCTTTTCTACAAAAGTACTGATTTTAAAAGGTTTATAGAAATATTTCCATAACTATTTCCTTCTATTTTTCCTCTACTTTACCTCTACTTTGCCTCTACCTTATCTCTACCAAGCCATCTTATCTCGACAATCTGAAAGCCTTAGGCTCATAGTTTATTCCCAGAGTGGGAATACCACGTTCCCAGGCCGGGAATGCCATATTCCCAAGGCGGGAACAATTTTTCCACCTAATGACATTTTTGAATTATGACGCCACTTAATGACAACACTACGCCTTCATCCTGTTTATAGATGAGTAGTAGAGGAAAAGTAGAAGGAAAGTAGAGGATGAGTAGAGGTTAAGTAGAGGCAGCATTTTGCCTAATTTACTTATAAACAGCATTATACGCACATTTCAGTAGAGGCAAATAATATATAACATATTTTGAAGTTCACGATTGATGACGCCAAGCGATGCTTCTCGCTGACAAACGATACTGTGGTGCTATCTGGCTGCACTTTGCCGTGAGACCTAAGGACAATCGGAGAAAGACGGAGTTCTTGCAAAAGTAAATGGTAATCCCTCACCGATGATGGTGAGGGATTACAAGCATTTCGGGATTTTTTATTAAGACATCCTATTTATTATTCTTCTTCAGCACTTTCTTGCCATTGACAATGTAGATACCATCTGACAGACCATCGAGTGAAGTCACCTGATGACGCACCTTACGGCCACTCAGGTCATAGACGTCGAACGGCTCTGCGGCAACCACATTCTCTTCGATACCTGTCAACTCGTCGTCATCGCCCTCCATCGAACGTGAGCCTAAGGTTGATGTGACAGTCACTGTGCAGGTGGCGCTCAGACCTGTAGCAACAGAGGTGCAAGTAATAATGGCTATACCAGCCTTGATACCCTTTACCTTGCCGGCACTGGTCACTGTGGCAACCTTAGTGTTCGAACTCTCCCAAATCACGCTTTTGTCTTCCAAGGTCGAAGGAGAGACCGTAGCCTGCAGTGTCACGGTCTTACCCTTATTGACAGTTACCCCCGTCAGATTGAGCTTCACACTGCCCACAGTCACCTCGCAGGTGGCGCTCAGACCCGTAGCATTGGAGGTACACGTGATGATAGCAGTTCCGGTCTTCACGCCTTTCACCTTGCCCTTGCTCGACACTGTAGCTATTGCCGTGTTAGAACTCGTCCAAGTTACACTCTTATCCGTCAGCGTCGAGGGATAGACTGTAGCCGTCAGCGTCTTGGTTTTTGTCTTCTCAACGACAATTTCTGTTTGGTCGAGCTTCACACTGCCGACCGTCACCTCGCAGGTGGCGCTTAAGCCTGTAGCATTAGAGGTACAGGTGATGGTAGCAGTTCCAGTCCTCACGCCTTTCACCTTGCCCTTGCTCGACACTGTAGCCACAGCTGTATTCGAGCTCGTCCAAGTCACAGTCTTGTCTTCCAACGTAGTGGGATAGACCGTAGCCTTCAACGTCACCGTCTTGCCCTTCTCAACAGAAGCCTCGTCCTGATCGAGCTTCACACTGCCGACCGTCACCTCGCATGTCGTACTCAGACCCGTAGCATTGGAGGTACAAGTGATGGTAGCAGTTCCGGTCTTCACGCCCTTCACCTTACCTGCGTTTGTCACCGTAGCTATCTTCGTATCTGAGCTCTCCCAAGTTACACTCTTATCCGTCAGCGTCGAGGGGTAGACTGTAGCCGTCAGCGTCTTGGTCTTGCCCTTCTCAACGATCATTTCTGTCTGGTCGAGCTTGACAGAACCGACCGTTACCTTACAGGTGGCCTTTGCTCCCGTTGAGTTGGAGGTACACGTGATGGTGGCAGTGCCCGTCTTCACCCCCTTCACCTTACCTGCGCTTGTCACTGTGGCCACCTTCGTGTCTGAGCTCTTCCACGTTACGCTCTTGTCTGCTAAGTCAGAAGGCGTGACCGTGGCTTTCAGTGTCAATGTCTTACCTTTCTCAATGGCAGCCTTGGTCTTGCTGAGTTTTACCTTGGCATCTTCGATCTCAACTATTTTCTTAAATTCTTTCCAGTACTCAGCAGCCTTATATGCAGCCCTGCTACCACTTGGAACAATCAGCGTGGCATTGGCACGGTTATTAAAGGTTTCGGCATTACTCAATTCTATGGGGTTGGGATTAAGAACTGTGACCTTTCCCAAATCATAGCATTCATTGAATGCATCCTTGCCGATGTAGGTTACTTTGGCGGGAATAACCACTTCCCACAGGCTGTTGCATCGGAACGCTGACTCGCCGATGTACTCTACGTTATCAGAGATATTGACAGCATTGAGACCACCATAGGCAAAGGCTCCCTCGTCGATTTTCGTCACTGAGGCAGGGATATCCTTCCATTCACCTGCATGCCCCCAGAAGGCTGCTTTGCCGATAGTGGTTATGTCGTCTGGGATAATCGCATCCGGACAACCAACCACCAGTCTGTTTGCTGCTCTTTCTATCACGGCATTGTTGGCGCCATAGGATTTGAATTTCGGGTTCGATGCATCCACACCGATATACTCCAGTTTGTGACAACTGGCAAACGCTCCGCCATTCATTTCTACGATGCCGGAGGGAATGCAGACACTCTTCAGTTCAAAGCACTCATTTAAAGCTCCAAAGCTGAGTGATTTTAGTCCGGTGAAGAATCGCAGTTCATCAAACGACGTAATCTCTTTGTTGTCATTGAACACATCGTTGATATTAGTCACAGCAGCAGCCTCAGCAAAACTTAACTCGCCGTCTTTGTTGGTGTCCCAGTTGGCCACGCACAAGGCTTTCACTTTCTCGTCGGCAAACTCAATGTTGGTCCATTCAGCATCGTCGCGACCCTCAAAATTGAAGCCGTAGAAG